>JAZKFV010000032.1:0-16848 GCA_040386195.1 Pseudomonadota bacterium | reverse complement strand
ATGATGATCAAACCCCAGAAGGGTTGAGTTATCATTTTGATAATGACAATAATACCGTCGTTGAACATCATGATGGTAATCAGGATCATGATTTTGCAATTAAAATAGTTGGTAAGGTTGATTTGGGGAGTGGGGATTTTGGGTTTTAGGGGTGGAGGTTTAAATCAAAAAAGTTGAGTGATTTTAAGTTGATTGGTTTTAATCAACGCGATTATTTTTTAATATGGCTGCGTTCTTCTTTTGATTTGTTTAATCTTTCCACAAAACCAGCTGGTCTAGCTTCATCATTTTCTTGAGCAGATTTGCCCAAATCAACTTGTCCGAGGTGTTTTCTTTTTTTACCTTTTTTCCCAAAGCCACTTTTGATTAGATGGATAAAAGATTTGTTTTCCTCAGCATCGCTATTTTCTGCTTCAATAGCTTCTTGATTAATTTTTTTAGTTTGATCATCCCAAACATCAACATCCAGATTAGTTCTTTTATCAATTTTGTTATAATCAACTTCCACACCGCCAACCTCTTTATCCAAGCTGCGTAACTGGTTGTTTATTGGTCTGATCGCGTTGCGTAACTTTTCAGCAGCATTGCTTAATTCTTGTCTTAGTCTTTGATAAATACTATTTCTTTTGGCTTGAGCAACACTAACATTTTGATCTGAAATAAAATTCTGATCACCACCTTCATCACTATTTGCATCAGCAAAACCAGAATCTCCATCATCTTTTTTATCTGCCTCTTCTTTAAGAATTTCTTGCAGATCTTTAGCTTTATGTGATTCTTTTATTCGTTCTAATTCTTCCGCTGATAACTTCATAACAAATTATTAATTTTAGTAATCGCATTTAAAGCATTATGCAATTTCTCATTATCTGACTTAGAAATAGTCAAAAACAAAACTTTATGACCTTGTAATTTAATCTGATTTTTGCTGGAGAAAACTAGCTCCAAAAGCTTTTCCCCATTAGCAAAATGATTATTTCTAAAGCTAATCAAAATGCCTTGCGAAGTGTTTTCTAATTTTTCGATATTAGCTTTTCTACAAAGATTTTTTAAATAAGCAACTTGCAAAAGATTCTCAATTTCAACCGGCAATTTTCCAAAGCGATCAATGATTTCAATGCTTAGTTGTTCTTGCTGTTCCTTGCTATCAATATTGGCAATGCGTTTATAAAACTGCATTCTGGTTGTTAAATCTTCAATATAAATTTCAGGAATTAATAGCGAAATTCCAAGTTTGATTTGAATGGAATAATCTTCTTCAATCAACTCTTCAATTTTATTTTGATCAAGTTTGGCGCCATTTTTCAATTGTTTAATCGCATCTAAAAGCATTGACTGATAAAGCTCGGCGCCAGTTTCTCTGATATGTCCAGATTGTTCATCGCCCAAAATATTTCCACTACCACGAATATCCATATCGTGCGAAGCTATAGAAAATCCAGCGCCAAGAGTATCTAAACTTTGAATTACTTGTAATTTTCTTTTAGCAATTTCACTAATCTGATTAACTTTAGTTGTAAAATAACAATAGCCGCGCAGCTTGCCGCGCCCAACTCGGCCGCGCAATTGATAAAGTTGCGCCAAACCAAAATGTTCTGATTTATAAATGATCATGGTGTTGGCAGCGGAAATATCGATGCCCGATTCAATAATGGTGGTGGAAAGCAAAACATCAAATTTACCATCATAAAAATCATTCATAATTTTATCCAAAGCAGCGGCAGACATTTGTCCGTGAGCAACTTCAATTTTCACTTCAGGAATTTGTCTAGCCAATTTATCGTGGAGCTGATTTAGATCTTGAATGCGCGGCACCACAAAAAATGTTCTGCCGCCTCTGCTATGTTCACGCAAAATTGCTTCGCGCACAATCACTGAATCATAAGGCATCACATAATTGCGCACCGCCATACGATCAACTGGCGGCGTGGCGATAATGCTAAGTTCCTTCACTCCACTCAAAGACATTTGCAAAGTGCGTGGAATTGGTGTTGCGGAAAGAGTGAGAATGTGAACTTCGCTGCGTAATTCTTTCAAGCGCTCTTTTTGAATCACACCAAAATGTTGTTCTTCGTCAACAATCATCAAACCCAGTTTTTTGAATTTAATATTTTTATTCAGAAGCGCATGAGTGCCAATCACAATATCAACTTTTCCATCTTCCAAATCTTGTTTAATTTTTTTGGCTTCGGAAATTGAAACCATTCGCGAAAGCTGGGCAACTTTAATTTGGGTATCTTTAAAACGATTAACAAAATTGTGGTAATGTTGACGGCAAAGCAAAGTTGTTGGGGTGATAATCGCCACTTGATATTTTCCAGTTTCATTAGCAGCAGCAACGAAAGCAGCACGAATCGCCACTTCAGTTTTTCCAAAGCCAACATCGCCGCAAACCAAACGATCCATTGGTGAGCCTTTTTGTAAATCTTCTTCAACTTCAGCAATTGCTTTTAATTGATCAGCAGTTTCTTCAAAACCAAATCGGGCTTTAAATTCTTCATATTCCATCAAAGGTGGAATTAGAATTGGCGCTTTGCGAATTTGTCTTTCAGCGGCAATTTTAATCAACGCTTCGGCCGCAATTTTAATTCTCTTGCGAACTTTCTCACGGCGATTTTGCCAATTATTATTTCCTAATTTATCCAGCTCAATTAAAGAATTTTCACTGCCATAACGAGTGATTAAATTTATATCTTCAACCGGCACAAACAAAACATCGGAGCCAAAATAAAGAATTTTTAGAAAGTCGTTTTTAACGGGGGCATTTTTAATGCCGGCGCTTTTTTCAGAAGATACTTCAATATTATGTAAGCCATCAAACTTACCAATTCCATGATAACGATGCACCACCAACTCACCAACTTGTAAAGTAATTCCTTCCGACAAAATTCTTTCCGCTGATTTTTTTGCCGATCTGCTGCCAATCTTTTCACCAAGCAAAGAAGCTTCGCCAATCATCATCAAATCACTGGTATAAAAGCCATTGCCAATTGGCAAAACGCTCAGACCAATTTGATTTTTGGCTAATTTGTCATTGCTATGTTCAATGATTTTACTGTTAATTTCATGATCTAATAAAATTTTTCTAAGTCTTTCCAACGATCCGAGTGAAAAGCAAAAAAGAATAATTCTGTGATCTTTGAACTCAGATTGTAAAAAGTTTTTGAAAAGCTCAAAAGTATTGATTTTATTGGCTCGTGAGGCGAGGGCAAAATCGGGAATTGGCTTGATTTCAAGATCAATTTGTCTAGTTTCTACAGATGGTTTTGATAATGAAAAATTGATTACTAAATTTTTTTCTAATTCACTTCCAAATTCTTCATCGCGCAAATACAAATGTTCAATCGGCAGTGGATTATAAATAGCGCCAGAAGTTTTACTTTCTTTAACACTCTCAACTCTTGCCTGATAATATTCGGCAATAATTTTTAACCGCTCATTTTTCGCTTCAAGAACCGCATTAGAAAATGAAATTTGCGGATTGTTTAAATATTCAAAAAAACTACTCAAATTCTGCTCATAAAACAGCGACATAAAATGCTCCATTCCCGCGTAGCTTCTGCCCTCGCAAATTGCATTATACATCATATCTTCGTGAGGAATGCCAAAAATTGTGCGATAATTATTGCGAAAATTATTGATAGCTTTGGAGTTCAAATTAATTTCCGCAGTTGGCAAAAGATTAATCTTGCTGATTTTATTAGAGGTGATTTGCGTCAGCGGATCAAAAACTTTAATTCCCTCAACTGTGTCACCAAAAAAATCTAAGCGATAACCAATCAAATCATCAGCAATTTGGTTATTGGCGGTAATAATATCAACAATATTGCCGCGAATCGCAAACTCAGAAATTCCGCTAGCAATTGATTGTCTGGTAAAGCCATTATCAATTAAAGATTGCGCCAAAAGATCAATGGAAACTTCATCGCCAACTTCAATTTTAAAACCGAGATTTTTGATTAAATTCAAAGGAACGGTTTTTTGTAGAACTGCGTTAATTGTGGTTATAACGAGGATTTTTTTCTCAGTTTTATTCTTAGCAATCTTATGCAAACAATTAATTCGCGTTGCAATAATAGTTGGCTTTGGCGAAACCCGATCATAAGGCAAGCAATCCCAAGCGGGGAAAGATAAAATTTCTAATTGATTATTTTCGATTAGTTCTTTGGCAAAAAATTCAACTTGCTGCTGCAAAATATCAGCTTCTTTATCATTAGCGGCAATGTGCAAAAATTGTTGCTGGGCAGAATTGTTAATCAGCTTTGCCAAAACTAAGCCAATTGCATCATTATTCACGCCAGTAAGATTGGTGCTTCTGGTGATATTTTGTAGTTTAACTTTATAATCCATCGGAAATTTGGTTTTTTAAAAGTGGCTCATTGTCAATAATAAAATCTTTCTTGCAACATTGATTTACTTAACTTGCAATAAAATTTTCAATTGCATTTTATAAGGCAAAAGACCAATTATTTTCATCATCCAAACAAAAATCTTAGGAAAAAAAATCTCAAATTTATTGCTGCCAAGTTCTTTAATTATAACCTCCGCCGCTTTTTGAGGCGTAATCATTAAAGGCATTTTGAAATTATTTTGATCGGTAAGACGAGTTTTGACAAATCCGGGATTGATGAGCTGAACTTTCACATCATATTTTTTGAGCTCCAAATACAAACTCATTGTTAGATTAGAAAGCGCAGCCTTGCTGGCGCCGTAGCTTAAAGAATTATTCATTCCAAAATAACTAGCAACGCTGGAAATTATGGCTAAGTGAGCGAGCTTTTTTTGCTTTATAATTGGCAAAATTGCCGCCAATAAATTGAGCATTCCCACATAATTTGTTTTGCTAATTTCTTTAGATTTTTTCAGATCAAAATTATCAACATTCATCGGCTGATAAATGCCAGCACAAAAAATTATCAAATCAATTTTTGCAAAATTTTGTTGCAATTTTTCGACCGCCAAATTTACCGAATTTTCGTCAGTTACATCCATTGGTAAAGCTAGATGATTTTTATTTTCACCAATAATTTGCTGCAATTTTTCTAAGCTGCGCCCAGAAATAATCAGCTTTGCTCCAGCCTCAGAAAATTGACGATAAAGCTCTTCACCAATGCCAAAGCTGGCGCCAATCAGCCAAATATTTTTGCCCTGATAATTGCTGTTTTTATTTGCCATATTTTTAATTGAAATTCGATTGAGAGTTATTAGTTTAGCAACTGGTTTTTACAAATCTTTCTTTAACTTAAATTTAATTTATATGATTACAAAAACATTTAAATATTTTTCAGTCGCAGCTTTGATGAGTGCGGCTTTAATGAGTAGTGCTTTTTCCGCAAATTTGGATGAGGCTGTTATTAACAAAAGTATGTCTTTTCATTACAGTGAATATCCACAAAGTCCTTACAGCAAGCAAGTTGCTGTGACTAACTGGAATAGCAAAGAAGGTATTGAGCGCTTTTCTCGCACTGAATATAAAGGTGATTTTTTCCGTCTCGCTCATCATTTTGCGCCACAACCAAATCCTGCAGCTTGTGGTCAAGCCGCAGCAACTGTGGTTTTGTCAGCAATTTATGAATTAAATCATCAGCCAATGCCGGTTGTTGAAGAATGGCCAATTGCAATTGGAGATAAAAAATATCCTTTGCAATATCGCATTTTTAACGAAGGAAATTTCTTCAGCGAAGCAACTGATAAAATTTTGGATCACAAAGCTATCTATATGAAAATGACCAGAAAAGACGGCTCTTTTGGCGGCGGCATCGATATTGATGAGTTGCAAAAAATGCTTAAAATTCACGGTGTAAAATCTAAGTTAGTTTATGCTGATAAATATGACGACAAAGTTTTGGCTGACTTTAGAACTCTAGTTAAAGAAGTCATCAACTCCGATCAAAAGTTTTTACTTTTAAACTATGATCATTCTTACAAAGGTTTAATGGGCGGACATTTTTCTCCAATTGCCGCTTATGACGAAAAATCTGATTCAGTGTTAATGCTCGATGTTGCAGCACACAGAAATCAATGGATTTGGATTAATTTAAGCGATCTTTATCACGCTATGAACACCAAAAACTATGTTGGTTCTAATTATCGTGGTTATTTGGTTGTGGATACTAAATTAAATAAATAGTTGATTGCATTGTCACAATCGCCCAGAAGCCGGGCGATTGTGACAAGTTCTTTATAAGCCAAAAAACCCACTAAATATCCCATATCGGAGCCTGATTTATAAACTCCTTAATATTATGCCGAACAACTTCCTTGGTAGAATTTGTTTTATTAAAAACCGCTCTTTGGCGATCGGATGAAGTTCCGCGCTTCATAATTTCTCTTAGGGTTTTTACATAATCTTCATAACCTAATTTTTTGGCATAATCTTTAGTAATATCAAGCCACATTTCAATTTCATCACGAACCAAGGCGGTTTTGCCGTCAATATTTAAAACCAACTCAGCATCCAAACCATATCTCATCACTCGCCATTTATTTTCACGCAGCAAAAATCTCGGGCAAGGCTGCACCTGATGAAACCAGCTGCAATTATCATTAAACCAATGCGCCAATAAATGAATATAAGCAACGATTGCCACCGTTCCTTCCAAAGTTGCCAGACCATCACAAACTCTAATTTCTAAAGTTCCATAGCCCGGGCTTGGGCGCATATCCCACCATAAATCTTTTAGCGAGTCGATGGCGTGACATTTTTTCAATGTATGGCAAAGACTTTCAAATTCGTTCCAGCCGCTCACCTCATAAGGATGACCCGAAGTTGGCATTGATTCATAAGTAGTGGGGCGAACCGAAGCAAGGCCGGTATCTTCGCCTTGCCAAAAAGGTGAGCTGGACGAAATGGCTAAAAAGTGCGATAAAAATGGCAGGAAAAAATTATTAAAGCGGATGCAATCATGCCCGTCTTTCATACCTATATGAACATGAAGACCATAAACCGTCATTCTTCTGGTCAGCCATTGATTGCGGTTTATTAACTCATCATATCTTTTGGAAGGCGTAATTACGCAGTCAGAATAGCGGGAAAATGGGTGACATCCGGTAGTAGAAAAATCCAAACCCAAATCATTACCAATTGGAATTAGCTGATCAAAAGATGCTTTTAGATCTTGTTTAATTTGATGAACATCGTCGCATTTATCGGTGCAAATTTCGACCGTGCTTAAATAAAATTCTTGTTTGAGGTTTTTGATAAATTGACCAGCATCCAGCAATTCATTGGCTTTCGGGGAAAGATTTAAAGTATCGTGATCAATCAGCTGCAACTCAACTTCGGCTCCTAAAGTTAAAATCCCGTTAGATTTAAAGATTATTTCTTTGCATTTATTGTTCATCTTTTGCCTATTTTTATTAGAATCAAAAAAATTCTAACTCATAAACATAGTCTTTTCAACATAAGAACCTGTTTATATGCCTTAATCTTTCTTAAAGAAAATCGTCAACTTGCCAAAAGTGATGCCGAATTTTTTAATTTCAGATTTATTGACCAAAGTTTTTTCATCCAACAAATACATCCAATCATCCAAAACCACATTATATCTTTTGCCTTTAGCAACTTCTAAATCAAGTGTATAAGCCATTTGAATGGTGTTGCCATATTGTTTGCCAATGGCTTTGCCAACAACATCGGCGGCGGTTGCGGTGAAATTGTTGTTGTCGCTAACTTCAATCGTCCAGATGCGCGCGCTTTTTTCGCCGTCGTCAAAAATAAATTTTTCATCCAAAACACCTTTATTGCCGTTCCAAGTTCCAATCATATCAACAGTAAAGCGGCGAGTGATTTTTCCTGATCTATCTTCTAAAATTCCCCAAGCTTTAACATTGCCGCTGAGATATTTTCTAATATCAAGTTTGGGCTCATTTTGGGCGTAGTCTTGTGGAGTGATTGATTTGCAAGAAAATAGTGACATAGAAATTGTGATTAAGGTTAATAATTTTGTGAAATTAGGCATATAATTTTTGAAATTGGTTGAGGAAAAAATAAGTAAAAATTTTGCAGCAACAAGGAATTAAGCAGTAAGAAATAATCAAAAAATTATTTTGTAGATCAGGAGAAGTTTCTTGAATTTTGCCCAAACCAAACAATAAAACTCCGGAAGCGAAAGCAAAGCAAAATTTGATAATAAAATTAATCACTCCAAAAATTGTGCTGGTTGATTTTTCTAATTTTTGGTTTTGAATTATATCGGTTAAAATTGAATAAGATAAACAATAATCTGCCGCAAAACAAAAGCCCGAAGCCAAACAAATCAAGCTGTAAAAGGCAATATCTCCAGCTTTTAAAAATCCGCAAAAGGCAAAAATTATTACAATTAGAATCATCGCAATTTGCCAAGCCTTTTCTTTGCTGTTTAATTTCTCAGATAATTTTGCCCAGAAAGGAATGCCAACCAGCAAACCGCCAAAATATAATAATAAAAATAGGCTGGTAAAATTTTTGGCGTTTAAAACAATTTCAACAAAAAATAACATCAATGAAGCAGTAATTCCGAAGGTTAGTGAGTTGAAGAAAAAGATTGTAAAAAGATATTTAAGTTGACGATTTTTTAGAAAAGAAAAATCAAATTGATGTTGAATTTTGGTGTTTGTAATTACTGATTGTGGCGCTTTGAAATAAAAAATTGCCGCACAAAAACTAATCAAAATTAAGTAGAAAATTCCAATTATCAAAAAACTTTTTACTTCCGAAAAATATAAAAACAGCAATGCCGGCGCAGTTGAAGCAAAAATAATTCCCACAACGCCAATCGCTTCACGAATGGCGATGATTTTGGTTTTTAGATTATAATCTTCAGAAAAACCAACCGCTAAAGATTGATAATTAATTTGAATCAAACTGAAGAAAAAATAAGTGATAAAAAGACTAATAAAAAGCCACCAAGCCAGATTGGAATTGGCAAACGGATGAAACAAAAATATAAAAGCAATTCCCAAAATTGGCGCTGAGAATGCAATAATTTTTCTTTTAAAATGCGAATATTTATCACCAACAATTCCCAAAAACGGATCTAAAACCGCATCAAAAACTCGACTAATTAAAAGCACCAAAGCAATTGATTGCAGCGAAATTGCAAAATTATTGACATAAAAATTAGGCAAATAAATATAAATGGGCATTGCCAGAAAGGCTAAAGGAAAAGCGAGAAGTGAATAGCAAATTATTTGTTGGTTGGTTATATTTTGGTTTTCCATTTTTTCATTCAAATTAAATTTATGCAAAATTATCTAATCGTCTCTGCCTCTAGTGATATTGGCTATTTAACCGCTAAAAACTTGCAAGCACAAGGCAAAAATATTTTTATTACTGCTCGAAATTCTGAAAAATTAGAACAGCTGAAAAGTGAATTAAACTGTGCTGGTGCGGTTTTGGACGCGGCTGATTTTGCCGCCGTGGATAATGTTTTTGCAGATGCCGCGCAAAGCTTGGGAAGCGTTGACGGTGTTGCTAATTTTTCTGGTTCAGTAATTTTAAAACCGGCGCATTTAACTTCTTTTGAAGAATATTTGACAACTGTAAATGCTAATTTAACCACCGCTTTTGCGGTTGTCAGATCAGCTGGAAAATATATGAAAAACGGCGGTTCAGTAGTTTTGCTTTCATCCGCTGCCGCAATGCAAGGAATTGCTAATCACGAAGCAATTGCTGCTGCTAAAGGTGGTGTGATTGCTTTGGCAAAATCGGCTGGCGCAACTTATGCTGCTCAGAATTTACGCTTCAATGTTGTAGCCCCAGGATTAACCGCCACTAAACTTACCGCCAAAATTACCAGCAATGAAAACGCTCTAAAATTTTCAACCGCAATGCACGCTTTAGGCAGAGTTGGAAAGGCTGAAGATGTGGCGCAAATGGTTGAATTTTTACTCAGCGATAAAGCCAATTTTATTACTGGTCAAACAATTGGCGTGGATGGCGGGCTTTCTAATTTGCAACCTAAAATCAAAATCTAATGAGCTATTTAATCACTGGCGCAACTGGCTTTGTTGGCAAAAAATTAATTGCTAATCTTTTGCAAAATCAGCAAAAAATTATCGTGCTGACTCGCAGCAAAAGCAAAGCTGAAAAATTATTTGGCAATCAGGTGAGGGTGATTGAAAATTTAACAGAAATTTCAAATTCTGAAAAAATTGATCACATCATCAACCTTGCTGGCGAGCCAATTGCTGATAAAAGATGGAATGAAAAACAAAAAGAAATTCTAGTTAATAGCCGTATTCAAAACACCCAAAATATCATCAATTTAATTTCCCGTTTAGAACAAAAACCAACAACCTTAATCAGCGCCTCCGCCATTGGTTTTTATGGCTCAAGAGGCGATGAAGAGTTGGATGAAAATTCTTCCGCCGGACAAGAATTTACTTCCGATCTTTGTCAAAAATGGGAAAAATGCGCCAATCAAGCCAGCAGCTTTGGAGTTAGAGTTTGCCTGACTAGATTCGGAATTGTTCTAGGAAAAAACGGCGGCGCATTAGCAAAAATGTTGCCCGCTTTCAAACTTGGTTTAGGCGGAAAAATTGGCGATGGCCAACAATTTATGTCGTGGATTGACATTGATGATTTGGTAGCAGCAATTAATTTTCTGATCCAAAACCAAAATCTCAGCGGCGTTTTCAATTTCACCGCACCCAATCCAATCACCAACCAACAATTCACCAAAACCCTAGCCAAAACCCTAAACCGCCCAGCATTTTTTAATATGCCAGCTTTAGCGGTTAAAATTTTGTTTGGTCAAATGGGTGAGGATTTGCTTCTAAACGGTCAAAAAGTTTTACCTAAAAGGTTGCTGGCGAGTGAGTTTAAATTTGTCTGCGAGTCTTTGGAATCTGCTTTGCGAAAATATTAATCTATAAATTTATAACTTATATGGCATTTGAATTTCAGTTTTACAGTTGTTTGCTCGGAGATAACCCTGCTTATCTGAGATATTTAGAGAATACTTTAGCGATAGCGCAAAATCCTAATATTCAAGCTAATAATTCTCAAACTTTTTTGGTGGTTGATGAAAAAGCAGCTGCGATGCTTAAAAGTTATAAAGTTGGCGATGAGCCGCAATCTCATGCTTATGAATTTTTGGACAAAAAAGGTATTACAATAATTCATATTGATGAAGTTTTTGAAAAACTTAAGGCTGCAACTATTAAATTTTACCAATCAAGAGGAATGTCACCAGAATCAGCAGAGGTCTCGGCTAAAAGTTTGGTCGATTCAGTTTTTAGAACTTATAACAGAATGAATACTGAAGAATTTGAAGGTAAAAAAATATTTAGTAACGCCTTAATAGCTGACTATTTGAAAGGAATAATTGGTTTTTGTGGGCTTGGCGAGTTTAATAAAAACAATATTGCCGCCTATTTTGATATTGATATTGAGCCTGATTTATCTGACCCCAAGTTATTTAAAAACCTTAATGCAAGATTTGCGAAACCTTATGTTGATATGGCTTTTATTAGCGTAATTTCTTTAAGAGATAAAATTTTTGGAAAATATAAGAAAGCAGTTGAAAGAGAATCTAGTCAGTCAGAACATCCTTTTTTTGAAACTTTAAAAGAGGATTACTCGCGAGAAAAATATGTCACCTGTCATTATAGTTTTAATGAAAATACAGAAAATTTTCTACGAGAAATAAGACAACAAGATCTTGCACTTACTTACAAAGAATCAGATGTGGCATTTTTTAGAACCACCAATCCATACTCATTTGAAGGAGTTGTAAATTTTATGAGGGTTTTTGACAACATTATAAAAAAATTTAAAAAAAATAGAGATCATGTTGAAGTTGCTGAGAGTTCCTACGGATCAATAATTGGCAATCCTTTTAGCAAAATGTGGGAAGAGCGCGCAAAATATGTTGGCTACGGGCACACAACGGAAGAATTTAGGTCTGATCCCTGCACAATTTTTGCAGAAGATTTTGTGGAATCAAGGGGGCTTTTATACAGCTGGCTTGGCGAAAGAGGGGAGGCTTTTTTTAGAGATATCAGGGTGCCTAATTGCAATTTTATAGGAGCTAATGCTCAGGAAATGCTAATTTTATTTTTTAGTAAAATTTATGAAGGTCACTCGCAACTTGCAATTACAGCGGTTGAGAAAGTTAATGAAATGATTAACTCAGAATCCCCTCCAGGAGAAGAGGCTTCTAGTAGTTATTGGCCATCTGCCGCTGTTGCTGTTGCTACAACGGCAGCAGCTTTAGCTGTTGGACGCGTTGTTTATAACAAATATGCTAAAAAAAACGATAATGATCCAAAAACAGGAGCTGGGCGTTAATTCAATCTTATGCTAAAACACAATCCCACTCCGGGAAAAGCGGGAAGAAAATCTTGAGACGGCATATTAATTAGTCTTCAAACTTCGACATAATTTAATTGACATACTGTCCCCAGATTTTCTAGGTCAACTAAAAAATAAAATTAATGAGCAAAGTAATTATTACTTACCAACAATGTAAAGCAGCTAGAGATTTGGTAAATTGGAAACAAGAAGATTTGAGCCAAAAAGCAGGGATTAATAAAGCGACTTTGGCAGATTTTGAAAGAGGCGTGAGAAATTTAAAAGTTGATACGCTTGAAAAAATTATTGATGCCTTTGAGAAGGTTGGGATTAGGTTTGAGAATGATGATGTGAAATATAGGGTGGATTTGTTGAAGTAGTGTGATGACAATAATAAATAAGCTAAATAAATAGGCTAAAAAATGACAAACAAGCCAAAAACAATAGAAATATTCTTACCGGACGGAGACCCCAAAAGCATTAGAACCGCAAGCATTACAAGCAGAACAATTGAAGCAACCTATATCCCACGCTCAAAAGTAGATGTTGCAAAGACAAGAGAAAATCTACACTCGCCAGCCGTATATGTATTGGCAACATTACCACAAGATCATTCTAAGCCAGAAATTTACATTGGAGAAACAGAAGACTTTATTCAGCGTTTGAGCACTCATAACGCCAGAATGGACTTTTGGGAATATGCCATTTCTTTTACATCAAGAACAGGCTTCTTTACTAAAACCCATGTTAAATATCTTGAATGGCTTTTTTATCAAAAGGCTACAAAAGCTAATCGTTCAAAAATTCACAATTCAGATCAATCAAAGCCTAAAAAGCCTCATTTGAGTGAATCTGTAGAAGCAGACTTGATTGATAATTTTGAAACAATCTCAATCTTAATTTCTGTTTTAGGATTGAATATATTTCAAGAAGTCGCACAAAACAAAAAGGACGATCTGATTTTTGAGTGTAAAAATAGCAAAGGCTGCTATGGACAGGGCAAATATACAGAAGAAGGTTTTGTTATATTTAAAGGAGCAAAATGCTCGTTTGAACTTTCAAAAAAATTTCAAGAAACTCACCCTCCATTGATAAGAAATACTTTAATTGAAGATAAAATTTTGATTGAAAAAAATGGATTTTATGAACTTGAAGAAGATAATCTTTTTTCCAGCCCATCCACAGCAGCGCAAATTATACTTGGCTCGCCAGCTAATGGCTGGATGCATTGGAAGCTTAAGGACGGAAGAACTTTGGATGAGGTTTATAGGAAAGATAATTAGGTTTATCCAGAAAAATGGGTGAAAATGTGGTGTGTCGGGATTTCCGACATACCACTTCGCACGGCGCAATTAAAGGTAAGACGGCAAGAATTAGTTCTGAATATGCTCGCTGAGGCATCTACCAAAGATATTACAATTTGCAAACCTTAGTGGAGTTTTTGTCTTACTTATTATTCACAAAATTCTAAAAACTCTTGTGCCTGATTTTTTATTTCCTCTAATTCCTTCTCACTTTTTCTAGCCAAATTCAAATAAGGATAAACCATACGGTGATTGCCTTTCAGCTGTTCTTGATTGGTGATTAAAAAATTCCAATATAAAAAGTTAAATGGACAAGCATTTTTGCCAGTAGTTTTGCTGACATCATAAAGACAAGATTTACAAAAATTCGACATTTTAGAAACATATTTTCCACTCGCCGCATAAGGCTTGGAGCCAACAATTCCGCCATCGGCGTAAATTGCCATTCCGTGAGTGTTGGGCAGTTCGACCCATTCAAACGCATCTAAATAAACTGCCATATACCAATCATTAATTTGTTTGGGATCAATGCCGGCGAGCATTGCAAAATTGCCGGTAATCATTAAGCGTTGAATATGGTGGGAATAGCCGTTTTGTCTGGTTTGGCGCACGGTGTTTTTGATGCAATTCATCTGGGTTTTATTTTCATCCCAATAAAAATCTGGCAAATTTCTGTTCGCTTGAAAATAATTCAGCTCTTTATATTTGGGCATAAAATACCAATAAATGCCTCTGATATATTCTCGCCAGCCTAGAATTTGGCGGATAAAACCTTCGGCAGAATTAATATCGCATCGTCCATTTTTATATTCTTCTTCAACCGCAAGGCAGCATTTCAGGGCATCCAAAAGCCCAACATTAATGTAAAATGAAATGATGCTGTGAAAGCCAAAATCAAGATCGGTGCGCATTGCGTCTTGATATTGACCAAAATTTTTCAAACGGTTTTTAATAAAATCGACAAAAAATTCTTCAGCTTGTTTTTGATTAACCGCATAAAAAAACGGCGTGATTTCGCCAAAATTATCAGAGAATTTTTCTTCAATTAATTTGATAACTTCCCCAGTAATTTTATCTGGTTCAAATTTTAGAATTGCCGGCGGCAAAACCTTGTCGGGCATAGTTTGGCGGTTTTCGCTATCAAAATTCCATTTGCCGCCAACGGGTTTTTTATTCTCAATTAAAATGCCAGTTTTTTGCCGCAAATTGCGATAAAAAAATTCCATAATTAACTTCTTTTTACCATCAGCAAATTTGGCAAAATCTTGATGAGTGGCAATAAAGCGATCATCGCTTCGAACTTCAATTGGCAAATCAAATTTTTGTTTCCAAGAGTTAACTTCCTGCACAACCCGCCATTCTCCAGCTTCGGTGATAATAATTCTTTGTGGCTTTAACTTTTCTACTGCACAATTAAGCGCCTCAGAAAAACTTTTTTTGCCTTCATCTAATTTAAAATAAAGCACTTTGAAACCTTGTTTTTCAAGCTCTTGCGCAAAATGCCGCATTGCCGAAAATATAAAAACCAATTTCTTTTTATGATGCCAAACATAATTGGCTTCACTGACAACTTCTGCCATCAAAACCACATCTTTTTGCTTGTCAAAATGTTGCAGTGATGAGATATTAAAAGAGAGTTGATCGCCCAAGATAAATACTAAATTAGTCATTGGATAAATTGTTTTGATTAAAAATAAATATTAACAAACTGATAATAAATATGAAAATTTTTCCAATTTTAATTTTGCTAACTGTTTTAATTCAATCTTGCGCCAATATGCCCAAAGAAGGAACTTACAAAGGTTATGAAACGCCAGCTTATAAGGTTGAGAAGCAATCTGAGAATATTGAAATTAGAGCTTATGAAAAAAAATTAATTGCTGAAGTTGAGGTTTTTGGAGATAGAAAGGAAGCGGCTAATAAAGGTTTTAGAATTTTGGCTGGATATATTTTTGGCAGCAATATTGCTGATCAAAAAGTGGCGATGACTTCGCCAGTAATGCAAGAAGCCAAATCAGAGAAAATTTCTATAACTTCGCCAGTTGCGCAAATTGCCAGTAAAAATTCTGCCGATTCCAAAGAGCAAAAATGGCAAGTTCAATTCACAATGCCTGGCAAATACAGCTTAGAAACTTTGCCAAAACCAAAAAATTCAGCAATAAAATTTAAGATTGAGCCAGCTAAAAAATTGGTTGCAATCAAATTTGACGGGCTGTGGAATGATAAAACTTTTGCCGAGCAAAAAGCAATTTTAGAAAAATTCATCACTCAAAATAATCTTAAAACCAAATCCCAACCAATAATCGCCTATTACGACGACCCATTCACATTTCCATGGAATAGAAGAAATGAGATTATGTTTGAAATAAAATAAAGTTTTATTTTTTAGATCCACTCAACAAATCATCTCTCATATCCGCATAATGCGCTTGCGGATGTAGCCAGATATTTAGAAAAATTTTGCTGAAATTTTTATCAGTAATTTTGCCGGTTTCTTTTTGGTTATGATAAAAAGTGGTAACGCCGGAAGCTTGATAAACCGCAGCAATTTGATCTTTTGGTTTAACATCAACAAAAACTTTGAGTAGCTGATTATAATAATTTTTCTGTTCCAAATCACTTAACTTGTAATATCGAGCAATTTCTTCCATTGAACTCTCGGCAAATTTCTGCCTTTTAACGTTAATGTTATATTCAATTATCAAAGCAAAATCTTGGTCATAAAGATCCTGATAATTCAACGATTGGTTTTGATTGTTACACAAATTAATGTCGTAAATTTTCAGTTTGAAATAAGTGAATTTGTAATGATTACAAAATTTATAATCGCTTATGCTTTGGGCATTGGCGGAGTTGATTGAGAAGAAAAAAATTAAAGTTGCTAAAAGTTTTATGGCTTGTTTCATATGTTTTTAATTCAATCAAAAATTAAATTTGGTTTTAGTATTTTTGATGCCTATCATCAAAAATCTTCGTCGAATATGTAATTTACTTAATAGTGGTATTTTTTACAAAACTAATTTCCCAATAATATGACCAGACCAGATCAAACAGTTTCACAAGCTTCAGATTCAATCGCAGAATTTTTATCAACATATTTTGCTAATAATTTTTATATTTCACCCAGCCAATCCAATGAGATGGTTTTAGAATCTTTAAAATTGGATCGGGAGCGAACTCCTCCTTTGGCCGACGAGTTAAGATCTGAATTAGCATCAAGAATATTTGTTCGCGCAACTAATGCTGCAACTTCACTTATAAAGGAGA
>JAZKFV010000031.1:0-15302 GCA_040386195.1 Pseudomonadota bacterium | reverse complement strand
ACCCTTATATTACTGGTTGCAAGAGGGTTTTTGGACAGTTGTGGGCTAAAGCCCGCTTTCTAGGAATTCGTTACCGCTGGCTAAAGCCAACGGTAATTTAAAAAAAGCGGAGTTATACAAAGTTTATATAGATATACAGAGTTTTAAGTATATCTATATAAACTTTGTATAACTCAATAATTTAATGTCATTTTTTACCCGTGACATTGCTTAAATTTCTTCCCACTTCCGCAAGGACAGGCCTCATTTCTACCAACATTTCCCCAACTTGAAGGATCATTTGGATTGCGGCTGCTGGCTGGAATGTTGGTTTTGATTGGGCTTTGGATTTGGATTTGAGCTGGCGCTTCTTCAAAGCTTGGTGCGTTTGGATCAACTCGGCTGGCGAACATTTTTTGTTTGGCGGCAATTTGTTTGAGAATGTCAATTTCAGCTTGTTTTTCAGCATCCATTTTCAACTGCGAATGAGCATTGCGACTCAAAGTTTTTTCTTCAATTTGCAACATCATCTCTTCAAACAAATTATAAGCTTCTCTTTTATATTCAATGAGCGGATCCTTTTGGGCGTAGGCGCGCAGGTTGATGCTGTGGCGCAGTTTGTCTAGTGAGCACAGATGATCTTTCCATTCTTCATCCAAAGTTGCTAAGAATAATTGTTTTTGCAATTGCAATTCAATATCGCCATAAATTTGGCGGCGATGATCAAAAAGTTTTTTGGTTTCATCTTGCACCGTTTGCAAAATTTCAATGTCCGAAATTCCTTCTTTTTCAGCTAAAGATTTTACATCTAATTTAATACCATAAATTCTCTGCAACTCGTTTTCAATTGCCTCGCAGCCCCATTCTTCCGGATAAGCATTTTTGGCAATTTGTTTGCCAACAATATCTTCATTAATATCTTCACGAATTTGGTCAATCTCTTGAGAAACATCATCAGCGGTAATCAATTTCGTGCGCTTTTCAAAAATCGCTTTGCGTTGTTGATTAACCACATCGTCATATTTGATCAGGTTTTTGCGAATCTCATAATTACGCATTTCAACCTTATGCTGCGCTCTGGCCAAAGTTTTGGTTATCCATGGATGGAAAATTGCCTCATCATCTTTTAAGCCAAGCCTAGAAAGCATTGCTTGCAATTTTTCTGAACCAAAAATGCGCATCAAATCGTCTTCAAGCGAGATGAAAAATTTGGATTTTCCCGGATCACCTTGACGACCAGAACGACCACGCAATTGATTATCAATACGACGGCTTTCATGGCGCTCAGTGCCCAAAACATAAAGCCCGCCAGCATCGATAGCGATTTTTTTATCGGCTTCAATTTTCTTTTTAATCTCAGCAATTTTTTCATTCAAAATATTTTCATCGACAATTTCCAAACGCGCTTCTTCAATCAACATTTCCGGATTTCCACCGAGCATAATATCAGTTCCGCGCCCAGCCATATTAGTGGCAATGGTGATTGAGCCGGGAATGCCGGCGCCAGAAATTATATGCGCTTCTTTTTCGTGATATTTGGCGTTTAAAACTTTGTGAGGAATTTTGTGCGCGGTTAAAAGTTTGGATAAATGCTCGGATTTTTCAATGCTGATTGTGCCCACCAGCATTGGCTGCTGGCGCTTATGGCAATCTTCGATCACCTTTACAATCGCTTTATATTTCTCAACTTCGTTTTTATAAATTGCGTCATCTTCATCAATTCTAGAAATGCCGCGATTAGTTGGAATTTCAACAACTTTCAAACCATAAATCTCTTCAAACTCAACTGCTTCGGTGCTCGCCGTTCCAGTCATTCCAGCGAGTTTTTTATAAAGGCGGAAATAATTTTGGAAAGTAATTGACGCCAAAGTTTGATTTTCATTTCTCACCCGCACTTTTTCTTTAGCTTCCAAAGCTTGATGCAAGCCATCAGAAAACCTTCTGCCTTCTTGCATTCTGCCCGTAAATTCGTCGATGATAATTACCGAATTATCTTTAACGATGTAATCAATTTCATCTTTGAAAAGCTTGTGGGCTTTGAGCGCTTGGTTGATGTGATGCACTAAAGAAATATTGTGAATGTCGTAAATGCCGGAATCCTCTTTGATTAAGCGGTTTTGCTTGAGAAGTTTTTCAATTGTTTCAATACCATCTTCGGTCAAAAAAACATTACGCTCTTTTTCTTCAACTTGAAAATCGCTTTCTTTTAAAAGCGGAATCAAGCGATTAATATCTTCATAGAGTTTGGAATTATCATCAGTTGGCCCAGATATAATTAGCGGGGTGCGCGCTTCATCAACTAGAATAGAATCGACTTCGTCAACAATCGCAAAATGATGATTTCTTTGCGCCATATCTTCAATAGCAAATTTCATATTATCACGCAGATAATCAAACCCCAACTCGTTATTTGTGGCGTAAGTTATATCGCAATTATAAGCAGCTTTTCTTTGCTCATCGTTTAAATCATTAATCACGCAACCAACCGACAATCCTAAAAATTCATGAATTTTCCCCATCCAAGCCGAATCTCGTTTTGCCAAATAATCGTTGGTGGTAACCACATGAACACCTTTTTCAGTTAGCGCATTTAAATAGCACGGCAAAGTTGCCACCAAAGTTTTACCCTCACCAGTTCTCATCTCAGAAATTTTTCCAGAATGCAAAATCATTCCACCAATCAATTGCACATCAAAATGTCTCATACCCAAAACCCGTTTGGAAGCTTCTCTAACAACGGCGAATGCTTCGCACAAAATTTGATCCAGCGTTTCACCATTTTTCAAGCGGTTTTTAAATTCAGCAGTTTTAGCTTGTAATTCTTGATCAGAAAGGCTTGAAATTGCTGGCTCAAAAGCATTAATTTTTTCAACATTTCCCGCCAAAGATTTGATAACCCGATCATTAACTGAGCCGAAGATTTTTTTTGCAATAAAGCCAAACATTGTTTTTAAGGATTAGGTTGATTTTTAGGAAGCTGAGCATGATAAAAGGTGCGGATTAAAAAATCATTAATAATTTAACCTTGTCTTTTGCGCCAACCCTTCCTAAAATTCGCCGCTTTCGCCCCAACTCACAAATAAAATCAATCAATGCTCAAACCAATCGAAACTTTTTCTCTCACTCCCAAACAAATTGTTGCCGAATTAAATAAATATATCGTTGGTCAAGACGACGCCAAAAAAGCAGTGGCAATTGCACTTAGAAATCGTTATCGCCGCAAGCTGGTGACCAGCCCAATGCGCGAAGAAATTGTGCCGAAAAATATTTTGAGCATTGGACCAACTGGCGTGGGTAAAACTGAAATTGCGCGTAGACTCGCTAAATTAGTTGGCGCACCTTTTATCAAAGTTGAAGCAACAAAATTTACCGAAGTTGGTTATGTTGGTCGCGATGTTGAATCAATCATTCGCGATTTAATTGAAGTAGCGGTGAAAATGACCCGCGCCGAAATGAAAAAGAAAATCGCCGCCGAAGCAGAAGAAAAAGCCCGCGCTCGAGTTTTATTAGCTTTAGTTGGCGCCGAAGCTTCTGAAGAGACTAGAGAAAGATTTTCTCAAATGCTTTTAAGTGGTCAATTAGACGATCGCGAAATTGAGATTGAAGTTTCTGAAAATTCTTCCAGTCCTTCATTTAGCTCAACTTTAGATTTGCCCGGCGCCATGGTGGGAATGATTAATATTGGTGAAATGATTGGCAAAGCCATTGGTGGCGATAAAACTAAAAAAGTGAAAATGACTGTCGCCAAAGCCCTAAAAACCACTATCGAAGAAGAAAGCGCCAATTTGCTGGATGAAGAACAAATTGTACAAACTGCAGTAAAAAATGTTGAAGAAGATGGAATTGTTTTCATTGATGAGATTGACAAAATCTGCGCCAAAAACAGCGTCAGCCGCGGCGGCGATGTTTCCCGCGAAGGCGTGCAGCGCGATTTACTTCCATTAGTTGAAGGCACAGCAGTCAACACCAAATACGGCATAATCAAAACCGATCACATTTTATTCATCGCTTCGGGCGCTTTTCACATTTGCAAACCTTCGGATTTATTGCCGGAATTACAAGGTCGCTTTCCAATTCGCGTCCAATTAAAACCATTAACCGAAGCTGATTTGGTGCGCATTTTAAAAGAGCCAGAATCAAGCTTGATCAAACAATATATCGCATTAATGGCGGTTGATAATGTTAAATTAGATTTCAGCGATGAAGGAATTGATGAGATTGCTAAAATTGCTTATAAAGTGAATGGCGAAGTTGAAAACATTGGCGCACGGCGGCTTTATACTTTGCTAGAAAAAATCTTAGAAGAAATTAGTTTCTCAGCTGGCGATACCAAAAAAAGCAGCAAAATTCTGATCGATAAAAAATATGTCGATGATCATTTAGGCGATTTGGTGAACGGCAAAACCGATTTGTCGAAATTTATTTTATAATCTATGCAATTAGCGCCCGAGCTTTCCAAAGCCGCAAATTTAGTAGAAAAAAGAATGCTGGAATTATTGCCGAATCCGCAAAAATTCTCTGATTCCAAATTAGCTTTGGCAATGAATTATAGCGCGCTGACTAAAGGCAAAAGAATTCGTCCGTTTTTAACTTTAACCACCGCCAATATCTTTGGCGCTAATATGGACGCCGCCTTAGACGTTGCGGCGGTTTTAGAATTTATCCATATTTATTCTCTAATTCACGATGATTTGCCGGCAATGGATGATGATGATTTTCGTCGTGGCGAGCCAAGCTGTCATAAAAAATTTGACGAAGCCACAGCAATTCTGGCTGGCGATTCATTATTAACTTTTGCTTTTGAAATTCTATCCGACCAAAAACTCAAAATTTCTAGCGACATTAAATGCCAATTAATCAACAACATTGCGCGAGCAATTGGCTTTGAAGGCATGGCTGGCGGGCAAATGCTCGATTTGGAAGCGCAAAATAAAACACTTAGCCCCGAGCAAATTTTTAAACTTCACCATTTAAAAACCGGCAAAATGTTAATCGCCGCAGTTGAAGCTGGCGCAATTCTAGGCGGTGCTGATGAAAATAAAAAAACTGCCCTTCTAAATTACGCAACCAATATTGGGCTGGCATTCCAAATCAAAGATGATCTTCTGGATTTTGAAGAACATAAAAACAAACCTGACCCAGCCAGCATCGTTAATTTGATTGGTCAGAAAGCTGCTTTAGAAAAATTAGATTCACTAAAAAAACAAGCAATTGCTGATTTAGAAATTTTTGATGCAGAAGCAAATTTGCTCCGCGATTTGGCAATTTTTATCGTCGAACGCAAGAGTTGAATCTTTAAAATTTCCTGCCATTATTTCGCGCCTGCTCGCCAATCAATTTTGAAATAAATATGTCAACCTTCGCCGCCCTTTCTTATTTAGCTTCTTCCGTGCTTTTCATTTTAGCAATCTACGGTTTGGCATCGCCAAAAACTGCCAGAAATGGCAATTTATTTGCTGTCGCCGGAATGGTTTTGGCAATTTTGACTACATTATCTTTGCCAATGGTTGAGCATAAATTATTAATTTTATTAGCAATTATAATTGGCGGATCAGTCGGCAGCTTCATCGCTTTAAAAGTGAAAATGACCGCAATGCCGCAATTAGTTGCCGGCTTTCACTCATTGGTTGGTTTGGCGGCAGTTCTAATTGCCTCAGCTGCGCTTTGGATGCCCAGCTCATTTGGAATTTTTGAAGATAATCAAATTAAAACTTCGAGCCTAATTGAGCTTGGGCTTGGAATGATAATTGGCGCCATCACATTTTCTGGTTCAATTGTTGCCTTTCTGAAATTAAATGGCAGCTTTCCAGCTGGCTTTAAAATCAAAAATCAAAAAAGATCCGGCATTATTTTGGGCAGCGTAATTTTGTTTTTTCTACTGCTCTTTTTCATCTCCGGATCAAAATTTTTATTCATAATTTTAACCCTTGCCGCTTTTGCACTGGGCGTGTTTTTGATCGCGCCAATTGGTGGCGCCGATATGCCGGTCGTGGTTTCAATGCTCAACTCTTATTCAGGTTGGGCGGCGAGCGGCGTTGGCTTTACTTTGGGAAACGCCTTGCTAATTATCACCGGCGCTTTAGTTGGCGCTAGCGGCGCGATTTTGAGCTACATTATGTGCAAAGCAATGAATCGCTCAATCTTCAATGTTATTTTTGGCAGCTTTGCCGATAAAGCAATTGGCGCAGAGAATAAAGAAGCCGAGGAACAAAAACCAATTCGCCAAGGCAGCGCCGAAGATGTGGCGTTTTTGATGAAAAATTCTTCTTCAGTAATTATCGTTCCTGGTTATGGAATGGCAGTTGCTGGCGCGCAGCATGCTGTTGCGGAAATGGCGCATTTGTTAGAACATCAAGGCGTTAATGTGCGCTACGCCATTCACCCAGTTGCTGGCAGAATGCCTGGACATATGAATGTGCTTTTAGCTGAAGCCGGCGTTGATTATGAAAAAGTTTTGGAATTAGAAGAAATCAATAGCGATTTCAAAAACACCGATGTGGTTTATGTGATCGGCGCCAACGACACCACCAACCCCGCCGCCAAAACTGACAAAACCAGCCCAATTTATGGTATGCCAATTTTAGATGTTGCCAGCGCCGCAACCGTTGTCTTCGTCAAACGCTCAATGGCAAGCGGCTATGCCGGCGTTGAAAATGAACTTTTCTTCAGACCCAATACTATGATGGTTTTTGGCGATGCTAAAAAAGTTAGCGAAGCAATTGTCAAAGAACTCGCTTAATTTTATTTTTACGGGGCATCGGCCCCGCCCCACTTTGTAGGGATCCCCAATACTCTCAGACAAGATGCCTGAGAGTATTTTAATTTTAAATGTAAAAAATATGAGAATTAACGCCAACTCCCTTCGCGTCGGAAATGTAATTGAATATCAAAATGGTCTGTGGGTTTTACTCAAAAGAGAACATGTTAAACCCGGAAAAGGCGGCGCTTATATTCAAGCTGAATTAAAACACATCACCAACGGCACCAAAACCAATGTGCGTTTTTCATCTTCGGAAGATATTGAAAAAGCCCATTTGGAACATAAAAAATTCCAATATCAATATATGGATGGCGATGATTTAGTGGTTATGGATATGGGCAATTTTGAGCAATTAAATTTCAACAAAGAATTACTCGGCGATGCTTTGCCGTTTTTGCAAGATGAAATGGAAGTGAATGTTGAATTTTGCAATGACAAACCAATCACCGTTTCTTTGCCTGAAACTGTAATTCTAGAAATAACCAGCGCCGATGCGGTAGTTAAAAACCAAACCGCCAGCTCTTCTTATAAACCAGCCATTCTAGAAAATGGCGTTCGCGTTATGGTTCCATCTTTCATCGAATCCGGCGATAAAATTATCGTTAGAACTGAAGATGCAACTTATGTGGAAAGAGCAAAAAAATAATGATTAGTTATTAATGGTTAATGATTAATTATCGAATCATTAATAATTAAACATTAAACATTGATAATTAATCTATGAACTATGTTTTCTTATTTTTTGACAGCTTAATTGCGGCTTTGATTCTGCCAATCAGAAGCGAAGTGGCAATTTACGCAATGCTGATTTTCAAAAAATATAATCAACATTTAATTTTTCTCATCGTTCTTTGCGCCAGCGTTCTAGGCTCTTTGATTAATTGGTTTATCGGCAAAAAATTACAAATCTTAAAACAAAGCAAAGCACTAAAAAACAAAGCGGCAGAAATGCAAAATGCTGAGTTAAAATGGAATAAATATTTAGTTTGGCTTTTGATTTTTTCGCCACTCAAAATTCTTGGAAATCCTTTGTCGCTGCTGGCGGGCTTTTTGAATACTAGCTTCAGAAAATTTCTAACCATAATTTTCTTGAGCAAATTTATTTATTATTTTTGGCTAATTTATTTTTCTAATCTTAACTAAAACCCGTGCCCAGGCTCACCACCGAGTATCTAAATTTCAAAAAATCTTTTCCCGATGCGCTTTTATTTTATCGCTTGGGCGGTTTTTATGAGCTTTATTTTGAAGATGCAATTATAGCCGCAAAGGCTTTAAACATTGCCTTGAATCACAGAAAAATTGCTGGCGAAAAAATTGCAACTTGTGGATTTCCAGTTAATTCTCTGAAAAATTTTAGCAATAAACTTTTGCAATCTGGCTTTAAAATTGCCATCGCCGAACAATTTATTGATCCTGATTATCCCCAAAAAATAACCCGCCAGATCAATAAAATTCTAACTGCCGGAACTTGCGCCGATGATGAATTTTTTGGTGAGCAGGAAAATATTCTTTTGGCGATTGTTCAAAAAAATCAAAAACTAGATTTATGTTTTGGCAATATTTTGCTTGGTGATTTTTATGTTGATGAAATTGAGGAAAGCCAGATAAATCAATATTTGGAGAATATAAAACCCGCTGAAATTTTATGCGCCGATAAAATTATTTTGGCAATAATTAATCCAAAATTTCATCACCAAATTAGTTTTTATCAACCCAATTCTAATTTCAAATTCAGCAACCAAACTTTTAAAACTTTAAGCCAATATCACAATTTAGCTTTGAGAAATATTTTTGCCTATGTCGATTCTATCCACAATTCTAGCACCTTAAGCCACTTTAAGATTCACCAATATCAAAATCCTAAATATTTAAAAATTGACCAAAAAACTATTAATAATTTAGAGCTGGGAAAAATTATCAAAATTATTGATCGCACTAATTGTGAAATTGGCAGCAGGTTTTTGCGCAGCGCAATTTTAAAACCTTTGTGTGAAGCCGCGCCAATCAACAATCGGCTCAGTGGTGTAGAATTTTTAATTGCACAAAATGATTTTCTAAAACAGCTACAAAATTATTTAAAAGATTTGCCCGATTTAGAAAAAATAATTGGCAAAATGATTTTGACTAAAAACAGCAATATCAATAATTTAACCTTGATTCTACAGGCTTTAAAGCTGATGGTTAAAATTAACGAAACTTTGTTTTGGCAAAATAATTCCAAAAAAACTCCAACAATTTTTAATCAGATTAGCAAAAAATTATTTGCTGATTTTGAATTGATTAATTTTTTAGACTCAGCAATCGACCCTCGCCGCGCTTCGTTTCAAAGTGGATTTAATATCAAATTAGATAATTACAAAAAATTACAACAAAACATTATTCAAGAAATTAACCAGCTTGAAAAGCAATATCAAAATCAAAGCCAAATTAAGAATCTCAAAATTGAATTTAACAATTTGCTGGGTTTTTATTTTGAGATCAAACGCGACAAAGCCAGTAAAATCAATATTCCGCAGCATTGGCAATTATTACAAAATCTCAGCAACTCAATTCGCTTTTCATCGGCTGATCTTAAAAATTATCAATTAGAAAATGCTGCTTTAGAAGCGAAAATTAAAACTTTGGAAAGCGAGATTTTGCAAGAATGTGTGCAAAAAGTTTTGCAATATTTTGTAATAATCAAATCCAGCTGCAAAGCAATTGGCGCTTTGGATTTATTAACTTCTTTTGCGGATTTGGCAATTGAGAAAAATTATATAAAACCAATTATACATAACCAAAACCTAATTAACATTATTGCTGGAAAACATTCGATTAATCCCGATTTTATTGGCAATGATTGTCTTTTGGACGCGCAGAAAATCTGGCTCATCACCGGCGCCAATATGGCGGGCAAAAGCACTTTTTTAAAACAAAATGCCTTGATTATAATTCTAGCGCAAGCCGGATGCTTTGTGCCGGCAGATTTTGCCGAGATTGGAGTGAGAAAAGAAATTTTTTCTAAAATGATGATCAATGATGATTTGGCAAAAAATCAATCGAGCTTTATGGTGGAAATGTTGCAAATTGCCGAAATTTTAAACAATGCCAACGCTGACTCTCTGGTGATAATTGACGAATTATGCCAAACCACCAACGCCTCAGAGGGCGAAGAAATTGCCTTTAAAATTATTCAATATTTACTGCAGCACAACAAATCACTAACCCTAATTAGCACTCACCAACCAAATCTGGCAAAGAATTGTCAGAATTTGCAAAATATTATTTGTAAAAAAATCGACAAAGCACATAGAATAACAAACGGCATTGCTGCTTGTTCTTCGGCAATGAAGATTCTTAAAATGGCTGGATTGCCGGAAGAAATTTTAAAATAAAATCACTAGAATTTCATGAAAGAAAAAGATCTGCAAAATTATTTGTTGCAAAATTTTCCTAAAGAAAACGAGAAATGTGAATGGAAGGAATTTAAATCTCTTAAAAACTCAATTTCCGGTAAAGCTGGAGATGATGTAATATCTTATATTTCTGCCATCGCCAATATGCGTGGCGGACATCTAGTTTTGGGGGTTCAAGATGAAACTTTAAAAATTTTTGGCATCAAGAATTTCGATGGTTACTCAATTGATAATATTAAGTTTAGAATTTTGGGTAATTGTCAAAATTTGAATTCTGATGAGTTTAGGGCGGAAGAGTTAATTACTTCTGATACCAAAAAGATTATTTGGATTTTTCATATCCCAAAACATTCTTTTAGATTGCCAGTTTATGCCCACAAAAAAGGTTGGCAAAGAATTGGTGATAGTTTGGTTGGATTAACCCAAGCTAGGCTAGATGCTATTTTGCACGAGGTTGATCAATCTGAGGATTGGAGTTCAAAAATTGTTGCCGATGCCACCATTAAAGATTTAGATCATCTTGCAATTACCAAAGCCAGAATTGAATTTGCAAAACGCAATCCAAAATATGCATCGGAGCTAAAAAGCTGGAACGACACTAAATTTCTTGATAAAGCAAAACTAACCATTAAAGGCAAAATTACCCGCACATCCCTCATTTTGCTTGGCAAGGAAGAGGCGGCGCACTTTCTTGGTTCCTTTGTTAAAATTAGATGGGAACTAAAAACTCTACAAAATCAAATAAAAGCTGGCGAGATATTTTCGATTCCATTCATTCTTTGTGTAAATGAAGTTTATTCTAAAATTAGAAATCTTAAATATGTCTATTTGGCTGAAGGAACTCTGTTTCCGGAAGAGTTTTTAAGATATGAACCATTCTCTATTCGTGAGTCAATTAACAACGCTATTGCTCATCAAGATTATAGTAAGGGCGCAATGATTAACGTTATCGAATTTGAAGATGATCATTTGGTTTTCTCAAATTATGGATCTTTTCTACCAAAATCAGTCGAAGATGTTGTTTTAAGAGATAATCCAGAAGAAATATACCGCAATCCATTTTTGGTGGAGGCAATGAAGAATCTTAACATGATTGAAACTCATGGTGGCGGAATAAGAAAAATATTCGAATTTCAAAGAAAAAGATTCTTTCCTATGCCCAATTTTGATTTTGCTGGAGGCAAAGTTAAGATAACAATCACTGGCAAGGTGATCAATGATCAGTTTGTAAAAATTTTACTTAATCATCCTGATTTAACTTTCGATGACATTTTGTTGCTTGATAAAATACAGCAACATAAACCAATTACAGACTTACAGGCAAAACATCTAAAAAAATTAAAATTAATTGAGGGTAGAAAAAGATTTTATCTTTCCCATAAGGCAATTAAAGGTGTTGATAATGAAGAGCTAAGAATTGAATATATGAAAAATCGTAGTTTTGATGACGATGTTTTCAAAAAAATAATCATTCAGTACTTAGAAAAATTTGGCAGAACCAAGCGCAGCGAGATCAATAATTTAATTATTCCCAAACTTTCTGCGGTTTTAAGTGACGATCAAAAGAAAATCAAAGTTAGAAATATGCTGACTGCTCTTAAAAATGAAGAAAAAATTAAATCAATCAGTTACGGTGTGTGGGAATTAATTCAAAAAACTTAATACAAGTTTTGTACAAGTTTTGTACAAGTTTTGTACAAGTTTTGTACAAGTTCTACTCTTAAAGCCTCTAGAATAAAGGATCTAGAACTAAACTCATTAATAAAGCCAATCGCTATTTATTAACAATTAACCATTAAATATGAAGTGCCCTTTTTGTGGAAATTTAGAAAGCCAAGTTCGTGATAGCAGAATTTCTGACGATGGCGAGGCGGTGAAAAGGCGGCGTTATTGCCCAGATTGCGATTCGCGTTTTACAACTTTTGAGCGCGTGCAATTGCGTGAAATTATGGTGGTCAAAAAAAATGGTGATAAGAAAATTTTTGATTCTGAGAAGTTGAAAAAGTCAGTTGAAATGGCGGTGAGAAAACGCCCAGTTAGCCCTTTGCAGGTTGATAAATTAGTCAACAATATTGTCAAAAAATTAGAAACTGAAGGCGATTCAGAAATTTCCTCCAGCAAGGTTGGAGATATGGTTTTAAAGGCTTTAGAAGGTTTGGATAAAGTTGCGTTTGTGCGCTTTGCTTCGGTTTATAAGAACTTTGAAAAGACCGAAGATTTCCGCGAATTTATTAAAAAAATTGCCAAATCTGCGGAATAATGAGCAATATTCATAAACCCCCATCATTTACTGACGTAAACTCGCTCCCCATAAACAGTGGGAGCGTGAAAAAATTATTACAAATTTATATGGAAGCTGGCGTGGATGAAATTATTTCCGAAGCGCCAATTAATCGTTTATTGCCGCAAATTATTAGTGAAAAAATTTCTAGTCCAAATTTGACCACGCCAAAAAATCAGGAGCAAATAACCAGCAAAATCAACACTTTTGACGCCATTTCTAAATTGGCTCACAGAACAAATAATCAGCCCATCAACAACAATCCTCAACAACCTTTAATTGCCATGACCGAAATTATCGCCACTGCCAAAAAAATGGCTGAGGCCGCCAAAACTCTTGAAGAGTTAGAAAAAGCGGTGCGCAATTTTGATGGCTGCTCGCTTAAAAAAATGGCTACCAACACTGTGTTTGCTGATGGCGATCCCAAATCACAAATCATGATTATTGGCGAAGCGCCCGGAAATCACGAGGATTTGCAAGGCATTCCATTTTGTGGTGATAGCGGAAAATTGCTGAATGAAATGTTCAAAGCCATTGGCTTTAAACGCGAAAATCTTTATATCACCAACACTTTATTTTGGCGCCCACCTGGAAATAGAAGGCCAACTGAAGATGAGCTTTCAATGTGCAAGCCTTTTGTTGAAAAACATATTGCCTTAATGCAGCCCAAATTAATCGTTCTAATGGGCGCCACGGCAATGGCGGATGTTTTGCAAATCAATGAACCAATCAGCAAAATGTGCGGCAAATTTTTTGATTATCAAAACCAATATCTAAAAAATCCAATCAAATCCACCGTCCTTTTTCACCCATCTTATCTAATGCGTCAATCTTCCAAGAAGCGTGATGCTTGGCTGGATTTGTTAATTATTAAAGAATTTTTAGGAAAATAAATTATGCAAAATCAAAAAAATTGGCAAAAAAATTGGCAAAAAAATTGGCAAAAATATTTATTACCAATTGGTTTTTATGATCTTTTGGGTGATGAGGCAAAAGTGAATCAAGAGACGATTGATATTTTGCTGAGCAGTTTTTATGCCAGCAATTATCAATTGATTAAAACGCCTTTGGTGGAGTTTGAAGACAGTTTGATTGGTCAAAGAATTGATGATCAATCTTTTAAAATGGTCGATAATTTTTCGGGCAAAACTTTGGTTTTAAGATCTGACATCACACCCCAAATTGCTAGGCTTCTGGCGACTAAATTACAAAATGTTACAATGCCAATTCGTCTTTGTTATGTTGGCGATGTTTTGAAAACCAAGAATGAAAATTTATATGCCGATCGGCAATTAACTCAAGTTGGAATTGAGAAAATTGGCGAGGATTCTTGCGTTTCAAATTTGGAAGTTATTGGCTTAACTTTGGCAGCGTTGAAAAAAATTAAGCTTGATAATTTAATGATTAATTTTTGCTGCCCACAATTTTTAGAAACTCTTTTGGGCTTTTTGAACCTTGATAATGCTGACGATTTACGCATTGCAATTAACAGCAAAAATATTTCGGCGATTAAAAAATTAGCTGGAAAATTGGCTGATGATTTAATTTGTTTAGCTTTAGAAAATAATAATTTTAACAAAATCAGCAGCGCCCTTAAAGCTTTGCCGCTTGATAAAAAAACTCAAGAACAATTGGAAAATTGGCAAAAAACTATTTTTGACATCAAAAAAAATCACCCCGAAATTGATTTTTCTATCGATATTTTTGGTGATGACGAATTTTCTTATCACGATCAAATTGGCTTCACCATTTTTGCTGACGGCCTTTCTTATCCAATTGCGCGGGGCGGAAGATATTTAATTAATCAAGCAATTCCAGCGATTGGTTCGACAATTTATATCAACAATTTACGCAAAATTTTAACCAAATAATCAATGCGCCCTTCAAAAAGAAAACGCGATCAGCTTAGGCAAATCAATATCCAAACTAATGTTAATAAATATGCCGAAGGTTCCTGCATCATTGAATTTGGCAACACCAAAGTTTTATGCACCGCTTCAGTTGAAGAAAAAGTTCCACCTTTTTTGCGTGGCAAAAAACAAGGTTGGCTCACTGCTGAATATTCAATGTTGCCACGAGCAACTCATGAGCGCAATGGTCGCGATGTTTATCGCAGCTCGGCAAATGGTCGCACTTTAGAAATTCAAAGATTGATTGGCAGATCACTTCGCGCTGTGGTTGATTTAGAAAAATTAGGCGAAAGACAAATCATTATTGATTGTGATGTTTTGCAAGCTGATGGTGGAACGCGTTGCGCCGCAATCACTGGCGGATTTGTGGCTTTGCAATTGGCAATTAATAAATTGTTGCATAATCGCGTGATTGATAAATCGCCAATCATCTCTTCGGTTTGCGCTATTTCTTGTGGAATTTATAAAGGGATGAGCGTGGTTGATTTGGATTATTTGGAAGATAGTAATTGTGATACAGATATTAATTTTGTTTTAACTGACGGAAAAATTATTGAAGTGCAAGGCACAGCAGAAAAAGAGCCGTTTAGTTTTGAACAGTTGCAAGAAATGTATGAATTAGCCCAGAACGCTGGAAAGAAAATTGAAATTTTGCAGCAAGAAGCAATTAAGAATTAACCTTGATTGATAAAGCATGCAGACCGTTTTTCTCAAATTCGTCTTTTAATAATTGATTAATTTTGCGGTGATTTTGCACTTGATTTTTTGAAGTAAACTCATCAGCGCAAATGATAATATCAAAATGCGTTTCCCCACTACCATCATCGCCCAAATGCCCTTGATGCAGATAAGATTTATTGATTACTTCCAGATTTTTTATAGTTAAATTTTCTGATAATTTTTTGATAATTCTGTCGCGCATTTTATAAAATTAAACTGTTGATAAATCTGTTGATAAAATAGCTGGTTATTAACAA
>JAZKFV010000030.1:0-28180 GCA_040386195.1 Pseudomonadota bacterium | reverse complement strand
CGCAATGACGATGTTTTGTTTTTTGTATTAAACTCTTAACATCGTCATTGCGAGCGCAGCGCGGCAATCCAGTTTTTCTAATCGATGGTTTTTTTAGTTTTTCTAAAAATCATAAAAATCAAGAACCCAGCAATCGCAATAATTCCCAAGATATTTTTAGCAATAATACTCCATTCATTTCCCATCATAAATATTGTTCGCATTGCGTTAATCAAATATTTTGCCGGCACAATATTGGTGATAAATTGCATAATTTTAGGCATAGTTTCAATGTCGTAAATCAAACCGGAAAGCATTATGGTTGGCACCATTGAAACTAAAATTGCACCTTGCGATGCCACAAATTGGCTCTTGGAAGCCGTTGAAATCAGCAGTCCCAAGCTGGTAGTTAAAATCAAATAACAAAATCCGAGCAGGGCAAAAATTAAAATTGAACCTTTGAAAGGCGTGCCAAAAAAAATCAACACACAAGCAAAGCTGATAAAAAATGAACACATTCCTAAAGTTAAATAAGGAATAATTTTACCTAAAATAATTTCATAAATTGTAATTGGCGTGGCAATCAAATATTCCATCGCACCACGCTCCCAATCGCGCGCCACCACTAATGCGGTGAGCAAAGTTCCAACAATTGAAAGCACAAATCCGATTGATCCAATGTTGAGTAAATGATTCGCTTTCAAAGCTTCGTTATACCAAAACCGCTCTTGAATCTCGACGCTGGGAATAATTTTTATGCCTTTTTTCGCATTCATTTGAGTTGCATATAATTGCATAATCGCATTTACATAATTGCTGGCAAACGCCGCGGTGTTTGGGTCGGAGCCGTCAGTTACTAATTGCACCGAAGCGATATTTTCTTTGATTAATTTTCTACTAAAGTCAGACGGAATAATTAAACCAACTCCAACTTTTTGTGATAAAATATCTTGGCTAATCAAATCTCGCGCGCGAACAACTTTGGTGATGCTGACAAATTTTGAACCAACAAAAGAATCCACCAACTCAGAAACTGCCTGGGTTTGCGCATCTTCAATCACCAAACCAATTTTAATTTTGTTAGTATCAATTGAGATGGCATAACCAAAAATGCAAGTCAGCGCGATAGGCAAAACAAAAGCGATCAACATAGCGCTTTTATCTCTTCTGATTTGCAAAAATTCTTTTTTTAAAATGGCTTTGAGCCGGATCAAATTTATTTTCACGAAGCCGCCTCCTGCAAATCATGTTGTTTTATCAAATGAGCAAACACGTCTTGGAAGGTTGGATTTGCTAGCTCTTTGCTGGTGATTTGCTCTTTTAATTTTTGCGGATCAGCTTCAGCAATTTTCAAACCCTTATAAATAATCGCGACAATATCACAATATTCTGCCTCATCCATAAAGTGAGTTGTCACCATAATTGTCACGCCTTTTTGCGCCAAAGCGTTGATGTGAAACCAAAATTCTCGCCGCGTTGCCGGATCAACTCCGCTGGTTGGTTCATCTAAAAATAAAACTTCCGGCTTGTGCAAAAGCGCCGAACCCAAAGCCAAACGCTGCTTGATTCCCAGCGGCAATTCGCCAGCGCTGGAATTGATAAAATTTTTCAAATCTAAACTATGCACAACTTCATCAATTGCCAATTTTGATTCCGCCGCATTCAAACCATAAACGCCGCAGAAAAATTTTAGATTTTGCAAAACACTCAATTCAGAATATAGCGAAAATTTCTGCGCCATATAACCAATTTTTTGCCGCGCTTCATTTGCCGAAGTTAAAAGACTAATTCCCGAAACATGCGCCACGCCTTCAGTTGGTTTTAAAAGGCCGCAAAGCATTTTGAAAGTAGTTGATTTTCCGGCGCCATTTGGGCCTAAAAAACCAAAAATTTTTCCAGATTTAATTTGAAAATTAACATTGTTAGTGGCGATAAAATCACCAAATTTTTTAGTTAAATTTTGCGCTTCAATAACAATTTTTTCATCTTGGATGTGATCATAACGCGCTGCCAGCTCAGATTTGGCGGGTAATTTTTGATTTAAATATTCCAAAAAAGAATCTTCAATATTTGATTCAACCGCAGAAATTTTATAGTCATTTTCAAGATTTTCTAAATTGCCATCTTTAGTCAAAATTCTAATTTTATCTCCTTGCAAAACCGCATCAACAACACCCACAACTTGCAAAATATTATTCAGATTTATTCTTTTATTAGACGCGCTGTCTTTGGCTTCGAGCAGAAAAGTTCGACCTTTAGTTTTAGCAATAAAATCTTCCGGCTGACCAGAAAATATTTGTTTTCCCTCATTAATCAAAAGCACATTGCTGGCAAACTGCGCCTCATCCAAATAAGTTGTTGACCACACAACCGCAGTGCCTTGCGAGCTTAAATTTTTTACAATACCAATTAAATCTTGGCGCGAAATTGGATCAACGCCAACGCTAACTTCGTCAAGCAATAAAATTTTTGGATTGGAAACTAAAGTGCAAATCAAAGCTAATTTTTGTTTCATACCGCCTGAAAGCTTGCCAGCTGCACGATCGGTGAAATTTTTTAAATTAGAAACTTCTAACAACATCGCCATGCGCTGAGCCTTTTCTTCTCCCACAATTCCTCGCAAATCTGCGTATAAATCTAGATTTTCTAAAACACTCAAATCTTCATAAAGCCCAAATTTTTGCGGCATATAGCCAATCAAATGCTGAATTTCAGAAATGTTTTTGGGAATTTCTTTGCCCAAAATTTCTACTGATCCAGAATTAAAACTAAGCACTGAAGCGAGGATTCTAAGCAGAGTAGTCTTGCCCGCAGCGTCGGCGCCGAGCACACAAAAAAAATCACCAGCGGCAATTTTGAAATTGATATTTTCTAATGCGTTGATGTTTGCGCCTTGAAAAGTTTTGACGAGATTTTTTACTTCAATGACGATTTCTGACTCGCTCATAAAGCTAAATAAATTGTGACAGGCATTCCTTGTTTTAATTTTGCATCAGGATTTTTCACAGTAACACGAACACGATAAACCAAGTCAGTGCGCAGCTCGGCGGTTTCAACTGATTTTGGAGTGAACTCCGCTTTATCAGAAATAAATCCAATTTGCCCTTCATATTTTGTGCCGCTATCAGTTTTAATTTTCACCGCCATTCCGTTGGTAATTCTGCCTAAATCTTTTTCACTAACATAAGCGCGAACATAAGATTGATTGGTTAGCGATAAAACATAAACCGTTTGGCTGGGCGCAATCATTGAGCCAATTTCAAAAGCGCGGGTCATCACAAAAGCGTCGGAAGGCGCGTAAAGATTGGTGTCGTTAAAAGCAGTTTGGGCAATTTTCACCCGCGCTTTTTCTGATTCCAAGCGCGCTTTAATCTCATTCAAAGCCGCTTTTTCATCATCAAATTGTTGCTTGGACGCTGAATCATTCTTGAAAAGTTCTTTAGTTCTGGCGAATCTAATTTGAGCATTTTCCGCTTGCGCTTTAGTTGCGTCAAAATTTGCTTGCGCCAATTCTAAATCATTAGCAAAAGTATCACTCTCCAGCGAAGCAATCAATTCGCCCTGCTTGACCACATCGCCTTCATCAAAAGCCAAAGTTTTTAATCGACCCGCAACTCGAAAAGAACTGCTCACTTCTTTAATATCAACATTGCCATAAAGCACAATTTCGTGTTTGGATTTTTCATAGCCATAAATTTTATACCCGCCCCAAAGCACGGCAAATATGGCTGCAACAGGGATAGCGATTTTTAGAATTTTCTTTTTCATAATTAGTAATAAATTTTAACTTAATTTAGTTTGATACTGTCATCCTGAGCTTAAGCGAAGGATCTCTTGAGACAAATTCGGTTTTGGTTCACGACGCGCTGCAAGAGATCCTTCGCTTAAGCTCAGGATGACAGAGTAACATTTTTACATTTCAATTTTGGACTTTTAGGTAACTAAAAAATAATTTATCAACAGTTCGCGCAATGTGTTTTTTAATATCTTTCTGATTCTCCAAATCATAATCCTTCCAGCCGCTCACATACATCAAGCTTGATTTATTATGTTGAAAAGATGACAACATTCCCATCAAAGTATGAGTCATTAAAATCACTTCGGTGTTATTTATTTTTTTACCCATAATCTTCGCCGCCGCCAATCGAAAGGGTTCGCAGACTTTTTGCATTACATTTTCAAACAAAATTTTAAAATGTTTGCTTTGTTCAATTTGTTCAAAGGCAATAATTTTGGAAAATTTCTTGCGCTCCGGGCTTGTAATTGCTAGCACGAAAGTGATTGCCATAATTTTTACCGCTTCAATAATTTCTTTTTTATTTTTACTGCTAGCAATAATTCGATGTTGTTCAACCATAGTTGGCATCATATGTTTATTGGTTTCGTCATTAATCTTTTGAATCACCGCTTTATAAATATTGTCTTTGCTAACAAAATAATAATGCAAATTTGAAATATTCACCTGAGCTAAAGCCGCAATATCTCTGGTTCTAGCACCTTCAAAACCATTTTGCGAAAAAATTGTAATTGCCGCTTCTAAAATTTTTTCTTGCGGTAAAAGTTTTTCGATTATTTTTTTGCCCATAAAACCTGATCTTTTTCAAACTTCATTTCATAACCCTCAAAGCCGCCGCCAATGGCTTTGTGAAAGGCGATCAAGTTAGTTAAAGTTTGTTGTTTTTTTGTGATTAATTGATTTTCCATTTTGAGCATTGCAATTTGCGCAGCTGATAAATCTTCACTAGAAATTGCCCCAAGACGTTTTTTATTTTGACTGATTTTGAAAATGCTGGCGCTGGCTTTAAACTGGCTCTCCGCCGCACTTTCACTTTGCAGCGAATTAATGTAACGCACCAACCCTGACTCACATTCTTCCAAAGCTTTGAGCACGGTATTTTCATAATTAAGCACCGCAACTTTGGCTTTATTTTTGCTGATTTTATATTCGGCAATCAGCTTGCCGCCTTGAAATATCGGCACCGAGACAAAGCCTTGAATATTTTTTACATTGGCACCATTTTTAAAAACATCGCCTAAATTATTAGCGCCACCGCCAATATTGGCGGTCAAATTAAAGCTCGGGAAAAATTCTTTGAGCTGAGCTTTTTTGTCAAAAACCGCAGCGTCAATTTCATATTCAGCGGCAATAATATCAGGGCGGCGACGCAGAATATCTGACTTCAAACCAACCGGCACAATTCCGGATTGATAATTTATAATTTGATTTGAATCTTTGAGAATTTCGCCAATTTGATCGGGAGTTTTGCCAATCAAAACTGCTAATTTATAAGTGGCAACTTTTTGTATAGTTTGCAAATCAGCCAATTGTGACGTGGCTTCGCCAAGATTAATTGTGGCGTTATAAATATCAGTTTTTGCCACGCTGCCGTTTTTTTCTTTGCGATTAATGATGGCAATAATTTGATTGTGCGCCTTGATTATTTCTTGCAGATTGGCAATTTGTTTTTCAGCGCTGCGTAGTTCAATATAGTTGCGCGAAATCTCGCCAGCAATGGTTAGAGATGTAGCTTTATAAATTTGCACCTCTTCTAAAAACCGCAATTTGCCCGCGCGGCTGCGATCTAAATTTTTACCCAAAAAATCCAATTCCCAAGCTGCATCAAAACCCGATTGATAAATATCATATTTGACACCATTTGGCCCAAAAGCTGGCGAAGCAAATCTTTGCCTGCCGCCGTAAACTGCAGCTGAAGGCAATAAAGCGGCAACTTGAATGTCATTTAAATTTCGAGAAGTGGCAATATCGGCGCTGGCAATTTGAATATCTTTATTATTTTTCAAACCCAATTCAACCAGCTGATTTAAAAGCGGATCATTAAATTCCATCCACCAATTATCTTCTGGCGCTTGGTTAGAAATTTTTGTGGAATTAGCAAGAAACTCGGATTGGACTTGATCTTTGATAGAACTTTTAAACTCATTGTCATTGGAACAAGCAGCCAAGAGCAAGCTGAGTATAAGGTTAAAACTGATGAGAAGGGATTTTAAATTTTTCATTACATCTTACAAAAAAATTATCAATCATCTGATTGAATCATTTGATTGATAAAAATCAAGAACTTAATTTGTAATGAATTTTAGAACGGTTCTTAGATTTTATAATCAGCAATCACCTTGCTTCTTTTGATTTTGCCTTGCAGAAATGATTTAGAAACATCAACGACCATGCCCGCTTTTTTGATTGCTTCTCTGCCCAAAAGCATACGGAAAGTCATGGTGTCGCGGTTGGCAAGAGTTACTTCAATTTTAATTTTAGTGGCGCCGATTGTTAAATTAGATTCAATCACATAACGCTTTTCTTTTTTGCCGCTCGAATCAGAAACATAGCGATAATCAATGATTGGAGCGATGCAGGTTTTAATTATTTTTTGATTTTTTTGCAGAGGATGGATTTGAAATTTGACATATTCTTGGTTGTGGCGAATAAAAGTTTTGATATTAAAAGCATGCAAAGATGAGGTTTTGGCGCCAGTATCAATCTTGCCTTTAATAGCGGGCAGACCTAGATCTTCAAAGGCGAACCACTCTTTCCAGCCAATGGTATTTTTTCTGGATTTTTTCTCTTTAACCATTCATTTCTAAAAAAAATTTAACCTTTTCTAAATCTTCTTTAGTATCCACCGAAAGTGGATGAGAATCAACAATTTGTACAATAATTTTCATCTGATTTTCCAAAGCCCGCAGCTGCTCTAGGCTCTCTCTTTTTTCCAGCAAACTTGGCTTTAAATTGACAAATTTTTCCAGCGCTTTTCGTTTATAAGCGTAGATTCCAATATGATGGTAATATTCGCCAGCGCCATGAGGAATTGGCGCGCGAGAAAAATATAAAGCCTGCCCTAAATTCTCATTTTCACCAAATGCAATTGCAATTTTCACCACATTTGGATTATTAATTTCATCTGCATTTTTAATCTTTGAGGCAACGGTAGCAATATCCGCATCACTTTTTAAAGCCGCATTCGCCGCCGCAATAATTACATCCGGATCAATCACCGGCAAATCACCTTGCAAATTTACCACCACTTCAAAATCTTGATAATTCGGCATTTTCAAAAGCGCCGCAAAAATTCGATCAGTTCCCGATGGCAAATTTGGATCAGTAATAATCGCTTTTCCGCCAGCATTTTCAATCACTTGCACAATTTCCTGACAATCACAAGCCACCACAACTTCGCCCAAATTTGCCTTTTGCGCCTGCTCAAAAACCCGCACAATCATCGACTTGCCAAAAATATCCGCCAAAGGTTTATTGGGCAATCTAGTTGAAGCCAGCCTTGCTGGAATAATCGTTAAAACTCTCGAAGTATTTTTAGTCATATTATTAAAATGTTGATTAACTCTTGACTTTTTACAGTCCACAATATTTAATCCGCGACTCCTTTATTTTGCCTTCTCTTTACCTTTTTCGAGGGTACGTAGCTCAGTCGGTAGAGCACCTGACTTTTAATCAGGTTGTCGATGGTTCGATTCCATCCGTACCCACCATTTCATTGGTGATTCATCTAAATTTAATCAAACCAAAACTGCCTTTTCCCTAATCGCTTGAGCAAAAAAACCGCTTCTATTTTCGCCAACATTTCATCGATGTGAAATTGCAATGCTTCTTCAGCCATATTCTTAGCCTCTTCCAGAGTTTTGCCAACACTAACGCAACCTAAAAAATCGGGGAAAATTATTCCGTAATCGGAGTTTTTTTCTTTTTTAATAATGGCGGTGTATTTTTTGGTTTTGAACATATTTATTTTTGGTTTTTAATATTTTCTGGATTGCCGCGAAGCGCGGCAATCCAGAAAAATTTACCCGCGCAAAACTGCCCCAAATTTTTCACTCACCGCTTGAATCACCTTAGCGCTAATTGCTTCAATTTCTTCGCCGGTTAGAGTTTTTTCTATTGGTTGAATTTGAATTGAAAAGGCGATGGATTTTTTGTTTTCGCCTAATTTTGGATCGTGATAAATGTCGAATAAATTCACTGCGCTGATGAGATTTTTATCAACATTATTAACGGTTTTGAGCAAGTCGCCAACTGGAGTTGTGGCATCTAAAACAAAGGCAAAATCGCGATTGACGGCAAGAAAATCAGAAACGCTGAAGGCTTTTTTGGCGGCTTTTTTGTTCAGATTAATTGGCAATTCTTCAATGAAAATTTCAAACACATTTGCCCTGCCTTTCACATCTAATTTTTTGTTAATCATTGGATGAATTTCGCCAAAATAGCCGATAATATTTTTGCCTAATTTCACAGCTTTGCTTCTGTGTGGATGATAATAATCTGGCGCTTCGTCGGCCAATTGAAAGCCTTGGCTGGAAAAACCTAAAATTTCTAAACAATCAAACAAATCTTTTTTAACATCAAAAACATCAAAAGCGCGCTGATCTTTATAATGATTTGGCGCTTTGTTTTTGCCGATTTTAATTGCGGCAATTGCGTTTTTTTGTTGATCAATTTTTACGCCCGAAAAAATTCTGCCAATTTCAAAAAACGCTAAATCTTCAAAACCGCGCGCTTGATTTTTAGAAACATTTTGCAGCAAGCCCAGCAAAAGGCTTGGGCGCATATAATTCATTTGACCAGCAATTGGATTTTGCAGCAATAATTCCGGCTTAATATCAGCAAATAATGCGGCTAATTTTTCATCAATGAAAGAATAGTTGATGGTTTCAACCAAGCCAGAATTGGCTAATTTATTTCTGATAATTTCTAAAGCTGATTTTTCGATGTGATTTTCGCTAACTTCCAAAGCGGTAGATTTGATCTGATTCAAACCATAAATTCTGACAATCTCTTCAATCAAATCTTGATAAATTTTTACATCATTTCGATGAGTTGGAATTTTAACTTTGAGTAAATTTTCGTTTATTTCTTGCAGCTCAAAACCAAGATTTTTTAAGGTTTGAATGACAAAATTTTTCTCAATTTCAATGCCAATAATTTGTTTGATTTTGCGCAAATCAAATTCAATTTCAGGCTTTTGCACCGCATCACTTCCGGCTTCAACAATTTCAGAAATTTCAATATTTTCACTGGCACAAATTTCTAAAATCAAATTCGCCGCCATAATTAAAGCGTTTTTCACATTTGCTAAATCAATTGATCTTTCAAAACGATAACGCGCGTCGGATAAAATATTTAAGCTTCTGCCGGTTTTTGAAATTATTTGCGGATCAAAAAACGCCGCTTCTAAAAAAATGTTTTGCGTATCCAAAGAAACTCCACTTTGCAAACCACCAATAATGCCCGCCAAGCCAATCACCTCGCCACCATTTTCAATCACCAACTCACCATTTCCCAATTTATATTCCACATCTTTCAACGATTTAAAACTTCCAACTAACGACTTATCACTAACGACTAACGACTCTCCTTGCAATTTATCGGCATCGTAAGCGTGCATTGGCTGATTCAAACACAGCATCACATAATTTGTAATATCAACAATTGCTGAAATTGAATTTGATCCAACCGCTTCTAGCCTGTCTTTCAGCCATTTTGGTGATGGTTGATTTTTAATGTTTTTGATATAAAAACCAGAAAAATATGAACAATTTTTGCTATCAATTTTTGCTTTAATTGGCGATAAAAAATTGCCTTTGATATTTTTAATTTCTGGCAATTTTAAAGTTCCCAAGCCAGAAGCAGCAAGATCGCGGGCGATTCCAAAAACGCCTAAACAATCACCACGATTTGGAGTTATGCTCAATTCTATCACCGCTTCATTTAAGCCAAAAACTTCACTAACTTTGGTGCCAATGGCGAATTTTTCATCCACCTCAATAATTCCTTCACCATCAATTCCAAGCCCCAATTCTGCGGCGGAACAAAGCATGCCGCTGCTTTCAACTCCGGCAATTTTAGCTTTTTTGATCACCATACCATTTGCTGGAATTGTTGAGCCAATTGGCGCGTAAGCTACTTTCAAACCGCTGCGGGCGTTTTTAGCACCGCAAATAATTTGTAGATTTTCTTTGCCATTAACATCAACTTGGCAAATTTGTAATTTGGTTGAATCTGGATGCGGCGCGGCGCTGATGATTTGAGCAACAGTAAATGGCGCCAAGCTTTTGGCTTGATCTTCAACACTTTCAACTTCCAGCCCAATATTATTTAATTTCTGACAGATTTCTGACAAAGATGCATTTGTTTCAAGATAGTCCTTGAGCCAAGATAGAGTAAATTTCATTTGATTTTAGGAGTTATATTTCTAGATTTGGAGAATCCGAAAAATTTAACCATATTTTTGAATTATGAAAGAAAAAATGCCGCAAATACTGGTTGTCGACGATGATACGCGCCTGAGAAATTTGCTGACCAAATATTTAGGTGATAATGGTTTTAATGTGCTTGCCGCCAAAGATACCGGGGAAGCGCGCGAAATTTTGCAAGAAAATCATTTTGATATTTTGATTGTTGATGTGATGATGCCCGAAGAAAATGGCGTTGAATTCACTAAATCGCTACGCCAAAAAGATCATGATTATTCTAAAACGCCAATTTTGATGCTAACTGCCAGAGGCGATTCTGCGGATCGTATTGACGGTTTGGAAGCTGGTGCTGACGATTATATGCCCAAACCGTTTGAGCCAAAAGAATTATTACTGAGAATTAATAATATTTTAAAACGCACTAATAATTCGAATAATTCTGAATCAGAAAATATCTGCAAATTTGGTGATTTTGTCTTTAATTTTAGTGATTCAAGACTGAAAAAAAACGGTCAATATATTCACATCACCGAAAGCGAAGCCAAAATTTTGACGATTTTATGTCGCAATTTAGGCAATGTGGTTTCCAGAGAAACAATCTCCGAAAGCTGCGGCGATATTGATGCTAGAAGCATTGATGTTCAAATCACCAGACTTAGGCGCAAAATTGAAGATAATCCTAAACAATCCAATTTCTTACAAACTATGAGAAATCAGGGTTATGTTTTGCATAGTTAACAGCAACACTGTCATCCTTCGCTTTGCTCAGGATGACAACTAACAGGATGACAGATCTATTAAATTACTAAAAAATATGAAAATTTTATTTTGCGGCGATATCGTCGGTAGAGCCGGAAGAAAAGCGGTTGAAAAACATGTTCCAAAATTGAAAGAGCAGCTCGGTTTAGATTTAGTTATCGCCAATGTTGATAACGCTTCAGGCGGGTTTGGAATTAATAAAAATACTTGCGACGAGTTGATGGCAGTTGGCGTTGATATTATGACTGGCGGCGATCATATTTGGGATCAAAAGGAAACTATTAGTTTTATTGCCAATCAAAAAAATCTACTGCGCCCACTTAATTTTCCTAAACACACTCCAGGAAATGGCGCGACAATTTTCACTACTAAAAATCATCAAAAAATTTTAGTCGTGCATTTGCTCGGACAAGTTTTTATCAAAAATAATCTCAATTGCCCGTTTGAAATGGTTGAAGATTTGCTCAAGAATTATCAATTGGGAAAAGACGTTGCCGCAATAATCATCGATATTCACGCCGAAGCCACTTCCGAAAAAATGGCGATGGGAAAATTTTTGGATGGCAAAGTTTCATTCGTTGTTGGCAGCCACACTCACATTCCCACCAACGATTTTCACATTATGAAAGCTGGCACCGCTTATCACACTGACGCTGGAATGTGCGGCGATTATGATTCAGTAATCGGCATGCAAGAAGGCGTTCCCCTCAAATCATTTCTCACCAAACGCCGCGTGGGAAAAATGGAACCCGCCAACGGCGAAGCAACATTCTGCGCCACTCTAGTTGAAATTGACGACAAAACCGGCTTGGCAAAAAAGATCGAAGCCATTAAATTAGACGGAATTCTAATGAATTCATTCATTAATAATTAACCATTAATCATTAATAATTATTTTATGGCCGGCCATTCCCACGCTTCCAATATCAAGCATCGTAAAGGTGCGCAAGATGCTAAAAAAGCAAAATTATTTACCAAACTCCAAAGAGAAATTACTGTTTCTGCCAAAGCCGGACAGCCTGATCCAGAATTTAATGCACGGCTTAGAAACGCCATAATTGCGGCGCGCACCAATAATATGCCTAAAGATCGCATCGATGGCGCTATTAAAAAAGCTACTTCGGCGGGTGAAGGTGATAATTTTGAAGAAATTCGTTATGAAGGTTATGGCCCAAATGGCGTGGCTTTTGTGGTTAATGCCTTGACCGATAATCGCAACCGAACTGCCGGCGAAGTGCGCAGCATTTTTACTAAATCAGGTGGCAGCCTTGGTGAAAGCGGCTCGGTGGCTTTTATGTTTGATCACATTGGTTTGATTGAATATGAAGCCAAAACCGCCAGCGCCGATGCAATGTTTGAAGCAGCTCTAGAAGCTGGTGCGCTCGATGTTGAGAGTAATCAAGATTGGCACATCATCACTTGCGAAACTGAAAATTTCAGCCAAGTGCGCGATGCTTTAATCACTGAATTTGGCGATCCAATTACTGCAAAATTAGATTGGAAACCAAAAAATACTGTTGAGTTAGATTTCGAAACCGCTCAAAAAATTCTCAAATTAGTTGATCTTTTGGAAGATAATGATGATGTGCAATCAGTGGCGGGGAACTATGTGATTCCTGATGCGGTGGCGGAGAAGTTATAACTTTAACTGTTATCCTGCGCTATTCATTGTCAATCCTGAGCTCTTCATTGTCATCCTGAGCGCAGCGAAGGATCTCTTGAGCAGCGCTCAGGTTGGATTCACGGCGCGACTAATGAGATCCTTCGCTACGCTCAGGATGACAAAACATAAAGACAGGATGGCAACATAAAGACAGGATGACAACATAAAGACAGGATCACAAAACATAAAGACGGAATGACAAATAAATTCAGGATGGAAACATAGATAAATTATGAAAACCTATTTTGTTTATATCATCACCAACAAACCCAATGGAACTTTATATATCGGCGTTACTAATGATTTAGAAAGAAGAATTTGGGAACATAAAAACAAAATTATCAAAGGATTTTCTGCAAAATATAATTTGGATAAATTGATTTATTCTGAAGATTATGCGGATATTAATGAAGCTATCTCTAGAGAGAAGCATCTGAAAGGCTGGACGAGGAAAAAGAAAATTGATTTGATAGAGTCGGCTAATAAAGAATGGAAAGATTTGATGGCTCCATTCTGAATTACTTGACTGTCATCCTGAGCTTAAGCGAAGGATCTCTTGAAACAAACTCGGGTTCCAGTTCACAGCAAGTTGAAAGAGATGTTTCGCTTTGCTCAACATGACAATATAAATAAATTATGAATATCAAAATTGCCGATAAAAAAAACGGTGAAAAAATCTCTTTAGATTCAGCGCAGCTGATTGTTTTTAATCAGCTTGCTAATTTACAAAAACAACTCATCAAACTTTTCAAAAAAAACTCAACTCGTTTAGCAATCAAGAATTTATTTTTTCAGCAACAAACCATCAAAAGCCTTTATATTTATGGCAAAGTTGGGCGTGGAAAATCGATGTTGATGCGCAATTTTTTTGAGAATTTACCGACGAATAAAAAAATTTATTTTCACTTTAATAGTTTTATGCAAGAGGTTCATAAGGAATTGCATAGGTTAAGAGTCGTTAGTCGTAAGTCGTTAGTCGTTAGTGGGGCTGACTTAATTTCTCTTGCAACCAAGAAGGTTATTGGCGAAGCAAAAGTTTTGTGTTTTGATGAGATGCAAATTGAAGATGTGGCTGATGCCATGATTTTGCAAGGAGTTTTTAATTATTTTCTTCAGGCTCAAATCATTGTGATTACCACTTCCAACTGCCATCCGCTCGAGCTTTATGAAAATGGTTTGCAGCGTGAGGCTTTTTTAAAATCATTTGTTCATGAAGTTTTATTGAAGAATTTTGTGATTTTAAATTTGGATGGCAAAGTTGATTATCGCAGCCAATTTATTAGCTCCAAGCAACATTATTTTTATCCAAATAATTCTGAAAATAAAAAAACGGTTTTGGATATGTTTATCAAAACTATCGATCAAAGCCAGCCAGCGCCAAGGGAAATTGAAGTTTTGGGCAGAAAAATTGTGGTGAAAAATAGTTATAAAAATATTGCCCTGTTTGATTTTAAAGATCTTTGCGGCGCGGATTTGGGAGTGGCAGATTATCAAGCGATTATCAAAGAATTTGCGTTGATATTTTTGCTGGGTGTGCCAATTCTAAAAGCAGAAGATCGCAATGAGGCCAAAAGATTAATTTGGTTTATTGATGAGGTTTATGAAAGGAAAATTGGTTTGGTGGTTTTGGCAGAAAGCAAGCCGGAAGAAATTTATGTGAAAGGAATTGGCGCCAAGGCTTTTAAAAGAACGGCTTCAAGGTTGAATGAGATTTAGTGCCCCCCTCCATGCCCAGAGCCACCACCTTTACCCATCACATCAATTTCATTACCAATGTTAAATTGCGCACTTGGGGCGATGTGAGAAGCAGCCACATCTCCAGATACTTTAAAATCATACCCTTCATGACCAATATTTCCTTGCGAAAATATTGTACCGCCAAATACGGCAGCAACGTCAACATTGGCCATGTTAGCCTCTTTTACATCGGCAAAAATCCCAGTACGGCTCACATCATCCCCAAGACCGCTGAGCATCTGATCGAGCCCAACCTCTCCAACGCCGGCTAATGGTTTTAAATGTTCATTAAATAATGGATTTGTTTTTGGTGCATCACCGGCAGGAGCGGGAAAGCCACTAGCACCAGTAGGGGGCTGTGATGCCGTTTCTCGATTTTGCAAAGATTCGGAAATTCTATACAAATCCGCACTATTCATGTGGTTATCCCTTGACATATTTCTCCTATTTGCTTTCTACAGCAGCTAAAGCCGCCATATTTAAAACTTCATTAACTCCTGAACCCATTGGCACGATTTGCACTGATTTATCAAAGCCAGTCAAGATTGGTCCGATTACTGTGCAGCTGCCCATTTCTTCTAATAATTTAGTAGCAATATTAGCCGAATGTAATCCCGGACAAATTAGAATATTGGCTGGAGCAGTTAAGCGGCAGAATGGATAACGGGCGAGTTTTTCTTTGTTTAAAGCCACGTCAGCGCTCATTTCTCCGTCATATTCAAACTTCACTTTCATTCCATCCAAAATTTCTACCGCTTCTTTGATGCGTGATGATTCTTTTTTCAAAGCACTGCCAAAATTGGAGAAAGATAAAAAGGCAACTCTTGGTTCATAACCCATATTTTTAACTTTCTCAGCAGTTTGCACCGCAATTGCTGCGAGGCGCTCGGACGAAGAAAGTTCTGAACAAGCAGTATCGGAAATAAAAATAGTGCGGTTTTTGGAAATGACCATGGAAACGCCCAAAACAATTTTGTCTTTTTTGTTTTTGATCACTTGCCAAACATCGGTCAAAGATTTTCTATAGCCGCGAGTAACGCCAGTGATCATGGCGTCGCCATCACCGCAAGCCAACATTGCTGCAGCGAAAGAGTTGCGATCGTGTTTGATCATACGCACACAATCAGAATGCAAAACACCTTCTCTTTGCAATTTACCGTAAAGATAATCAGCATATTTGGCATTGGCTTCCGAGATTGAAGAGTTGTAGATCTTGATGCCTTTTGGCTCAATGACCATTTCTTTCATATTGTCTAAAATCACACTTTCTTTACCAATCAACACTGGCTGACCATAACCATTATCACGCCACATTGCGGCAACGCGGATAACTTCTGGCTGCTCGCCTTCAGCGAAGATAACTTTTTTCGGTTGTTTTTGGAGTTTTTCAAAAATCAAACTGAGTGAGTTAGAGGTTGGATCGCGACGCGCTTGAAGTTGTTTTTTATAAGCGTCCCAATCTTTAATTGGTTTTCGAGCCACACCACTTTCCACCGCAGCTTTAGCCACAGCAACTGGAACCACGCTGATTAAACGATTATCAAATGGAGTTGGAATAATGTAATGACGACCGAATTTCATATCGGTTTTGCCGTAAGCTTTGATAACTTCATCAGGAACGTGTTCACGCGCTAATTCAGCAATTGCTTTGGCAGCAGCGATTTTCATTTCTTCGTTGATGGTGGAAGCGCGCACATCTAAAGCGCCTCTAAAAATATAAGGAAAACCCATCACATTATTCACTTGGTTTTCATAATCCGATCTGCCGGTGGCAACAATCGCATCGTCACGAGTTGCGTGAACTTCTTCCGGAGTAATTTCCGGATCTGGATTAGCCATGGCAAAAATCACTGGGTCTTTAGCCATTGATTTGACCATTTCACGAGTGACCGCACCTTTAACTGAAAGGCCTAAAAACACATCGGCATTTTTCATTGCATCAGATAAAGTGCGATCTTTGGTATCAGCGGCGTGAGCAGATTTCCATTGGTTCATGCCATCGGTTCTGCCTTTAAAAATAACACCTTTAGTATCACACAAAATTGCGTTATCGTGGGGCAAACCCATAGTTTTTAAAAGTTCTAAACAAGCAATTCCAGCAGCGCCAGCGCCGTTGACTACAACTTTAATATCTTTGAGTTTTTTACCAGATAGATGCAAAGCATTGATAATGCCCGCGGCAGACACAATCGCCGTGCCGTGTTGGTCATCATGAAAAACTGGAATATCCATCAATTCTTTCAACTTGCTTTCAATGATAAAACATTCCGGAGCCTTGATATCTTCAAGGTTAATTCCACCCCAAGTTGGGCCTAAATATTTTACGGCGTTGATAAATTCATCCGCATCTTCAGTTGCGACTTCAACATCCACCGAATCAATATCGGCAAAGCGTTTAAACAAAACTGATTTTCCTTCCATCACCGGTTTGCCAGCAAGCGCACCCAAATTTCCAAGCCCCAAAACCGCCGTTCCATTAGAAATAACCGCCACATAATTTCCCTTCGCAGTATAATCATAAGCCAAATCAGGATCTCTCTGAATTTCCAAACAAGGAATCGCCACCCCTGGAGAATATGCCAGAGCCAAATCTCTTTGCGTATTCATCGCCTTAGTTGGCGTCATTTCAACCTTACCCGGCTTGCCTTCAGAGTGAAACAATAAAGCTTCCATTTCTTTGGCTGGACGAGCCGGTTTAGCAGTTTTTGATTTTGTAGACATATGATTTAGAACGGATTGGATTAATAATTTGAGGAGTGAGCGAGATTATTGGGATGGATTTTAGAAGTCAAAAAAATTTTGTGAGAATTAGACAATAAAAAACCGCCATTCTTTTCAAAATGACGGTTTTTAAATAGCTAACTTTAAAACATTTTATCTTTTGCAAGTATCTTTCTTATTAAGAGGAACGATCACTTGTTGATCCATTTTCCACATAGTTCCGTCTAAAAAGTCGATACCCATCGCAATTGGGAATCCAAAGCCCCACAGAATATTTACCCAAAAAGATGGTGTTACACTTTTACCAACTTTCATTTCAGTTTCTTCGTAGCACTTATCTTTTACAGTAAGCGTAGTATCATTAAAGCTTGAAGGAGTTGTAACTATTGTGGTTGGTAATTTGCTTTTGTATGAACCATTTGGAGTTTTAACATAAATTGATACATCCTCAACATCACCAGAACCATTGGCTATGATTGATTGTGATCCGCCATTAAAAACAGTAGCACAAGATTGAACAAAAATTAGAGACAAGCAAAAAGCTAGTGACGATAGTTTTTTTATCATATTTTTAGAATTTTAAATTATTAAATGAATTGTCAAAAAAGACGGCGCAACCTATTTTATAAAATTCTAAAAGTCAAAAAATTCTTTACCAATCAATCCAAATTGACTTCTTAGATCAACTTTACTATTTTGCCTTATCTTTTTAGCACTAATCCAAATACTAAAATCACAGATGTCAAAAAAATCTTCTCAAAATCTTCACAATAAAAAATCCGACCTGCTTCGTTATTATGAACAAATGCTCTTAATTCGTCGTTTTGAGGAAAAGGCTGGGCAGCTTTATGGGATGGGGCTTATTGCGGGGTTTTGTCATTTGTATATTGGGCAGGAAGCAATTGCGGTGGGGATGAAGGCCAATATGATTGAAGGGGATAAAGTTATCACCACTTATCGCGATCACGGACATATGATTGCGGTTGGTTCTGATCCTAAAGCGATTATGGCTGAGCTTTTGGGGCGCAAAGATGGTTGCTCGCAAGGCAAAGGTGGTTCGATGCATTTATTTGATTTGGAGAAGCATTTTTATGGTGGTCACGGAATTGTTGGCGCATCGGTGCCAATTGGCGCGGGGCTGGCTTTTGCTGATAAATATAACGACAATAATAATGTAACTTTCTGCTATTTTGGCGATGGCGCGGCGCATCAAGGTCAGGTTTATGAAAGTTTTAATATGGCAAAATTGTGGAATTTGCCAATTTTATTTATTATTGAAAACAACCATTACGCGATGGGAACTTCGGTTTCGCGCGCTTCTTCGGTTGACCAACTGCACAAAAGAGGAATCGGTTTTAATATTCCTGGTGTTTTGATTGATGGAATGGATATTTTTGCGGTGATTGAGGAAGGCAAAAAAGCTATTGATTATGTTCGCGCTGGCAACGGGCCAATGATTTTAGAAATGGACACTTACCGTTATCGCGGCCACTCAATGTCTGATCCGGCGACTTATCGCAGCAAAGAAGAAGTGAATTGCAAAAAAGAAAATGAAGATCCGATTGATAATTTGAGAAAGTTTATTTTAGAAGGAAAAATTGCTGAGGAAGCAGAAATTACTGCGATTGATAAAAAGGTGAAAGAAGAAGTAAACGAAATTGCTGAGTTTGCCAAAAACAGCCCTGAACCTGATGAATCAGAGCTTATGACTGATATTTATACGACAAATAATGCTTAAAAAATCTCTCACAACATTAGAAAGTTTAAGAGCGCGGCGGGAAGAAATTTATAAAATTGCCGATAAATATTGCGTGTCAAATATCAGAGTTTTTGGGTCAGTTGCTAGAGGTGAAGATAAAAAAAATAGTGATATTGATCTGCTTGTAAATATTGATTACAAAAGCTACGGAAGTGGCTTTGCAAGAATTAGCTTTAAATATGAAATTGAAAAATTTTTGCATAAAAAAACCGATGTAATTTCTGAGGATGGCGTTAGTAAATTTCTTAAAGATAGAATTTTTAACGAGGCGGTAGCAATATGAAAGATGATTTAATGTATCTTGAACACATCATTGATTCTATTGAACATATCAAAAAATACATTGGCAATATTGACGATGTAGAAGATTTTACAAATGATGATAAACTCTGTGATGCAGTAGTTAGAAGGCTTGGAATTGTTGGCGAAGCGTCATCAAAAATATCTAAAACATTAAGAAGTAAATATAATCTTATTGAGTGGAGGCAGATCATTGATACCAGAAATTTGCTAATCCACGGCTATTTTGGCGTAAGTTACACAGAGGTTTGGGGCATCATAAAACAAGATGTTCCCGAATTAGAAAAACAAATAAAAAACATTATCAACGATTTAAAAAATAAAAATGGTCATTAAAAAACTAACCGTCAGAGAAGCACTAAAAGAAGCAATGGCGGAAGAGATGCGCGCCGATAATAAAGTTTTTGTGATGGGCGAAGAAGTGGCTGAATATAACGGCGCTTATAAAGTGACTCAAGGGTTGCTGGCGGAATTTGGTGATAAAAGAGTGATTGATACGCCAATTACTGAACATGGCTTTGCCGGCATCGGCGTTGGCGCAGCTTTTGCTGGGCTTCGTCCGGTGATTGAGTTTATGACTTTCAACTTTGCTATGCAGGCAATTGATCAAATTGTCAACTCCGCTGGTAAAACTAATTATATGTCCGGCGGGCAAGTGGTTTGTCCGATTGTCTTTCGTGGGCCAAATGGCGCGGCTTCCCGAGTTGGAGCACAACATTCACAATGTTATGCGGCTTGGTATGGCGCAATTCCCGGCTTAAAAGTGGTTTCGCCTTATAGCGCTGCTGATTGTAAAGGCTTGCTTAAAAGCGCTATTCGCGATCAAAATCCAGTAATATTTTTAGAAAACGAATTAACTTACGGGCTAAGTTTTGAAGAAGAATATGACGAAGATCATATCGTGGAAATTGGCAAAGCCAAAATCGTTCGCGAAGGAAAAGATGTTACCATTGTCACTTTTTCTTTGATGGTAAAATATGCCTTAGAAGCCGCAGAAGAATTGGCTAAACAAGGTATTGAAGCCGAAGTCATCGACATCAGAACCATTCGCCCGTTAGATAAAGAAACCATCATCGAATCCGTCAAAAAAACCAATCGCTGCGTAACCGCCGAAGAAGGTTTTCCATTTGCTTCAATTGGCAGTGAAATTGCGGCAATGTTGATGGAAGAAGCATTCGATTATTTAGATGCGCCGGTAAAAAGACTAGCCTCAGTTGATGCGCCGCTTCCTTATGCGGCGAATTTAGAAAAATTGGCTTTGCCAAAAGCTGAAAATATTATTGATGCGGTTTTAGAAGTTTGCTACAAAAAATAATTTCAACTTAAATTGAGTTTTTTGAAAACATTTCCAATCACCAAACAAATCTTCATCGCCACCGCCATTTCCCTCGCCTTAGTTTTGTATTTCATTTTTTACGCTTTGCTTGGCGATAAAGGTGTGGTCAAATATTTTCAGCTCAAAAAGGAATTACAAAATAAAGAATTAATCAAAGAAGGTTTGGAAAATAAAATGGAAAATAAACAAAATATGGTAAATTCAATGAGCGGCGAATCTCTAGATCTGGACTTGCTCGATGAGGAAGCGCGTAAGGATTTGGGCTATGCCGGAAAGCAAGAGATTGTGATTTATGACGAAGATCATAAAGTTAAAAAAGATAGCAATTAAACCGCATAATTTATGAAAGATTTTCTCAATCATTGCTTAACTGACGCTGAATATAAACACGAAATTCAAAGAAAACTTTTCCACATTTTAACGATTATGTTTTTGCCTTTGGCCTATATTTTTCTAAGCAAAAAACAGATGTTGATGTTGATTTTTCCCCTCTGCGCCCTAATTATCGCCGCCGATTTTTATCGCCATAGAATTCCCGCAATTGAATTTATTTTTAGCAAAGTTTTTGGTCATATTCTGCGCGAAACTGAATTAGCGCAAAACAGCTGGACTGGCGCCAGCTTTATGGCGATGGCGGCTTTAGTTGTTTTTACCGTCTGCCCAAAATCAATCGCCATTTGCGCTTTTAGCATTCTGGCAGTTTCAGATTGTTTAGCAGCTTTAGTTGGCAAAAAAATGACTAGCAAAGAATTTTTTGAAAAATCAATTGCCGGTTCAATCACCTTTGGAATTAGCGCCATAATCATTCTCATTATTTGCGGAATTTTTACTCATCAACATTTGGGATATTATTTTTTCGGAGTTTTTGCAGTTTTCGCTACAACCATTATTGAAGCGCGCCCCAGCTTTTTTGCTGTCGATGATAATTTGACCATTCCGCTAACCTTCGCAACTGTGATGATGTTTTTTGGTTTGGTGTGGAATTTACATTATTAAAATGACAACACTTTATATTGGCAGCAAACAATTTTCTTCTTGGTCAATGCGCCCTTGGCTTTGTTTGCAATATGCCGGAATTGATTTTAAAGAAGTGATTATTCCGCTGCGCACCGATCAAACCAAAGCCGAAATTTCTGCCGTTTCTCCTTCCAAAAAAGTTCCCTGTTTAGATCACAATGGTTTATTGATTTGGGATTCTTTAGCGATTTGTGAATTTATTAATGAGCTCAAACCAGAAGCCGAATTATTGCCCAAGAATCAAGAAAAACGGGCGATTATAAGATCTGTAATTGCCGAAATGCATTCTGGATTTTTAGATCTTAGAAAAGAAATGCCCATGGACACCAAATTAAAAACCACCCAAATTGCAAGCCCAGAAGCGCAAATTAATATTGATAGAATTTTAGAAATTTGGGCTTTGGCTCGCAAAAAATATGGCGCTGATGGCGAATTCTTATTTGGCAAATTCAGCATCGCCGACGCTTTTTTTGCGCCAGTGGTGAGCAGATTTGTAAGTTATGGGGTTGATGTAAAAGAAATGAAAAATTATGTAAAAACTATGACAAATCTATCGATTTATCAGGATTGGGTTTTGGCGTAATTTTGTTTTTTTGATTCAGCTCAGAAATTTCTTGTTCAATCTCATCTTTATTTTTGTCCTTTCTAATTTCACTCAAATCAGAAACTTGATGCTCATTGCCATATAAGTCAATTATGGTTGTAACTTCACTTTCAATTCGCGTTTTTTCATTGGCAAGTTCAATGGCAATTTCATTTTTAATTTCGTCAATCCCAATTTCTTTACCCAAAACATCCAATTCCGCCTTGGCTTTAGCAATTAATTGTTTAGTTTTGGCAATTGCCCTAATCAAATAACGCGCCACTTCCGGCAAATCTTTTGGCCCGATAACCAAGATGGCAATTACCAAAATTAATAAAAATTCTCCCAAAGAAATTCCAAACATAAATAAAAATATAGTCGTGAGTCGTAAGTCGTAAGTCGTGAGTGAAAAATTGCTTACGACTTACAACTTACGACTATATTTTAATGTCTTCCAAATCAGAATTGGCGTCAACATTTAAAAGCAGGCCAAAACCAATCAGCATTGTTGCCGTGATGGTTCCGCCATATGAAATTAGTGGCAAAGGTGCGCCAACAACTGGCAATAAACCCATTCCCATTCCCATATTGATGAAGATGTGGATGAATAAAATATTGGTAATTCCCAAGGCTAAAAGCCGACCAAATTGATGTTTGGTGCGCAGCGCAATTTTGGTGCCCATATAAATTATCAAAGCATAGATGGTGATGGTAAAAACGCTGCCAACAAAACCAAGCTCTTCGGAAAGCATTGTGAAAATAAAATCGGTTTGTTTTTCAGGCAAAAATTCGAGCTGACCTTGAGTTCCATTCAAATAACCTTTACCAAAAAAACCGCCTGAGCCGATGGCAATTTTAGATTGGATAATGTTGTAGCCGCTTCCCAAAGGGTCGCTGTCTGGGTTGATGAAATTTAAAACTCGATGTTTTTGATAATCATAAAGCACAAAAATCCATAAAAATGGAATGGCAATTAAAGCCGCAACTCCGGCGGCGATAAATTTCCACATTTTTACACCGGCAATAAAAAGAATGGAAACACCAACCAAAAGCACAATTGTTGCGGTTCCCAAATCGGGTTGATCAAAAATAAAAAATGCCGGAACTGCAATCATCAAAATGGGAATGATGGTAAATTTGGTTTTCTCAATATCGTCAGCATCGATATTATAAAAATATTTTGCCATCGCAAAAACCAAACAAACTTTCATAATCTCCGACGGCTGAATTGCCAAGCCACCAACCCTAAACCAGCGAGTTGCACCCATGGCGTTATGACCCATAATATCAACAGCGATAATTAAAATTAATGCGACGACATAATAAATATAAGAAGTTTGCAGCCAGAATCTGATATCAACAATAGCGATTAACAGCATTATTGGGAAAAAAATGGCGAAGAAAATTAGCTGCTTAAAAAGCCACGGACGAAAATTTCCACCCGCTGCCGAATAAAGCATCAAAAAACCGATGCTGGCTAAAATTAAAATCAGTGAAATTAATTGCCAATTTAAGGCTAAAATTTTTTCGATAATTGATTTGTCGTTCTCAAAATAAGATAACATTTTATGATAAGTTTAAAAGTGCCGCCAATATTGAATTTCTTGGCTTCATTAAAACACCTTGATATTAATAATCAAGTTGATTAGAGTTCAAAAATTGTCAAATTTTTAAGCTCTTATACCTTATCTTAAGCGATGTCGAAACCAACCAAAATAACACAAAATTTGGCAGAACAAAATCCCAACTTGATAACTGAACAAAAAGCTGCTGAAAAAAATAATAAAGAAGCCGGACAAAAATTCAAAATTAAAAGCTGGTATTCTAACCGTTATCAAATTGTTGTTGTGCAAAGAAATATTTTGCTGCTGCTGGCAACCTTACTAACCGTTGCTATGACTGCTTCAATCATCTTTGTTAAATTTGTAGTTTCTTCCAAATCGCTTGAACCTTACATCATTGAAGTTGAAGAAAAAAGCGGCGTTCCAACTATTGTTAATCAATTAACTTCCCAAACTCTAACCGCTGATGAGGCGGTGAAAAAATATTTCATCAACCAGTTTATTCAATCCGCCGTAGCCTACGACGCCAGAACCTACAAGCTTGATGCTGAAAGAGTTAGGTTGCTTTCCACTCAAGGAATTTACGCTGATTTTCGTAATCGTATTAATCCAAGAGAACTTGGCGCCGATTCTAAAATTGAATTGCGGATTAAATCGATTAAATTTTTAGATCCCGCAACTGTGCAAATTCGAATTTTAAAAACCACCACCTCCAAACAAAAAGGAGTGGTCAATAAAGACGAAATTATTACGATGAGTTTTTATTTCACCAACTTAACTTTGAACTCAGAAGAAAGATTAATTAATCCACTCGGCTTTCAAGTAACCAATTTTTCAATCACTGAGGAAATATTTGAATATTAGATGAAATTGCAAACTGCCATTATAATTCTAGCTATTGCGCTTTTTGCCCCCGCTCTTAAATCGAGCGATCTTTTTGCTCAAGGCGCTCCCGGCTCTCCTCAAGGTTTTGTTCGAAGCGCACCTCAAACTATTGTTCCGGTTACCACCGATTCACGCATCAAAACTTTGGTCTATAATGCTAACGAAGTTTATCAACTCAAATTCCATTACGGCTATCAATCTTTCATTGAATTTGCTGAAGATGAAGAAACTGAAATGATTTCAATTGGTGAATCTTTCGCTTGGCGCTTGACTCCGGCGGGTAAAAGATTATTCATTCGCCCTTTGGAAATTGGCGCCCACACTAATATGACTATCATCACTAATAAACGCACTTATCAATTCGATATTGCTTCGGCAGAATATGACGGCAGAGCTGATGAAGAATTGGTTTATACTGTGCGTTTTTATTATCCGGAAATTGGGGTTTCCATTCCCATTCCGCCACAATTATCCCAGCCAAATATTCCTCAAAACGCCAGACCACAACCTTCAACAGCTTTGGTTAAAGCGCCGATTCCACAACAATTTGTTGGTCAAAATCTAAGCCCAGAAATAATGCGCACAGAAGGCGAATTAAATTTCCGCTATTCTATCGCCGGACTTTCCGACAATATCACGCCGCTAAAAATTTATGATGATGGCAAAGAAACATTCTTCCAATTTAAAGATAAAAATTTAATCGTTCCTGCTATCAACACTGTTGATATTTTTGGCAATGAACAATCCACTGGCTACGCCATTCGCGAAGGTTTTGTGGTGGTGCCAGGCGTTTCACCGCAATTTACTTTAAGGCTTGCCGATAGTTTGATTTGCGTTTTCAACGAAGCAATTGTTTCGCGCCCCGCATCAGCCAGAGCCAATATCTACGAAAAAAGAACCCGCTAATTTATCATATGAATATTATTCTTCTCGCCTCCAATCCCAAGCTTTATTCCAATTGCAGATTAATTGAAGCAGCCCAAAAAGCCGGGCACAATATTATCTTCGCCAACATCAGAGATTGTTATATCAACATCACCGCCGGCAAGCCGGAAATTTATTACAAAGATGGTAAAAAATTAGAAAATATTGACGCTATTATTCCGCGCATCAAACCAGCAATGACTTTCTACGGCACCACAATTGTGCGCCAATTTGAAATGATGAATGTTTATTGCTTAAACAAATCTTCGGCAATCACTAGCTCCCGCGATAAACTCAACACGCTACAACTGCTCTCTCACGAAAATTTACCCATGCCGATCACCAGCTTTTCGCATTCGGTTTATGAAACTAAACAATTAATGCAAATGGTCGGCGGCGCGCCTTTGGTGATCAAATTACTGGAAGGAACTAAAGGAATTGGTGTGGTTTTAGCGGAAAGCAACAAAGCCGCCGAAAGTGTTATCAACGCTTTTAAAAGTTTGAAAGCCGATATTTTGGTGCAAGAATTTATCAAAGAATCCAAAGGCCGCGATATCAGATGTTTTGTGGTTGGCGATCAGGTTGTTGCCGCTATGGAACGCCAAGCCGAAGAAGGCGAATTTCGCGCCAATATGCATTTGGGCGGCAAAGCCGTCACCATTGAAATTACCGACGAAGAACGCGCCATCGCTATCAAAGCGGTAAAAACTATCGGGCTAGATATTGCCGGCGTTGATATGGTGCGCTCCAACTTTGGCCCCAAAATTTTAGAAGTAAATTCATCGCCAGGATTAGAAGGAATTGAAGCCGCCAGCGGTGTGGATATTGCCGATGCAATTATTAAGTTTTTAGAAAAACAAACATCACAATGCAAAATATTGAATTAATTAAAACCGAATTTTCTACCCAAATCTTTGAGGCAAATTCTTTAGAAAAATTAGAAGATTTACGGCTTAAATATTTAGGCAAAAAAGGCTTGATTACTGATTTGATGATTGGCTTAAAAGATTTAGATTTGGAAGCTAAAAAACATTTTGGCGCACTGATCAATCAGCTTAAAACTGAAGCAACCAATTCCATCCAAGCTAAAAAAGATCAACTCGAATTAATCAATCTTAATCAAAAATTAGCCGGCGAAAAACTTGATTTAACCGCGCCAGTAAGACAAGAAAATCAAGGCTCAATTCATCCAATTTCACAAGTTATCGGCGAGATTAAAAACATTTTTGGCAAACTTGGTTTTGAAATGATTGATGGCCCAGAAATTGAAGATGATTTTCACAATTTTAGCGCGCTGAACATTCCCGAAAATCATCCAGCCCGCCAGATGCAAGATACTTTTTATTTGCCGGAATCTGACGACAAAAAAATGCTGCTGCGCACTCACACTTCCAGCGTGCAAATCAGAAAAATGTTGGAACAAAAACCACCACTCAAAATCATTTCTCTGGGCAAAGTTTATCGCAGCGATTCTGACCAAACTCACACACCAATGTTTCACCAAATGGAAGCTTTGGTCATTGATAAAAATATCAATATGGGCAATTTGAAATGGACAATTGAAAAGTTTTTGAGTGAATTTTTTGAAGTAGAAAACCTCACCACCCGCTTCCGCCCCAGCTTCTTTCCTTTCACCGAACCTTCGGCAGAATTAGATATTGGCTACAGCAAAAAAGATGGCAGAATTAAAATCGCCAATGAGAAAAATTTTGACGAAAACTTCTTGGAAATTCTAGGCTGCGGCATGGTTCACCCCCAAGTTTTAGAAAATGTCGGCATCGATTCCAAAGAATATCAAGGCTTCGCCTTCGGCGTTGGCATTGAAAGATTAGCAATGCTCAAATATGGAATTAACGATTTAAGAATGTTCTTCGAAGGCGATATTCGCTTTTTGAAGCATTACGGGTTTTAAAACTGGATTGCCGCGCTGCGCTCGCAATGACGGCGTTTATAGTTTAAAGCTAAATCTTCCATAATCGTCATTGCGAGCGCAGCGCGGCAATCCAGTTTTGCAAGACAATTTCTATAAATTATTTCCCCAACTCAATTCTTTTTTCTAACTCACACTTAAACACTTTCGATTTAACCGCCACATTGTCACAAACCGCCACCATATTATAAACTTGCTCGGTAGAGAATTCGCTCAAATCTTTTTCTCCATCAAGCAAATCAAAAACAAAAGAATTGGCGGAACGGATGAAAAAATTATACCAGATTTTATTATTGGTGGTTTGTTTATCTTGTTTCATGGTGGTGAAAATTAGTTGTTAAAAATAGTCAACGCAAAAGCTATGGCAATTTTTCCCAATTCAATTAGCATTGTGGCGAATTGCTGATTTTTGCATTAGAAGTATATATTGCTATTTTAAATAGCGTTTGTCAAGGGAAATTTTCAAGAAAAACAGAAAAAATGATTAGCGCCAGACAATGTAAAGCTGCTAGAGATTTGTTGGATTGGAAACAATCTGATCTAGCAGAAAAATCCAAAATGGCAGTTTCAACAATCGCTCATTTTGAAAGAGGAAGCACTCAACCATCAACGAGAACTCTAGCCGATTTACACAGAGCTTTTGAAGATGCTGGGATTAAGTTTATTGATGGAAATAATGAGGAAGGTGTGAAATTGGTTAAATAATTAATTACCGTTGGCTTTAGCCCGACAGAGTTTCTGAGTGCTGGGCTAAAGCCCACAACTGTCCAAAAACCCTTTCCACCCCAGCATAATCAACTA
>JAZKFV010000029.1:0-24755 GCA_040386195.1 Pseudomonadota bacterium | reverse complement strand
AATATTACGAAATAATCAAGAAAATTATTTACATATAAAAAAATTATTTTATTTATACCGCCCTTTGAAATTAGTTTCAAAAAAACTAAATGAATTTTCTTTCTCAAAAAGATAATTTGTTTGAAAAATTTTTTTCTTTAAGAGTCATTTTAGCCTTTAAAAATGCCTCCGTTTTTTTGTAGGTGAAAACTACATTTTATTAATTCACTTATGTTTTTTGGAGAATATCGCAAGAATGGAATATGATGGTGCCCCCACAAATACAAATATTAAATCCAATATTTGTTATTTAGATTTCCCTAATAATAGAAGAAAAAATTCTTCTATTCTCAAATCAAGCAATCAATACAGCTCTCTAGAGTCTAAGATCGTCAAGATAAAACCAACTATTCCAGTTCACGTCTTAAAACCAAATGGTTTGAAGAAAGCTGCCGGCTGGTTCTTGAGCAATTTTTCTGGCAAAGTTTTATATTCAGTAAAAAGTAATCCTAGCGAAACAGCTTTGAATCATCTTCATGACGCTGGCGTAAAACATTTTGATGTTGCCTCATTAAATGAAGTTAAATTAATCGCCAAATTATTTCCGCAAGCTACGATGTATTTTATGCATCCAGTTAAAAGCCGTGAAGCAATTTATGAGGCTTATTTTAATTATGGCATCAGAGATTTTTCGCTCGATTCTTTTGATGAGTTAGAAAAAATTCTGCAAGTCACTAAAAATGCTAATGATTTATCTTTGCATATTCGCCTTTCAATTCCAAATTCTCACGCCGCAATTGATCTTTCCGGCAAGTTCGGAATTTTGCCCAGCGAATCAGTTGGTCTAATTAGAAAAGTGCGCACTGTGGCAAAAACTTTGGGCGTTTGTTTTCACGTTGGTTCACAATGTATGGAACCTTCTGAATATCGAAACGCAATCACCATCGTGAAAGAAATTATCGAACAAGCTAAAGTTAAATTAGATGTTCTTGACGTTGGCGGCGGCTTTCCATCTTCTTATCCAGGCTTAACTCCACCACCGCTAAAAAGTTATATTGACGAAATTAACGACACGGTAAAATCTTTAGGTTTAGGCAATTCTTGCGAATTATGGTGTGAACCAGGACGCGCTTTGGTGGCTGAATCTGGCTCTTTAGTTGTCAGAGTTGAAGCGCGCAAAAATCAAATGCTTTATATTAATGATGGAACTTATGGCGGCTTGTTTGACGCTGGTTATCCGGGTTTTATTTATCCAACCAAAACCATTCGCGCTAATAACAAAACCATTCTTTCGCCAAATTTAATCGCCTTTGGTTTTTACGGGCCAACTTGCGATAGTTTAGATGTTATGAAAGGCCCTTTCTATTTGCCTGAAAATATCCGCGAAGGCGATTATATTGAAATTGGCGGGCTTGGCGCTTATTCACAAAGCATTCGCACCAAATTCAACGGCTTTGATGATGTTTTACAAATTGAAGTTGGCGACGCGCCTTTAGTTTCAATGTATAGCGAACAAATCGAAGAGGAAAAACAACTAGAATTAATATAAACCTTAGTCGTGAGTCGTAAGCCCAATCAGACTCGGAGCGACTTACGACTTACGACTTACGACTTACGACTTAATCCACTTACAACTAAAAAAAATGGTTACAAAAAAAGAATTACTTTCTAAAGAAGTTAAACATATCGATATCAAATCTTTTGATGCGCGTAAAATTATTGACGCTTTCGATAAAATGTCTTTCACCTCGCGCGATTTGGCAAAAGCCACCGAGATTTTTAATATGATGTTAAAAGACAAAAAATGCTCAGTAATTCTCACCCTCGCCGGCTCAACTTCAGCGGGCGGTTGTATGGATTTATATACTGAACTGGTCAAAAATAATATGGTTGACGCCATCGTTTCAACTGGCGCTTCAATTGTTGATATGGATTTTTTTGAAGCTCTTGGATTCAAACATTATCAAGGTTCACAATTTATCGATGATCAATTTTTGAGAAAAAATTATATCGATAGAATTTACGATACTTACATCGATGAAAAAGATTTACAAAAATGTGATCACACTATTTTAAAAATCGCTAACTCACTAGAAGCTCGCCCTTATTCTTCTCGTGAATTTATTTGGGAAATGGGAAAATTTTTGAAGAAAAATTCTAAGAAGAAAAATTCTTTAATCGAAACTTGCTACGACAAAAACGTGCCAATTTTCTGCCCAGCTTTCACTGATTCTTCCGCTGGTTTTGGTTTGGTTGTTCACCAAGTTCAAAACCCGAAAAAACATTTAACTATCGATTCTATTGCTGATTTTAGAGAATTAACTGATGTTAAAATTAAAGCTGGAACTACAGGATTGTTGATGATTGGCGGCGGCGTTCCAAAAAATTTCGTGCAAGACACTGTTGTTTGCGCTGAAATTTTAGGCATTGAAGCTGAGATGCATAAATACGCAGTGCAAATCACCGTTGCTGATGTTCGCGACGGCGCTTGCTCTTCTTCAACTTTGAAAGAAGCTTGCTCTTGGGGAAAAGTTGATACAACTTATGAACAAATGGTTTTCGCTGAAGCTGGTTCAGTTATGCCACTTTTAGCTTCTGATGCTTATCACCGCGGCTATTGGAAAACTAGAAAGCCTAAAAATTATTCCAAATTGTTTAAATAATAGACATAGCTGTCATCCTGTTAAACTGTCATCCTGAGCGCAGCGAAGGATCTCGTGAGACGAATTTCACGGCAAGTTGAAAAAGATCCTTCGCTACGCTCAGGATGACGAAGCTTTATATATGAATCTCAATCCCACCCAAAAAGAAGCAGTTCTGCATCAAGGTTCGCCATTATTAATTTTGGCTGGCGCCGGCACTGGCAAAACTCGGGTTTTAACCGAGCGCATTATTTATATCATCAATTCTTATCTAGCTAATCCTTATCAAATTTTAGCCGTCACTTTCACCAACAAAGCCGCCGCAGAAATGAAGCAGCGCATTGCGGCGCAAATTGGGGATTTGGCGCAAAATATTTGGATGGGAACTTTTCATTCCATTGCCACACGCATTTTAAAACGCCACCCTGAAATTGTTGGCTTAAAAAGCGATTTTACCATTATTGATTCTGACGATTCTTTGCGTTTGCTCAAACAAATCACCGCTGATTTAAATATCGATTCCAAAGAATTTCCGGCAAAAAATTATCAATATCAGATTGAGCGCTTAAAAGACAAGGCTTTGCTGCCTGAAGATTTAGAACATAATTCTACTTTGTCGGAACGATTACCAAAATTTTTAGAAGTTTATAGCCGTTACCAAAACCGCCTGCAAGCCTTGAACTGCGCCGATTTTGGCGATTTGCTTTTATATAATTTAAAAATTTTCGCCAAAGCACCGGAAACTTTGCAATATTATCAAAACAAATTTGAGCATATTTTGGTTGATGAATATCAAGATACCAATAATTGCCAATATCGCTGGCTGATATATTTGGCGGGCAAGAAGCAAAATATTTGCGCAGTCGGTGATGACGATCAATCAATTTATAGCTGGCGCGGCGCTGAAGTTGCTAATATTTTGCGCTTTGAAAAAGATTTTTTAAACACCAAAATAATTCGCTTAGAACAAAATTATCGCTCCACTTCCAACATTCTCAACGCCGCTTCCCACCTGATTAAACACAATCAACACCGCCACGGAAAAACTTTATGGACCGATAGTAATGTTGGCGAAAAAATTAAGTTATTCACTTTTATGAGTGATCGAATGGAAGCCACCGGCATTGCCGATATTATTTTAGATTTGCAGCGCAACGAAAAAATTAATTTAAATCACATCGCCATTTTGGTGCGCGCCGGCTATCAAACCAGATCGTTTGAAGAGATGTTTATGAGTAATGGTTTGCCTTATCGCATTGTTGGCGGGTTAAAATTTTATGATCGTAAAGAGATTAAAGATGCCATTGCCTATTTGCGCGTGGTGCAAAATTCTGCTGATGATTTGGCGTTAGAACGCATTGTCAATTTACCTAAAAGAGGCTTGGGCGAAGCGGGTTTGGAGAAGTTGATGAACAAAGCACGCGATGAAAAATGTTCGTTGTTTTTAGCGATAAAAAGATCGGTTGGTGACGAGACTCTAAAAGGAAAATCCAAGCAAGCTTTAAAAGATCTGATCGACAATTTAGAAAAATGGCAAAGCTCAATTCCATTAATTTCGCTAAGCGATTTAGCCAAACAAATCTTGGAAGATTCTGGCTATATTCAAATGTGGCAAAATGAAAAAACTCCCGACGCTGCGGCGCGTGTAGAAAATTTGCAGGAATTTGCCGGAAGCCTTGCTGAATTCGACAGCCTCGCCGCGTTTTTAGAACATGTTAGTTTAGTTAGTGGCGATGAAAAAATTGATCGCGATAAAGAAATGGTCAATATCATGACCGTTCACAGCGCCAAAGGTTTGGAGTTTGAAGTTGTATTTATTCCCGGTCTCGAAGAAGGCGTTTTTCCAAGTGGCAGAGCCACTCAGGAACGAAACGGAATGGAGGAAGAACGCCGCTTGCTTTACGTTGCAATCACCCGCGCCAAAAAACTTCTTCATTTAAGCTTCGCCCAAAACCGCTTCACCTTCGGACAAATGCAAGTAGCTTTGCCCTCACCTTTTTTGCGAGAATTGCCAGAAGAAATAATCGATAGCGATCAACTTTTGCGCAGAGATTTTAATCAAAATAAACCGGCAATTAAACATTATTATTTAGGCGATGAAGCCAGCTTCGATCAAGAAGAATCAATGCTTGGCAAAAGAGTTTTTCATCAGAAATTTGGTTATGGAAAAGTTTTGGAAGTTGATGGTGAGAAGTTGAAAATTAAATTTGAAAAAGCCGACATTAAAACAATAATGAAAAACTTTTTAACCGATTCCTAATCGATAATGTATCTTTATCTTGCCAAAAGAATATTACTAATTTTCCCCACTTTATTGCTAATAATGCTGGTCAATTTTTTAATCATTCAATCCGCGCCGGGCGGGCCGGTGGAAAGGTTGATTAATAGTTTGAATCATCCCAATCAAATTAACGGCGAGGCGGCGATGGTTAATCACGATGTGCATTTAAGCGCCGCCGAAACGAGCGGCAACATTAAATATCGTGGTGCGCAAGGCATTGATCCGGAAATTATCAGCAAGATTGAAAAACTCTACGGCTTTGATAAACCTTTGTGGGAAAGGTTTTATTTGATGATAAAAAAATATTTAACTTTCGATTTTGGCAATAGTTTTTATCAGGATAAATCGGTGATTAATTTAGTTGTTGAAAGACTTCCGGTTTCAATATCTTTAGGGCTTTGGACCACCTTATTAGTTTATTTAATATCAATTCCGCTTGGCATTAAAAAAGCTGTGAGCAATGGCAGTAAATTTGATATTTACAGCAGCACCATTGTGATTATTGGCTATGCAATTCCGTCATTTTTATTAGCTGTTTTTTTGATGGTGTTATTTTGCGGCGGCAATTTTTTGAGCATTTTTCCCTTGCGCGGCTTGGTTTCCAGCAATTTTGCTGATTTAACTTGGTGGCAAAAAATTGGCGATTATTTCTGGCATTTATTTTTACCAATAATTTCAATGGTGATTGGCGGTTTTGCCAGCCTAACTTTCTTATGCAAAAATTCTTTTCTCGAAGAAATCAACAAACAATATGTTGTTGCCGCTCGTGCCAAAGGTTTAAACCAACAACAAATTCTCTATCGCCATATTTTTAGAAACGCTTTGCTCATCGTTATCGCCGGTTTTCCCGCTGCTTTGATTGGCGTTATTTTTACCAGCGGTTTGTTGGTCGAAATTATTTTTTCCTTAAATGGCTTAGGTCTTTTAGGCTTTGAAGCCGCCGTTTCAAGAGATTATCCGCTAATGTTCGGCACATTATATTTTTTTACATTACTCGGTCTTGTTTCTGGAATAATCAGCGATATAACTTATCGTTTGGTCGATCCTCGGATTGATTTTGAAAATAGATAAACAAACAATAAAACAAAATGCCTTTAAATATTGATCATAATTTTTCCCAAGAAAATTTTAACCAGCTAGAAGCTAGATATCAGCAATATCTTGAAAATCCGCAAATGCTTACTGTTGCCGAAGATCTTGGCGCAAGGCAGGCTTGCGTTGCTGATTTGGTTAATTTATTTTTCTATTATCGCTGCGGATTTAATGTAAAAAAACAGCCAGAAGATACTGATGTTGCTGAACAAAATGACGGCTCGCCGGTAATAAAAATCACCGGGATTATTAGTGTGGAAAAACAAGCTCAATGCAAAAATTTATTACTGAAATTGGGTTATCGACAAATCTTGCATTATTACTCTTCCCAGCGCGGTGAAGATTATGCGGCAAATATATTAGGATTAGATGAAAGCGTTTATGATTATTATGATCCGCTGCTTTTGATAGCTAAAGCTTCAGTTTCTGACCATTCTGAAATTAAGGATTTTTTAGAAGAGATTAAATCTATAAACTTTAATAATCATGCAATTAGGCTATCCATAGCACATCTTGTTCAAAGAACCAATCCAATTGACCAAGATACTGTAGGTGCAATTTATGCCTTTTGTGCAGAGCAGGGAAATGCTAAAGCGTTAGAATACCTTTCCAATAAAAATAGAGATATCCATGGACGTGGTGCTAGCTATAGGTCAAATCTTGAATATTGTAAATCAGCCGCATCTCAAGGCAATCCAATTTCATTATTTGATCTTGGTTATATCTATGAGAGAACTAATAGAGAGATTGAACACAATCTACAATCAGCAATAGAATGTTATAGATTGCCCAAGGCAGAGCAACATCCGCTATCTTTGATTCAACTTGCAGGATTATACCGGGAGGGAAAAGGGGTTGAAAAAGACTTAGGAAAATCGGCTGAGCTTTATTTTGAGGCAATTAAAAAAGGAAGTATTGATGCGGTTCATATATTTGTAAGTCTTTATGACACTTTCGAAATATCAGCTGTTGAAACCCTTGAGGTAATATTTGTGGTCATTGAAAAATTTATCAAAAAAGAGAAAAATGATTATGAAAGATTACAAAGAGATTTTTCTGACATTCGAACACTTATTGAAAAACTTCCTCGGGAGTTAAAAGAAGAATTTAAAATTGAAGAAAGAACTGCGCATTTACAGCCAATTTCTTTTGAATTACCAAGCGGGTCGGGATTTTCGACATTTGCTAATAATCATATTTCAACGCCAGAAGAGAGAGAGCGTCAACAAAATTTATATATTGAATGGGAAAAAGCTGTTGTTCCTGAATTTCAAAGCATTGTCGCCGCCCAAAAAGAACGGATTCTCACAGAAGAGTCATTAAAATTTAGCCCTTTTCTTAAGGTTGGTCTTGTGCTTATTTCTGATGAGCTAAAATCTTTTTTGGGTCAAGAAGAAGACTATGCTGACTTGCTGGAGAAATATTCGCATCTTCCTGTTGATGCTTTTATGAATCTTCCTTTTTCGCAAGAAGCAGATAAAGAAACTAATGAAGAGCAGAAAAAAATAATTGTATTACAAAAAAAATTGCGACTTTTCTTTTACGGGTCCGAAGAAGAATATATTGGCTACAGATCAATTCCGGTTGACAAAAATTTTCTTTTGCCTTTGTTATATTCAATTAAAACCCAAACAGATCAAACAGCTTTGGCTGAAGTTTTTCAAGGATGTTTTCAATCTCAAGAAATAAATGATTTGTGGCAAGTGATTAACAAATCATCTATTGTTAAGCCAGATAAATTAACCGTGATTCGAGATGTTGTGATAGAATCTGTTGCCACAATTAGCAATAAACTCGAGGTAGAATTGGAAGAATTAAAACACAAAAGACAAAGATCACCCTCACCAGACCCAGATGCAAAAAGAGCAAAAAAACTTGATCTGACAGCGGACGAAAAATTTCTTTTTGGCGCAAAATAATCTATAATTTAACAATTCAAAAATGCTCGAAAACACCAACCTTTTATTAGGAATTTTAGTTTTATCTTTAATTCTGCTTTCAGCTTTTTTCTCTTTAGCGGAAATTGCGCTGACCACTTGTTCGCGCGCCAAAATTCACCGTTTGGCAAAAGATGGTGATAAAAAAGCCATTCGAGTGGAAAAATTATTGCAAAATAGTGAAGCGGCAATGAGCACAATTTTATTGTGCAACAACGCCATCAACATTTTAGCGTCAGCAATTGCCACTAGCGTTTTGATTAAAATATTCGGCGAAACTGGGGTGATTTATGCCACCGTCATAATGACAGTTTTGGTTTTGGTTTTTGGCGAAATTGCTCCTAAAACTTATGCTTTAAAACATGCTGAAAAAATTATTTTATTTTCCGCGGGCTTTGTTTTGTGGTTGGTTAAATTTTTTAATCCTTTCACTAAAAATATTCAGCGCATTATTGATAAAACTTTCGAGTTTTTTTCACCAACAATTCATCATCAAAAACATAATAAAAGTTCTGATTTAGAGGAAATTCGCGGCACGATTGATTTAAAACACAAAGCCGGATCAATTTTTAAATCTGATAAAGATATGCTCGACAGCATTTTGGATTTGGGTGAAACTGAAATTATTAATGTGATGATTCATCGCAAAAATATGGCATCAATTGATATTGAACAAAGTTTAGACAAAATTCTTAAACAAGCTTTTGAGATTAACCACAGCAGAATTCCTTTGTGGCGCGGCGATCAAGATAATATCGTTGCCATTTTAAATATGAGAAAATTGATTACCATTTTGCACAATAATCAAGGCGATATTAGCAAAATAGATCTGAAGCAATTCACCGCCCAGCCTTGGTTTGCGCCGGCTAGCAACACACTTAAAAATCAGCTAGTTGCTTTTAAAAAGAAAAAAGAAAAATTTGCCTTAGTAATTGACGAATATGGCGCCTTGATGGGCGTGATTACTTTGGAAGATATTTTGGAAGAAATTGTTGGCGATATTGACGAAAAAGATGATAACCAAACTCGGCTGAGCATCACCAAATTTAAAGATGGTAGCCATAAAATATCTGGTGAATTGCCAGTTCGTGATATCAATCGCAAACTAGGCTGGGATTTGCCCGAAGATGACGAAAACGCCGCCACTTTGGCTGGTCTTTTAATTGCCAGAGCTGAGAGAATTCCGGAAGAAAAAGAAGAATTTGAGTTTGACGGATTTACTTTTAAGGTTTTGAAAATGCATCAAAATAAAATAGTGTTTTTGAAAGTTGCCAAACAAATTTAGCTTTATTTCCAGCTGCTTGTGCTAACGAGAAATTGGTATGTATTTAAATTACTGAATAACAATGACTTTACAAAATTATCAATTAGATCAAGAAAGATATAATCAGTGTCTTGAATATAGTGCAAAATTTAATTTAAAAACCAACTTATCAAAAAGAAATCTTAACCCTGAAGAAAAATTAGAAGCGATACAATTTTATCGTGATCTGTTTTTAATTTCTTATTTTGGCTTTGGCATTAAAAAAAATGCCGATGCGGATTTGGTTTCTGGGGTTGTTGATGTTAATCTCCAACTTCATTATAAAGAAATTTTATTAGCGTTGGGATATGATGAAATTTTATATTTTTATCCCGAGGAGCAAACCATAAATTATCGAACAAAAACTCGCGATGCTGATGAGCAAGATTTATTAATGGCTTGTATTGATATTGATATTTTTTCTCAATTACATGATCCAAGCCGACTGCCTCAATATCAAGAAAAACTTCAAGCCATTGGAAATTCTACCAATAAATTTGCCAAATGGATTTACCTCGAATCTATAAAAAAGATTTATCCCACAACCTCAGACAATGATTTATTAAGATTGTTGCAAGAATCTGTCGCATATAAAAATGCCAAATCTCAATCAGATATGGTATATTTTTTATTAAGTGGCGGTTTAGGATTTGTGCCTAATGCAGAATCTCCTGCTCAGGCTTTTAGGTTGATGAAAAAATCTGCTTGTCAGGGTTTTTCTTCATCTCAAAAACATCTTGCTGATTATTATGCTTCAGGTTTTGGAGTAGAAGTTTCATATCCAGATGCAATTTATTGGTATCAAAAAGCTATCTTGCAAGCAAATGAATCTGCCAAAATTAGACTTGCGACTTTATATGAAAATATTGGTCAATATGATTATGCAATATCGCTTCATCAAGAAATGTTGCCTGAAGGTCTAACCAATGTTGAGAATATTCAACGCTGTCAGGAATTACACCTTGTACAATCTCGAGATAGGCTGCAGTTGCAAGCGGCATTAAACTACCAAAATGAAGAAGGAGCATCAATTGATATAAAAAAGGCTTTTGCAATTTTAAAAGAGCTAATTGGTAAAAAAGGCATTGGTGATGTTGCGCTTTTGGAGATGAATAAATTTTACAAAAAAGGAGCTTGGAGAAAAATTGATGATCCGGAATTTAAATTGGCAATTTATACCCATTTTGCAGAACAAGATACAGAAGCCAGATTTTATTATTGCGATCACCTTAGAAAAACAGCTGATCCAGAAAAAGCATTTGCACTTCATAAAAAATTTGCAGATCAAGGCATTGCGATTGATCAATATTACACTGCGATGTGTTATCGAGATGGGCTGGGTGTTGCAAAAGATTATGATAAGGCATTGCGTTTTTTTGCCTTAGCTGCCGATAATGGTTATCCTAAGGCGCAATCAATCATTGCCAGGCAATATGAACTTAAAGCTGAAAATGAGCATAACAATGAAGTTAAGAATGAATATTTACAAAGAGCATTTATTTATTATCGAGAATCTGCATTAGATGGAAACCACGCTTCCCAAGCCAAGATTGCCAAGTTCTACGAAGCAGGAATTGTTGTTGAAAAAGATTTGCAAAAAGCAGTTTATTGGTATTTTTGCGCCGCAAAAGCTGGTGATAAAGATGCGGCTAATAATTTATTTAGAATTTTGGAAGATGAAAAAGTTATTTTATCTGAATATGCCCTTTTGCAACTTAAACCAATCAATGACCAATTTTCTTTAAGTAAATTAGGTTTGTTACAAAACAAATTAATAGCAGCTCAAAATTTTAGGAAAGGTGACAAGAAAGGTAAAAAAGGCAGTTTTGCAACCCCCGCCCGATCCGCTCTTGATTTTAAAAATGCATTTCAAACCGAATCAAAATTAGTCAATGAAGTCAAAGGAGCCTTTCAAGAATGTGACCAAATAACTAATTTAAAATTTTTTTCATTAGTTTGTCCTTCCGATCAACTTGATTTAAGAAAAATTATAAAAGATTGCACAGATCCAAATTTGAAATTGGCTTATCAAAATTTGCTGGGACTAAATCTTGGTCTTTTTATCAAAGATTCAGATCTGGAAGAACATATAAAAAAATCTAATTTTAACGATCGCCAAACAGAAGCGGTTTGGCAATATCAAAAACAAGTCAAAAGTTTTTTACATCAAGCAAAACTTGAACAAATATCTCCCGCTGACGAATCTATATTTTGTGTTTTATTTACAGTTATGCATTTGCCGCACGACGATTCTCTGTTTGGCTATCTGAAGAGTGATATTAAAAAGAAAGATTTGGAAAATTTAAAAGTCGGAGTTAAAACTTTAGTTGAAACTTTATTTGTAACCGAAGGGCCAAAAAATGCTTTTCTATCAACTATAGAAACAATATTGAAAGATCGTAAAGCTGAATATTCCGGCAGTAGAAAAAGATCTTTTTCTGATCCTGCTGAAAATTTAACCACTCCTCAAAGAGCCAGATCTTCTGCCGAACCTACGGTTGCCATAAATTTATTAACCGGTCGCTCGCCAGGAGTTCAGAATTCTGATCCATCTGATGCAAAAAATTCTAATTCTCTAAGGTGAAAGATTTGTTTTTTAAGAAGCGGCTCTAACATCTAAAGCATCGCGCACTGCTTCGCCGATAAAAATTAATAATGATGAAACTAAAGTTATCACCACAAATCCACTAATTCCTAAATGATACGCAGCAATATTATCTTTGCCTTGCGCCAATAATTCTCCCAAAGATGGGGTTTCAATTGGCAAACCAAAACCCAAAAAATCTAGCGCACTTAAAGTTATAATTGAATGACTCAAGAAAAATGGCAAAGCCGCCAAGGTGCTTGCCATGGCGTTGGGCAAGATGTGGACAAAAATTATTCGTGAATTACTGGCGCCAATTGCTTTGGCGGATCGGACAAAATCAAAATTGCGAATGCGCAAAAATTCGGCGCGCACCAAGCCAACCAAAGACATCCAGCTGAAGAGGAGCATCAAAAATAATAAAATAAAAAATCCGGGTTCAATTACTGAAGATAAAATAATCAGCAAAAATAACACTGGCAAGCTTGACCAAATCTCCATAAATCTTTGCAGCACCAAATCAATCATTCCGCCAAAATAACCTTGAATCGCGCCTAAAAATATTCCCACCAACGCACTGAAAAAAGTTAGACTTAAACCAAAAATCAGAGAAACCCTAAGCCCATAAATAAGCCGCGCCAAAACATCGCGACCATTATCATCAGTTCCCAGCCAATTGCTGCGATCTGGGCGCGTTGGCGCCGGATTTTTGATTTGATAATTGATAGTTGAATAGCTGTAAGGAATTGGCGGCATTATCAGCCAGCCATTTTTTTCGATAAGATTTTTTAGATAAGGATCGCGGTAATTTGCTGGAGTTGCAAAATCGCCACCAAAAATATTTTCGCTATAAGATTTAAAAACTGGCAAGTAAAAATCGCCACGATATTTGACTAGCAAAGGCTTGTCATTGGCAACGATTTCAGAAAATAGGCTGATGAAAAATAGGAGGAGAAAAAAGATCAGAGAAAAATAACCGCGGTGATTTTTTTTAAATTTAGACCAGAAATCTAAAAATGAATTCATTATGATTTGTGGTTAGAGAATTTCTAAGAACTTGTCATCCTGAGCGAAGCGAAGGATCTCATGAGTTAGACCGAATTTGTTTCACGAGATCCTTCGCTACGCTCAGGATGACAATTAATTTTTAGTCAGCTAATGATCCTTTCTCAATCTCAGCAGCAGCTTCTTTGAATTTACCCATCATCAAACCAGTTCCAGCCGGAATCAATCTACCAACGATGATATTTTCTTTTAAGCCGGTTAGATCATCATATTTACCTTGAACCGCAGCATCGGTTAAAACCTTAGTGGTTTCTTGGAATGAAGCAGCCGAGATGAATGATTTAGTTTGTAATGATGCTTTAGTAATACCCAAAAGCACTGGCGCAGATTCAGCTGGTCTGAAACCTTCAGCAACAGATTTTTTATTGATCTGTTCGAAAACATCACGATCAACATATTCGCCATTGAGCAAAGTTGTGTCACCAGGATTGATAACTTCAACTCGTTTAAGCATCATATTCAAAATGACTTCGATGTGTTTATCATCGATTTTTACACCTTGCATACGATAAACTTTTTGAACTTCACCAACCATAAAGTTTGTGAAAGCTTTAATGCCTTGAATACGCAAGATATCGTGAGGAACCAAACTGCCATCAACTAAAATATCGCCTCTTTTGACAAAGTCGCCTTCGCCGATGAAAAGATGTTTATTTTTAGCAACCATATATTCGATTGGCTCTTTGCTGGCATCTTCTGGAACGATGATAAGTCTTCTTTTGACTTTATAATCTTTTCCAAATTCAACTCGGCCATCAATTTCAGACATAACAGCGGCGTTCTTAGGTTTGCGAGCTTCAAACAACTCAGCAACTCTAGGCAAACCACCAGTAATATCTCTAGTTTTAGAAGATTCTTTTGGAATTTTTGCGATGATATCACCGGCTTTAACTTCTTGACTATTTGAAACTGAAATTAGCGTTCCTACTGAAAGCAAATATTCTTTTTTCGCTTCGTCTTTATTGTCGGTAATAGTGATGCGCGGCTTTAATTCCTGCTTACTATATTGTTTCCAATCCATAATAATTTTGGTGGAAATACCAGTTGAATCGTCAATTTTTTCTCTGAGCGAAACATTTTCTAATAGATCACCATATTTGATCGCACCGTTAGTTTCGGCAACGACTGGAATGTTATATGGATCCCACTCAGCCAAATGATCACCTTTCTTAACAGCTTCACCATTTTTGTGAGTGATAACCGCACCGTAAGGTAATTTATAGCTGTGAATTTCATTTTGATCTTTATCCAAAATAGTGATTTCGCAATTACGGCTTACAACCACAATTTTGCCATCACGATTAATGATATTGTTCTTGCTGGAAATTCTCAAAGTACCATCAGAGATTGCTGATATTGAAGATTGTTCCGCACCACGAAGAGCCGCACCACCAATGTGGAAAGTTCTCATTGTTAACTGAGTTCCTGGTTCCCCAATTGATTGAGCCGCAACCACACCAACCGCTTCGCCAATACTGACCAAATCACCAGTTGCTAAATCGCGTCCATAACATTTAACACAAACACCACCTTTAGTTTGGCAAGTTAGAACTGATCTAGATTTAACAGTTTTGATGCCCGCTTTTTCAATAAGATCAGCAAGGTTTTCATCAATCATAATACCAGATTTAACAATCACCTGATTGCTACCTGGAACTTTTACATCTTCTAAAACTACCCGACCAAGAACTTGTTCGCCGATGGAAACGATAACGCGACCATCATCAATAACGCCTTCTAAATCAACGCTACCTTTAGTGCCGCAATCTTCTTCAACAACGATACAATCTTGTGAAACGTCAACTAATCTTCTAGTTAAGTAACCTGAGTTTGCTGTTTTTAAAGCCGTATCCGCCAAACCTTTTCTAGCACCGTGAGCAGAGATGAAATATTCCAATACGCTCAAACCTTCTTTAAAGTTGGCAGTGATTGGAGTTTCGATAATTTCACCAGATGGTTTTGCCATCAAACCACGCATACCCGCCACCTGTTTGATTTGGTTCTCAGAACCTCTCGCACCAGAATCCGCCATCATATAAATTGAGTTAGCATCACAAGCCTTTTTATGGCTGGAGATTGCCTTCATCATTTCTTTAGAAATTTTGTCAGTGCAATGAGTCCATTCATCGATGATTTTGTTGTAACGCTCACCAGTTGTGATCAAGCCATCGCGATATTGTTGCTCGAATCTTTTAACTTTATCTAAAGATTCACCAATATGTTTAGCTTTGCTTTCTGGAATAACCATATCGTCTTTACCGATAGATATGCCAGCCTTGCAAGCATATTTAAAGCCTAACGCCATGATTCTATCACAGAACATTACTGTTTCTTTTTGACCAGAGCTTCTATAAACCGAGTCAATTAGATTAGTAACGGCTTTTTTAGTCATTGCTTTATTGACTAGTTCAAAATCACCTTTGATGCATTCTGGCAAAATGTTATAAACGATTACTCTTCCTGGAGTAGTTTCAACAATTTTATAAACTCGCTCACCATCTTTATCTTTTAAGGCGTAACGATATTTGATTTTGCTGTGCAAAGAAACAGCTTTGGCGAATAAAGCATGCTCTAATTCAAAACGATCACCAATCAAAAATGGTTTGGATTTATCATCTTTATTTTCCATAGAAAGATAATAAAGACCCAAAATAATATCTTGAGATGGAACAATGATTGGCTTGCCGTTAGCAGGGCTTAAGATGTTGTTAGTTGACATCATTAAAACGCGACACTCAACTTGCGCTTCGATTGACAAAGGAACGTGAACCGCCATTTGGTCACCGTCAAAATCGGCGTTGAAAGCGGCGCAAACTAGCGGATGCAATTGAATTGCTTTGCCTTCAGTTAATAATGGTTCAAACGCTTGAATACCAAGTCTATGTAGAGTTGGAGCGCGGTTTAATAATACCGGATGTTCTTTAATAACTTCGTCTAAAATATCCCAAACTTCTGGTCTTTCAGATTCAACCATTTTTTTAGAAACTTTGATTGACGGAGATTTTCCGTAAAGTTCTAATTTTGAATAGATGAATGGTTTGAACAATTCCAAAGCCATTTTTTTCGGCAAACCACATTGGTGTAATTTCAATTCTGGGCCAACCACGATTACCGAACGGCCAGAATAATCCACCCGTTTACCAAGTAAGTTTTGACGGAAACGACCTTGTTTACCTTTAAGCATGTCGCTCAAAGATTTGAAAGGTTTTTTGTTAGCATTTTTTACAACTGAACCGCTTCTGCCATTGTCAAGCAAGGCATCAACTGATTCTTGCAACATTCTTTTTTCATTTTTGATAATGATTTCCGGAGCACCAAGCTCAAGTAATCTTCTCAAACGATTATTTCTGTTGATAACACGACGATATAATTCGTTCAAATCTGAAGTGGCAAAACGACCACCATCAAGCATCACTAAAGGGCGAATATCTGGCGGAATTACCGGCAGAACATTCATAATCATCCATTTAGCTTCATTGCCAGATTCGATAAAGTTTTCAACTAACTTTAATCTTTTAACAATTTTTTCTCTTTTAAGTTCAGAAGTTAGATCAACCAACTCTTCTCTTAATTCAGTTTGTAATTTTTTAAGATCTAATTTAGCCAATAATTTTTGGATGGCTTCTGCCCCCATTTCAGCGATGAAGCTGCCATAACCATATTCTTCTTGGCATTTTTGATATTCATCTTCGCTCAAAACATCGCCATCTTTTAATGGCGACATTAAAGCGTCAACCACGATGTAAGTTTCAAAATAAATGATTTTTTCAACGATTTTTAGAGTAAGCCCAAGCAAAGTGCTGAGTCTTGAAGGAAGTGATTTTAAAAACCAAATATGAGCAATTGGCGCCGCAAGTTCAATGTGACCCATTCTGTCTCTTCTAACTTTTGAAGAAGTAACTTCCACGCCGCATTTTTCGCAGACGATGCCTTTATATTTAATTCTTTTATATTTGCCGCATAGACATTCATAATCTTTGATTGGACCAAAGATGCGCGCGCAAAACAAGCCGTCTCTTTCCGGTTTGAAGGTTCTATAGTTGATGGTTTCTGGCTTAGTTACTTCGCCAAAAGACCAAGAACGAATTTTATCTGGATCAGCAATAGAAATTTTGATGGCATTAAAATCCGCTATATCAACTGCTTGATTAGAAAGACTTAATAAACCATGTGAAGATGTTCCGCCTAATGACATAAGTATAAATTAATTATTAATTATTAATGGTTAATGATTAATGATCGTTAATTAATTGAGATTCCCCATTAATCATTAACCATTAATCATTAATCATTTGTTATTTACTTCTCTACCAATTCGATATTGAGACCAAGTGATCTAACTTCTTTGATCATAACATTGAATGACTCAGGAATACCGCAAGTGAAATTTTGATTTCCTTGGATGATAGATTCGTAGATTTTAATTCTACCAATCACGTCATCTGATTTAACGGTAAGCATTTCTTGCAATGTGTATGCAGCGCCATAAGCTTGCAAAGCCCAACATTCCATTTCCCCAAATCTTTGACCACCAAAGTGTGATTTACCACCCAAAGGTTGTTGAGTGATTAGACTATATGGTCCGATTGAACGGGCGTGGATTTTGTTATCAACCAAGTGATGCAGTTTCAACATATAAATGTATCCAACAGTCACTTTACGATCGAAGAACTCGCCAGTTTTGCCATCAATCAAACTGATTTGACCAGATTTATCAACGCCAGCAATTTCAAGCAATTTAGTGATATCTTCTTCTTTGATACCTTCAAAAGTTCCAGTTGCAAAAGGCACGCCGTCTTTCAAAGTTTGTGAGAAGATTAACAATTCATCATCCGACATTGCTTTGATTTTTTGCGATTCCACATCACCGTTATAAACCGATAATATTTTAGCGCGCAAATCATTAACTAATTTTTCTTTTCCAAGAGCGATGCTGTCTAATAATTCAGAAACTTGTTTTCCAATATTATGAGAAGCCCAACCCAAGTGAGTTTCAAGAATTTGCCCAATGTTCATACGCGAAGGAACGCCCAGCGGGTTTAAAACGATATCAACTGGAGTGCCATCTTCTGAGTAAGGCATATCTTCAATTGGAGCGATTTTAGAAACCACACCTTTATTACCATGTCGACCAGCCATTTTATCGCCGGGTTGCAACTTATATTTTGAAGCAACATAAACTTTAACAATTTTCAAAACACCTTGAGCAAGCTCGTCTCCAGCTTTGATTTTAGCGACTTTGTCGTTAAATTCTTTTTCTAGAGTAGCAATTTGTTTTTGATAATTTTTAGTCAAAGCTTCGATTTGATCCATCGCTTTATCTTCATCAACAACGATTTTCATCAAATGTGTTTTTGATAAAGTGCGTAAATCTTCTTTATTTAATTTGGTTCCAGATTTTAGCTTATCAACATTGGCAGCTAGTTTTTTACCATTTACCAAATTGATGATCGCATCTTTAATTGATTCATCTAAGAACAAAGTTTTTAAAGCTTTTTTCTTGGACAATTCTTCAATTTGTTGCATCTCGATATAAACCAAACGCTCATCTTTTTCGATACCTTTTCGAGAGAAGACCTTAACATCAACTACCGTTCCACCAATACCAATTGGCGCGTAGAGTGATGAGTCTTTTACATCCGAAGCTTTTTCACCGAAAATTACTTTCAATAATTTTTCTTCCGGTGTCATTGGTGATTCACTTTTTGGTGTAGTTTTACCAACCAAAAGATCTCCAGCGCGAACTTCAGCGCCGATGTGAATAATACCTTCTTCGTCTAATCTGCTTAGAGCTTCTTCACTAACATTAGGAATATCGCGAGTAATCTCTTCGGGCCCTAATCTAGTGTCTCTGGCAACCACTTCCAACTCTTCAATGTGAATTGAAGTGAAAGCTTCTTGAGTTAATAATTTTTCAGAGATAACGATAGAATCCTCAAAGTTATAACCGTTCCAAGGCATGAAGGCAACGCGAACGTTTTTACCTAAAGCGATTTCACCACTTTTAACACTATGACCATCAGAAATAATTTCTCCGGCAGAAACTTTTTGTCCAACTACAACAGTTGGAGTTTGGTTAATGCAAGTATCTTGGTTAGTGCGGTTATATTTAACCAAATTATACATTTCAATTTGTGGAATCTTATCTTCAGTGAAAGATTCAACAATAACTTTTGAGGAATCAACAAACTTAACGATTCCGTCATATTTATTTTTAACAACGGCACCAGAATCCAAAGCGATAATCGCCTCCATTCCAGTTCCAACCATTGGTGCATCAGGATTAACCAAAGGCACTGCTTGACGTTGCATGTTTGAACCCATTAAAGCACGGTTCGCATCATCATTTTCTAGGAAAGGAATTAGAGTGGTTGCGATAGAAACTAATTGCTTGGTTGATACATCAACAAAATCAATTTTATCTGGAGAAACCATTAAAAATTCACCATTTCTACGACAACTAACTAAATCAACAGTAATTTTACCTTTGCTGTCAGTTGGAATTCTCGATTGACCAACTGTGTATTCTGATTCTTCCAAAGCAGATAAATACATAATTTGATCAGTAATTCTGCCGTCAACAACTTTGCGATATGGAGTTTCAATAAATCCATAATCATTCACATGAGCAAAAGTTGCCAAGCTGTTAATCAAACCGATATTCTGACCTTCTGGAGTTTCAATTGGACAAATTCTTCCATAATGAGTTGGATGAACGTCACGCACTTCAAAACCAGCTCTTTCGCGAGTCAAACCACCGGGTCCTAAAGCAGAAAGTCTTCTTTTGTGAGTAATTTCAGAAAGTGGATTGGTTTGATCCATAAATTGTGAAAGCTGCGAAGTAGCAAAGAAATCTTTAATTGCAGTGATCAAAGGTTTAGCATTGATCAAGTTTTGCGGAACAATATTATCCACATCAACCGCGTTTAATTTTTCAATAATAGATTTTTCAATTCTAGAAACGCCGATGCGTAATTGATTTTCAATCAACTCACCAACCGCGCGCACTCTACGATTTGCCAAGTTGTCAATATCATCAGTTTTCAAATCGTTATGTTTGATTAAACTTAAAATTTTGACAGTTTGTTTGATATCATCTGGAGTTAAATGCAAAATTGCACGATCAACTTTAAGATCCAAACGGTGATTCATTTTCATTCTTCCCACGTCAGATAAATCATATCTGGCTGGTGATAAAAGCAAATTATCGAAGAAGTTTTTAGCAACTTCAATTGAGGCTGGAACCTCGCCTAATCTGATTGCTTTGTAAATATCGTAAGTTGCATCTTTTTGATTTTGGTTTTTATCAACCAAAATTGTATTGAACAAATATGGTCCAATATCAGATTTACTTGGATTGATAACAAAAACTGATTTGAAGTTTAATTTAGTTAAAACTTCCAAACTTTCTGAGGTTACTAAACTTCCAGCTTCTAACAAAACTTCACCAGTTTCAGGATCAATTAAATTTTCCGCCATTACATAACCAAGCAAAATATCGTCGGTTAAAACATAGCTTTTGAATTTTTCTTCTTTAAGTTTTTCAATAACTTTTTTGGTAAGTTTAGTGCCTTCTTTAACGCGCACTTCACCACTTACAGCATCAACTAAATCATAAGTTAGTTTTTTGCCAATTGAACCTTCAAAATCGAAGTCAGTTGCCCAACCATTTTTGGCTGAGAAAATATTTATCTTACCATAAAAATCACAGATAATGTCTTGAATCGACATTCCCATTGCTTTGAGCAAGGTTGAAACTGGGATTTTTCTTTTTTTATCAATTCTAAAATAAAGGATATCTTTGGTGTCAAATTCAAAATCTAACCAAGAGCCAATATGAGGAATAATTTTGGCAGTATAAGTTTTAGAGCCAGAAATTTTAACATTTTCGCTATCGAAGAAAACACCTGGGGCTCTACGCATTTGTGATACCACAACTCTTTCAGCACCGTTAATGATGAAGCTTCCGCTTTCAGTCATTAAAGGAATGTCGCACAAATAAACTTCTTGTTCTTTGATGGTTTTAACTTCTTTGATTTGGGAACCCTCTTCTTGATCCCAAAGAATTAATCGCAGTTGAACTTTCAAAGGCGCGCAATAAGTGCGTCCGCTTGACAAGCATTCGCTTGGTTCGTATTTAGCTTCTCCCAATAAATATTTGATGAACTCTAAAGTCACCTTGCCGCTTGAATCAGAAAGCGGGAAAAAAGATTGGAATACAGATTGAATGCCCACAAAACCTCTTTTATCTGGCTCGGCATCACTCTGTAAAAATTTTGAGTATGATTCTTTTTGCAAAGATATTAGATGAGGAATTTCCTCTTCATAACGGCTATTAGCAAATTTTTTTCTGAAGATTGAAGAATTGGTATGACGGACTGGTTTCACTGTGACTGACCTTATTTGTTTTGATACAAAAACGAGAACGAGAAACTACGTAAAAAGATCTTAAAAGATCTTAAAATAATAGAAATGCAAAAATGAACAGCACCAAATTGATGCTGTTCATTTAATTTTTTTAGAGAACTACGCTAATTCAACTTTAGCGCCGGCAGCTTCAAGTTTTTTCTTGATTTCTTCAGCTTCAGCTTTAGAAAGGCCTTCTTTGATAGTTTTAGGAGCGGCTTCAACAGCAGCTTTAGCCTCAGTTAAACCAAGACCAGTGATAGCTCTAACTTCTTTGATAACGTTAATTTTGTTATCGCCAGCAGCTTTCAAGACAACATCAAATTTGTCTTTTTCTTCAGCTGGAGCAGCAGCAACTGCAACCGCAGCGGCAGCAACTGGAGCAGCGGCACTAACACCCCATTTTCCTTCTAACATTTTGCTTAGCTCAGAAAGCTCAAGAACAGTTAATGAAGATAATTTATCGCAAATTTCATTTAAGTTTGTAGACATTTTAGTTACCTGAAAAAGTTGTTGTTAAGAAAAAGTTAGTAAAAGAAAAATTATTGTTTGGTAGTTATTGTTTAGACTGGGCATAGTTGTTGATAACAGCAACTACACCAGTTGCAGGAGCGTTTAAAACTCTTACAAATTTAGACTGAGCACCTTGCAATACACTTAAGAATGAGGATCTCACCTCTTCCAAAGAACCCAATTTTGATAAACTATCAATAGCATCTTTTGATAGAATCGCTTTATTCAGATAACCGACCTGAATTTTGAGTGCTTCGTGTTCTTTAGCTGATGCAACAGCAATTTTAGCCAGAGAAACTGGATCATTAGCGTAACAAATCGCAGTTGGGCCTAATAAATAAGGAGATAAAACTTCTAAATCAGAACCTTTAATAGCAACTTTTGCTAAAGTGTTTTTTAGAATTTTTAATTTCACACCTTGTGATTTTAGACTTAATCTAAAATCATATAATTGTTTATCAGTCAAACCACGATAATGAAGCAACACAACGAAGTTGCTTTTGGTTAGAGATTCTCTCATTGAAGCCACTAAATCGGCTTTTTCTATTCTGTTCATTTTAAAACCTTAACTAAATTATAGAGATTGAGTTACAACTTTTACAGCTGGACCCATGGTGCTATTGATATAAAAATCTTTAATAAACTTACCTTTAGAAGCTTCTGGCTTAGCATCTTTGATTGCTTTGATTACAGCTTTCAAATTCGCTAATAAATCAGCAAATTCAAAGTTAGTTTTACCAACTAAACAGTGAACTGTTCCGGCTTTGTCATTTTTGAAATCAACTTTACCTTTTAAAGCATCTTCAACTGCTTTTTTAACATCATTAGTCACAGTGCCATTTTTAGGGCTTGGCATCAAACCACGTGGCCCAAGTTTTTTAGCAACTTTACTGATTTTTTGCATAACATCTGGAGTGGCAACGCAGCAATCAAAATCTAAAAATCCACCTTCAATTTTAGCCACCATATCTTCTAAACCAGCAAAAGCAGCGCCGGCTTTTAAAGCGGCATCTTTAATTTCATCATTAGCAGCAAAAACTAAAACTCTGACTTTTTTGCCAGAACCATTTGGCAGAACCAAAGATCCTTTCACCATTTGATCAGATTGTTTAGCATCAATACCAAGATTGGCAGCAATATCAACCGACTCAATGAATTTTTTTGGCTCAGTTTTGCTTAATTCCAAAACTTTTTTCAAAGCTTCTTCTAAATTTAAAGCGTTAATTGTGTTATCTTTAGACATAAATTAGATTTAAAATTATATGAACCCCATCGTTCTGCTTCGCTTCGCTACGCAAGAACTCGTTCCCCCTAAACAGGGGAAACTAAATTATTCAACGACTTTTATTCGACAACTTCTAATCCCATAGAAGTAGCAGAACCACTAACCATTTTGGCGCAAGCTTCAAGATCAGTTGCATTCATATCAACCATTTTTTTCTTGGCAACAGCAAGAATTTGAGCTTTAGTAATTTTACCAGCGCTGTCTTTTCCAGGATTGGAAGAACCTTTAGCAAGTTTAATTTCTTGCATGATCAAATAAGAGACTGGGGGTTTTTTAGTTGTGAAGGTGAAACTTTTATCTTTATAAGCGATGATTGTAACTGGAATTGGAGTTCCTGGTTCAAAATCAAATTTCATAGCATTAAATTGCTTACAAAATTCCATGATGTTCAAACCTTTTTGACCCAAAGCTGGACCAATTGGCGGAGCTGGATTCGCTTTTCCAACTGGCACTTGTAATTTGATTAAACCGAGTACTTCTTTTTTATTTTTTGACATATTTGATGAACTTAAAAATTGCAGGCGGATAAATTTACTGATTAAATTTAATTACGCAAGCATAATTTGGATTATTTTTGTAGAAGACTTAAGAGACTTTTTCAACTTGGTTAATATCGAGCTCAACTGATGTAGCACGACCAAAAATCAATACTGAAATTCTTACCCTTTGTTTTTCTTGATCAAAATTTTCAACCGTACCAGAGAAAGATTCAAAAGGACCTTCAATGATATTCAGAGTTTCACCAATTTCAAACATTTGAGTTTTAGCCAAAGCAACGTTATCGGTGCTGACCAGAGAGAAAATATCTTTCATTTTACTCGCCGCAACTGGTTGCGGATTATTTTTGCCGCCTAAAAAACTCATGGTTTTTGGAATGGCATTGATAATGTTATAAGCATTACCGCTGAGGTTAGCATGAACAAAAACATAGCCAGGGAAAAGTTTTTGATTTTCCTGAACTTTTTGACCTTTTTTAATTTTAACAACTTGTTTGCAAGGCACCAAAACTTCCAAAACATCTTCGCCCAAAGATTTGCCGATCATTGATTTAATATCAGTAGCAATCTTTTGCTCTTGACCAGCCATCACATTGAGTATGTACCATTTATGTTCCATCTTAATTTATAGCCCGAATAAAATTTTAATAATTTTGGAAATCAGAAAATCAACCGACATTATCACCAAAGCTGAAACAGCAACAGCAACCAAGATGGTGATAGTTGTAATATAAACTTCTTTTTTAGATGGGGTATGCAGCTTTTTTAATTCAGCAATTACATCTTTGAAAAATAACAACATAAAAAAAATTAGTGATTAATGACTAATGATTAATGACTATTTATCATTAACATAGCCAAATATTTTGGCAGGAGCGAGAGGAATCGAACCCCCAACCAACGGTTTTGGAGGTTTAAAACGGCGGCTCCTGCCGCAAAAACGACGATCAGTCGTTTTTAGTTTTAAACGGGCATTTGGCTACGCCAAATCCCAGAGGTTTTTTATTTTTACCCCTAAAAAATAAACTAAATTTTTGGCAGGAGCGAGAGGAATCGAACCCCCAACCAACGGTTTTGGAGACCGCTACTCTACCAGTTGAGCTACGCTCCTAAATGAGTCGTAAGTCGTAAGTAATAAGTCGTAAGTATTTTCTTGACTTACGACTTACAA
>JAZKFV010000028.1:19465-32265 GCA_040386195.1 Pseudomonadota bacterium | reverse complement strand
GCAGATAAATTGATATTGCCTCCGGCGATTAGTGAGCCGTGGTTGATGATGTCGGGTTCGAGCGTTAAGAAATCAGCCTTAACGGCTGATTTTAGCGAGAACGGGTTTGTAAGTTCGTGAAACGAACTACGCAAACCCTGGCGCGAGTCGTCTTCAAGGCAAAACAAAGTTTTGCCGCAGAAAAGCGACGAAGCGTTTTGAGCGGGACTCGGATTGTTTTTAAAAGTTGACGATGGAAAGTAATTTGGGGAAAAAGTACAAAAATTGTCATTGGAAAAATCTGTCAATGGGTTGTTATTGATAGATTTTATTGATGACTTGGTTTTAGGCATTTTTTAGGTTTTGGGATTATTTTTTATGGTTGATGGAGTGAGTTTGACCTTTGTTTAGATAAATTCCTTATTTATTAGCAAACTCCTCTCTGTCTTTCTTTTTGATACCACCTGCAATCTTATTATTTTTATCGAGAATTTGTGGAGTGATTTTGCTGGTAGCAATATCGTAAAAATTGTTCACATAATTTTGACTTGCATCATATTGCTCACCCATAGAAGAATTGCTGTATACCCATTTCATTATTTTACTTCCCCAATTATTTGCCTGCCCTCCTTGATTATGATAAAAGTTAATTAATTTTAGAGCCTCATCTACATTCTTTGTTACCAAGGCTTCTTTCTGTTCCTTTGACAAATTAGAATCTTTGTATTCTAGATATTCTCTTCCGCGAAGAACTCTATTCATTAAGATTTGATTTCTCTGTTCTTTAGTTAATTTATCCAGACTATTAAGATTAATAAACGCCTCTTTTTCTTTATTGAAGAAAGCTACATCTGAATCATTTGAATTATCGTAATATTTAATTTCCCTTCCTCCAATAAAAATATCTACATTACTTGATTTTGTTGACTGATTTGCCCGTAAAGAGTTGTTTACATTTGGCGAACAATTGGATAGAGATGTAATAATTAATATTAGAGAAATTACTAAAGATTTTTTCATAGGTTTTGTTTATTTTTGAAGCATTTTTTAGGTTTTGGAATTATTTTTATGGTTGATGGAATGAGCCTGACCTTATTGTTTTTTCATTCTTACCACTTATTTTGTTGTTTGCATTTTTGAATTACTTCTTTGTCAGAAGAATATTCCAAAAGCTTCGTCAAAAAGAAAACGCCTTCAATATTACCAGATCTTGATTCATTAGTTTTTATTTTTCCTTGGGCTTTGATGTAAATTAAACTTTTTGGTTCAAAATTATCTGGAGTAGGAGGCTCTTTTGTTAGTAAGAAATAGATTGCGATGAGTCTGTTCATCTCTTTTGTTTCGCCATAAAAAAAACTAAGATCTAATTCATTTTTACAAGTTAATAACTGACCCAACCTATAAACCCCTTCAACTTCTGTAGTTTTGTATTTCTTCATCTCTTCGAATGTTTCTTTAGATAGGCGGTTATTGAGCTCAATATTAGTATTTGCCACCGATCCCACATTCTTATACCCAATACCTGTTTTCTCAATTTTGCCTATCATCTCCCTGATTTTATTTTCATTTAATTTGCCACTCGAAATGAATGAGCAAAGAAATATAAAAGATATTAGAACTATAATTTTTTTCATTTTTTACCTTGTTACGTTAATATGTAAGTGATTGTTATGATTATCTAATAAAGACTGTGGGTAAGGAGTAGTTCTTGGTGGATTATTCTGATTCACCACTGGACTCAAAACCTGATTAATATTTTCATTAGTAAGGAATAATGTCCCTAAATTCCCTATGTTGAGCATATTAATTTCTGATCTATCAGTAACTCTTACACCATCAATTCTGTTAATATCAGCAGCTCTTGCGCCATTTTTAACATAATGAGAACTATTCTCACCATGCTTGCCGCCAGTTGTGCTATTAATATTTATATCATAATCAGTTGAGCCAATAACTTTTTCTATGGTTTCAGCTAGTTTAAAACTTACTTTCTGATCTGGGTTACCACCTTTAGGATTATCATTAATAAATGATATCTGTTGCTCCGCATCTAATCCTTTAGGAGCGGGATCAATATATCTACCTTCTGCTTCGGTAGTAATTCCAGTTCGATAAACGCCTGGTTGACCGGGAACTTGTTGTTTATATTCATATTGATTAGTGCCCGGAATTTGCTTTACCCAAGTCTCAACCCCACCCCTATCAACATTCTGCGCCACGAAATTATTCCTAATAATCTGACTTGCACTAACATTAGCCGTAGAGTTATTATAAAGATTATTAACATGATTATTAGCGCTTAAATACTCATCTCTAAATCCTGAATGAGCTAAAGATAAGGATACCAAGCCAGACATAAAGCCGCTGATAATGTTATCGTTATTGCTCTGGCTTGGTTGGTTGTGATAAAAGCTAATCAGATCATTAGTTCTATCCGTATATTGACTAACCAACCTTTCTTCTAAATCTTTGTTTAGCAAGTTGTAGTTTTCATTTTTATGTTCGGTCTCATGAATGGCAATTTCTTGTAGGCTACCATTGTTGTTGGCATAAGCAAGGTTGATGAATGTTTCTCCAGTTTCAGGATTATAATAGCCTTTAAGATCACTTTTTGGATCATTAAAATATTTAGTATTTTTATCAGTAGCAGCTGCGGTTAGTTTTTGAGTGTTAAATATAGCATCGACTCTGTTTTTCATTTTGTCATCTAGGGTTTTAAAATAACCGTTTCTATCGGGATTATTGGCATCTTGATCTGTAAATGAAGTGGCAATGTCTTTGATGTTAAGTATAAGCCCTAGTGGAACCAAAGGTAAATTACCCGGCAAATTCTTCACCTGATTAAATATCTGTTTCTGCCCTTCCCCAGTTATATCCAAAAGTCTTAGATCAATTGTGGTGTTGATGTTAAGTGCGCCGGTGATGGTGTCTTTGGTTATTACTTGGGATTTGGTGATATCGCGGTTTAAAGTCGTTAGTCGTTGGTCGTTAGTCGTTAGTGGGTTTTGAATGAGTTGTTCAATGGTTTGTCCACCATTTGCGCTGATTAAATTACCATAATTCTCTGATGTTGTATCAGTGTTAAATGTTTGGGTTGAGCCTATTTTTATTGTGCCATTGCCAATTGTTGCCTTAGTGGTTTGTTCTTTGATGTATCCTTCATTTTGTAGAGCAATATTTATTGATCCTTTCGGGAAGGAATTGTTTTGTTGGCTTGGTGGGGCTTTGCTAGTGTTGATGGTGATACCAAGTCCGATTGATGAGGATTTTTGTTTTTCGCTGTCATAGATGTCTTGGGTGGTGAGTGAGCCGGTGTTCATGGTTAGGTTGTTTCCATCAATCCATTCTGCTTTGTTTTGTGTTTCATTAGCATTAGTTGCATTGGCAATTAATGCGCCTTTGAGGTTGGTGTTGTTTTTGGTGTTGATGGTGACGGAGTTGGTGCCGATGATTGAGGTTTGATTATCAACCCAGTTTCTATCAAATGAGCTTCGGCTGGAATTATAATTTAGGCTAAAGCTACTTCCTCCGCCACCACCAATTGATCTTGATTTAGATTTATTGTGGGTGGAGTTTTGTAGTGATTCAATGGTGAGGTTGTTTTGGGTGTTGAGGGTGAGATCTTGAGATAGAAGATTAGCTCCTTTGATTGTAGTATCATTTCCGGAGTTGATTTTAAGATTACCATTTTGGGCAGTAAGTGTGGTGTTGGTATAATTGACATTAGAGTTATCTGATTTACTACTTCTAACTGACAATTGCGCCATTAATGATTCAGCTGCTTGCTGTGCCGCCGAAGCTCCGTATGAAGCTCCTATAGTTATTGTTTGGGTGAAGCCTTCGGATTTGGTGGAAGAGGAGCTGGTGGATTTTAGGGCGGTGATGTTGGTATCGTTGCGGCTAGTGATATTGATGTCGCCGTTTTGTGATTGGATGGTGCCTTTGATGTTGGTATTACCGGCTTCACCAGTCGTTAGTCGTAAGTCGTTAGTTGCAAGAAGAAGTCCGCTACTGATATTGATAGTGTTATTAGCAAAAAGATTGCTTCCTATCTCGTCAATATTACTGCTGTTAATATTAGTTTTATCTCCGGTACGAGTTAGGCTGGCATCAGCGTAAAAACCTAATGTAAATGTAGATCCTCTAGCTTTCTCAACAGCGGCAGCAAGTTTAATTCCCGCAAGAACAACATTTAGTTTAGCAATATCAACATTTAGCTTAGCATCATCAACTGCATCTTTTTCTGCTTTGCCTTCAGCATAAAGATTTTTTATGCGGGTTAGGTTTTCTTTGGCGTCATTAAGAGCAGAATTTGCCTTTACCAGATCATCACCCGCATAAGCCGCATCCACCGCCACATGCCCAATTCCCGCACTTAAAGTTAAAGTTGCTTCTCGGATTTCTTTCTCACTTAAAACTGTGTTGGAGTTGGCGAGGATGTTGATGTTGCCGTTGGTGCTGGTGAGGTTGATTTGGTTGTTGGAGTTAAGGTTGGAGCTTAGAATGTCGATATTGTCTTTAGCGTTGATGTTGATGTTATTGCCGGAGATTAGTTGGCTGGCTATTTGGGTTATGGTGGTGGTTTTGGTGTCTTCTTCGTAGATTTTGCTATTGGAGTTAACTGCTAATCTGCCTCGGTTAGCGCTGAAGGAGATGTCGTTGTATTTTTGGTCAACATTGGAATTGGCGAAGAAGGATTCGTTCCCAGCGGAGGTGATGGTTGTTCTTCCGTTGAGGGAATTGAGGTTGATGTTGTTGTTAGCGGCAAGATTGCTGGCGATGATTAGGTTATCGTTATTAGTAGAAGTGATGTTGAGGTTATTGCCGGCGCTGAGGTTGGAAGCGATGTTGGTTTTGGTGCGGGTGGTGGTTTTGTTTAGATCTAGATCATAAGCCATTTCAGAGGCGTCGTTGTTGCTGATAGTATAGCCTTCAATCATTGCCTGAGCTTTGCTTTTATCGGCAGTTCTGGTGTCAAAGTCGATTCTGTGTGCTTGATGTCCTAGTGAGTCGTTTTCTCTTTGGGTTTTGGCTTTTTCTTTTTCTTTGCCTTTTTTAGCTTCCCAGAAGGTAAAGTCTGGCATAGCGGCGGCGAAGAGTTGCACGAAGCCGTTTGAGAAGGCGGCGAAGATGTTGGGAGATTTTTTCTCAGTGAGGGTGAAGGTGGAGTCGTTTTCTGCTGCGGTGTTAATGGTGGTTGCGTTGGTGGAATTGATATTCAGGTTGTTGCCGGCGTTGAGGTTGGAGCTGGTTATATTGGTGTTATTGCCTGAGCTGATATTTAAATTGCCAGTGAAGTTAAGATTACTAGCGATAATAGTTTCATCGGTAATTTGCGAGATGTGAGTTGACTCATTTTTAAGAGTGTCCTTCATTGCTGCTTCATTCTCTTTATAAGTCGCTTGTTTATCGAATGGATTTTTTAGGATTGTTACCGCAGTTATTGCGGTTGAAGCAATTAGGAAAGTGTTTTTAACTGATCCGGCAACAATTGAAGTTAGGGTGGTTCTTGATTTGTGAGTTTCTAAGCTTTCTTGGTGAGAATCTTTAACATTGATGATGGCAACATCGCCATTTAAAGAGGTGATAGTGCCGTTGCCAGATTGGTTGCTGGAGGTTCCGTCAGTTATGTTATTATTAATTGCTGATAGATCAACTCCCACCAGATTGATGTTGTTATTAGCAATTAAGGATAAATTGTTGCCGGCAGCAAGATTGGCTTTTTGGTAGATGGTATCTTGGGTAACTTTAGTTTGAGATTTAGAGCTAAAATCTCCTTCGGCAAGATTTTGATAATAACCCACAGTTCCTCTGGTAATCGAGGTGAGTGGACTAACTTGTCCAAGTGACAATGCATCGATCAAATCCATTTGATGATTGATAAAATCCATAGCAAAAGATACGCCGGTATATTTGGCAATAGTGGCAAAGCTTCTGGTCTTAACACTGTTTTGATAGCGGTAATGCTGATCGGCTACGGCGTAGATTCCTAGTTCTCCAGCGGCGCTGATGGCGATGTCGTTGGCGGCGGTGAGTTTAGTTCCAATTAAATTAGTATCAGCACCGGAGTTGATAACAATGTTGTTTCCGGCATTGAGGTTGGAGGCAACATTGATTAGATCTTGTTTGATGTCGATAGAGGCTTTCATAATTGTGGTGCCTTGTTTGCTGGATTGTTCTTCGCGCAAATAAGTGTTGGCTGCGGATACGATATTAACATTATTAGCGGCGGATAGATTAATGTCTCCGGTGGTTGTGGTTAGATTGCTGGCGGTAATGTTCATATTATTTCCCGAGCTGGCAACAAGATTACCACCGGCAATGATGTTGCTCTGCTTATTAGTTATTTCTTCAACAGTAAGGCTGTAGCTACTTTTTCTGTCAAAGCTGCCTTTTTTACTAGAAGCGGTGTGATAATAATAGCTGTCTTCTGCCGATTCAATATTTAGATTATTGGCAGCAATTATTGAAACATTGTTTGCAGCGCTGAGATTAGAAGCGGTGATGTTGATATTGCCGCTGTTAGTTGTTCCACCAACCCCCAGACTACTCCCCATAGCATTCAACTCAATTGAACCATTTTGAGCAACAAGATCAGAACTGATTTGAGTGGTTTGGCTTATACTGGTGCTCGATGATCTTTTTTTGCTTTTAAAATTGCTTACAGAATTGAAGGTATCCTGGGCAGAGGCGATGTTGATATTGTTGTTCGCCGCAATTGCAATATTGTCTTTCGCTTTAAGGTTGGAGCCAATGATATTAACATCATTAGAAATATCTTTAGCAGTCAGGCTAGTTGGAATTGAGATTGCTCCGGTGGTTTCATTGATGTTGAGGGTGTTGATGTAGATATTGCCGTTGGTGGAGTTTGTTCCGGCAATTAGGTTGGATTTATTGTTGGTTGTCTGTGAGGTGCTGAAGGAAGATTTTCTGGCGGTGCCGGAACTGTATAGGGAATCAACGCTGGATTTGATGTTGAGGTTGTTTGCAGCGTTCATAATGATGTTGGCACCGTTGGTGGCGGAGGTAGTGGCGTTGGTGCCTGAGGTTAGGTTGGAGCCGGTTACATTGATATTACCAAAGGCATTATTGCCTTGAGTTGTTGCGTCATTGCCGGCTTTGATAATTATGTTATTTCCGGCGCTGAGGTTGGAGCCAACATTGGTGGTTTGATCGTAATGGTAGTAATATTTTTTACCAACTGAGTGAACATAGGTTCGCTCTTGCATTGAGCCGATATTGACATTACCACCAGCGAGTAGGGTTATGTCGCCATTTCCAGCGATTATAGTTCCGGCGTAGTTGTTGATATCGTTAGTGGCTTTCATATAAACACTGCCACCGGCTTGGATTAGAGCTTCACCGGATAGTCGGGTGGTGAAGCCACTGCCATTGTTAGTGGTGGTGGAGACTTTGGAGTTGGTGATGTTGTTTGCTTGAAGATTTATATTGCCTCCGGCGATTAGTGAGCCGTGATTGATGATGTCGGCTGAGGTCATCAGCACCAAATCGCCAGCGCTATCTTGAACTTGGCCGGCTTCGTAGGTTATGTTGGCGGTGCTGGAAATTGGGTTTGATGATTGTGCCGATGCGCTTTTAGGTTGAGTCGTTGATGAAGTATTAACCATGCCACGTTCGTTAATTAAAGCCAACATTCCAGTGGTTTTGCTTTGATTTTGTCTAAAGGTGATTTGACCTTGGGCGGTGGCAATTAGATCGTTAGTGTTAATTTTAGCGGTGGTGATCGAAAGTTCATTACCGGCATTTAAATAGATATTGCCTGCGTTCAGAGTTGTAGCGGTTTCTTTATTGGTGGTGGTTTTGGTCTCAGAAGAATTTTGAGTAAATGCTCTGCCCCACCATTTGAACATTCTGGTTTGGCTTTGAGTATTTGTGGTTGCGGTATCAAAAGCGCTTTTGATACTTAAATTACCACCGGCGTTAATTTGCAGCACATCATTTGCATTTAATGTGGCGCCAACAATGTTGGTATCTCCACCCGAAGAAAGAGCAATATTGCCGCCGCTTAAAGTGTTGAATCCAGAATGAGTTGTGGTTACAGAATTAATATTTTTAGTTGTTCTTCCGCTAGTTTTAGATGAAGAGCCATCTGTGGTGGTTTGTCTGGTGGCAATGTTTAAATCACCGCCGGCGGCAATTTGTAAAGTGTCGACAGCATTAATGTTATTACCCAAAAGATTGATATTTTTATCCGCAGAAATGGAAGTGACGTTACTATCAATCTTGTTATCATTTAAATTGAGATTATTGCCCGAAGCAATCACAGCAATATTACTATCAATGTTACTGCTGTTTAAATTAAGATCGTTTTTAGCGCTGATTTGTAAATAGCCATTCGCGCCGCTGGTTTGCAGATTTGATTTATCAATATTTAAACCTGCGCCCGAATCAAGAACTAAACTTTTCGCATTTAAGTTAGAGCTATTCACAGCAAAATTTCCCACCGATGAAATGATTGCATCACCTTTAGAATTAATGTTGCTCTTGTCAATATTAACATTCTTGCCCGAGCTTATTTGTAAATCACCTGCCCCAATATTACTTACTAGAACATCCACATTGCCGCCAGCATTAATAATAGAAGCAGTATTGCTGTCGATCTTGCTGTTATTTAAGCTGAAATTATTTTTAGAACTAATTTGCAACAAACCATTTTCACCACCCGTTGTTTTAAGATTGGATTTATCGATGTTGAGATCAGCTCCAGAATCAAGGATTAAGCCTTGAGCATTAAGGCTAGAGTTGGTCAGATTCAAATCGTTTTTAGCAGCAATGGCGGTGTAATCAGAAGAATTAATGACACTGCCGGCAATTCCTAACGATCCACCAGAAATAATTTGGGTTGAGCCTAAGCTGTTAATGTTACTACCATTGATAGCTAAATTATTACCAGAGCTGATTTGCAAGCCATTTGCTTTAATATTGCTGGCTAGAATATTGGCATTACCACCAACATTAATATTGGCGGCATTATTGCTGTCGATGTTGCTGCTATTCAAACTAAAATTATTTTTAGCACTAATTTGTAAATAGCCATCTGCCCCGCCGGTGGTTTTAATATTTGATTTATCGATGTTGAGATCAGCTCCAGAATCAAGGATTAAAGCGGCGGAGTTAATGTTAGCTTTGTCAATATTGGTGTTGCCGCCGGAGCTGGCAATCAGATAAGAGCTGTTAATATTGCTGCTGTTAATCGCCAGATTATTTGCGGAGCTGATTTGCAAACCACTGGCATTAATATTGCTGGCTAGAATATCAACATTGCCGCCAGCATTGATATTCAAAGATGAGTTGGTGTTGATATTGCTGTTATCTATTTTAGCAAAGCCTTGCAGATTGCTTAGATAAATATCGTTGCTGGTGATATTAGAATTTTGTAAGCTCAAATTATTATCGACACCGAGAACCAAATTATCTGCACCTAAATCAAGATGGTTAATATTGGCGTTAGCGGCGTTAATGACAATATTTCCAGCTTTAAAGTTTGATTTAAATCCGGAAGAGCCGGAAACATTAAAATTATTTTTGGCGGTGATGATTAAATTATTGCCGGCGCTGATATTGGCAGAATTATTGTTAAAATTATTTTTGGCGGTGATGAAGATGTTATCTTTAGCGGTGATGGATGGGGTGGTTTTATTATTGGTATTATTGCTGGCAACATAAGTTAAATTGCCATTAGCATCTAAAGTTAAAGTTTGATTGCTCAGCTCGTTGGTAAAGTTTTGAGTTTCAATAACAATTGTTCCCGCCTTAATTTGGGCGGAATTGCGCACTTCTTTGGTTGCATCAATCACTAATTCATTTCGAGCTGCAATTGCTGAGGCATTTTGGGAAGCAATGTTGGAGGTTTCTTGATTTTGAGTGGTAGCAAAGGGAGTGAGAATAGTGGGAATATAAATTTCTTCTGGTGATGATCCGGCAATTTGAGTGTTATAAATATTGCCGTCTTTAACAAAAACTTCCTGCTTTTTAAAACTGATAAACGGCGCGTTTAAATTAGATCTTTGTTCGTTGGTTAAATCAGAGCCAAAGACAATGCCCAGATTTTGCATTTGATTTGCGGTTGAAGCTAAAAATGATTTTAACTGAGCCAAATCTGAAGTGGCGTCAAAGGTTAAATATCGGCTGCTGGTTTGGGTTTGGAGAAGATTGGCGATGAAGTTGCTTAAATAGATGTCGTCGCCTAATAATTTAGGATTGGAAGCGGCGTTAATTTTACTCAAAAAATCATTGAGAAGCCCATCATTATCTGTTGCTTCAGCAACATTCTTATTGATGGTGATTAAAAAATTACCCTCATTATTGAAGATGAATAAATTATTACCGATAAAACTGTAATCGTTGCTGGCAAATTCTTGACCAAATAAATCAAGAGACTGATTGCTGGAATTGTTAATAATTTTGGCACTATTCAAATAAACTGAATCGCCTCTAATTAAGCCGGAATTGACAATTTGATTATTCAGATCATCAGCATTGTCAGATTTAATATTTAAAACCGTGGCACCAAAAATCTGAGAATTATTGAGGTTTTTTAGATCATTGGTGATGATGTCAAAATAATTAGCGGAAGCTAAAACTGAATTGTGATCATTGGTGATTTGATCGGCATTGATTTTGATATAATTGTTACTGGAAATAATTGAACGCAAATCATTCTTTAAAGCATTGGTGTGAATTTTTATGTTGCCTGAAACTCCTTGATTCATCTGCTCTTCAATCGACAAATCACTGTTTTTTAAATAGCCCCGCAGCGCATAAAGCCGGCGGTTAAGTTCTTTAGCGCTAAAGTTATTGGTGGAAAGCATTTCCTGAGCGTAATTTTCCAAAACCCTTCGCACATCGTCGTCATTAAAAAGTGGCGCATCAACTTTAGATTTAAGAGTTTTAATTTGACCACCGTTAAGATTATTTACTTGATCAGCTTTCACATAATCTTCCGTAATATTTCCCTGGCTATCCAAATTGGTCTTTTGAATTTTAATATCACCAGAAGAGGCGATGATATTAGCATTGTCGTTGGTGAGAGAATTGGTGTTTAAAGTTGCATCCAGCCCAGCAAATAATAATCCAGAATTGGTGTTATTAATCTGATTGGCACTGACATCCAAATCTTCAGCAGAATCAATTATTCCTGAGTTGTTAAGCGCGTTGATATTTTTGATATTGATAACATCGTCATCATTAAAATTATTAACATCCGACAAATGATTGGAGCGAATAATCCCATAATTATTCAGGCTTCCTGATTTATTATTGCCGTCAATTAATAAATAATTATTGGTGATGATTTTGCCGGAAATATCATTAGTTAAGCTGCCATCATTAATGACAATTTTAAGATATTCTTTATCCTTAGCATCGAGTGGATTGGTGTCATCAATTCGGGCGATAATATTTTTATTGATGATTTTTCCCGATAAATGCAGCTCATCGTCAGTTTTGATTTGCCCAGAATTGATCATTTCTCCAGCAAGAGAATTCAAGACAATATTATGATTTTGCTGGGATTGCAAAATGCCCGCAGAATTATTTTGCATTGCACCTGTTATTATCAGATCAGAATTTGCCGAGGTAATTAGAGCGTTATTAATTAAGCCAAACCCAGCCTGATCCGACAAATCTAGAAACCCACCTTTTAAATCCAAATTCTGATTATTAACCAATTTCTTGGCGGTAATTTTAATCGAATTGCCAGCGCTTAATTTAATGTTTCCACCATTAGCATTATTAGTGAAAGTGCCTTGCCCCACAATAATTAAATCAGCAGCAGATGTTATATGTGCTTCGTTGGTATGTGCTTCGTTGGTTAAAGTGCCGTTTAGATTTAAAGTTAAATTGCCAGAGGTGGAACGGATTGTTGCGTTGGTGTTGTTGGTTTTGTTGATAATATCGTTTGCCGCAGTTAAAGATAAAATTGCTGCAGATATTAAGTTGGAGTTAGTGATATTTTGTGCGGATATTTTGGCGGTGCTGGCGTTGATTTGACCTGAGTTGTCGATGTCATTTGAGGAATTTAAATCAAGATTTATTTGAGCAGCTAAACTTCCAGAGTTATTTAGGTTGGCAGATTTTAAATCAAGATTTGCGCCGGAAATTGTGCCTGAGTTGTCAAGCCTTCCTAAGGCAGTTAAATCAAGATCGGTTGCGGCAGTTAAATTTCCTGAATTGTTAATATTTGCAGAATTAAGATTGAGATTGGCACCTGCAATTGTACCTGAGTTATTTAGGTTGCCAGCAGAAGTTAAGTCAAGATCGGCTACGGCAGTTAAATTTCCTGAATTAATAATTGTGCCGCTAGTTGAATTTAAAGTTAGATTTTCTGATGTTGAGCGAATTGTTGCGTTGGTTTTGTTGTTTATATCGCTTGCCGCAGTTAAAGATAAAATTGCTGCAGATATTAAGTTGGAGTTAGTGATATTTTGTGCGGATATTTTGGCGGTGCTGGCGTTGATTTGACCGGAGTTGTCAAGACTTCCTAAAGCAGTTAAATCAAGATCGGTTGCGGCAGTTAAATTTCCTGAATTAGTAATTGTGCCGCTAGTTGAATTTAAAGTTAGATTTTCTGATGTTGAGCGAATTGTTGCGGTTAAAGATAAAATTGCTGCAGATATTAAGTTGGAGTTAGTGATATTTTGTGCGGATATTTTGGCGGTGCCAGCGTTGATTTGACCGGAGTTGTCAAGACTTCCTAAAGCAGTTAAATCAAGATCGGTTGCGGCAGTTAAATTTCCTGAATTAGTAATTGTGCCGCTAGTTGAATTTAAAGTTAGATTTTCTGATGTTGAGCGAATTGT
>JAZKFV010000028.1:0-19365 GCA_040386195.1 Pseudomonadota bacterium | reverse complement strand
TTGTGCCGCTAGTTGAATTTAAAGTTAGATTTTCTGATGTTGAGCGAATTGTTGCAGTTAAAGATAAAATTGCTGCAGATATTAAGTTGGAGTTAGTGATATTTTGTGCGGATATTTTGGCGGTGCCAGCGTTGATTTGACCGGAGTTGGTGAAGCTGTTTGTCGAAGTTAAATTAAGATTTGATGCAGCATTTAGATTTGCGGAATTATTAATATTATCAGTAGAAATTAGATTAATATTATTCTGAGAAGTGATATTGTTATTGATAATAATATCACCATTAGCACTTATATCCACCGAACCCAAATCTGAAATTAAAGCCTTATCAGTTTTAACCCCCGCTCCTTCTTCGGTAGCAATAATTGAAATTTGCCCAGCCCTCATACCGCCCAGAGCAGTTGAGTCAATGACCACCGCAAAACCTTGATCACTTAATTGGTTAGCAGAACCTGAGGCGTTAATAATATTGTTCGGATCTGAGTTTTGATAATTGGTTGTAAAAGAATTGCCATCACTTTGAAATTCTCCAACGCCAGCTCGAATATTTAGTTTATTTAATTTGGCACGATCTTGCACTTTAAGCTCGCCGGCAATTTTAACTGCTCTGGAGATTAAATTAAGATTAACATTATTGTCGTCATCAACATTGTTATTGCCATAAAAAGTGATGCCACCACTATCAATTAATACTGAAGCATTTTTATCGGAGTTAATCTGATATTTAATATTATTAGGATCTCTGGCGTCAACATCACCAGTGATAAAAGAAACTGCCGAAGTATTGATAAAACCACAACCGTTACATATTATACCTTTGGAGTTGACTAAAATGAAATCAGCTTTTTTACCAAAAATCTCAATCTTTCTTTCCAGCCTGGTTGAGCTGCCAGTTACTTCAAAAAGAATTTTGCTGGCCTCAAAATCAGCATTGCCCTCAAAATTAGCATTACCCACAAAATTAGCATTGCCCACAATTGTTCCAGCAAGCTGCGAATTGCCACCCGTAGCGCTATTGTTAATTGTTTGATCTCGGATGATCGCGTTATAATCAGTGAGTTTATTATAAGAAGTGTCTGAACCGTTCCGTTTGTTGATATGAATTATATTAACATTATTCTGCTCATAAACTTTAATCGCCGGATCATTGGAAATAATTTCATCAGAAGTGGTTGCAACTTCTTCAGCAAAAGAGGTGGGAGCCAAAAGCACTAAAAAAGCCGGAACAGTAAAAAACGCACTTTGAATAATTGATTGGAAAACCAAAGAGATTATTGCGATGTGGAAGGAGATGAGTTTTAGAAGAGGCTTGGGTTGGGTTTGGGAAGAATTCATTTGGTGAAGTTTTTGGTCTGGTGTTATTTAAATTTAACGGAATTTTATTGACAGTTTTTATTAATGCAAATTTTTATTTGAGTTGACTTTTATAAAAAAAATTGCAGATTTTCGTTTTTTAAAAACCATCTATAAAACCCATTAAAAAATTATGAAGACACCAAAAATCCTTCCTTTTTTCACTCCAATTTTAACGCTGTCTTTCTTCTTAATAACCAGCCAATCTTGGGCTGGAAACGGCTATTATCTTGGCGCTGATTATGTAAAAAGTGCCGTTAAAATTAACACCACAACATCCGCACTTGGAATTTCAGTTGCAAAAGAAGAAAAAACTGACTCCGAAGATTATGGTTTGCGCTTTGGCTATCGGCATAAAATCAATAAATATCTCTATATTGCTCCGGAATTTTTTTATCAAAAACTTGATAAATCGAGCTATTTATACAGCACCACAATGAAGGCGGGAATTGCAATAAAAGATCTCTCTTTATTCGGCTCTTTAGGTTATGCCGAAATTAGTAAATTTAATAACAGCGCTGAAAATTTTGGTGGTGGGCTAGAATATAAAATCAATGATAATTTTTCTATTGGCGCTGAATATATCAGGTTTGGTGATGTCAAAACATCTGATGTCAACATTGACAATGGCACTAAAATAAGAGCTAATAAAACCAACCAATTACAAACTATTAAATTTGGAATCACCTATTACTTTCACGAATAACAAACCCAGCCCTCAAAATGCCCCATTTCAAAATTGCCTCACGAGTTTTCCTTTTAGCTTCGCTAGTTTTTATTATCATAAATAACAGCGCCTTTGCTTTAACTGCCGACCAAGAAGCTGCGGTGAATCAACTTAATAAAAAATTACAAAGAGATAATGAAAGGCTTTTTGAGGAAGAAAGGCGCAAAATTGATGAGCAAGAATTGTTAAAACCAGCTCCTAAAATTGAAGTTATTAAACCTGAATCTAGCCTTAATCTTGACGATAAAAAATGTTTTACAATCAATGAAATTAAACTTACTGGCTCAGAATCACTTTTAAAACAAGAGCGCGCTGAAATTATAAAATCTTATCAAAATAAATGTTTGTCTTTGGCGGATATTGAAGAGCTTCGGGTGCAAATTAATAATTTTTATATTGATAAAGGTTATATAATGTCGCGAGTTTATTTGGCTCCCAATCAAAATCTTAAATCGGGAATTTTAGAATTTGAAATTAAAGAAGGCGAAATTGAAGAAATTAGCATTAACGGCAATCGCAAACTTTCCGACCGCACCAGAATTTTAACCGCCTTTCCTTATGATCAACAATCTTTCAATTTGCGCGATGTTGAACAAGGCTTAGACCAAATCAATCGTTTGCAATCAAGCAATGCCACCATGAAAATTCTGCCCGGCAGCGAAGGCGGAAAATCGATAGTGGAAATTGTTAATGACGAAAAAAGAACCACTAGCGCCAAAATTGGTTATGATAATTTAGGGCAAGAATCAACCGGCGAAAGAAGACGAATTTTAACTCTGCAACAAGATAATTTGTTGATGCTCAATGATAATTTATACATCAATTACACTCACGATCAGGAAGGCAATGATCAAATTAGATATAACCAAAATCTTTATACCAGCTTTTCTGTTCCTTACGGATATTGGCTTTATCAAATAGCTGCTACCGATTCCAAATATCTCAACACCGTTAAACTGCCTAACAGCACTTTAAAATCTTCCGGCGAAACTCAAAGCTACAGCCTAGAAATTAACCGCGTTATTCAAAGAGGCAAAAGAACTAATACTTCGTTAAGTGGCAATTTAACTAAAAGAAATACCGCGTCATTTGCAGATGGTTATAAGCTTGAGGTTGGTAGTAGAAAATTGACAACTCTGGATTTGGGTTTGAAACATCGCTTAAATTTAAATGCAACTAATTTAAGTTTTGGGGCAAATTATGTTCGCGGTCTTAGCGCTTTGAATGCTTTGCAAGATCCAGAAAATCTCAAAAGTGACGATCCAAAAGCGCAATTTGAAATGCTGCAATTTAATGCTGCGCTTTATAAAAAGTTTCAGCTTTTCACTCAAGATTTTAACTTTAGTAGCAACATTTCCGGTCAAATTTCTAAAGACGCTCTTTATTCTTCTGAACAAATCAGCATTGGTGATTTTTATAGTGTGCGTGGCTTTAAGAACAATTCAATTTCTTCTGATAATGGTGGCTATATTAGAAATGAGCTGTCAATGCGTATGCCCAAAATTACCGAGAAATTTTATATTGATCGCGCTTTGCAGGGTTTGAGTTTTTTTGTTGGTTATGATTACGGTATGGTGCGCTCCAAACCAAAATCTGACGCCTCGTTAAACGGCAAAAACCGCGCCTATTTGAGTGGCTTTGCAGCCGGGGTAAAACATTATGATAAATATTTTGATTATAGCTTTACCTATGCCGAAAGCCTGAGCTCTCCAAGTTTTGTGAGGGAGAAGAATAGAGAAATTTATTTTAATGTTAGTTTTTCAATATAACCATTTTTTATCAATTACCGTTGGCTTTAGCCAACGGTAATTGATAAAAATAAACGATATTGGGGTTATTTTATTTCGTCATTGCGATGGCTTTAGCCCTGACGCGGCAATCCAGAAAAGTTTCTAGCTATACAAAAAGCTATTACGCTTTGGAAATTTCTTGATTAATAAACTCAGCAACCTTTGCCAACTCAGCTCTAATATCAACCAAAACATTAGTCTTATTTTTAAAATCATCTTTAGGATGAGTCTGGGCATATTCTAAAGCTTTGGACATTGGAAAAGCACCGATAGAAGCGGACGCGCCTTTCAAAGAATGAGCTGCCATATACCAACCATCATTGTTGTTTTCGGTCAAAGCTTTTTCCATTTTAGAAATATTATTTTGAGCGCTATCTAAAAATAGAGCGAACAATTCTTTTTCAAAAACTCGATCGCCACCAGTCACATCTTTCAAAAAATCCATATCAATAGCTGGTTCTTTTTTAGCGGTTTTTTTAGCAGCTGACTTTTCCAAGTCGTTACCAGAAGTAGTTACGTTAGCAATTTTTGGGTCTTTGGTTTTCATATTTTGTAGAATTATTGTTAATAATATTGGTTATGTAATAGACACTGTTAGCTAATTATTTTTATTTCAGTTAGCTAACAGTGTCTAAGGAAAAACAGGCAACTTAAAAAATATTTAGACACTGACATTAATTAACCACTAAACCCTCCACCAAAGGATCAAACTTGGTTTTAAATTCTTTAATATTTTTATGATGAATAGTTAATTCAAAACTTCTTCTACCCATCTGCACCAAAATCATTCCACCTTTATCAACAAAATCATCATCAATACCAATTGAAACAACCTGAGCCTGGTTAGCAAGCTTAATTGCCAGCGATGTTGCTGAATCTTTATTTTTGGAAACATAAAGCACTTTGCAAATATTTTTAGAAAATCCAGCACTTAATTTGTTTTCACTCTTAAAAAAAATCACTCCCTTATATTTTTCTTCAATTGCCACCGCAACCTGATCATAGCCATAAACGCAAAGACCGCCCTGCCCGTCTTTCACCATCTTGGGAAAGCCATAAACAAAGTTGGCAACGCCCTTATAAAAGGCGTCATTATATGCAAAAACGTCTGTCGTTCTAGCGGCAAGCATTAGCAAAAATATCAATAAAATTAATTTTCTCATTATTTTGTAATATGGATATTCACCCTATTTTTCTAAGATTTTCTACAAATCGCGACCAGCCTCAACCAATCGCAATTTTGATATTTCAAGATATAAACACCATCAAACAACTAATTTACCAAAACTTGATTGCAGTTTTGAAATAGATTGTTCTGCCCACTTCGGTTTCGTTAGCAAACAAACCTTTATCAAATTCTTGATGTCTTTTATCGGCAAGATTTTGTATGCCAACGCTAAAATTAAGATTCGAATTAAATAAATATCCTAATCTAGTATCAATTCTTGCATATGCTTTGACTCCAGTTGTGTCGGATACGCCCCTAGAATCAGATATAGCATTTACGTAATAAAGAATGTTATCGAACTCAATTTTAGAAGTGATATTATAGTTGGATCTTAAGCGAAATTGATTTTTTGGAGATTGTTTCTCGGCAAAATATAGCGGAAAAACTCTACTTTCTGTAGATGGGGAATCATTTTTAAGATCTAGCCTCAAAAAATCATATCCGGCTTCCAATCTCCAATCATCCATTGCTTGCCATTTAGCAGTGATTTCAGTTCCATACGATCTGCCTTGACCAAAATTTGTGGTTGTGGCTGAAAAACCATTTTTAGAATTGAAGCTTCTAAGATCGTCATAGTCATTATAAAAAGTAGCAATATCAATAAGACTTGTTCTGGTCGGTTTTATTCTGTAACCAAGCTCATACGCAAGAACTTTTTCTGATTCATATTGAGCATCACCAGCCTGAACCAAAGTGCCACCAGGCGTTCTGATTTCAATTGATTCTTCACCTCTGGTTGGAGTTCTGACTGCCCTAGAAACTGAAGCCCATACAGTTTGGTTGCGAGAAGGATAAAGTGTTAACTTAGCGCTTGGTTGAAATTCAAAACCGGTATAATCATTAATTTCAAATTTTGAACCAATGGTTAAATATAAAGTGTCGGCAATTAAACCAATTTTATCTTGCAAAAACGCGTTGAATATTTCGTCATTTTTTTCTCTTAAAGTGTAATTAAGCGGCACAACATTATTATTTAAAGCACTTTCACCAATCTTGTCTTGCAACAAACGATAGCCCAAGCCCCAAACAAATTGATTTTGACGATTAAAATCATAAAAATGTTGAAAATCAATATCGGCAGTTCTTCCAGCTCTACTCAAAATTCCGGTGTCAAATTGATCATAATCCAAATAGGTTTGTAGAGTGAAACTAGATTTTTTTGAAATAGTTTTATCCCAATTAACTACCAAATTTCCACCTGTAGAATTTTTATCCGTTCTTACAGGAGAAACACTTGATAAAGGAAAATAATTTTCAGCTTTACCACTTCGAACATCACCATGAACTGCAATGGTGCTGTCTTTAATTGATCTAATATCATAACGAAAACCGGCTTGCGATTGTTGATAACCATCATCATTGCCTGTATCAGTGTTTAATTTATTTAACTGATCACGATCCACATGTTTAGCATAGACACGATAGTGATTAAGGCTTTCGGTTCTACCACCATATCTTACTTCGGCTATCGCTCTATCTTGATTGCCAACAATACCGGAAACATATCCACCTTGAGTATCAACAGCGTTTTTGGTAATAATATTGATAACGCCATTAACCGCATTAGCACCCCAAATTGCCCCGCCAGAACCACGAATTACTTCAATTTTTTCAACATCTTCCAAAACATAATCTTGAACATCCCAAAACGCTCCGGAAAAAACTGGGGTGTAAACCGTTCTTCCATCAATCATAATAAGAAGTTTATTAGAAAATTGAGCATTAAACCCACGAGCGGAAATTGCCCATTTATTACCATCTATTCTAGCAACTTGTATGCCGGGCACTAATCTTAAAGCTTCTGGAATACTGGTTGCACCCGACCTTCTAATATCTTCTGAAGATAAAACATATATTGAAGAGGCGGCATCAAAAGCATCTTCATTTTTTTTAGAAAGTGAGAAAACATCGGTATCAAAAAGCTGGTATTGCTCATCGTCAGCTCCACTTTTTACTGAAGTATTTTGATTAGAATTTTTATTTTGCGCTGCAGAAGCAGCAATTGAATTATGTGTGGTGAGTAGAGATAATAACGAGGTAAAAGCCAACAATGTTTTTTTCATAAATATACGAACTTTAAGTTGATAAAAAACTAATACAAAATTACTAAGGCATAGCCACAACTAAATAGGAATCTATGTTATTAAACTCTGTTTTTCTTGGAGCCACAATCTGACTAGCAAGCATAAATGGCACTCTTAGTTTTGAAAACGACATTTTGTAGTCCCTGCTACATTTCATATCGGAAACACCAAAAATATATTTGATATTATTCTCTCTACAATGTTCAACCATAGATTGAAATAGCTTATCAAGAAAATTAACTCTTAATTCTTTTGAAATAGTTAAAGCGGAAACTTCGGAATACAAAACTCCCTTTAAATCAATGTTTATAGTTTTACAAATCTCAGGATATATAAAATGCTTTTCAGGATCTTCATGAGGCAAATAATCCACTTCTGAAGAAACGACTAATCTTGCGCCAGCAACAACTTTTCCTTTCATTACACCCAAAAATATTACACCATTTCTATCAAAGTTATTTTCATCTCCAGAATAATTTTTGAATCCAGAATCATTTCTATAGGACTCTTCCCTCAAATCATAATACTGCTTAAGCAATTCTGGATCTTTGCTGATTTTTATATCAATTGAATTCACATCAATTCTGTTTCTTTTTTTCGGCTTATTAACTGTTTGGGAAACTTTGGTTGGAGAATCGAACCAGCTTTCTATTCCTTGGAGGGGATTTTTTTCGTCTTTAGTTAGAAACCAATTTGAAAATGGAATATAAAACCAAATTTTTGTAGTTGGATTAAGATAGTTGGAATTGCTATCATTTGGATAATTTTGTTTTTGATTTTTATTATCAGAAATGTCGGTTTGAGTCATTTTTAAATTTATTTAGTGGTTCTAAGTTTTTGCAGTTGCTAATTAAATTGGGTTGCCTTTAACTTAAGAAATAGTCAGGCAAAAACGAAAATGCAAAAGAAATATAAATTTTGATTTAAATGCTTAAAAAACTGTTTCAAATTCACACAAATGGCAGGAACAGAGCCATAAAACCGCCTCGTCATGACCCTTCCTTCTCACCTCTAAAATCAAATATCAAACCTTTTCGTGATAACAGAAAAAAGTTTTTATTTTTTTGGAAAAGAAAAAATTCCAAACTTAATCATCAAGTTTTAGACAACAAAATTGCTCCAAAAAATTCTCTAGATCTTCAAAATAAAATTGGAAAATTTAAAAGACTAAAAATTGCAATTAGTGGGCTGATTAAAAAATTAAAAGCCAGAATCATTCGCGGTTTTTATCGTGATCGCAAAATTTTATCGGAAGCATTACATTTTAAATTTAACTATTTCAAAAAATATCGCAAAGCACTTGCCATTAAAAAAAGGCGTGACCACGAGCGCAAAAAACTAAATGAAGCGGGAATTACCAAATCCTATAATCGCTTCTCCTTATTTATTATGAGTCTGGTTATTTCTTGGGGCACAATTGACGCTACTGCAACTTATATAAGGCAGGTTGAAGATTTTCACGACTCAGTGAAATTGCAATCTGACATTGTTGAGAAAGCAGTTTCAAACTCGGTGAATAATGTTGAAAATTATATGAATTATTTGGGAGATAAATTTAGAACTCCTGAAGGTGTAAAATATGATTACATTTCTGAGCTGCTGCGCAAAAGCATCAATTCCAATGATATAACCGACAATTTCTATTCTTGGCTTGATATTAATTATGTTGATAAAACTAATCATTTAGCCATCACTTCCAAAAGAGGGGTTTTAAATAAGTCACTTGAAGTTGATAAAAAATATCCAATTGAAGCTGCCAAATTAGATCCGGGAAAAATGATTATTGGTCAGATTGGAATTGTTCATAGTGATTTAAGTGGCGATTATAAAACTATACCGGTAGCGCTTCAGGTTGGAATGGGAACCAAAGCGGAGGGAACTTTAATTTCCGAAATTATTATTGACAAAGTCACTTCCGATGTTGGCAAAACTTTGCAAGATGATAATCTGATTTTTTTGGTAATGGATCGCAATTACGATTTAATTTTTGCTTCCAAACAATATGCCGATTTGGAAATTACCCGCGAGTTAAGAAATAATATTTATCTTTGCGACGAACTTGCTAAACCAAAAATTGCCGAGAAAAAAGATTTAGTTAATAAATCCGGATCTTTAAAAAAACCAATTCGAATTAGAAATACTAATTTTGATTATTATCGCATCTCCAATCACAATTTTGTAATTCTCGCCGGCTATTCCGACTCAACAAGAACTAGAGCATTTTTTGATCAATTCAAATATACCGTTATTCAACTAATGGGCATTTTGGTGATCTTTTTATCGGCGCTGTTTATCTTCAAAAAAGTTCAAATTGTTCCAATCATTCAAGAATTACTCAAAAGAGGTATTGAAGCAGAATCTGCTAGTAACGCCAAAAGCCAGTTTCTATCCAATATGAGCCACGAGCTACGAACGCCGATGAATGGTATAATGGGAATGAGTTTAAATTTATCGGAAGGAAAAAATTTAACTGACGAACAAAGAGAAAACGCCGGAATTATTCATCGCTCTTCTGAAGCGTTATTAATTCTTTTAAATGACATTTTAGATTTCTCAAAAATTGAAGCGGGGAAAATTGATTTAGAAAATATCAATTTCGACTTAAGAAGTATTATTGAAGATTTAGCTGATTTAATGTCGGCAGTTGCGGATAAAAAAGGCTTGGAAATTATCACCTATATTTCTCCTGAAGTTCCTAGAGTTGTGATGGGCGATCCGATTCGGGTGCGACAAATTTTAACCAATCTGGTCAATAACGGTATTAAATTTACCGCCTATGGACAAATCTTCATTGAAGTAGTTTTGCAAAAACATCAAGCCGGTCAATATTTGGTATTGTTCAATATTAAAGATAGTGGCATTGGGATTGAAAAAAATAAAATTAACCAACTCTTCCAAAAATTTGTACAAGTTGATATGTCGACCACCAGAAAATTCGGTGGCACTGGGCTTGGTCTTTCTATCTGTAAAGAATTGGCTTTATTAATGAATGGAAAAATTGGTGTTGAAAGTGAGTCTGGCAAAGGTTCAAATTTCTGGTTCTCATTGCCATTTGGCAAATCTAATAGTAACGATTTAAGTGAAGATGAAAAAATTGCTGCCGCCAATCTTAAAAAATTAATTGACAAAAAAGCTTTGGTTATTGAAAGCTCTGCTGAAGGCAAAACTATGATTTGTAATCGTTTAAAAGATTACGGAATCGCCAACGTTGCACCATCTTTTGATAATGAAGCTGATTGGCAAAATATTTTGTCAATTATCAAAAACGACACTCATGATATCATTTTAATTAGTCACCATAAAAATGATAAATTTGATTTAAATGAATTGGTCAATCAAATTAAAAATGATCCAACTCTACAAAATATTCCATTAATTTTACTAATTTCCAGATTCAATAAATCAAGCCGCACTGAGGAATTTTTAGCAAAATTTAATAAGGTAATTAACAAACCAATTAGAGAAAGAAATCTGACTAAAGCATTGTTGGAAAGCTTTGGAATCACCAACGCCGCGCCAATTACTAACAATCCAAATGTTGTAACAGCCGAGCCGGAAATTGTTAAAAATGGCATCAAAGTTTTGCTTTGTGAAGATAATGAGATCAATTTAAAAGTAGCAATCAACCTACTTAGCAAAATGGGTTATGAAGTTGAATGCGCTGAAAACGGACAAGAAGCCGTCAATAAATTTTTACATGTTAAATATGATGTAATATTGATGGATTGCCAAATGCCAATTATGGATGGGTTTGATGCAACCAGAAAAATTCGCGCTATCGAACGCGAAAATAATCAAAAAAACGACACACCTCATCACAACATTCCAATCATCGCCCTCACCGCCAATATTGGCGATAAAGATAAAAAAATGTGCTTTGAAGCCGGAATGGACGAATTCACCACCAAACCACTTAGAAGAGAAGAAATTGATAAGAGAATTAGAGAAATGCTGAAGAAAAATTAGGGTTTATTTTCAAACTTATTTAGTCTTAGATTTTTGTATATTTTTTGAATCAATCTTCTCCAAAAAATTATCTTTAGAAACCACGCTTCTGCCCAATTTTTTCTCAAGTTGTTTTCTAGCATTTCCAGCAATTGAACCACCAATTTTAGCATCAGATTTTAATTTTTTGACGCCAGCAGAATTTTCATTACGGTGAATTTCTGTAGTTGATCGCTCACCGAGCATTGTAAAGATTAACTCAAAATCATTCATATGATCTCTAAGGTTTTGATTTTTTTGCTTCTCTAAACCTTTAAAATTTTTATATTCACTAGGAACCATTCCAAAAGTAGCTTTGGAAATCTCGGCGGTTAAAATTTCGTAATCTTTTCTTGCCTCAGCACCTCTTTTTTTCCACTCGTCAGTCAATTCTTCTCGAATCGCAATTCCGCGCATTCTTTTTTCAATCCAATCTTCCGGATAACCTTTTAATTTATAAAGTTCCCTTGTGCGCTTGGTGGCAAGTTCAGGATCTTCAATTTCCTGAATTCGTTCATAACCAACTTTGGCAAGCCATCTTTTAAATGGCTCAGCTTTTGGGCTGGGAATTGATTGGATAATACGAAATAGAGTTTCGGTATTGGCACAATCGGTGGAATATTTTTTGCCGTCGATTGAAGGTAGTTTCAGTTGTAAACAAATTGTTAACAACTGATTTTCTCTTGCCTTCAACACTCCCCAATATTGTCGCGGTGATTGGCTCTCAGTCAAAACCTCAATCACATCCACAACCGAAAAATACCATTCTTCTTTATGCCAAATGCGGCGGATTTTTTTATTTTCAAAAACGATTAAGCTATTTTCTTGGTTAGTTTTCATATTGGTGTTTTTTAAGCAGGTTGATGGGAATTGCCGAGCGTGGCTTGGTTAATAAAAATTGGTAATGTTTTTGAGATAATTTTTGGTTTTGCATTTGATAAGAGTGGTGAATTCTTGAGATGATTTTGGTCAGTTTATTTTTTAGAAAATATTTGGCAAATAATATTTATACCTTCTTTTGGCAATTATCCTTAACACAAATCTAACTCTGATGATCCAGTAATTTAATCACCATTCTTGCCATCACCAAATTAGTTATTACCAGTGGAATTATTGATAAAATGCCGATGTTAAAATCAAAAGCTAAAAGTGCTAAATGCCAATTTGACCAGAACATTAGAGCGATTGGCGGGTTGAGAATCAAAATTATAGTTATCAAAATTATTATTCTTTTTGACAAGCCAATCTCTTTTATTTTTGATAGGTGGCGAAAATGTGAGCTGGAGAAATCTTTATACATCAAGCTTGCTAATAGAAAAATTAGCGCGCTGGAAAATAAATAGTTGGTAATATAAATTAAACTCACCGTCAAAGCTCTTTGAGTGAAAAACCCAATCGCAATTAAAACCAAACCCACATTAATCACCGCAAAATAAGCCGCCACAGCGCGCACATAATTGGTTTTAAACATTTTATAATTGCCATAAAACACCAAAATAAATCCGATAAAAACCAAACCATTAAAAAATATATCACTCGGATGAAACAAAAATAGCACCATTTTTAACAGCAAATAAAAACCCACCAAGCCGCTAATTATAAAGGTAAAACTGATCAAAAAATGCGCCATCAAATCTTGGCTTTTTAGAAAACGAAAATAAATTGTTAGCGGAAAAAATTTTAGCATAATTGCAGTTGCCACCAACCAAAATATTAAATCGGAGTTTTCAATAATGGTGAGATTTTTAATTTCATCAATTTTGAGCTCGCCAGAAAAAACATAAAGCAAAACCAGCGCCAGCAGCAGCATAATTGACGCCAAAGCTGATTGACAAAAATATTGAAAAGTTAATTTTGATAAATTCAAATCATTCGACATTGCCATTATTGCGCAAAAAGTTAGGCAATAAATTTCGATAAAAATGAATAGATTAAAAATATTATTAGTGGCAAAAATTCCCACCAAACCAAATAAATTCAACAAGCTGGTTGTGTAGAATAATTGCCGGTTATCGTTGTTCAAAGCTTGCGCCACATCTTGATGATAAAAAAATGTTAGCGCTAATCTTGCTGTTAAAACTAATCCGATAAAAAATAATGCTAGAAAATCTAAATAATATTCAGTGGGAATTGATAGAATTCCCAAGCCAGCATCATTTTTTATAACAGCTTGCAAGCCAGCAAAATCAAGGCTTAATTTGACAACCAAAAATAACATTGCCAAAATCGTGCCCACAAAAATCCAAAAATCGGTTTTTTTAAAATTGATGAGAAAACAAAAAACTGAGGCGATGATGGGGAGAAATAAAAGCAGATATGCGGCGATGTAGGATGACATTTTGTAATGGGTTTTGGTTAATTAAAAACAGATGTTTTAGGATAACAGAGCACTAACTCCTCAAACCACAATCAGCTTCGACAATATATTTATAAATCGTGAGCTGCTCCAATCCAACTGGCCCTCTGGCGTGAAGTTTGCCGGTGGAAATTCCAACTTCGCCGCCCATTCCAAATTCACCACCATCGGCAAATTGAGTGGAAGCGTTGTGCATTACGATTGCGGAATTGATTTTTTGAAAAAACTTTTCTGCCGGTTGTTGGTTCTCGCAAACAATACTTTCAGTGTGTGATGAGCTGTATTTATTGATGTGATTAATTGCTGCCTCAATATTTTTTACTATTTTTACTGATAAAATCGCATCTAAATATTCGGTGTAAAAATCTTTATCACTAGCCTTCAAAACTCTGTGATCTATTTTTTGTGATGCTTGATCCCCTCTGATCTGGCAGCCAAATTTGCTTAACTCATCAATGATTTTTGGCAAAAATTCTTTAGCGATTTTTTGATCAATCAATAAAGATTCAGTTGCACCACAAACTCCAACGCGACGCATTTTAGCGTTGGCAATAATTTTTAAGGCTTTTTGCAAATCAGCCGAAGTTTCAATATAAGTATGACAATTGCCATCAAGATGCTTGAACATTGGAATGCGGGTTGATTTGATAATCGCTTTAATCAAATCTTTTCCGCCGCGAGGAATAACTACATCGATAAATTTATCTAATTTTAAAAGCTCTTTCACATAATCGCGATCAGTGCTTTGCACATAGCTGACGCAAGCGGGATTAACGCCAAATTCTCGCAAAGTATTTTGATAAATCTCAGCAATTTTGCCGGAAGTTTGAGAGCTTTCTTTGCCAGCCCGCAAAATCACTGCATTGCCAGCTTTAAAACCAAGCGCTGCAATATCAGAAGTTACATTTGGACGCGATTCATAAATTGCTAAAATCACACCAATTGGCACCGAAATTCTTCTAATGTGCAAACCGTTAGAGCGTTTTACATCGTATAAAATTTTACCGATCGGATCTTCCAATCTAGCAATATCAACAACTGCATCAGCCAAATTTTCAATGCGTTTTTCATCCAAAATAAGCCGATCAATTTTTGCTTTATCAAAATTATTTTGTTGCGCCAAAGCAACATCGTTTTGATTGGCGGCAATAATTTGTGCTTTATTGGCTCTAATATTTTGCGCCACTTGCAGCAAAATTTTATTTTTTAAATCAGTGCTCAAATTAGCAATTTCAAGGCTAGCAATCTGTGTATTTTTAGCGATTATTTGCGCTAGTTTTTTTATCGACATAATTATTTTATAAAAAATTCAGTGACCATTGGAATTGCCATCATCAATAAAATAACCGGCAAAATTAATAACGGCAAAATCAAATTTAAATCCCACTCAATTTCCCAAGCGATTTTTTTGATAATTTCGTCATTTTTGGATTTTTTTTCAGAAATTTCTAACATTGGATAAACCATCCTAAAAATACAAATTAAAACCAAGCCAATGTTAGTTAAAAGCAGTAAAGCATTGAGCAAAGATTTATCGTTAAAAGCAACTTTAAACAACCAATATTTTTCTACCATTCCAATTGCTGGAATTAATCCGGATAAATTGAGTAAGGCAAAAATTAATCCTAAAATTGTAATTCTTAATTTATAAAAAATGCCGTTTAAGGTTTTATCTTCTAAAGCTCGCAAATAAAGATTGATATTGCCAACGGCACTGAAAATTAATAGTTGAGTAAGCACAAATGAAACAATCACAATTTGCATCTGTCTTTGGCTTAAACCAAAAATTATAAACGCCATAATAACCGCAATCATTTGGTTAAAAAATAGCCAAGTTAAAATTTGTTTGAGGTTTTTTGAAGCAATTGCTAATAAAGCTAGAGCCAATAAATTTAAGGCTAAAATGCCAGTTAATAAATTATAATGGTTGATTTGCGGCATAAAAACAGCGAGCAATTTTGCACCAAAAATATAGCTGATCACTTTGAATAAAATTATCAATGCTGAAAATGCAAAGGCGAGCAGAACCAACAAAATTGCCGGCGGATTTAGATAATAAAGATTTCCAAAAAATAAATAAAATGGCATAAAAGCAATTGCAGCGATTGCTAAAATATAGAAAAACAATAACAAACTAAATTGCCAAATATCTATCTTGCTGCCAGCAAAAACGCCATCTTGGATAAAATTAATATTACCACTGATTTTGAAAGTGAGCGCTGCTGCCAAAAATAATAATGACGAAGTTGCGAGTATAAAAAACCCAAAATATTTTGCCGCTTTAACACTGCGACTTGGCGAAAAATAACGCGCGGCAAAATAAATTGTGGCGCATAAAAATTGATAAAATAACAAAATAGTCAGCAAGTTTTTACTAAGAATTATCGCCGCCAAAAAGCCAATTGTGAGCAATAGCAAAATATGAAATTTTGCTCTTTTTTGATCTGCGCTATTAAGAAAATAGCGATCAAAATTAAGACAAGCGGTAATCCAAAAAATTCCCAATGTCGATAAAAGCAGAACTTGATTGGCGTCGAAGAGGAAAGCAAGGTTAAAATTTCCAGGTAATTTTAGAAAAGTAAAAGAAATTGCATTGGCTAAATTTTTTAATTTAAAACTAAAAATCAAAAATAAAATTGCCAATAAGGTAGAAATTTTATAACCAAAATTTTCTATTTTGGGAAATTTATTAAACAGCAAAATCAAGAGCAGCGCGATAAAAGGTAGTAATATTATTAGTTGAAATTTGATCATATTTTTGCGATAAGTTGACCGTTTTTTTGACCGATAATTTGCACTTCAAAAATTTCACCAACCTCAACTAAGTTTGGTGTTTCCGATAATTTTACTTGGACAAAATTTTCACATCTACCGATATTACCATTTTCCAGCAAAACCTTTTGAGTGCTGCCAATCATTGTGGTGAGAAATTTTTCTAATTCTTTGGCGGTGGCTTCGCGCAATAATTTTGCTCGTTCTTTTTTAATTTTGCCATTTACTTGCGGCATTTTTGCCGCTGGCGTTCCTTCTCTGATTGAATAAGGAAAAATGTGATTGAAAACCAATCCGGCTTGTTCAATTAAATTTAAACTATTTAAAAACATTTCGTCAGTTTCAGTTGGAAAACCGGCGATAATATCGGAGCCAAAAGTTACATCTTTTCTTAAAGAGCGCACTTTATCGCAAAAATCTAAAACCTGTTTTCTGCTGTGACGGCGCTTCATTCTCTTCAAAATTGTATCATCGCCAGATTGCAAACTAATGTGCAAATAAGGGGTGAAGCGTTCTTCGTTTTTGATAATATCTAAAAGTTCATCATCAATTTCGGCAACATCAATTGAGGAAAGACGCAGGCGTGGAAGTTCGGGAACTAACTTGAGTAATCTTTTAATCATCTTCGACAAAGTCAAATCACCCAGCAAATCTTTACCATAATCGCTAATATCAACGCCGGTCAAAACTACTTCCTTATAACCTTTATCAACTAACTGTTTAATCTGATCAACAATTTGCCCAAAACCCACCGAACGATTATTGCCGCGCCCGTAAGGAATTATGCAAAAAGTGCAGCGATGATTACACCCATTTTGAATCTGCACAAACGCCCGACTGCGCCCTTCAAAATCCAAAACCATATGCTCGGCCGTCTCGCGGATCGACATTATATCATTAACCCGAATTTTCTCCTGCGCCTGCGGATCAAAAAAACTAGCTTTAGTAGCTTCCTTAAAAAGCTTATCTTTATAAAGAATTTCTGGATTCTGATTAACATTCTCTGCCTGAATCGCGCTGTAGCCGGAGGCGGAAGCGGAATAACTACGGCTCTCCGACTTCTCCTGATTTCCAAGCACCAAATCCACCTCCGGCATCTGAGCATATTTATTCGGATCAATCTGCGCCGCACAACCAGTTACCACAATTTTAGCATCCGGATTTTCCTTCGCCGCTTTGCGAATCGCCTGACGCAGCTGGCGCTCGGCTTCCGAAGTTACCGCGCAGCTATTAAAAACGATCAAATCCTCTTGCCCAGATTTTTCCACCGCCTGTTTGATAAGCTCACTTTCAAAGGCATTGAGCCTACAGCCAAAAGTGATTACTTGATTAGTCATTAATTTTAGAATTTGGTTTAAGTTTATTTAACTTTACTAACTTCTGGATTGCCGCGTCGCTGCGCTCCTCGCAATGACGGAGTGTGTCGTCATTGCGAGGAAGAGCTTTAGCTCTAACGCGGCAATCCAGAAAATTTACAATTAAGCACAAATCACTTCGTACAAATCCTTCCATTCAGGATTAAATTTTTCAATCAATCTTAATTTATCTTTTCTTGACCCAGCTTTAATCTGCTTTTCCCTAGCAATCGCATATTCCATAGTATCAAAATTTTCATAATAAACCAAAATGTTGCACTTATATTTACTAGTAAAACCCTTGGTTATTTGATTCTTATGTTCAAAAATTCTTTTAGGAAGATCGGAAGTGACACCAACATATAAAGTTCCGTTTCTTTTATTGGCAACAATATAAATTGTCGGATATTTTTGGAAATACATTGGTATTAAAGGGTTTGAGCAAAGCTGGTGTTGTCTATAACGAACTAGGTTTTATATGGATTATTCACGGCTTTGTCAATATAATCGTGAACGAATATAAAAAAACATTATCTCTTCACGGTTTTGAGCTTAAAAACGTGAATCAAATTTAATCTCAAATGAATTATCAAAATTACTTTCAAAAAAAGCTACTAAATCTCAAGGCCAAAAACCTTTATCGCGCGCCCAAGATAAATAATGGCAAACTGCTGAATTTCTGCTCTAACGACTATTTAGGGTTGGCGGAAAATAAGGTGGTGAAAAATGCGGCGATTAAGGCGATTGAGAAATTTGGAGTTGGCGCCAAGGCTTCGCGTTATGTTTTTAGCGATAATAATCTGGCGGAGAAATTAGAAAATAAACTAGCTGAGCTGAAAAAATGTGACGCAGCAATAACGCTGGGCAGCGGCTATTTATCTGGCGTTGGCGTGATTCCAGCTTTGGTTGGCGAAGGCGATTTGATTATTGCTGATAAATTAATTCACAGCTCATTAATTGACGGCTGCAAATTATCCGGCGCTAAATTGCTGCGTTTTAAACATAATGATTTAGAACATTGCCAAATAATATTAGAGAAGTCGTCATTGCGAGGAGGCAAAGCCGACGCGGCAATCCAGAAAGATCAGAAAATTCTTATCATCACCGAGACAGTGTTTTCAATGGATGGGAATTTGGGGAGAGTTGATGAATTATTGGAACTTGCCAAAAAATATAATTGTTTAATTCTCAGCGACGATGCGCATGGACTTGGAATTATCAAAACAAAATATCCAAAATATGATTTTCATTTACAATCTGGAACCTTGTCCAAAGCGGCTGGCGGATATGGTGGATATGTTTGTGGTTCGGCTTTGATGATTGATTATTTACGCAACTTTACCAAATCCGCAATCTATTCCACCGCCCTGCCCGCTGCGGTTTTGGCGGCAAATTTAAAGGCGATTGAAATTATTACTAAGGATAAAAAATTAGGAAAAAAAGCCTTAGAAAATGCTCGCTATTTTTGTGATTTAATTGGACTTAAAAAACCACAATCAACTATCGTTCCAATCATTATTGGAGATACTTCCAAGACTTTGGAGCTTTCCCAAAAACTCAAACAAAATGGCTTTTTAATTTCAGCCATTCGCCCACCAACTGTGGAAAACAATAAATCGAGACTAAGAATTACATTTTGTGCCAATCACAAAAAAAGTGATATTAAAAAATTAGCCAAATTAATTTTAAAATATTGCTATGGAATATAATAAAAAAGA
>JAZKFV010000027.1:0-44407 GCA_040386195.1 Pseudomonadota bacterium | reverse complement strand
CATTGCGAGCGAAGCGCGGCAATCCAGTTTTTTAATTTTTAACTAGCTGAAAAACAATATAGATATTAGCCCTCAATGCATCATAACATTCCCGAATTCACAGTATCAGAATTTTCTCGTTCAATCAAAAGAATGGTTGAGGATAATTTTGGTTATGTGCGCATTAAAGGTGAAGTTTCGGGCTTTAAAAGAGCAACTTCCGGGCATTTATATTTTAATTTGAAAGATGAAACGGCGGTTATAAATGCGGTTTGTTTTAAGCAGATGGCAAGTTTGATTGCCTTTGATGTGGCGGATGGTTTGGAAGTTGTGGCTTCGGGCAAAATTACGATTTATGAAGGCAGATCTAATTATCAGATTATTGTTGAGAAGCTTGAAATTGCCGGCATTGGCGCCATTTTGGCGGCGATTGAAAAAAGAAGATTGCGGCTTTTGGAAGAAGGATATTTTGATGATAAACATAAAAAATCTTTACCATTTTTACCCAAAATAATTGGCGTGATAACTTCGCCAACTGGCGCGGTTATTGAAGATATTATTAATCGTATTACTGCGCGTTTTCCAACTAATCTTTTGGTTTATCCGGTGGCAGTGCAGGGCAAGAATGCAGCTTTGGAAGTGATTGCGGGAGTTAAATATTTTAACGCTACCAAAGAAAAACCCGATGTAATTATTATAGCCCGTGGCGGCGGATCAGTGGAAGATTTATTGCCGTTTAATGATGAAGATTTGGTCAAAGCGGTTTTTAATTCCACAATTCCAATTATTTCCGCAGTTGGTCACGAAACCGACACAACTTTGATTGATTACGCTGCCGATATGCGCGCGCCAACCCCAAGTGCGGCGGCGGAAATGGCAGTTCCGGTTTTGAAAGATTTGCAAAATTTGAGTGATAATTTAGGCAAAAGATTGGCCAATTATTTTGGCAATTTGTTTGAGAATAAAAAAAATAATCTGAGCAATTTAGCCAACAATCTAATCCATCCGCGCCAGAAATTGGCGGATTTGGAGCAGAATTTTTTGCAACTTTTTTTACAGCTCAAAAATAATTTTAATCATCATTTAAGAAGTAAAGAACAAGATCTAAAACTATTTTCTAGCCACATTCAAAAACCCAGCAATCAATATGATAATTGGCAGAATCGCATTAATTTTCTAAATAAAAATTTGCAAAATAATGGACAAAATTTTTTGAAAAACTATCAAAACAAAATCAGTTTATGCAGCAATTTGCTGATTAGCTATGATTATAAAAACGTTCTGGCGCGAGGATATTCGGTTATTCGGGTGGGTAAAAATATTATTGATAGCAAAAATAAAGTTAAAAATAATTTGGCAATTAATGTTGAAGTTGCTGATGGAAATTTTCAAGCAATGGTGATTGATCGTCCACAAAAATCTTTGCCATCGAAAAAAGAAGATGATAGAAATGAGCCTTTATTGTTTGAATTAAAATAACTATTTTTGGTATATTTTTGAAAACTCCCCAATTTTGGCACACAAAAAATCTTCTGGCTTATTTGCTTTTGCCGTTATCGTTGCTTTATTTATTTGGTCATTTCCTAAATTGCTTCCGCAAAACTCCTACAAAAATTAACAAGCCAATAATTTGTATTGGCAATTTGGTGGCGGGCGGCGCAGGCAAAACGCCGGTGGCGATTGCGCTTGGTGAAATTTTGCAAGAGCTGGATATTGATTTTGCTTATTTAAGCGCGGGTTATGGAGGTTGGATTAAAGATTTTGTTTTGGTAGATAAACAAAAATATAGCTCAAAAGATGTTGGTGATGAACCTTTGTTATTGTCGGAAATTGCTGCAACTTTTATTTCTCGCAATAGATTATTTGGTGCTCAAAAAATTGCTGCAATGCCGGCAAAAAAACTGATTATTATGGATGATGGTTTGCAAAATCCGACTATCATTAAAGATTTTTCAATATTGGTAATTGATGGCAATTATGGAATTGGTAATGGTTTTGTAATGCCGGCTGGAGCTTTGAGAGAGCCAGTTGCAATTGGTATTAAAAAAGCGGATTTGGTGATTATTGTCGGTGATGATAAAGCTGGAATTGCTGAAAGTTTTTGCGTTGATAAAAAAGTTATTGGGGCAAAAATCAAAGTGATTAATGCTGATAAATTTTATCAAAAATCGGTGGTTGCATTTTGTGGAATTGGTCGTCCGGAAAAGTTTTTTGATAGTTTGGAGCAAAATAAAATCAATGTAATTAGCAAATTTTCTTATGCTGATCATCACCAATATAAATCAAGTGAGATTGATAAAATGATTAATTTTGCCAGAAAAAATCAATTACAGTTAATTACCACCAAGAAAGACTGGGTAAGGCTTGATCCGATTTATCAAACTCAAATTGATTATTTGGATATTAAAATTGAGTTTAAAAATGAGTCATATATTAGGGAAAAATTAATTAATTTAGTTAATGGAAAAAATTAAAAATTTTATAAAACAAATTCGTTATTTTTTAGAAAGCATAATCGTGAGATTTGGTTTGTTTTTATTTGAAATAATTGGTCTAAAAAATGCTTCAAATTTTGCCAGCTTTTTAGCGCGGCTGATTGGCAAAAGAATTTCAGTTCACAATTTGGCAAAACAAAATATTACTAAATCCTTACCCAATTTGAACGCCGCAGAAGTTGATGAGGTGCTGGATGGAATGTGGGATAATCTGGGTAGAATTGTGGGAGAATTTATTCATATTGCAAAATTTAGCGGCAAAGAATTGATGAATTATGCCGAGCTTGATGAGGAAAGTAAAAAAAATATTGCTGATATTAAACGCAATTTTAAGGGAGGAATTATATTTTCAGCGCATATTGGTAATTGGGAAATTGGGCCAAAAATATTTTTAGAAAATGGTATGAATGTGAAGACGGTTTATCGGCCGTTGAATAATCAAGCTGTTGATGAAATGACCTCAAAAATTAGAGGAGTGGAGTTGATTTCTAAAAGCTCAAAAGGCAATAAGCAAATTATTGAAGAAATTAAAAATGGCAATTATGTAGTGATACTTGCTGACCAAAAAATATCGGATGGAATTTTAGTTCCGTTTTTTAATCGTCCAGCTTTAACAACCGCTTCAATTGCCAAACTAGCTTTGAAATATAATGTGCCTTTAATTCCGGCGCGCTCAATGAGGATTGGCAAAGAGTTCAAATTTAAAGTTCGGGTGGAAAAACCAATTGAATTTCAAAAAACTGCCAATATAAATAACGATTCTGTTATCGATCTTACCACTAAAATTAATCAAAAATTAGAGGAATGGATTAAAGAATATCCGGCGCAATGGTTTTGGGTTCATAACCGTTGGAAATCATAATTTTTAAAAAACAAATCATGCAAAATAAATTAAAACTATTGCCAGCCATCGCTCTTTTTATTGTTAGCTCTTGCTCTTTTGCCAATAAATCAACTGTGACTGTGCCAATTAATAGTAATCCTCCCGGAGCTGATGTGGTTATTGATGGGAAAAATTTTGGACAAACTCCGGCTTTTGTGGAGTTGGCTCCCAATAAAAATTATAAAGCGACTATTTCTAAAAGAGGTTATGGATCGGCTAATATTGATATGGAGACTTGGTATTCAATTCGCGAGGGTGAAAGTGGTGATGGCAAAAGATGCTTAGCAGATTCAGTTGCGGTTCTGCCAATTATGATGATTTTATTATTTGCTCCAGAAAAATGTGGCTCTTTCAAACAAAGTGATTATTTCGTTGATATTTCCGGCGGAAGATCTGCGGGTGCGCAAGAGGTGAATGCTCTGGAAAATCAAAGCCAAATCAATAATCAAAATAACTATTACCAAAATTATCAGCAATCTGGCAGTCAATATCGTGGTCAGATCAATAATCAAAGTAATTATTAGTTTGAATGCGATTTTTAGCGCGAATTATTCTTCCAATCCTAATTATCAGCTCCTGCTCCTTAAGAAACCAACCCACCGTTATCATAACCGCTGATAGCGAACCTTCTGGCGCCAAGATATTAATTGATGGTGTTTATTATGGAGATACTCCCAAAGAAGTTCATTTGATTCCTGATAAAAATTATCAGCTCAAACTCATCAAAGATGGCTATCAGCAGATAAATTATGAGATGGAAACTAAGTTCAATATGAGAAAAGATCGCCAAGAGGAAAGTGGCAGATGCAACTCTGACTTGCTTGGCTCTATTTTTATATTTCCCCTCATCGGGCTTAAATCTCTATATTGCCGCGATTTTACCAAAGAATTATATAGTTTTGAATTAACCCCGATTCCAGAAAATTCTCGCCCAACATCACAAAATTCTAATTCATTTTCTTCTCAAAATTATTATGCTCCAAGCAATATGGCTGGGCAAGTCAAGCAAAGCCCGCCAATTCTTGAAGTGGTGCAAGAAAATGAGCGCACCAATATTTCATCTTCGCAGCCTTTATTTAACAGCCATTCAGAATTTGTTAATGATGGAAATGAAAGCAATTGGGAAGATCGGAATTTTAATCGTAAGACCAAAATTGATTATTATAATTGGCAATAGTTGATGAGCTGCTGGAAAGCTTTGGTGCGGTGGCTAATTTTATCTTTTTGCTGAGGCAAAATTTCTCCAAAAGTTTGATCAAAATTATCGGCAATAAAAATTGGATCATAGCCAAAACCCCTATTTCCGCGCGGTGGGAAAGTGATTTTGCCATCAACTCTTCCCTCAAAAGATTTTATTTCTCCGCTATGTGGATTGTATAAAGTGAGGTTGCAGATGAAGTGCGCTTTGATGATTTGATTTTGCAGATCAACACCACGAAAAATCAAATCTTGTTTAATTTTTTCAAAAGCTAAATCAAAATTTTTCTCCCCAGTTTTTTCATCAACAGCCCATCTTGCTGAGTGAATTCCGGGTTTGCCGTCAAGCAAATCAACGCACAATCCTGAATCGTCAGCCAAAGCAACAAGCCCAGTTTTATCGCCATAATATTTGGCTTTTAAAATTGAATTTGCTTCAAAACTATCGCCAGTTTCTTCGGGTTCAGTCAAATTAAAATCTGCCGCTGAAATTGCTTTAATACCAATTTTGTTGAGCAAATCAGCAATCTCAACCAACTTACCTTTATTGCCGCTGGCGATTAAAATTTCAGTAATTTTTGCCGACAATTTATTCTTCTCCCAATCTTTGCGCTTCATCTTCTGAAGTTAAAGCGTTGATAAATTCATCCAAATGACCGTTGATCACATCGTCAATTTTATAAAGTGTTAAATTGATGCGATGATCAGAGACGCGACCTTGTGGAAAATTGTAAGTTCTGATGCGTTCTGATCTATCGCCTGAGCCAATTTGTCCGCGGCGATTGTCGGATCTTTCTTTGTCAATTCTTTCTCTTTCTGCTTCGTAAAGACGAGAGCGCAAAATCTTCATTGCTTTTTCGCGGTTTTTATGTTGCGATTTTTCATCTTGCTGACAAACCGTCACGCCAGTTGGAATATGGACAATTCGCACCGCACTGTCAGTTGTATTGACTGATTGTCCACCCGGGCCCGAAGATCTATAAACGTCGATACGCAAATCTTTTTCTTCAATTTTAATATCAACTTCTTCAGCTTCGGGAAGCACCGCAACTGTGGCGGCAGAAGTGTGAACGCGTCCTTGATTTTCAGTTTCGGGAACTCTTTGCACGCGGTGAACGCCGGATTCAAATTTTAAACGAGCAAAAACATTGCGCCCAGAAATCAATGCTGAAGCATCTTTATAGCCGCCAATTCCAGTATCAGAAATTGATAAAATTTCAAATTTCCACTTTTTAATTTCGGCATATCTTTGATACATATTGAACAATACGGCAGCAAACAAAGCCGCTTCTTCGCCGCCAGTTCCGGCTCTAACTTCTAAAATGGCGTTTTTTTCATCGGCTTCATCTTTAGGTAAAAGTGAAACTTTAATGGCTTTTATCAATTCCGGAATTTGCTTTTCCAAATCGTATTTTTCTTCATCCATCATATCTTTCATCTCTTTATCCAAGCTTGAATCTTTCAAAGAGATAATTAGATCAGCAAGTTCTTTCTCAGCTTTTTTAAATTGATTAATATTTTCAACAATTGGTTCTAGATCAGAATATTCTTTAGAAATTTTGCCATATTCATTACCAAGCTTGGAAGGATCCAGCATTTTTTCACCTAGATCGTGGTATTTTTTTATTAAAGCATCGAGTTTTGGGGAGAAAGACATAGTTGAAATTTATTAGTTGGTTTGTGCTCTTGAAAGGTGCAATATCAAAGCAGAAAAAAGATTTAAGTCAACAAAACAATCCTAATTTTGGTATAATTTAATTGCATAATTTAGGATGGTAAAATATATTTTGCCGTCCTTTCAATTTAAATAAAAATCTCTGTGCTTAAAGCTATAAAAAGTCTCAAAGTTTCTAATAAAATGTGCCTGCCAATCATTGAAGGTGGCAAAGGCATTGGTGTTACTAGCGGCGTTACTGCTGGGCAATTTGCTAAAGCTGGTGCGGTTGGAACATTCTCCGGTGTGAACGCTGATTATTATGATGAAAAAGGCAATTTGGTGCCGGTGGTTTATAACGGCAAAACTAGAAAAGATCGCCACGAAGAGTTGGTGAATTATGGCATCAATGGTGGCATCGCTCAAGCGCGAATTGCTCACGATTTAGCTGGTGGAAACGGCGCGGTGCATATGAACGTGCTTTGGGAAATGGGCGGAGCGGAGAGAATTTTGCACGGAGTTTTAGAAAATACTAAAGGCTTGATTCACGGTATCACTTGCGGCGCGGGAATGCCTTATCGTTTGTCGGAAATTGCTCAAAAATATGGAGTTTATTATTATCCAATCGTCTCTTCAATGCGCGCCTTTCGTGCTTTGTGGAAAAGAAGCTACGAAAAAGCGGCAGATTTATTAGGTGGCGTGGTTTATGAATGTCCGTGGAAAGCCGGCGGTCACAATGGTTTGTCGAATGCGGAAGATCCAAAAGTTTTCCAAGATCCATATCCAAGGGTTGCTGAAATTAGAACTTTTATGAACTCAGTTGGTTTAAACGAAGTGCCAATCATTATGGCTGGCGGGGTGTGGAATATTGAGGAATATGAAGGTTGGTTAGATAATCCTGAAATTGGACCAATCGTTTTTCAATTTGGAACTCGCCCACTTTTAACTAAAGAATATCCAATTTCTGATGCTTGGAAACAAAGGCTTTTAACTTTGAAACCAGGCGACGTCTATTTAAATCGTTTCAGCCCAACTGGTTTTTATTCCTCAGCGGTGGAAAATGATTTTATCAAAGAATTACAAGGCAGAGAATTAAGACAAGTTGAATATCGCGCTAAAGCTGAAGGTGAATTTGTTGCCGAAATTCCTTTTGGACAAAGAGGTCGGGTGGTTTATGTTACCGCTGCCGATAAAATTAAAGTTAATGATTGGGTCAAAAATGGTTTTGATGAAGGAATGAAAACCCCGGATGAAACTTTGATGTTTGTGGATAAATCTAAATCTCAGCAAATTTTAACTGATCAAATTAATTGTATGGGCTGTTTGAGCCAGTGCCGTTTTAGCAACTGGTCGCAAATGCCGGAAACTAATTTTAATAACGGCAAAAAAGCTGATCCAAGAAGTTTTTGTATTCAAAAAACTTTGCAAGAGGTGAGAAACGGAATTGATATTGAAAACCAATTAATGTTCGCCGGTCACAACGCCTATCGCTTTGCAACTGATCCATTTTATGCTAACGGATTTGTGCCAACAATTAAGGAGTTGGTAGATAGAATTATGACGGGGAAATAATTCGTAAGTCGTAAGTCGTAAGTCGTAAGTAAAAACGAACTCGGATTGACTTACGACTTACGACTTACGACTTATGACTTATGACTTTTTCCTAAACATCTCCAACATTCTCCAGGTAACTACAAATCCCCCGAAGATATTTATTGAAGCTAAGATAATTGCTAAGAAGCTGAAAAATCCGATAAAGAAAGAATGTGAGGCACCAAGAGCAATGATTGCACCAATTAAAATTACTCCCGAAATAGCATTGGTTACCGACATTAAAGGCGTGTGCAAAGCGGGAGTTACTTTCCAAACTACAAAATAGCCAATAAAACAAGCTAAGACAAAGGCGGTTAATCCGAAAACAAATGGATCAACACCGCCGCCGAGAAAATTAATGCCGGCAACTTTTTGCACCAGAAGATTTGAATCAGAAGTGATTCGTTCAGATAATTCAACAATTTCGCTGATTTGGCTCATAGTTTAAAGAATTGTTTGATAAGGTCGGTTATCATATTGATAAGAAATAAATATTCAATCTAGCTCACGGTAATTTGCCATTTTTTACTGAGATATAATTTAATATCTTTCATTTCGTCATCATTGATATATTTATTGAAAATGATGATCTCGCCAATATAACCGTAATAAGCTCCATTTCCGATAGTATAAATTCCGATGCGAGCAGAGTTGTAGGATGTTAATCCTTGCGTGGCAACTCCATTGCCAGCGTCAACTAACGTCATATTTGCGCCATTGCGATAATAATTTTTGCCAATCACAGAGCTGAAACGAAAAATATGTATCACTGGAGTTGGTTTGCTAAAAGTATTAACCGTTACGTTGTAATCATTACCCCATTGAGCAAAAGTTATTAATCCGTCGGTTCTATATCCAAATTGCGGAGTTTGATTAGCAACTCCGGAGGCGCCACTGCCAATAAAATAATTTTGATCTCTGCCATCCATTCTTTGCTCAACTACTATTATTGTATAATCACTATTGGCAAGTGATGTGCCATCAAAGCTAAAATAATTAGAGCCATTAAAATTTATCGCCGGAAGATTGTTTATGGCATTTTTTGTATAAGTTGGAATAAATGCGCCACTAGCTGTGGCATCACTAGCTCTGATGTTTGGGCTTAGATTGCGCCAAGTATTAATTCTGGATAATAATAAATCTGCATCATTAAAACTATTATCCATTGTCGTTTCGTGCCATACCACCAAATTTGATATTCGTGGAACTGGTGAGGATTTGGTTAATGATTGTGCGCTAACAATTCTAGATCTTTTTAAGATTTGATTACCTTTAGCAACTGCTGCAATCAAAATTGAGCTTATAATTAAAACGAATGAAAGTTCTAAAAGTGAAAAGCCGAACTTTGTTTTATGATTCATATTTTAAGGAGTTGAAATTGCCCATTTTTTACCCAAATAAGTTTCAACATCTTGCCGCTCTTGATCGGTTAAAGCTCTATCAAAAATAATAATTTCACCAATATAGCCATTAACGCATAAGGTAATATTACCTCTACAACCTATAAACATATTAACATTATTGGCCTCCGAAGTGCCGCCGTCGGTTGCGGTTCCGCCTTCAGAAGTGCCATTTACCCATAGCTGCATTGCGCCTTTTCTAATCTTTCTTGCTGAAATTAGGTGAGGAGTTCCAAATGATCTAAAGGTTGTGCTGGCTGGTCCATAACCAGTGCTGCCATCATAAGATATAAAAGCATAGAAGGTTGTCGATGATCTGAGAACGTAAGGATATCCTCCGCTTCCTGCCCATTTTTCCAAAGGATCCATTTCAACTGAGTTAGCAATAAAATTTGGTTGCCACACTAAAAATACGGTTACGGTTTCAGCTTCGTTATCAAAGCCATCCACAACCGACATATATTGAGTGCTGGTACTGATAAATTTTAAAGCCGGCAAACCATTAATAGCATTGGTTGCATAGGTTGGCCTTTTGTTGTTGTTGGATTGAGTGGCATTGTAGGTTGAAGGTTGATTGACGCCAAGGTTATACCAATTACTTACTGTTCCGCCGTCAAATCTCTCAATATTATCAAAGCTATTGGGCATTGTAGTTTCCAGCCACAAAACTAAATTATCCATTTTAGAAACTACCGAAGATTTTGTTAATGTTTGCGCAGCACTAATTTTGGATTGTCTAATTAATTCACCACCTTGCATTATGCCAAGCCCTAAAAAGGCGATGATGGCGATCACAATAGTAAGTTCAAATAATGAAAAGCCTTTTTTAATTTTGCTAATTCTGAATCGATTGATTTTATTCATTATGAAACAGTGATTTGATATTTGTTTGATAAATATTGTTCGATATCTCTTCTTTCTTGATTGCTCAAAGTGCGATTGAAAATAATAATTTCCGAGATCATACCTTGCAGCGAATAAAAGCCGCCATCTTCTGCGCCGCCTATCCAAATTGGATTATCCTCAGTATAGCTTCCGGTTGTTTTAACTATTGTGCCATTGGCAGCGCCATTTTGATATTGAGAAACTAGTAAATCCGTGCCAGATAAACTAACAATATTTGAAGTTTTGGCAGTTGGTGCCACTGTAAAACTTCCGGTAGCTTGGTTAGATTGAAAACCATTGGCGTGAATTCTCCATCTTGTCCAACCATTTTGATGTCCTATAAAATAGTGAGCCGTTCCCGCTATATTTAGTTTATAAACAATAAAAGCTGTAAAAACATTGCCACTAAACAAAGATAATGTTGCGCCATTGGCTAGTTGAAAATAGCTGAAATTGGCATTGCCAGCACTGGTTGGTGTGCCGTTAAATTGTAAAGATGGCAGATCATTAATTCCATTAGTTACATAAGTTGGTTTATTGGCAACTGTGTTTTGAGTAGCGTTGTTAGGTGAGTTTGGATTATTGCCACTGGAGTCTTGCCAAGTGCTAATTTTTCCACCATCAATAGTTTCTGAATCTAAAAAACTATTAGGTAAAGTTGTTTCAAGCCAAAGTACTAAACCTTTAATTTTCAACACCGGAGAATCAACAGTTTTTTGCCTAGCTGCAACCAACTTAGCTTGCCCAATCAAATCACTGCCTTTAATCACAGCAACCATCAGCATTGAGATAATAATCAATACAATCGAAAGTTCTAAAAGTGAAAAACCTAATCTTCTTTGTTTTGATTGTGAGTTAAAATTTTTTTTATAATTCATATTTTAAGATATAGTGATTCCCCATTTTTTGCTTAGATATTGTTCAACATCTTTCCTTTCTGCAAAGCTTAAAGTTTTAGTAAAAATAATAATTTCAGCAATATCGCCATTAAAATAAGCAGTTCCAAATCTACCAATTGCCGAGCCAGTCCAAGATTGTAGAATAGTTTTTGCTGAACTTGTTGTTGCTGAAGCTATTTGAGCGCCGTTTTTGTAATATGTTTTTCCTATATTTGAATCAAATGTTGCAGTATAAATTTCAAAAGCTGGATTGATATAAGTTGAAATCACAGAATCAATGTAATCGGTTTCGGAAGTCCCTTCGCTATAATGGGAGAATTTAAATCGCGGAGTAGTGTTAGTGAAATAGCCAAGGTGCAGATTTTTAAAAGCTGTCAAATCTGTTCCGCCTAGAATGGCATTATTATCTTTAGTGCTTCTTCGAGTAGCGACGGCAAAAATTGTATAATTGCTGCTGATCAATGCTGAACCGTCAAAAGTTAAAAAATTAGCTGCACCATCAAATCTTAAAACCGGTAAGCCATTAATAACATCGGCAGTATAAGTTGGCGCTGATCCGGCAACAGCGTTAGTTCTATTGGGGCTTAAATCATACCAAGTTGAAACTGACTGACCATCATCGGCGGATAAATTGTCAAAGCTTTTTGGCATTGTAGTTTCAAACCACAAAACCAAACTATCAATATCATTAACAGCGGAAGATGTGGTTAAAGATTGGGCAGTGGCTAATTTGGCGTTAGAAGAAATTCGGCTGGCGGTAATAATGGTGCCAACCAAAGCAGAAATAATCAGAATCGCGATTGCAAGTTCGATAATTGAAAAGGCGCTTTGAGAACGATATTTTTTCACTAATTAATTTATAAAATTTTGATATAAATCCAAAAGCTTGTGGCTAATTTTACCAACTTTGCCATCGCCAATGATTTGCTCATCAATCTTCACAACCGGACGAACAAATAAAGTTGTGCTGGATAGAAAAACCTCTTTGGCTTGCAACATTTCTTGGACAGTAAATTTTTGTTCTAAAACTGTAATGCCATTTTTTTTCGCCAAATCAATGATGCGATTGCGAGTAATTCCGCACAGAACAAAATTATCGGCTTGATGTGTTCTTAAATTATTTTCTTCATCGACAATAAAAACATTGGCAAAAGTTGCTTCAGTGATAAATCCATCCCGAACCAAAATTGCATCATCAACTTCAAGATCAAAAGCTTTCTGACGAATCCATGAGCTGGCTAAAAGAGCAATTGATTTTATGTCGCATCTTTGCCAGCGAATATCTTGGTGAGTTATAACATTTAAACCTTTAGTCAAATCAATGTCTTTTAAAGGCAAAACTGTGGCGCAAATAGTTGCAAAGCAATCTTGCGGCAAGAAGGGCTGGCGCGGCGCAACGCCGCGGGTGATTTGCAAATAAACCGAACCGTCTGACAAATTATTTTTAGCAAAAAGCTCAAAAATAATTTTTTCCAACTGTTCTTTAGTTTGATTAAATTGAATTTCCAATTCACCAAGCGAGCGAAATAGCCTTTGCAAATGCCAATCGCTATCAATCAATTTGTTATTTTTCCAAAGAATCACCTCATAAACCCCATCGGCAAATTGAAAACCACGATCTTCAATGTGAACAAAACATTGGTTATGCGGTAAAAATTCTTGGTTTAAAAAACTGATTCTTGCCATTTTTATTTTTTAAAAATTGTGCCACCAGCATAAACCGCATCATCACCCAAATATTCATTGATGCGTATTAATTCATTATATTTAGCCACGCGATCTGACCTACAAAGTGAGCCGGTTTTAATTTGTCCGGCGTTAGTGCCAATGGCAATATGAGCAATATAAGCATCTTCAGTTTCACCGGAGCGATGCGAAATAATAGTGTTATAACCATTAGCTTTGGCTAGCTCAATTGCTTGCAAAGTTTCAGTTAAAGTGCCGATTTGATTGGGTTTGATTAAAATTGCATTAGCCATTTTTTGGTCAATACCTTTTTGCAAAATTTGTGGATTAGTGACAAATAAATCATCGCCAACTAATTGAATTTTATTTCCCAAAGCTAAAGTGATATTTTTCCAGCCTTCAAAATCAGCTTCCGAGCAAGCATCTTCAATAGAAGCAATTGGATATTGATTGATTAAATTTTCATAATATTTGATCAATTCGTCGCTGCCTAAAATTTTATTTTCGCCAGCTAAATTATATTTGCCGTCTTTATAAAATTCAGTTGAAGCGGCGTCTAAAGCCAAAACAATATCAGTTCCCAAATTATATCCAGCTTGGCTCACAGCGCGAGAGACATAATCCAAAGCTTGAATTGTGGAATTAAAATTTGGCGCAAAACCACCTTCATCACCAACATTGGTAGAAAAGCCGTCTTTTTTTAATAAAGATTTTAAATGGTGAAAAACTTCAGCGCCCATTCTAATTCCATCGTTGATTGACGGTGCAGAAATTGGCATAATCATAAATTCCTGAATATCAATTTTATTATCAGCGTGAGCACCGCCATTGATAATGTTCATCATTGGCGTTGGCATGGTCAAAGCTTCGTCGCCGCCAATGTAATAATAAAGTGGCAAACCAAGAGAATTAGCGGTTGCGCAGGCGGTGGCGAGTGAAACTGCTAAAATTGCGTTGGCGCCTAAATTGCTTTTATTTTGCGTGCCGTCAATCTCAATCATTTTAGCGTCAATTTCTTCCTGATCTTCGGCGTCCATTCCAATCAAACTCTGCGCAATTTTGCCGTTGACATTTTCAACCGCTTTCAAAACTCCTTTGCCCAAATATCTTTTTAAATCACCATCGCGCAGCTCAGCCGCTTCCAAACTTCCAGTTGAAGCGCCAGATGGAACTGAGGATATTCCTGACGAGCCATCGGATAAATAAACTTCTGCTTCAACAGTTGGATTGCCACGTGAATCAAGAATTTCTCGCGCGTGAATTTTTGTAATTTCTGCCATTGGGATTGTTTCAAATTGATTTTGGAATTGATTTTAGATTTGTAAAATAAGTTTGCGGATATTATCTTCGCAACCCTTAATTATCAATCTAAATTCCCGATAAAAATGAACGGTTGTTTATTTAAAAGTCTATTAATTATGACGGTTTTAGTGGCTGTATTTCTGGGTTATCCTTACGTCAAGCAATATACTAGCAACTCAATGCAAGATGAAATTAACAGCCTAGAAACCAAAGGAACTTTTCTCAAAAAATTTACTCGTCAAATCATCAATCAAAAAGCAAAAGACAATGACAATACTGAAAATTAAAAGACTAGAAAATAATCCCGATTTAGCTTTACCAAAATATGAAACTAAAGGCAGCGCCGGAATGGATTTGCAAGCGGCAATTAATGAGCCAATAATTTTAAAACCCGGTGAAATAAAATTAGTAAAAACTGGAATTGCTATTGCTTTAGAAATTGGCTTTGAAGCCCAAATTCGCCCGCGCTCGGGTTTAGCTTTAAAAAACGGCATCACGGTTTTAAACACGCCCGGAACAATTGACTGCGACTATCGCGGCGAAATTTGTATAATTTTAATCAACCATTCGCAAACTGATTTTAAAATTGAAAGAGGAATGAGAATTGCGCAAATGATTATTGCCGAATATAAACAAGCCAAAATTGTGGAAGTAGAAAATTTAGATGAAACCGTGCGCGGTGAAGGTGGATTTGGCTCTACCGGAGTTTAGGTTTTAGGTAATTTGGGTTTTAATTATTTTTAGTTATGTATTTTTTTAATCAATAAAAAATTTTCTCATGACCAGACAAAAAGAACTATCAGCATCACAAACCCTTCGCGCTTCTATTGAAGGTTTGCAAATATCCATTAGCGAATTAAACGGCGCGGTTTTAGAAGCTTTGGCTTTAGAATCAGGTGAAGATTTGGTTGGTGTTCGAAAAGTTTTTAAAAAATTTAAAGAACAAGACCAAACAAATTCTGGCCAAAAACTATCTTTGCTATTCACTGAAATTTTTAGTAAGACAAGAGACTATTTTTCTGCCCAAGGGATTGACGCTAAACTTTTCAGTGAGGAAGGTGATTTGCGTGGATACTTAAGAAAAAACTTGGGTGAAAAAATTGATGATCAAGGAGTTTCTACCTATTCACAAATTGATGGCAAAACTTATTTAGAGTTACTGACTTTAATAGAAAATATGATTGATTTTATCAGCATGGTTGCCATCAGAGCTGACAAAGATGATTTAAGTGATGAACAAAGAATAGAGCTAATGCAAGAGCATATGACTAGGCTACGTATGAGCGAGGATGAACTAAATTGTATTGCTGGCTCCAGCGCCCGTTTTGAAATTCTCACTAATCAATTAAAACCTGGTTTGCTATCTATCATTTACAGGCAAGCAAGTGCCGCCGCTACAGAGCCTTTAAAAATGGTGGGACCAGGCTTGGAGATTCACACGCCATTATTTTTAAAGATGTTATTGGGAATTGTTGATGAAAACACAGCTTATAATCAAGATCATCGTGTTGTTGGTTTGAAAAAAAGAATAACGGTACAAAATGCCTGGCAGGCAATTACAACCTATTATCAGAATTTTAATGATGATTTTATTGAGGCAATTTGGAAAAAATTAGAAGGTTTGTTGGATGATAAAGGCAATATTTTTGGCATTAAATTTGACGATTTGTTTAAGGACAAGAATTTTCAAGAGGCCAATGGAAGGTTTAAAAAAATCTTAGAAGAGTTGGGGATAGTATGGGAGCAAGAACAGCCGATTGTAAAGTTTATCAATGAAGATCAATCAGGTTGGGAATCTCCACAGGAAATTATTCAAATGATCATGGGTGCATTAATCAAAAAATATCCTGTTTTAAAGCCAGTTCGTCCCACACAAAAATTAAAACCTTTACTCAAACCATTAGAACAAATTTCATCAGCTGACCCAAAAAATCTTGCCGATATACTAAAAAGTGAAAGTATAGGAATAGACCTTAAAATTATCGCCCTGCAAGCGCTTTATGTTGCGTCACAACCATTTAGTGATCGAGATGACAGCAATTTTTTACTGGAAGATACCTTATCCAAAATAGTTTTTTCTGATAAAAAAGATTATCCACAAACCCAAGCAGAATTTGCTAGAAGATCGGTTGAAATACTTAAAGGGTTAAAACAATCAATCCCTCAAGATCAACATTTTAAAATTGATTATCTTCAATCCAGAATTTCTGAATATCCTCCACGGGATATGAGTTCATTTTGGTTGGTTATTGATGATTATTACAACAATCCCGATCCAATTTTTAGAAATAAGGAACACTTTCTTCCCAAAGAAAAAGAAGCGTTATTTGCAATTGCCGCTGGCTATGGATATGAAAAATCAGCATTAGGCTTAGGCTTGAGCTTGAGGAAGGAGACAACTTTAACGCAGTTGTGTTATTGCGCCGCTTCAAGGGGAATAGTTCGAGTGATAAATAAATATTTACAAAATAGAACAAAAAAAGAGGTTATCACCCTATACGAGGATGCTCTTGACAAAAGTAATCCAAAATTAATAAAAATAATTTTAAAAAAATGCGATAAATCTATTGTGCTTGAGTTTCAAGAAAAAACTATGCAAGCGCTAAAAACCGCTCTTGTAGAAGGCGATTTAGAGTTTTTAAATATATTTTTTGATTGCCTTGACGATGAAAAGCTAAAAATACAATTTCTAGATGAATTACTAAATTATGCGTTTTTGAATCACCCAAAATTAATCAAAAATGTTTTAGATTTTTATAGCACTGATGAAAAAAAATTAGAGGCAATAAAGCCTGAATTTTTTGATAATATAGATACTTGTTCACTTGATATTATTAAGAATCTTTTTATCAATTGCGGAAGCGATAAGAATAGACAAAATTTACTAAAAAGAACGTACAAATTACCAGTAGGGGGTTATGAATTACCAGTGTTTGATGCTCTGTATCAAAGAGCTTTTCTGTCACAAGATGTAGAACTTATAACAGCGATTGTAAGATCTTGTGATGAAGCAAGTTTAGATACGATTATGAGAACGGGACGATTTATTAATGCAAATTTTTTAAATTCTGCTCTAGCTTCGAATAATGCACAATTAATCAATGTATTTTTTGTTATCAATGACAGAAGAGAGGAGTTCAAATTAGATTTTTTAAAGAACTCTAATTTATATTTATATCAGGCGGCGCGTTATGAATCTAGCCAAGTAATCGAGGCCATTTTAAATTATTGCGATACCGATGAAGTAAGGTTAGAAGCGCTTAATACTGATTTACAGCTTAATGATCCACAAATGAATAAAGGAACATTATTTGAAACTGTTGTTCGCGAGAAACTGGGTTCTCTTAATATCCTTTTTAATAAATGTGGGGGCGATAAAAATAAAATGGTATTGTTACAGAGAAAATACAAAACCTCATCCACGATGTTTCATCATCTTGCTACAACATTTGTTCCAAAAACTGCGGTAACACTTTTCAAAAGTTTTGATAATCAAAATAAATTAATTTTACTTCAGATGGAAGTTGCATCTTCAGGTAGTGGAGCGCAACTCACTGTTCTTGAAGATATTGTTAAATCTTTTTTAGACAAAAAACAATTTAAAGATTGCCAATGGTTTATCAAAGAAATTTTAGGTGTATGTGATTTTTCGTTTAGAATAGAACTGCTCAAATCTGTTGTTGCTAGGATAGATACGCCAGATCAAGATGAAGAGGTTATCAAAATAGGAGGTATATTAATAAAGCAAATTTTACCCGATGGAAATATTAAAAATACAAAAAGGCTGTTAGAAACTATAGTAAGTCAATCTCCGCAAGGAGGAATAGATCTATCAACAGATAGAATGATCACCGCAATTGTAAGAAATTGCCAACATGATTTCTACAGAATGGAACTATTTGATAAAGCTATGGAAAATATTGCAAATGCCGATTTGAGCATTGCCGAAGCGTGGGAACATGTAGTGGGAATAATCCTTCAAAACTTGCAAATGACAAAAGATAATTTCTTTAAAATGGAGTCTACAAAAGAAGATGCCAGTAAGGGAAAAACCATTCTCCATGATTTTGCCCAAAAAGGTATGTTTGATCAGATGAGAGTTTTGCGTGACAATGGTGCTCCTATTGACCTTAGAGAAAAAGGTGAGTCCAGGGGATTTTTATTAAAAAATAAAAATAAAGCAACCCCAATTGGAGTTGCGCTCAATAAGGCTTTAACCATGCCCAATATGGAAGATAATTTGTGGATAATATTAAAATTAATTAAACGAGAAGATATCAGCGATGAAGGTAGTAAAATTGTTCGAGAGTTAAAAGAGTTTCAGGAAAAAGTGATGGTACCTCATCCTGACTTGGCAAATATTGTAACTGCATATGTTGCCAGCTTAGAATCCCCCGACCCAACCACCGAACAACGCAGTCGTGTTGGCACCTCTTCGCTATTGCAAGCTTCTTCATCACCTCCATCAAGATCATCACCATAATGACAACTACAACTCAGCAACAACGCTATATACGCAACATTTTACTTCCCGAAATTAATTTGGCGGGGCAGGAAAAATTATTGCAGGCTAAAGTTTTGGTGATTGGCGCTGGCGGTTTGGGTTCGCCGGCGCTTTATTATTTAGCGGCGGGCGGCGTTGGAAATATTGGTGTGGTGGATGATGATGTGGTTGAACTTTCCAATTTACAACGGCAAATTATTCACAATCAAAATGATTTGGGCAGAAAAAAAGTTGAGAGTGCTAAAGAAAAAATTAACTTGCTCAATGACGATGTAAAAATTGACATTTACCCAATTAGAATCAATCACCAAAATCTCAGCGACTTAGTTTCAAATTACGATTTTATTTTGGATGCTACCGACAATTTTCCAACTCGTTTTATCATCAATCAAGTTTGCCACCAACAAAAAAAGCCTTTAATTTTTGCGGCGGTAAAAGGTTTTTTAGGGCAAGTTTCTACTTTCAAATCTTACCAAAAAAATAATCCGTGTTACGCTTGCTTTAATCCTAATATTGTCGATGAGAATTTCACCTTACCATTATCTGAAAAAGGAATTTTAGGCGCAGTTGCCGGCACAGTTGGCGCGCTTCAAGCCTCAACCACAATCAAAGAAATTTTAAATATTGGTGAAAATTTGGTGGGAAAAATTCTGGTTTTTGATTTTCTCAAAAATGAATTTAGAAAAGTGGTGCTGAAGAAAAGTTTGAATTGTGTGGTTTGTAAAAACTAATATTTATTTGCGAAATTCTTTAGGAAGCGCGAATTGAACATTTTCTTTAATTCCGTTCATTCCTTTCACCTCAACTGTTTCACCGACCAATTCTTTAATTTTGGCAATTACCTCTTCTACCAAAATTTCCGGTGCAGAAGCGCCGGCAGTGATGCCAATATTCTTAACGCCATTAAGCCAATTAGGATTAATTTCAAAAGCGCCATTGATTAAATAAGATGGAATTGATTCCGCTCCTAAGTCGCGTAAGCGGTTAGAATTGGAGCTATTTTGTGAGCCTAAAACCAAAAGCAAATCAACTTGTTTGGCTAATTGTTTTACTGCATCCTGACGATTTTGGGTGGCATAACAAATATCTTTGGTGGCAAGCCCGCGTTGCATTTCGGGGAAACGATCTTCCAAAACATCAACAATTTTTTTAGTATCATCAACGCTTAAAGTGGTTTGAGTTACATAAGCAATTTTGTGCGGATTGTTGATTTTCACTTGCTGGGCTTCAATTTCATCGGAAACCAAAAGCACCGGCTTTTTCACCCGCCCACTAGTTCCTTCAACTTCTGGATGACCTTTGTGACCAATTAAAATAATTTCATAATCTTGCTCTTCATATTTTTTAGCTTCTCTATGAACCTTACTCACCAAAGGGCAGGTGGCGTCGATGATTTTTAGATTTTTATTTTTGGCAGCATTTTCAACTTGATCAGAAACGCCGTGAGCGGAAAAAATTACTAAAGAATCGGCGGGAATATCAGCAATTTCTTCAACAAAAATTGCCCCTTTTTTGCGCAAATCTTCAACTACAAATTTATTATGAACAATTTCGTGACGCACATAAATTGGCGCACCATATTTGACTAAAGCGCGTTCAACAATTTCAATTGCGCGAGTGACGCCGGCGCAGAATCCGCGTGGTTCGGCTAAAATTATATTCATTGCAAAACTCCATCTTTAATCGAAATAATTCGATCCATTTTTTTAGACAATTCTAAATTGTGAGTCACAATCAAACTAGAAATTTGATATTGTTTAGAAAATTTGATGATCAAATTAAAAACATTATCCGCACTTTCAGAATCAAGATTTCCGGTTGGTTCGTCAGCTAATAAAACTGAAGGTTTGCCAATGATCGCCCGCGCCACCGCAACGCGTTGTTGTTGCCCGCCGGAAAGTTGTGAGGGCAAATGTTTTAAACGATCTTTTAGACCAATTTCCACCAAAATTTCTTCCGCTTGTAAAAGTGCTGATTTTTTCTCAACATTTCTAATTAACAAAGGCATCATCACATTTTCAAGCGCGCTAAATTCTGGCAATAGATGGTGAAATTGATAAATAAAACCGATGTGATTTTTGCGCAGATCAGTTCTGGCTGCGTCATTGGCTAGAGAAGCGTCAACATTTCCAATCAAAATTTGCCCAGAGTCGGGATTGTCCAAAAGCCCGGCAATTTGTAGAAAGGTAGTTTTGCCAGCGCCAGAAGGGCCAACCAGAGCAACTGATTCGCCTTTGGCGATATTTAGATTAGCGTTTTTGATAACGGCGATTTCTTGTTTGCCAGATAAAAAAGATTTGTTGATGTTTTTTAAAACTAAATTATTCATCTTTTTTGACTATTTCTTTTTTTTGCGGCCTCTTTTTTTCGGTTTATCGTCATCCTCATCCTCATCTTCGTCCTCATCTTCGTCTTCGTCTTCTTCTTCAGATTCTTCTTCAGCGTCAAAATCATCGTCAAATCCATCCTTAGCCGGCTTAACTTCTTCAGCGTGACCCAATTTATGTTTGGCGGTAGAAATAATTTTTTCTTTAGCTTCTTCGAAAGGAATGCCTTCAATAACTGAATATTCTAAAGCTAAACGATTAATGGCGGTTTCATAAATAATTCTTTCACTATAAGAGCGATCGCCATCTTCAATATCTCTGGTCAAATCGCGCAAAACTTCAGCTAATAAAATAATATTTCCCGAGTTAATTTTAGCTTCATATTCTTGCGCTCTTCGGCTCCACATTCCTTTTAGTTTTTTCACGCCACTTCTTAAAATATCAAAAACTCCATCCATTTCAGCCTTTGAAATTAAAGGGCGAAGACCAGTTTTAATAATTTGATTAGCAGGAATTTTGATGGTTAAACGTTCTTTCTCAAAATACATAATCAAAATATTTAATTTTTGACCAGCAACTTCGATTGAATCAATTTGTAATATTTTGCCCACGCCGTGAGAAGGATAAAAAGCGTGATCGCCGGCTTTAAAACCGCCAGTTTTGGAGCTGGATTCTTTTTTTACAACTTCCTTTTTAACAATTTCTTTTACAACCTTTGGTGCGGTTTCTTTTTTAGCAATGTTTTTTTGTGCCACCTCTTTTTTTGCAACAGCTTCTTTAACGATTGGCTTTTTCACAACCACCTTATCAGTTTTTGAGTTTTTTGCTGATTTGGCATTAGTTTTGCCAGCCTTGATTGGCTTGGATATTTTTTTAGTCATAACTTTGTGATTGATTTGGTTAAATAAGAGCCACGCAACATATCTGACAAATCGCTCGGTTGCAAGAAAAAAAATATTCTAATTTAAAATTTAAATTGATAAGCTCCCGGCTTTCATTTTTTACAAAAGCTAAAAGGAGTCATTGACCTTGAAAAAGAAGAAGTTAAAACCAGAAAATTTTGCTGCTCAAATTGCCAATTTAGTTGAACATATCATTGAACATAAGCTCTTCAAGCCGATCTCAGTTTCAATTATAACTTCCTTTATATTATTCAGCGGCTTTTCATATTTTAAAAACTATCTCGAAGACCGCAGAATTCAAAGCGCCAGAACTGTTGATGAGCGACAAATTAAAGTTAATATTCCTGACAGCTATTACGGTTTTAATTTGAATCAAAGCCAAACTGTTCAACACCAAATCAAAGCTGGTGATACTTTGCTAAAAATTCTACTTGATTTAGGAGCTGACGAAGCTGATGTTTTTACGATTTTAAGCGAGATTCGTAAAGTCTATGACCCAAAACTTATTAACGCTGGTGACAAGGTTAATATTAAATATCAGGTTGAACTTTCTTACCCGGAAAATAAGGATGAAGCAGATTCTGAAGATAATAAATCCGCCAAAACTCCGCGTCGCAAAGTTTTTATAACCAGCATTAATTTTACACCTTCAGCAGAAAAAGAAATTAGCTTGCTTGGCACCAAAAACGCCGATCAAACCTATTCTTATCAAGCTAAACAAACCATCAAAAAACTTACCAAACATATCGTTAAATATTCGGCAACAATAAAAAATGGGCTATATGTTGACGGAACCGACGCCGGAATTTCGCCAAATATTATGATCAATATGATCAATCTTTATAGCTATGATGTTGATTTTCAACGCGATATTAGAGAAGGCGATAATTTTGAAATTTTGTTTGAAAGTTTTTATGACGATAAAGGCAATCGAGTTAAGGATGGCGATGTTCTATTTGCTTCCTTGGATCTACAAAGAAAAAGAACTATCGATATGTATTTAAACAAATCTGATGGTCGCAATGAATATTTTGACGCTAAAGGTAATAGCGTTAAAAAGTCGCTACTTAGAACCCCAATTAATGGCGCGCGTATTTCTTCTGGCTTTGGCGCCAGAAAACATCCAATTTTAGGTTATACCAAAATGCATAAAGGCATTGATTTTGCTGCGCCATCAGGCACGCCAATCTTCGCTGCCGGCTCTGGAACTATAACTTATTACGGCATAAAAGGTGGTTATGGAAATTTTGTCCAAATTCGCCATAACGCCGATTATTCAACCGGCTACGGACACGCCAGCCGTTTTGTTAAAAAATTACGCGTTGGTTCAAAAGTTAAACAAGGCGATGTTGTTGCCTATGTGGGCTCAACCGGCAGATCAACTGGCCCACATCTTCATTATGAAATTATTTTTAAAGGTACCCAAGTTAATCCTTCTAAAGTTAAATCAACCTCTGGTCTAACTTTGGCAGGTAAAGAATTGAAAAGATTTATGGCTAACAAAGCTGAAATTGACGGCTATTTAAAAAACACTCCTAATCAAAATAAATTATGACTGAACCAAAAATTACCGCCAAATTAATTAAAGATCACAATTTAACCGATGAAGAATATCAAAAAATTCTCGGCATTTTGGGGCGTGAGCCTAGCTTTACTGAGCTGGGAATTTTTTCGGCAATGTGGTCAGAGCATTGCTCTTACAAATCGACCAAAAAATGGTTAAAAACTATGCACACCACCGGCAAGCAAGTAATTTGCGGGCCGGGAGAAAATGCCGGCATCATTGATATTGGCGATAATCAAGCGGTGGTTTTTAAAATGGAAAGCCACAATCATCCTTCTTTTATTGAACCCTACCAAGGCGCCGCAACTGGTGTGGGTGGAATTTTGCGCGATGTTTTCACTATGGGCGCGCGCCCAATTGCCAATTTAAACGCTTTGCGTTTTGGCGATATTAACCATCCTAAAACCAAACAATTAGTTAACGGCGTGGTTTCAGGAATTGGCGGCTATGGCAATTGCATTGGTGTTCCCACTGTTGGCGGCGAAATTAATTTTGATAAAAGCTATAACGGCAATATTTTAGTCAATGCCATGACAGTTGGTTTGGTTGATGCTGATAAAATTTTCTACTCCGCCGCCAGCCAAGTTGGCGCCAGCGTGGTTTATGTTGGCTCTAAAACCGGCCGCGACGGCATTAACGGCGCGGTAATGGCCTCGGACGAATTTAAAGAAGGCGACGAAGATAAACGCCCAACGGTGCAAGTTGGCGATCCATTCACCGAAAAACTTTTGCTGGAAGCCTGCATGGAGTTAATGCAATCCGATTGCATCTTATCTATTCAAGATATGGGCGCGGCGGGTTTAACTTCCTCATCATTTGAAATGTCCGGCAAAGGCGGAACCGGAATTGAACTTAATTTAGAAAAAGTGCCAGCCCGTGAAACCGGAATGACACCTTACGAAATAATGCTTTCTGAAAGCCAAGAGCGAATGTTAATGATTATCAAACCCGAAAAAGAAGATTTCGCCAGAAAAGTTTTTGAAAAATGGGGATTAGATTTCGCCGTGATTGGCATTGTTACCAACACTGGTCGGGTGGTGATAAAAATGAACGACAAAATTTACGCCGATATTCCTTCTGATCCTTTATCTGAAGCGGCGCCGGAATATGAAAGAGAATGGATTTAATATGACAAAACCAATTGATCAAATACCAAAAATTATTATTACTCCTCCAGGAGCAGAAGATCTAAACGCGCATTATCAAAAACCACAACCAACCACCAGCCCAAAAAATGATCCTGATGAAGCTCTAAAAGAATATATCAACTTTGTTTTTAGCATAAAGCAAGATGATGCAGAAAGAAGATATGATATTGCTGAGGGATTTCTGACAACATTAAAATATAATTTGCAATCTGTAGATTATAAGGAAGGGGAGAGTTGGAGAAAAATAAATCAAACAAGAACATTACAAAAATTGGATATTTTATTGAAAATGAACGATGAAGATTCAAAAGAAATCATCAATAATATAGTTGCTGATTGTCAATCATATTCCCAAATGGGTTTGCAAAATAATCAAAAGAAAACCATTTCTACATCCAGCCTAGAAGTTCCTAAAGACAAAAGTGATTCGCGTTTTTAATAATAGCAATTTCTCAATGTTCAAATCCCTCTACCTACAAGTTCTAATTGCTGTTGTTATCGCCATAATTTTTGGTCATTTTTTCCCCGAGCAGGCGGTGTTGATGAAGCCATTTGGAGATGGATTTATCAAGCTAATTAAAATGCTTATCGGCCCCATTATTTTCTGCACCATCGTTTTGGGTTTGGTGGGAATGGAAGATTTAAAACAGATGGGCAGATTAGGTTTAAAAATGTTGGTTTATTTTGAAGTTTTAACTTGTCTGGCTTTAATTATTGGCTATTTAGTTGCGCATTTAATCAAGCCGGGCTTGGGAATGAATGTTGATCCGTCCAGCCTTTCACTTCAAGGCTTAGAACAATATAACAAAATTGCTTCTGAAAATAATTTTATCGATTTTATCCTAAATATTATTCCCACCACAATTTTTTCCGCTTTTGTTAATGGCGAAATTTTGCCGATTTTATTTATCTCATTAATTTTTGGTTTTGCTTTATCAGCCTTAGAAAAACAATGCTCGACAATAATTTTTGGCATTGAACAACTCTTACAAATTCTTTTCAAAATCGTTTCAATGATAATGCGCCTAGCGCCAATTGGTGCCTTTGGAGCAATGTCTTACACAATTGGCAAATATGGAATTGCAAGTTTGAATCAACTCGGTTTTTTAATTTTAAGTTTCTACATCACCTGCGCTATGTTTGTTTTTGTGGTTCTGGGCATCATCACCAAAATTTGCGGAATTAATATTTGGTCGCTACTGAAATATATCAAAGAAGAAATTTTTCTGGTTCTGGGCACTTCCTCGTCTGAATCGGCGTTGCCGGCAATTATGAAAAAGCTGGAAAATTTAGGTTGTAAAAAATCCATCGTTGGCGTGGTAGTTCCGGCAGGTTATTCTTTCAATCTGGATGGCACCTGCATTTATTTTACAATGGCGATTATTTTTCTAGCCCAAGCCTTAAATATCAACTTAACTTTTAGCCAAGAAATTGGCATAATTTTAGTTTTACTTCTAACTTCCAAAGGCGCGGCGGGCGTAACCGGCAGCGGTTTTATAACTTTGGCGGCAACTTTATCAATCAGCAATTCCATTCCGCTAGCGGCATTAACTTTAATTTTAGGAATTGATCGCTTTATGTCGGAAGCGCGGGCGATTACTAATTTGATTGGCAATTCAGTTGCCACAATTGCAATGGCTAAGTGGGAGAAGGCGCTGGATGAGAAGATGGTTAAGAGCGTTTTAGAATAAAGTTATTTTTCTTCCTTACCAATATCATTTTCATCAACACCCCAAATTTCTTTTTTAGCAATCCAACCTTTTTTGCCAACAACTTTAATTCCGCAATATTCAAGATTGCATTTGATAAAATCACCAACCACATTGTTTTCTAGGCGCAGAAGCACTTTAGATTTTTCATTGGGTTTGGCATAAAGATTAACAAAACTTTTAGCGGTGCGAATAATTGCGGTTCTTTTTTTTGTCACCAAATTCTGATTCACCCAACCAGTGTCGCCTTCATAATCTTTAATTTCATCCCAATTATCATATTCGCTAATAACTTTGACTGGCAAGCCCCGCAGTTTGAAAGTGAATTTAATCGGATATTGCGAGCCTGGACCAGCTCTAACATTGGTTTCGTTTGATCTTAGAGAAGCGAAATAATTTTGTTCGATTGGTTTGTCAAAGGCCTGCGCTTGATTAATCTTTAGCAAAACCGCCAAAATAAACAAACCCAAAGCCCTAACGACTAACGACTTACGACTAACGATTTTTTTTATTGTGATAATTTTTGCCACCATTTTTGATATTTTCTTGTTTGCTTCTAGATATTGCCAAATCGTCTTTTTTAACATCTGAAATAATCACGCTGCCCGCACCAATTACCGCGCCATCGCCAATATTAACTGGTGCAATCAATGCGCTGTTGGAGCCGATAAAAACTTTTTTACCGATTTTAGTTTTAGATTTTTTATAACCATCATAATTGCAAGTGATGGTTCCAGCGCCAATGTTAGCTTCCTGACCAATTTCCGCATCGCCGATATAGCTTAAATGATTAACTTTTGCGCCTTTTTTAATGATTGATTTTTTGATCTCAACAAAATTGCCAATCCGCGCATCTTCTTCAATCACAGTTTCCGGACGCAGACGGGCAAAGGGCCCAACAACAGCGCCAGATTTTATTTTTGTGCCTTCAATGTGAGAAAATGATTTGATTTCAACATTAGAATCAATCTCAACGCCAGTTCCAAAAACAACATTAGGATGAATAATTACATCATTGCTAATTTTAGTATCAAAAGAAAAATAAATTGATTTGGGATTGTGCATGGTCACGCCTGATTCCATCAAAGCGTTGCGAATTTCTTTTTGTTTAATTTTGTCAGCCTTAGCCAATTCCACGCGCGAATTTACACCCATCACTTCGTTTTCGTCGGTATGAATAAATCCGCAAGACAGGCCTTGTTTTCTAGCCACGCCAACAATATCAGTTAAATAAAATTCACCGCTGGCGTTTTTATTATTAATTTTTGTCAAAAGATTTTTGATCTGCGCGCCATTGACAGCAATGACTCCAGAGTTGCAAAGGGTGATTGCTTTTTCTTGGGCGGTGGCATCTTTAAATTCAACAATGCGAATCAATTGATTTTTATCAATCACCAAATGCCCGTATTTATTGGCTTCATAGCAATGAAAACCCAAAACACAAACTGTATTCCCTTGGGCATTTTGTTGTTTTAAAATATCAGCAACCATAATTTTAAGTGTCTGCGCCTTGATTAATGGCGTGTCGCCATAAAGAACCAAAACCACATCGCCAACTTTTTTCAAAGATTTCATCCCAGCTTCAACCGCATTGGCAGTGCCTAATTGCTGTTTTTGAATGGCAAAAGTTAAATTAGTTTTGGGATGTTGCTTAGCAATTTGGGCAGCAAATTTTTCCATCTCACTAGAAATAACCACTGAAATATTGTCGGGCTTAATTTCTTTGGCAGTATCAATCACCAAATTAAGCATTTCCCGATTAGCAATTTTGTGAAGAACTTTTGGCTGAGAAGATTTCATTCGCGTGCCTTTGCCGGCCGCGAGAATAATTATAGATAGAGACATTTTTAATGATTAATGATTAATGGTTAATGATTAATGGTTAAAATTAATGCAACCTAATTAATCATTAATCATTAACCATTAATCATTATTTTAGTTTGCTGCTTTATTAACTAATTTATTTTTACCAATCCAAGGCATCATTGAACGCAATTTTGCACCAGTTTCTTCAATTGGGTGGGCTTTGCCTTTGGCTCTTAGAATGTCAAAATTCTTATTGCCGGATTTGCTTTCTGCCATAAATTCTTTAGCAAATTGACCAGATTGAATTTCGCCTAAAATTTTCTTCATTTCGGCTTTAGTTTCAGGAGTGATAATTCTTGGGCCGCGAGTCACATCGCCATATTCGGCGGTGTTGGAAATTGAATAGCGCATATTGGCAATGCCACCTTCATAAAGCAAATCAACGATCAACTTCATTTCGTGTAAGCATTCAAAATAAGCCATTTCTGGAGCGTAGCCAGCTTCAGTTAGGGTTTCAAAACCAGCTTGAATTAAAGCGGTAACGCCGCCGCAAAGAACTGCTTGTTCGCCGAATAAATCAGTTTCGCATTCTTCTTTGAAAGTAGTTTCGATCACGCCAGATCTGCCGCCGCCAACTGCTGAGGCATATGACAAAGCGATTTTTAAAGCTTGACCAGATTGATCTTGAGCAACCGCAACCAAACAAGGAACGCCGCCGCCTTTAACATATTCGCCGCGAACTGTGTGACCTGGGCCTTTGGGAGCGATCATAAACACATCTAAATCTGGACGGGCTTTAATTAATTCGAAGTGAATATTTAAGCCGTGAGCGAAGGCCAAAGAAGCGCCTTGTTTCAAGTTATCTTTCAAATCTTGTTCATAGATATCAGCTTGAAATTCATCCGGAGCTAAAACCATTAAAACATCAGCCCAAGCGGCTGCATCTTTATTTGATAAAACTTCAAAGCCAGCATTTTGCGCTTTAATTACGGAAGTTGAACCAGCACGAAGAGCGATTTTAACTTCTTCAACGCCAGAATCGCGAAGATTTTGTGCGTGAGCGTGAGCTTGAGAACCGTAGCCAATAATAGCAACTTTTTTGCCTTGAATGATGCTCAAATCGGCATCGCGATCGTAATAAACTTTCATAATTATTTAAGTAAGATTAGTTAAAAAGATAAGAGCGACCAGTTTATAAATCGGCTCAAACTAAGTCAACCACCAACTTCAAGAAATTTCTTCATCTTGCAAAATTTCTAATATTTCATTTTTGGAGATATTTTCCTTTTGGGATTTGCTGTAGATTGACAACATCAGAATTTCACTGGCGGTTTGTAAATAATAAATTGCTCTAAAACCGCCGGATTTTCCGCTATTGCTGGAAGTGTTGCGAATTCTGGCTTTATAGATATTAAAACCTTTCAAACCTTCAATTTTTTTACCCAAAGGATAACCAAGTTTGAGTTTTGAAATTAATATTTTGATATCCTGATCAATTTTCGGATATTTTTTTCTCAATTTTTTTGCTTCTTTAAAAAATCTGTTGGAATAGTCGATTATCATATTTTTTTGGGTTTGTTTAATTGTGGCGCAATTTTTATTTATTTTGCGAGTTCCGCAAAAAATTCTTGTTCTGATAAAACTTTTTCTTTTCCTTCATTAATCCTTTTCACCAAACGAATCAAATAAGGCTTCAACATTGCGTCAGCTTCTTCTTCGCTGATAAATTCGTCTTTGATTTTCTTTTTAGAAATTTTGTTTTTTGACTGAGTTTTTTGATATTTTAATTTTTCCTCAGCGGCGGAAATAAAAAAATGTTTCATAGTTTCGCCATTGGCTCCGGTGAAGGATTTAACGGCTCTATGAAGATCGGTTGGCAGGTCAATAATTACTTTGGTCATAAATGATATAAAAATAATGTTTATAATGTTTATTAGTTTTATTATAAAAATTATTTTTTCAAGAAATTATTTCTTAAACAAAAACTCAATTCCCGAAAATGTTGCTAAAATAGCGACGATTTTTTTGAAGGCGGATTCGCTGATTTTCTTGTGCACTAAATGCCCAAGATGAATTGAAATTGCCAGCGGCGCGGCGATCCACCATAATTTGAAAAAAACATCAGCGGTTAAAGTTCCTTGCAGAGAAAATTGGCAAATTCTGATCAAGTTAAAAAAGATAAAAAATATTGCCAAAGTGGCGCGCATTTGGGATTTGTTTTTGAATTTTTCTTTTAAAGCAATCGCAAAAAATGGTCCGCCAATGCCAAAAATTCCTTGTGAAATTCCACCAATAGTTAAAACCAAATTGGAAAAATGTTTAGGTAATTTGATGTTATCGAAAAACATAGTTTTGGCGGCTAAAAAAATTAAAAATAAACCAAAAGCAATAATGATAATTCGCGAATCGTTATTAACAAAAAACACGGCGCCAATTATGGTTCCAACTAAACAATAAGGAAAAGATTTGAAGAAAATATTTTGGTCAAATCCTTTGTGATCAGAAGCCAAAACAAAAATGCTGGCGGTGGTGGCGGTATAAATTGCCATCAAAATTAATTCTTTAATATCAATAAAAAATCCTAAAATTGAGAAGGCAACTAAAGAGCCGCCAAAGCCAATGATGCTTTCAATAAAAAAGCCAGAACAAAAAATTGCGCCAATTAAAAGTGGATTCATAGATATTTACATTTTGCTTTTGCTAACTAGGATTTACCAAAGGTTTTCCAGAAGTTTTACCAGTCTAATTTTTTATCCTAATTAATAAATGAGAAAGTCTAAATTTATCGCTATTTTTGCTGGCTGTTTTTTATTGCAATATAATGCCAATTGCGCCGATATGACCGACGGTGCGTGGAAAAATTTGGATGAGCAATATCAACAAAATATTGATAATAAAAACATTATCAGCGGAATGCTGAACAACCGAATTTATTATACCGACACTTATCATTCCGATGATCGCAGAAATGAATATAACGACGCTTTTATCAAATCAGTATTAGGCGTTAATCTGCGCTTCAGCGATCATTTTATAGTCAAAACCAATATCAAATTTGATGTGATGCCACAAGCTTCAGAAAATTTGCGCCAAAGCCAATTGGCAAAAGGTGAGGATAGATTTTTTGATAATCAAGGCGCTTTTATTAACGAGTTAATTTTGAATTATAATTATAAAAACTTTTCTGCCTTAGCGGGGAAATTTACTGCCGATTTTGGTAATGCCTGGAGAATTGAAAATGGAATTTGGGTCAATGAATTAGCGCGGCAATATCGACAATCCGAAAAATTAGGTTTAGGTATTATTCAAAGAGTTGGTGATGAAAAAACTGTTGGTGAATATGTTTTTGGTTTGAGTGCTTTTACCAATGATCGCAAAAATTTGGATAATTCAATTATTACCACCAGAGACAGCGCCGCTAAAAGTGACGGCACTCCCGGAGATACTAGAAATCTCGATTCTTATGTTTTATCAACTGATATTTTTTATGATTTTGGTAATCAAGAAAAATTATCATATCATTTTTCTTATTTAAATTTAGCGGTTAATAAGCGGCAAAATACTATTATTGCTTCTAATAAAATTAGCGATGAAAAAGCTTTTGCGTTAAATATGAAATATGAATATCCAATTAATAATAATTTTTTGCTTGATAGTTTTGTTGAATACACAAATATCATCAATCTAGATGGCGACACTGACAAAGGAGTTGATTTTTTAACCGTCAATTTTACTGCTTATATTTTTAAAGATTTTTCAATAACTTTAGCCAAAGCCAAAGAAAAGCAGGTTAAATTTGGTGAAAACGGCATCGATAAATCAATCGAAGAATTATCTTTTGGATATAAATTTGACAATTTAAGTCCAATTCTCAAGGGTTTGCTTTTCTCCGTCGGTTATCGTCAAAGTGAATTGGATGATAAAATTAATCCCATCACCAATAAAGCTTTTGGTTTTTTAATTGGACATAAAATTGAATTTTAATAATGAAAAAAGATTTAATCATTGCCATTCCTAAAGGCAGAATTCTCAACGATCTGCGGGCTTTATTTTTGCAAATTGGTTTTGTGCCGGAAGCAGATTTTTATAATGAAAATTCTCGCAAATTAATTTTTGAGAGCAATTTTTCTAACTTAAAAATTATTAAAGTGCGCAGTTTTGATGTGGCAACAATTGTTAAATTTGGCGGCGCCGATCTGGGGGTTTGCGGTTCGGATGTTTTGGAAGAATTTTCATCACCGGATATTTATCCGCTTTTTGATTTAGAAATTGGCAAATGCAGATTGGCAATTGCTGCTAAAAATGGTAATGATGATTTTACTGGCAAAAGCCATTTAAGAATTGCGACTAAATACCTTAATCTGACTAATAATTATTTTTCTGCGCAGGGAATTCAGGCTGAATGCATCAAGCTTAATGGCGCAATGGAATTGGCTCCGCATTTAAATTTATGTGATTACATTGTTGATTTGGTCAGCACTGGCAATACTTTGAAGGAAAATGGTTTGCAGGAAATTAGAAAAATTCTTGATGTCAGCTCTTATTTTATAGCTAATCGCCACAGTTTAAAAACCAAAAATCAACAATTGCTAAAAGTGATAAAATTATTTGATACAAAAAAATTGATCAAAGATTGAAGATAAAACTTTTACCGCACAATTTCAAAAATCTCTCAGTTGCTTTAATTCTGACTGCCTCACTTCTTTTTTCTGCCCTTCAAAATACTTTTGCTGCTCCTGATTATGTGCGCACAACTACTATTGATAGCCAAGGCAGTTGCAAAACTCAGCCACTTGATTTTGGTCCGATGGGTTCAAAAGATCAGGAGTGGGAAATTGATAATCCATCTTGTATCGCTTATATCGGTGTGATCGGCGCCAGTGTTTTTGCGACAAGAATTGCTGCTTCTGCCGGCTGTAATCAGCTTGCTCAAATTGCATTGATCTCTGCATCATCGGCGTCTGGTGTGGTTTTGTCGCCAAAAGTGGTAACAGAAACAGTAAAAAATGCCGGTATGTGCGCCACATTTATGGCGGCGCAAAGTTATGTGCAAGCCGCCGCTTGCTGCAGTGGAGCTGCATCGATGGCAGCTGCGGTTGGCGTGGCAACTAGTGAATTGGCAATCATTTGGCAAGTTGCGGTTGACAGCCAAAGAGACGCTCATCTTTGTGGTGAAACTTGGAACACTTGGCAAGAACGCCCAGCAGCGCAACAAAATGCCAATGATGGTGCTGGAATTCCTGATTATCAAGATGGCTCATTGCCCAATAACACAATGTATATTCACGGCAAAGGAGATTTGTCGGATCAAAAAAGATTGGAAGATAAATATAAAAGTGGTGCGATGACATTGGATATAACCAATCAAGAATATCGCGAATATATTTATGGTGGAATTGAAAAAGAAGATAAAGGCGGTGACGATTGCGAAAATCCTGCCAGCTGGAGTGATGAAACTAAAGATATGATTTTGGGCTATCATTCCAAAAATCAAAGATATTATATGCGCGGCCCAAATATGGCGTCAAACTATGCCTGCGGGCGGTTCTTGCTTCACAAAGGCACAGCTCAAGAAAAAAACGATGCTAAGACAGCCTATGAATGTTGCAAAAAAAGAAGCCAAGAAACGATGTGTATTGAAGAGGGCGGTAATTATGCTTTTTGTAAAATTGGTGGCAGATGCAGAGTTCGTAATGTTTGGTATAGTATTCACGAGGCTAAATCAGTTCCTAATTATATTTGCGCCACCACTTATTCAGTTTGTCCTTACAATCATAATATGGGCGGCGGCACTGAAATTGCTCAATATGATGATAAATACAAAATTCTTCTCAACCATTGCCAATATCTAAAACATTGCTCTAAAAGACCGGATGTTCCTTATATCAGAACCAGCGATCTGGATGGCGCCTGGATTTCTTCTGCTTGTTTTGATTTGAAAGGCGATTCCCAAAATGAATATCAATATGACGGACCTTTAACCCCGCTTAATAAAACCAGAAATTTTTCGGCGCCAATTGCCCAATGTTTTAAAGAAACATTAGAAAATATTTTTATCAATAAAGCCGGCAATACTAAATGTTTAAGCCCAGATGAAGAGCCGGATCAAGACGGAAATTGTAAATCCGGTTATTTTTATAAAGCTGGAGAGGTGGTTGCTGGACAAGCCTCTTTCTTTCAAACAATCCAAGATAATCTACAAACCGCCATCAAATTGGTGATGACCATGGCAGTAACTGTTGCTGGCATTGCGGTGTTACTAAGTGGTAATCCTTGGGACAAAAAAACTATTATAATGTTTATCGTTAAACTGGGTTTGGTGGCTTATTTTGCTTTGGGAACTGCGTGGCAAGATTATTTTTTCCGCGGAGTTTCTAGCGCATCAACCGATTTGGCGCAAATTTTTATGAAAATTGATCAAGGTGTGGTGCTTGATCAAAATAATAATGGATTGATAAGTAATGATGAATTGATGGCTTATAATGCTGATTCTTCTAACCGCGACGGTTGTCAATTTCCGCGCTACAACTACGCCTTTGTTGATGGCGTTACCCAAGGAGATAAATACGATCCGCTTCTGGCTTCATATCCGCTCGGCAAAGAATATTTGCAAATTTGGGATATGCTTGATTGCAAAATTGCTCGCTCACTTGGTTTTGGCCCTGAAGTTTCGGTGCCAAATTTAATCATTATGATTTTAGCCGGGCTAATAAGTAATGGGCTGGGAATGGTGTTTTTTGTTGCCACTTTTGCCTTTGCTTTTTATCTCATCGCTTTAACGGTGCGCGCTCTGCATATTTTTTTAATATCATCAATGGCAATCACCATTATGATTTACATTTCGCCAATCACCATCACCGCCTGTTTATTTAAAAAGACTGAAAGCATCTTTAAAAGTTGGCGAACTAATTTGCTCAGCTTTGTGCTGCAGCCCGTAATTTTATTTGCCTATCTAGGAATTTTGATCACCATTTTTGAACATACTATGATTGGCGATGCTAAATTTATTGGTGATGGCAAAGCAAATCCTAAACGAATTGATTGCTCATCCGGTAACGCCGGCAATAACAGTATTTATTGCATTTTCCAATTTAATAATGTGCAAACCAATAATGCTCTTTCGCCAATTGGCATCAGCTTGCCAGTCTTGTTTAATATGAATCAGGCAAAGCTCAACACCATAATGAAAGCGGCGTTGCTAATGTTTATTTTTACCAAATTCCTCGATAAAATTGGTGAGCTTGCAGAAAAATTATTGGGTGGTGTTGAATTAAAAAGCGGCTCAAAAGGCGCGGCAGAATCTCTGGCAAAAGCATTTGGAATTAGCAAAGCAATTACATCTAGAGGTTCTAGAGGCACTAAAAAATGGGGTGGAAAATTGGCGGGTAAAGTTGGTGGATTTGTTAAAAGTAAAGTTTCGGGCTATAACAGCGCAAGAAATCAACGTGATTCTAGCAACAAAGATTCTGGCGATAGCCAAGAAAAATAATTAATGATTTTTCTATATCGCTTACAAAGTCTATTGACTTAAAGCTTCGTTTAGAAATAATCAGCCCTTCTTTTGTGGCAGATGTAGCTCAGTTGGTAGAGCATCAGGTTGTGGTCCTGAGGGTCGCGGGTTCAAGCCCCGTCGTTTGCCCCATAAATATCACCTCAATTCCAAATTAACACAGCTTAACTTCGGGCTGAAATAATTCCCAAAATTTCTCAATTATGGATATCTTATTTTTTGCTGCCTTAGCAGTTTTTATCTTCTTCAAATTGCGTGAGCAATTCGGCAAAGTTGATGAAGAGCAAAAACGAGATTCAATTCGCAGTTTTGTTAAAGAACAAACTAAAACCAGCAATTCCAATCCAATCAATAACCAACCAAAACTAGCCGCTGTTCCGGGCGTTGGTATTGTTGCGTTAAATCCGGCGCCAGCTCCAATTGATGAAAAATCTAAAAAAATTCTTGATAGTTTAAGTGCTGATTTAAAAACTAATTTAATTACAACTTTAGAACCAAATAATCTTTCTCCTAATCAGTTTTTAGAAGGCGCCAAAAGTGCTTTTGAAATTATTTTATCAGCTTTCTCAATTGGTGATTTGGCAATTTTAAAACCACTTTTATCGGAGAAAATTTTCTTGCAATTTGAAGCTGCAATTACCCAGCGCAAAGCTCAAAATCAATTTTTAAATACCAAAATTATTGCGATCGATGAAGCTAAAATTACCAGCGCCAAGATGGTTGAAAATTTTGCGCAAATCACCATTGCCTTTGTTTCTAAGCAAATCAACTATGTTCTTGATGATAAAAATGAAGTCATCTTAGGTAGCAAAACTGAAATCAGCACTGTCAATGATATTTGGACTTTTAAAAAAGATTGTAACTCTCCAAATCCTAACTGGTTATTAATTTCAACCAGCTAAATTTAAATTCAAATTGCTATGAAAAAATCTTTGAACGTTAAAAAATCATTTAATGTTAATGGTAAAGAATATCATTATTTCTCCTTAAATGACGCCGCTGCCCAAATTGGCAAAGACATTTCCAAATTGCCTTATAGTTTAAAAATTCTTCTCGAAAATCTTTTGCGTTTTGAAGATGGAAATGTGGTAAAAGTTGCTGATATTAAGGCGGTGATTGCTTCGGTTAAAGATGAAACGCAAAGATTAGAAATTGCTTTTTCTCCCGCGCGAGTTTTGATGCAAGATTTCACCGGCGTTCCCGCAGTTGTAGATTTGGCGGCGATGCGTGATGCGGTTGTTAAAGCTGGTGGTAATCCGAAAAAAATTAATCCGTTAGTTCCAGTTGATTTAGTAATTGATCACTCAGTGCAAGTTGATTTTGCTGGCAATAAAGATGCTTTTGCTAAAAACGTTGATCTAGAAATGGAGCGCAATAACGAGCGTTATCAATTTTTAAAATGGGGTCAACAATCCTTCAACAATTTTCGCGCCGTTCCACCCGGAACTGGAATTTGCCATCAAGTTAATTTAGAAAATTTAGCTAAAGTAGTTTGGACTAAAACTGAAAATGGCGAAGTTATCGCTTATCCAGATACTGTAGTTGGAACTGACAGCCACACCACAATGATCAACGGTTTAGCAGTTCTTGGTTGGGGAGTTGGCGGAATTGAAGCGGAAGCAGCAATGCTTGGTCAGCCAATTTCAATGCTTATTCCAGCCGTAGTTGGTTTTAAATTAACTGGCGCACTTAATGAAGGCGTGACCGCAACTGATTTGGTTTTAACTGTTACAAATATTTTGCGCAAAGCTGGCGTGGTTGGAAAATTCGTTGAATTTTTTGGATCGGGTTTGAAAAATTTAAGTTTGGCAGATCGCGCCACAATTGCCAATATGGCGCCAGAATATGGCGCAACTTGTGGCATTTTCCCAATTGATCAAGAAACCTTAAATTACCTACATTTAACTGGTCGCGATGAACAAGAAATTGCTTTAGTTGAACATTACGCCAAAGCCCAAAATATGTTTTTTAACGAAAATTCTATTGAGCCAGAATTTAGCGAAGTTTTAGAATTAAATTTAAGCGATGTAAAACCATCAATCGCCGGTCCAAAACGCCCACAAGATAAAGTTCTTTTGGAAAATGCAGTTAAATCTTTCGCTGATTTAGCAGCTGAAAATAAAGTTGAAGCTGCAGGAAAAAGATTCGCAATTGACCAAGTTAATTCTGATTTAGGAAATGGCGATGTAGTAATTGCTGCCATCACTTCTTGCACCAACACTTCCAATCCAGCAGTTTTAATTGCCGCCGGTTTGCTGGCGCAAAAAGCAGTTGCTAGAGGTTTAAAAATTAAACCAACCGTTAAAACTTCATTCGCTCCTGGATCACAAGTTGCCAGCCAATATTTAATTGATGCTGGTTTGCAAAAATCTTTAGATCAAATTGGTTTTAACGTGGTTGGTTATGGCTGCACAACTTGCATCGGCAATTCTGGTCCACTTCATCCGCAAATTGAAGAAACTATTAAAGCCAATAACCTCTTGGTTGGTGCGGTTTTATCAGGAAATAGAAATTTTGAAGGTCGCGTTCATCCATTAACTAAAGCCAATTATTTAGCATCGCCACCGCTAGTTGTTGCTTATGCACTGGCTGGAAATTTTAATGTTGATTTGAGCAAAGATGCAATTGGTATTGGCGCAGACGGCAAGCCAGTTTATTTAAAAGATATTTGGCCAAGCAACAAAGAAGTGAGCGACGTTATTAATTCATTCGTCAATCGCGAAATTTTTGTTAAAAAATATGCTAATTTATTTGCCGGCGATAAATCTTGGCAAGCCATTCAAACTGTCAAATCTGATACTTATAATTGGGATAAAAATAGCACTTACATTCGCTTACCAAATTTCTTTGATGACATCAGTGCCAAAAAATTATCTGACATTAAAAACGCTAAAATCTTAGCTTTATTTGGCGACTCAATCACTACCGATCACATTTCTCCAGCTGGAAATATTGCCAGCAATTCTCCGGCGGCGCAATATTTAAAAGCTCACGGAATTGAGAAAAAAGATTTTAACTCATATGGCGCACGCCGCGGAAATCATGAGGTGATGATGCGCGGAACTTTTGCTAACATTAGAATTAAAAATGAAATGCTTGGCGGCGTTGAGGGTGGTTATACAAAAATTTCTGAAACTGGCGGCGAGCTTTCTATCTATGACGCGGCAATGGAATATAAAAAACAAAATACTCCATTAGTAATTTTTGCCGGGCTTGAATATGGAACCGGCTCTTCTAGAGATTGGGCGGCAAAAGGCACATTTTTGCTTGGTGTTAAAGCGGTTATTGCTGAAAGTTTTGAGCGAATTCACCGCTCAAATTTAGTGGGAATGGGCGTTTTGCCACTCACTTTTAAAAATGGTCAAACTAGAAAAACTTTAGGATTAACCGGTTTTGAAGCCATTGAAATTTTGGGCATCGATCATAATTTAAAACCACAACAAGATTTAAAATGTATCATTACTAAAACAGATGGCAGTAAGATTGAAACTACCTTGTTGTGCCGCATTGATACCGGCAACGAGATTGAATATTATAAATCCGGCGGCATTTTGCAGTTTGTGATGAACCAATTATAAATATGAAATATTTCTTAAAAATTTTTTCTCTGCTCATAATTTTAACCACAATTAGCAGTTGCAATTCCTATAAAGATCAGGCGCTTCTTGCTTGCAGTCAGCCCAATTTTTTTTCTAACTACAATCAATATAAAACCAATCGCGATAAATCAGTTCAACGCTATGCCAGTTCAGAAAAAGAGTTTTTTGGTTGCGATCAAAAATATGCTGATGCTTTTAAAGATGCTGAACAAAAGGCTTTCGCCTCAGCATTAGAGCGCGCTAATCGTTTTTTGGCTGTTTGTAAAGATGATATGAATCGCGAAGTTAATTATAACGCGCCTTGGTTTATAACCATAACCGGCGATGAAATGGTTATGAACTATGATAAATATAAAAAACGTTATCCGTTAGTGCGCAATTTTGATGTTGATTCACTGAGCAAATGTTTGGATTATTACAAAAATTTTGACGAAAATGCTCAGCGCAAAGAAATTGTTTCCAAAAATAAGGAAAAGATTTTGATGAAAAAATATCATTATCAATTGTTGTGGAACACTAAAGGATTATCCGGATTAACTCAGGCAATTGATGCGGGAGAACTCAATATTGCCAAGGCTAAACAATATTTAGTTAAAAAAGATAATCTGCTTTTTGATCCGGATTTTGTGGTTGATGAGGTGGTTGGCAATTTGGTTATTTATAGCAACCTTTATGACCCGGCAATTAAAATTGCATTACAAAGATATAAAAATGAAGTCTATGCCAGACAATCTAATTTGAATGGCAGTTATTTTGTGGTAATTGGCACCAAAAAATTTATGATCAACAACAAAACTGCCGATATTTTGATCTTTAAAAAAATATTATAACTTTTTATCAACCTTAATTATAAATCATTATGGATATTAGAGTTTTAGGAGTGCATATGGAAGTTGGCGAAGCTTTAACCCAATATGTCAAAGAGCATATTGAGCGCCATGTTAATAAATATTTTGATACCGCAATTACTGCCGATGTTCATTTTTCTAAACAAGGAAACGAGTTTCAAGTAAAAATGGTTATCAATGAAGGCGTAAAAAATGGCGCCATAATTAAAAGCGACGGAAAAGCCGGCGATGCTTATGGTTGCTTTAACGAAGCAATGGAAAAAGCAACTAGACAATTAAGAGAATATAAAGAAAAAATCAAAAATCATCGCCGCGAATTAGGCGGTCTAAAAAGATCAGAAACTGAAGAGTAAAAACCCATTAATCATTAACAATTAATCATTAATCATTAATAAGTGTCAGTTCAAATCACAACCATTCTGCTTTTGCTCGCCTCCAATATTTTTATGACTTTCGCTTGGTATGGTCATTTAAAATTTAAAACCTCACCACTTTATTTGGTAATTTTGATTAGTTGGCTAATTGCCTTCTTTGAATATTGCCTACAAGTTCCCGCCAACCGCATTGGCAGCAGTAATTTTTCAGCAGCGGAATTGAAAACTATTCAAGAAATTATCACTTTGATAGTTTTTGCAGTGTTTTCAGTTTTTTATTTAGGAGAAAAATTAGCGTGGAATCATTTGATTGGCTTTGGGCTTATTGTTTTAGCGGCGTTTTTCATTTTTCATAAATGGAATTAATTCTCCTCTAAAAATTTTCCTGCCAAATATAGTGAGCCACAAATAATAATTTGCGCAGGTTCTTTTGGATATTTTGCAAGATGATATTCTTTAATTTTTGCAATCGCATCATAAAATTCGAGAGCACTTTTAGCCTTCATATTCAAGGTTTGAGCAATTTTCACAATTTCTCCGGCAGATTTACTTTTCTCTTCATCAGCAATTTTTAAACCAATCAACATTTCAGTTTGTTTTGCCAAATGTTTTAGAAAACCGTGGCTATCTTTATCTTTCAGCATCGCGCAAATCAAATAATTTTTGGTTGAAGATTTTTTTTGCTGGTCTTTGAGCCAGTTTTCAATTGTCTTGGCGCCAGCAGAATTATGGCTGCCATCTAAAATTAATTGAAAGTTTTGAGGTAAAATTTGATAAAATTTTCCTGCTAAAATTTTTTGCAAACGCGCTTGCCAAACGGCTTTTTTTATTCCGTTTTGAATATTTTGCGCTGAAATTTTAAATTTCTTTTGAGCGAAAATTGCTGCAATAGCAGTTTTGGCATTAATGATTTGATGTTCTCCAGCAAGGCTGGGAGAGATTTCTAAATTATAATTCTGATCAAAATTAAAAACCTCACTACCATTTTTTAAAGCCACATCTTGCAAAACTTTTAAAGCTGAAGGTTTTTGTTTGGAAATAATTACCGGCGCTTGGGGTTTGATAATTCCGGCTTTTTCAAAAGCAATTTGCTTCAGAGTTGTGCCTAAAAATTCAGTGTGATCAAATGCAATTGGAGTTATAATTGTAGCAAGAGGATTAGCGATGACATTAGTCGCATCAAGCCTGCCGCCCATTCCGGTTTCCAATAATAAAACATCAGCTTTGATTTTTGAAAATGCTACAAAAGCAGCAACGGTGATTCCTTCAAAAAAGGTGACATTAATTTTTGGCTCTATTTCTGCCGCCGCCTGGCATTCTTGCAAAATCTCATTCAGAAAATCATCTGCGATTTCTTTGCCCGCCAAAATAATGCGTTCATTAAAACGCACCAAATGCGGTGAAATATAACAATGCACTTGCAAACCAGCATCTTCAAGAATTGCCCGCAAATAAGCCAGAGTTGAGCCTTTGCCGTTTGTTCCGGCAAGGTGAATTGTTGGTGGAATTTTTAGATGTGGATTATTGAGGCGAGCAAGCAATTGATAAGTTCGTGATAAACCAAGTTCAATATTGCGATAGCTTGAAGGGCTTGGCCAAAAAGGTAATTGCATTAGGATGGTTTTTTAACAATTCGGCGATGAGAATTTCTGTTATAAGCTCTTTTAAAATGATAATTAAATTCAGCGCCGATAATAAAAACTAAATTGACAAAATAAAAAAACATCAAGGCGCCAATAATGCCGCCTAAGCTGCCATAGACTAAATTGAACTGATTAAAATTTTCTAAATAAATTGCAAAGAGTCGCAGAATTATTGTCCATAAAGTGATTGCCACCAAAGTTCCCGGAATAGTGTCGATGAACCTTTGGTGCACGTCGGCAATGTGATAATAAAGTAATGAGGTGGCGATGAATAAAATGATTATAATTATTGATTGACGAAAATAGAGCCAATCATAATCAATGCTAAAATTGACCAGAAATGCCAGCTCAATTTTCTTTAATATTGCTGGTGCCAAAACCAAAATAATGACTGTGATTGAAATTACTAAAGTGATAACGATAAATTGCATAATGCTGAGCAATCTTCCCCAAACATAAGGCGGCGGGCTTGGTGCTCGCGAGGCGCGGTTGAGAATGGTGCGCAAGCCCTCAACAGCGCTTGATGCAGTCCAAATGATGCCAATAATTGCCACCGTTAAAAGCCCTTGTGGTGGACCATTAACAATTTCATTGACGCGCGGCAAAAGTGAGGTGGAAATATTGGTGGGCAAATTATTCAAAACCACATAAATCAAATGGCTACAAATTTGAGAATCACCAAAATAAGTGACGATGGAAAACAAAAAAATTAAAAACGGAAAGAGTGATAAGATTGATAAAAACGCCAAATAACCAGCATGTTCAATACCATCCTGACGAATAGTATCGCTGATTGATGATCTTAAAATATAATAAGGCAGGAGAATAAATTTTCTTCTCGCTAGCTTCCATTTTGATTTCATTGATTTTTACCTTTGTGGTTGTATTTTCTGCGCTTTCCCAAAAATCTAATTAAAAATCGACAAATTACAATCAATAAAATTATGGTCCAAAATAAAAAAGTCAAAAAAGTGGTTTTAGCTTATTCTGGCGGTCTTGATACCTCAGTTATTTTAAAATGGCTGCAAGAAGTTTATAATTGCGAAGTGATAACTTTCACCGCAGATTTGGGGCAGGGCGAAGAGTTGGAGCCGGCGCGCAAGAAAGCTGAGAAACTTGGTGTTAAACAAATTTTCATTGAAGATCTGCGTGAAGAATTTGTCCGCGATTATGTATTTCCAATGTTCCGCGCTAATACTTTATATGAAGGAACTTATCTTTTAGGAACTTCCATCGCCAGACCGTTGATTGCTAAAAGACAAATTGAAATTGCTAAAGAAGTTGGGGCGGACGCGGTTTGTCACGGCGCAACTGGCAAAGGCAATGATCAAGTTCGCTTTGAACTTTCTTACTATGCTAAAAAACCCGACATCAAAATCATTGCACCTTGGAGAGAGTGGGATTTAAATTCACGCACCAAGCTGATTGATTACGCTGAGAAAAACCAAATCCCCGTTGCCAAAGACAAACGCGGCGAAGCGCCATATTCGGTTGATGCCAATTTGCTGCACACTTCATCTGAAGGAAAAGTTTTAGAAGATCCTTGGATTGAAGCGCCAGAATATGTTTATCAAAGAACAGTTTCTCCAGAGAAAGCGCCAGATAAAGCCACAATTATTGAAGTGGAATTTAAGAAAGGTGATGCAGTTGGTATTGACGGTAAAAAACTTTCTCCTGCTGCGTTATTGACTAAACTCAATGAATTAGGCGGTAAAAACGGCATTGGTCGCGCTGATATTGTTGAAAATCGTTTTGTGGGAATGAAATCTCGCGGTGTTTATGAAACTCCCGGAGGCACGATTTTATTGGCTGCGCATCGTGCGATGGAAAGTATAACTTTAGATCGCGAAGCAATGCATTTGAAAGATGAGCTAATGCCAAAATATGCTAAATTAATTTATAACGGCTTTTGGTTTTCGCCTGAAAGAGAAATGCTGCAAGCTGCAATTGATAAATCTCAAGAAAATGTTTCCGGCGTTGTGCGCTTGAAATTATATAAAGGTTCAGTTTCCATAATCGGTCGCAAATCGCCTTATAGTTTGTATTCTGAGGCTCATGTTACTTTCGAAGAAGATTCAGTTTATGACCAAAAAGATGCGGCTGGGTTTATTAAATTGAACGCGCTGCGCTTGCGAATTGGTGCGCGGGTGAAAAAATAATTCGGATTCTGTCTCACGAGATCCCAGCTTTCGCTGGGATGACGGCTAAACTATAATATCGTCATCCCAGCGAAAGCTGGGATCTCATGAAGCACACTCTAAACCAAAAAACTCAAACCCACACACCAAACCCAATGACTAAAAACTCATACATCTACATCCTCACTAATAAGAAAAACGGCGTTCTTTATATTGGCGTTACAGCAGACTTATCCAAAAGAATTTGGGAACATCAAAACAAAATAACCAAAGGTTTTGCCAGCAAGTATAATCTTGATAAATTAGTTTAGGTAAATATCCCCTCATAACAAGGTATTTAAAGTTCAAAATGTTATACACGC
>JAZKFV010000026.1:0-27677 GCA_040386195.1 Pseudomonadota bacterium | reverse complement strand
TATTTCCAGTGAGGTTGTCGTTAAAGTTAGAGCCGGTGATGTTTTCGATGTTGATGAGAATGTCGCCTTCGGCGGTTCCGCCTTGGGCAGTGTGGAAGTTGGGGTTATTGATATTGGTGTTGAGTTCTAGGTTGATGATTATTGAGGCATCAGAATCATTATAAGAAGCGGTGTCGATTGCAGTGCCGCCGTCTAATATGTCGGAGCCTTCTCCGCCGATTAGGATGTCGTCGCTGGAGCCGCCTAATAAAGTATCATTGCCTAGACCACCATAAAGAATATCAGCATTAGCACCGCCTGATATTTGGTCGTTGAGGTTGGTGCCGGTTAGGGTGTCTTTGGAGTTGGTGCCGGTGATGGTGTTTTGGATTTCTTGGGATTGGGTGGTTTGGATGTTGAGGGTGAAGGTTTGGTTGGCTTCTAGGCTGCCGTCGCTGGCAATCACTAATAGCTGAATTGCTCCAGGAGCTTTGCCAGGAACCATCCCAGATAAAGTTCTGGTAGTTGAATTAAAGCTGAGCCAGGAAGGCAGATCAGAAATGGTGCCACCATCATTGAGTTTAAGGCTATAAGTTAAAGTATCACCATCAATATCAATAAAAGAATCAGCGGGAATTGTGAAAGTGAAATTGTTGTTATTGATGAATTGGTCATTGATGATGGAGTTAACTATTGGCGCGTCATTGACTGCGGTGATTTTAACATTGACATTGAGCTCAGCATTACCGCCATTGCCATCATTAATAATAATTACAAAATTATCATTACCGTTTTGATTGCTATGCGGAATGTAGGTGTAAGTTCCTTGTTGTTGATCAAAAATAACTTCACCTTTTTGGGGGTGATGATTGTCTTTTAAAGAATAGTTAAGAACATCGTTATCAGGATCAGTTGCAGCGATTAAAACAGGATTTGATGATGTGTCTTCAATTACTGTTAATTCTTTAGTTATATTGCTGCCAGTTGAACCAACTTTGCTGCCATCAGCTGCAAAACGTTGTTGATATATGCCTTCGGCCGAACCGTCTTGACCGTCCGATTCCCAAGCGATTACCCAACCACCGTCATTTAAAGCGGTGATAGTGGAATTATATTGGCTTTTGACTGTGAAGCTATTGACCAAAGTTTCGCCACCAATTTTATTTCCAAATTGGTCATAATGTTGCGAATATATTCCCCATCCAGAATCATCCTGGGCGTATGATGTCCAAGATATTACCCATTCACCATTTTTGAGCCCGGCAATTTGCGGTTTGAATTGACCATAGGCAGCATTGGTGTTGGCTCTTGTCTCATCACCAATTTTAGTGCCATTGGCAGAATAACGCTGAAAATAAACATCGTCTAAATTTCCTGAATCCCAAGCAATTATAAAACCACCATCAGCAAGGCTAGCAATTGTTGGGTTGGACTGATCACTATTGGTAAAAATATTAACTTGGGTTTCATCACCAATTTTTATGCCCTCAGATGAATAATGTTGCAAATATACACCATAGCCCGAACCATCCTCGATGTCGGATTGCCAAACTATGATGAAGCTACCATCTTGAAGAGTTGTGATTGCCGGGTTGAGCTGAGCTCTAAATGTATAAGTATTAACTTGAGTTTCACCGCCATCCTTATTGCCATCTAAATCATAACGCTGGAAATATACCGCTTCATAGGAATCATCTTGTTTATCGGAAGCCCAAGCGACTATAAAGCCACCATCATTTGTGGCGCTGATTGCCGAGCCATATTGACTGGCAGATGTGTAGCTATTAACCGCAAATTCATTACCAACTGCAACTCCGCTTTGATCATAACGCTGAGCATAAACCCCCCATCCTGAACCATCCTGACCATATGATGTCCAACTAACCAGCCAACCGCCATCTGGAAGAGCATTAACAGAAGGATCAAACTGATGATCAACAGTAGTAGTATTCACCCTTGTTTCAGTGCCAACTTTATGACCATTAACATCATAACGCTGCAAGTAAATGTCATAATATGAATCGTCATTGTAATATGAGTGCCAAGCAACCACCCAACCACCATCAACAAGATTGGTGATTGATGCTAGATGCTGACCATTGGCCGTGTAGCTATTAACCAGCTCTTCAGTATAATTATAATTGTTGATAAAAAGCGGCGCATCATTTGCTGAAGCAATTGCAACGCTAACGGTTCTTTGTGCAGTTCCACCGTTGCCATCACTTATTGTGTAAGCAAAACTATCTGTTCCATTGTAATTAGCATTTGGCATATAAGAAATGGTTTGATGACCGGTTTGAGGGTTGGTGATTATTTGTGCAGTTCCGTGAGTTGGCTGATTGATGCTGTTGATTGATAATGAATCACCCTCAATATCTGCCGCTGTTGCCAACACATCGATATTCACCGAGTGATCTTCATTGGTTGCAGAGTTAATGTTGTTAGCAGTTGGCGCTTGATTGGCGGCAAATTGGAAATTGCTGGCACTGATATTTTCAGGAGTAGCGTTTAAAATGTGAATGGTTTGTCCATTGGGTAAATGGATAATTGCTGAGCCAGCGGTGATGGTTAAATCACTTAAATTGCGAATGCCAATGAAGCTGGAAATATCAATAGTTTCAGCCGAGTTATTAAATTCAAAATCTGTGATTGTAGTTTCACCATTGGTGTTTCCTGTAGAAATCACAAAAGTATCAGAACCTGTTCCACCAGTGATTATGTCGTTTCCGGTTCCTGAACTTATTTTATCATTACCAGTTCCGGCGTTGATAATATCGTTGCCAGCAAAAGTTTTGATGTTGTCATTTCCTGCTCCGGCATCAACAAAGTTATTTGCAGTTGGTTGATCGGCGGTGATGTTCTCGCTAAAGTTTGAGCCTTCGTTTTGAATGTAAGTGGTGTGGGAAATTTGATTGATTACTTCTGCGCTTAAAACTGGTTGGTGAGTATTTGCTGGATTTGGAGCGGCAAAACTCGCCAATAAATTATTAGCAATATTGGTGCCGGAAGTAGTTGGAGCGACGACATTAATGTTGAAGCTGTTATTAACTGCTCCGCCTTTATTGTCAGAAACCATTACTTCAAAATGAAGATTTTGGATTGTTGCTGAAACTCCTGAAATGGTTTTGGTGGTTTGATTAAAACTAATTCCATTAGGAAGAGTTTCATTGCCATTTAGTTTAACGGTATATTGCAAATTATCATTATCAGCATCAGCAAAATATTGTGATAAATTAACGCTGAATTGTTGTTCAGGATTAATTTCTTGATTGGCAATAACAGTTGTAGTTGGGGCGTCGTTTTGAGCAGCGATGAAGATGCTGTAGGTTTTAGTGTAAAGCACCACACCGCTGGAGTTTTTTTCTTGATAAGTAACTTGATCCAATCCAGAAAAATTAGCACTAGGAAGATAGTTGATATTGCCGCTATCTCCAACAGCTAAAAAGCCGTGAGATGATGATACAATTGCGGTGCTTGAGGGGTTAACCTTTGAGTTAGCAATTCGAGCTACTGTATCTTCGTTAATTAAATAAAGATTGCTCAAATTAAATGAGCGGCCATTGCTAAATTCTAAAGTCTCAATTTTTTGACTGGTTGATGTCTGATTTAGCTGCCATAAAATAGTGATTTTATCTTGCGAATTATCTTTAAAAGTTATTTCCAGATCGTTGATATTGGCACCAATTTTAAGGATGACTTGATCTTCTGTGTAACCGTTGAGGAGAATTTTATCATTACCAGAGCTGGGTGTTGTAATAGGATATTCAACATCAGCAATAGTATCAGAACCATCGCCTTTGTTAAAAACATAAGTATCATCACCCAAGCTGCCTTTTAACAAATCATTACCTAAACTGCCGGAAAGAATATTATTGGCGTATGAACCAATTAAAATATCATCAAAAGATGAGCCGATAATATTTTCAACATTGGTAATAGTGCTAGCGCCAGCAGAACCTCCAGCAACTCCATAAAATGTTATGTTTCCTATATTAACTTTGACCGCTGAAGAAGAATTAACGTAAGAAATAGTATCGTTGCCATCACCACCATTAATGACATCTGCACCAGTACCAGCAAAGATTATATCATCTCCAGCCTCGCCGTAAATTTTGTTATTTCCTTCTCCACCTAAAATTACATCATTACCATCACCACCATAAATCACATCATCACCCGAACCACCATCAATTGTATCATTTCCTTTTCCAGAATAAATTTCATCATTACCATCACCACCAAATATTTTATCGTTGCCAGCGTTGCTCCAGATTTTATCATTACCATCGCCACCATAAAAAGTCATATCGCCGAAGGTGAATTTTGGGCTGGTGAAATTGAGAACATCATTGCCAGCGCCAGCATAAATTGTAGAAATATTTTGCACTCGTGATTGGCCAACAACTGCTCCAGCGCTGGTTGGATCTTCAGCGGTTAGAACGTCATTACCTTCGGTCATTAAGATTACATTTTGCCCAGCGCCGCCGATGAAACGATCGAAGCTGCGGTTGTAGCCGGTAATATCGGTTAGTTGGGAATTGTAGAAATTTTTGGTGGAGAAATAATCGCTTACCGTATCTTGATATTCTATTTTGGTTACCGAATAAACGCCTCTTATGTCGTCTCTTTTTTTAACATATCCAAAAAATGATCCGTGATTTCCAGGACTAATAATGTAATGACTTGCAATTTGAACCCGCGATAAAATATCTGAATTGATAGCCACATCAACATTATTTTCCCAATTGGCATTATAAACATTTGTATAATTGACATACGGATTTGGATCAATCCACCAACCACCATTTGACTGACTTCCATCGGATCTATAATAATGATCAGGATGAGTGTAGTTATGGCTATATCCCCAATAAATAACTTTTTCATTATAACCACCATATAGACTTCTGGTTCCCACATAAACCCCATCCGCCTCATATCTCAAAATATCATTCCCATCCTGCCCATAAAGCGCATCTGATCCAAGTCCGCCCCAGAGTTCGTCATTGCCGGCTCCGCCATAAATAGTGTTGTCAGTTTGATCTCCGAATAATGTGTCGTCGCCTTCAGTTCCAAAGAGGATTTGATTTGCTGCGGAGCTAGTTCCGGTTGATAAACCAATCGCAAAATTATGCTCGTTGAGGTCGGCTTTATTAGTGTTGGTGATAATAATTTTTTGACCGTTATCTAAATTGATTTCAGTGTTGGCACCATTTTGCTGCATTGATGCTTGCAAAATTGTGAAGTTGATTGGGGTTTTGTAATTTACTTTGAGGATAATTTTATCTTCGTCTTTGTTGAAGTTGTTGATGGTGTCAACTGAAGTGCTGGCGCCATCTTCTTTGGTGAGAATAATGATGTCTTTATCAGCGCCACCATCAAGTTGGTCACTGCCTTGATCATCAATTAAAATATCATTTCCTTGTCCGCCATAAAGTTGATCATTGCCTTTGCCGCCGTAAATTACATCGCCATCTTCATTGCCGTTTATAATGTCATTGCCATCACCACCAAATAAATTGTCACTTCCAGTTCCACCGTAAATTGAATCATTTCCTGCTTCACCTTCAATCCAATCTTGATCTGAGTTGCCATAGATTACATCATTGCCAGCGCCAGCTTTAACAATATCAGCTCCAGCTCCACCATAGATATAATCAATGCCAGTTCCAGCTGTGATTTGGTCATTTCCTAAATTGCCATAAACGGTATTATTACCATTACCAGCATTAATAATATCATCACCCGAGCCGCCGGAGATATAATCATCACCAATTCCTGATGTGATATTGTCACTGCCGTCATTGCCATAAATTTGATTATTTCCATCTCCACCATTGATGGAATCGTTTCCTGAGCTGCCGGTGATGTAATCGTCGTTGCTGCCGGCGTTGATGATGTCGTTATCATCGCCGCCATCGATGAAGTTTTTGCCGTTGGCAGATGCGGAAGTGATGGTGTCAATTCCAGCGCCGCCATAAGCAATATTATTTCCTGTTCCCAGATTTAAATTATCATTGCCACCATTGCCAGAAAGTCGATCATCACCATCGCCGCCCAACATTGTGTCATCACCTTCATTGCCAATCAAATCATCATTATCCGCGCCGCCATCAATATAATCATTGCCGGTTCCACCATAGATTTTATCGTTGCCAGCTTCGCCATAAAGACTGTCTTCACCTGTGCCGCCAGAGATTAAATCATTTCCTGTTCCACCGCGAATTGTGTCATTGCCGTCATTTCCAGAAAGTTGATCATCGCCTGCCCCGCCATTAATATTTTCTGCCCACCAATTACCAACAATACGATCATTGCCGTTAGTGCCGTTTAAGTTCCGCTCATAATATTTTGTCCAGACAGTATAATGACCACCAAAAGCACTGCGTTTTTCTTTGTGGGAACGCCATTGAACTTCGTTGAATTTTTCATTATCAATTTGATCTTGATTGGCTGAGGTTTCATAATTGTGGTCGTAGAAGCTGGAGTTGGGGTTTTCAGTTTGATTATTTCCCGCCTCTTCTTCGGTTGAGAAATTTTCTTGATAACCAAGAGCCAGTTCGGTTTGAATTGCAGTGTCGATGTTGGAATAAGTTGTCAGTTGTAAGTGGTCAGTGGTCAGTGGTTGGGATGGGTTGTTGATTAGCTGTTGTAAATTATTGGTGGTTAATTCAATTTTTTTGCCGTCGGCAAATTCAATTCTGTCAATAGCTGAATTGGTTGTTCCATCAAGATTAAATTCGTTTTTGATGGTGATTTTATCAGTGGTGAATTGTTGGTTGGTTTCTGAAATGGCTAAAGAGCTGTTATAGTTGGGATTTTTGAATTGAATAACTAAATCGTTGTCAACTTTGCCAAGAACAATTTGGTTAGAGTTGGTATCGGCTAATCTAATCACATCACTTCCCGCCGCATCAGTATCATCAATTGTATCTTGCCCATAACCTTGTAAAAATATTATCGTATCATTGCCTTCTCCAGTAGCGATAGTGTCATTGCCTTTGCCGCCCATCAACACATCATCTCCGGCTCCGCCATCGATAATGTCATCGCCTTCACCACCAATCACATAATCATTACCAATTTCACCATAGAGGCTGTCATTGCCGTTACTTCCGTAGATTATATCATTACCAATTCCGCCGAAGACTAAATCATCATCGTGCCCAGAATTAATAATATCACTACCAACATCGCCAAAAATTATATCAATTCCTGCACCGCCGTTAATTGTGTCGTCACCATCATTGCCTGCTAGGTTATCATTGCCAGCACCGCCTTCAATCACATCATCTCCAGTACCGCCATCAACAATGTCATTGCCATCTCCAGCCAAAATAATGTCGTCACCATCTTCACCTAAAATTGAATCATCACCATCTTGTCCTTCAATAATGTCGTTACCCGCACCTCCTACAATTGTATCATTACCAACACCACCATCAATATAATCACTTCCCGCTCCACCTTCGATTTGATCATTACCATCGCCGCCTTCGATATAATCATTGCCTTCGCCACCCAAAATTATGTCATCACCAGCACCACCAAATAAACTATCATCGCCTTCACTTCCTGATAAATAATCATTTCCAAGCCCACCTAAAATCTCATCATCACCTTGACCACCAATCAAAATATCATCATTACTTCTGCCTTCAATATGATCGTTGCCGTCATAACCTAAGATGGTGTTTTTGCCAGATTTACCAATCATAATATCTTGGCCGTTAGTGCCATAAATATCATCATTGCCATTCTCTGAAGCAATCAACACCGCACCTTCGCGCTCAACACCGGTGATAATACTTCCAGTTCCGTCTTCTTTGGGGGTGACATTGATGAAGGAGTATGGATTCCAATATTCTCCAGCGCCTAGAGTTTTACCGTAATGTCCACCAAATAAATTGTAGACACCAATTGCAATATCTTTAACAAAATCAACAGTGATAGTTCTTTGAAAATCTTCATATCCTTTCAATGCTTCTTTTAATTGCTCACCAATATTATCACCTTTAAACATATCTTCAAAAGCATCATAGATTTGCTCAAAATCTTCCCAACTATTGCGAATTGAGTTGTAAACTGGAGCCGCAATTACATAACCGACTAAAGCACCAACTATAAACCCAACAACCGTTCCCGCTGGGCCAAAAAAACTTCCCACAAAACTACCTACCATCTCACATACAGTAATAACAACAACCGCAGTTGCTGCAGCTGCTGCAACATCCTGATATTCATTGGCATTTAATCTACCATCTTCTTGAATTATTTTATCAACAGCACTAACAATGATTTGGGCTGCAGCCGGGCTAACACCAAAAGCCACCAGAATTCCTTCCGCAGCAATCATAGCATAATCATTACCGTTAAGACCATCGCCTTGTATTGCAGCAAGACCAACCTTCATAATGATAAGAGCCATTCCTGCTTGAGCAACATTTGACCCGCCAATTTTATTGGCAAGATCATTAGAAATATTTCTGGCAAATTCTCGCTCCGCAATATCTATCGCAATATCTTGAGCACTTTCTCCTTCAATTATTCTGGCGATGAATTCAGCTTCGATTCTTTCTAATGGAGAAGCACCTTTGGCTTCTTCATTTGGCTGTCCTGTTACTGGATCTATTGCGTTTGTAGTTTGATAACCATCTGCGTCTAAGTAAATCTGATTACCACTATCATCACGAATCAGAGGATGCTCGTTACTAAAGATTGAAGTCATAGCATTAAGTAGATCTGGGCCAAAATCTGCAGCACTAAAAAGGAATTTGGGAATGGCTTGAAAGGAAGTTTGGAGACTGGAAATAATAGTGTCTAAGGTAGAGGTGGTGCCATCTTTAAGGGTGAGAATGGTATTTTTTTCTAATAACCCATAATTGTTATCATCAATTTTAGTGATCAATGGAGAATCTAGAGTTAGATCGTTTTTTAAAATTTTGTTGGCATCTTTTAGCAGCTCTTGATTAATTACTGTTCCGTTAATAGTTCCGTCACTTCCTTCAATTGTTAGATTGGAACCAATATTGTCTTTGGCTAGGTTTTTTGAGGAGGAAAGAAGGTCATCTTTAGAATAATCATCAGAATTTACTGAGATTGAGCTGGTGCCTTTGGGGTTGGTGGTTTTGGTGGCAGTGATTGATTTGTTTTCGCCAGAGTCGGAAGTAGAGTTGATAATCGTTTCTTGTCTTGTTCTATTTGAAATATTAGAATTTTCATTTTGATTATTATTACCACTACTATAATCAAAAATATCAGCCGTTAATTCACCAAATGAGGCTCCAACCTCGTCTCCCTTAATATCAATCATCTTATAAACTGCTTCATTAATTGGCTTGGTTACAAACTCAATTCTTTTTGCAGTCTGATTAGGCAATATAGCACCAAGAGCTTTGGTTACAGAGCGAAACAATGTGCCGTAGCTAAATTGAGCTACTCCTTCCCAAATATATTCAACCACCACACCGGTAGTAGCTGAAATTTTAACTTGATATTCAGGTGATGATGGATGAGATGAGGCAATCCTTTCGTAAGAAACGTTATAATCTTGACGAATAGCTTGAGCATTTTTATCCAAAAACTTTTTAGTACTAATTAAAAAATCTCCTGAATCTGGTTGTGTGTTGTTTGGCATAAGTTTTAGTTATTTAAATTTATAAGTTATTTATTTGTTTTAATTGGAGTCAGATACATCTCATATTTATTAATAATTTCTTGAGTTTGTTTTTTATCAATCTCAGCCTGTTCTTTTGTAATATTCACAATTTCTAAAGGATGGGATTTTATAAATTTTTCATTTTGCTTTAACCAATTATTAGCATCTTTTTTGGCTTGCATAATTTCTATTTTGGAAGCCTTTGAGGAAATTATATCAAGCATTTTTTTTGAAGATTCAAAGGCGGTATTTTTTTGTTTTGAGTGCAGGATCGAAAGATATGTCCACTTATATGCTTCAACATAGTTGACGGGAAATTCCATTTTATAAAATCTATCTCCTCCACCAAAATAACAAGCCCCTAATTCAGCCTGGGAAAATAAATCACCTACCTCTGCCGCCCTCTTCAAATATTCAAACGATTTCTGATAATCATGTTTTAAAACCCAGCCTTCATTACCAGTGGCTAAATTATCAGCAATATAAGAAAAGGATTTAATTTTTTCTTCTTGAGTTATTTGCTCCTCGAAGTCTTTTAGCTCTTGCTCATAAAGACCTTGTTCTTTTTTAAATTCTTTGGTTTTTGAATCAAACTCGCGGCTGTTTTGATTGGCGTAGAAGAGCATCCAGTGATATTTGTTTGCTTCCATTTTATCTTGGAAGGATTTATCAATATATTTATAAAAAGTGTAGCGAGAGTAAATTTCTAAATAGTCTCCTGTTTTTGATTTTTCTGCGCAAATGTCATAAATTTTTTTATAATTTACTTTAAGAAAAGCTTTACTTCCTATGCCCTTATCAACCAAATTCTTACAACTCTCCTCTTTCTTCCCAAACCAATCAGCCTTAGCATCGTTATTCAACGCTAAACAAATAACCATAATAAGCATACCAAAAAGCATCCAAACAGAATTTGGCCTGTTGAAAATTTTCTTGTTTGTTTGATTTTTATTTCTAAATATTTTTTGGTTTTTCATTTGATAAGAGTGGCAATTTCTTGATAAGATTTTTAGTATCCTAAAATTGCAGAAAATATTTTACAATGAAATTTCTGTTTCTTGTTATTAAATTTCAAATCAACCCAAAACCCAAAATCATCGTTAAAAAAATCTAAAAAACATACCGATATTGCAGTGATCCGCTGTTGCTGATGAATTTTGTTGAGAGTTGGAGATTGTATTGTAGTTGTAGTGAGGAATTACTTTCGTCGGAAATATTGATGGCTAATCCAACATTAAATTTAAAACCAATTTCGGAATTAAGATTATAAAAATCTTGATTAGAAACTTTTAAACCATTATTACCAGCGCCTTTTTCCTGATAATTATTTTGAGTTAAAGAAAAATATTTTAATCCAACATTAGGAGCAAATAATAAATTATCAGCGAGCTTAAAATTATAACCAACAATGCAAAGTTATTGGCACCCAGCTGATTTATAATCCAACTACGATTGAATCTTTGATCCAAAATAGACACTTGTAAAATAAGGAATAATTGCTTTAATTTGTTTTTTTCAAATATTCAGCCATTCAAATTTAATCAATGGAAAAGTTCACCGTTTTGCAATCAAAAGCTGCTCCGATGCCTCTTGTCAATATTGATACTGACATGATTATTCCTAAACAATTCCTCAAAACTATTAAAAGAACTGGACTTGGCAAAAATCTTTTTCACGAGATGCGTTATGATTTGGCGGGAAATGAAATTGCTGATTTTATCTTAAACCAAACTCCTTATCACAATTCTCACATCATCGTTGCCGGCAGCAATTTTGGCTGCGGATCTAGCCGTGAGCACGCTCCTTGGGCATTGTTTGATTTTGGCATTAAATGCATTATTGCTCCTTCTTTTGCCGATATTTTTTATAATAACTGTTTCAAAAATGGTATTTTGCCCATTGTTTTAGCGGGAGATCAAGTTGAAGAATTGATGAAATTGGCTGAAGATTCTGATAATAATTTTAACATTGATTTGCCTAAACAAGAAGTGCGGGCGGGCAATAAAATTTATAAATTTGAGATTGACGGCTTTAGAAAAACCTGCTTGCTGGAAGGTTTGGACGATATTGGATTGACATTACTTAAAGAAAATAAAATCAATCTTTTTGAAGCGCAGAACCAAAAAAAATTATCGTGGTTGTATTAGTCATTAGTCGTTAGTCATTAGTCGTTAGTCAAACCAAATTTGGAACAACTAACGACTAACGACTAACGACTAACGACTAAAATTTTTAACTTAAAAATTTTTAAAATGACAATATTAGAAGGAAAAAAAGGTTTGATTATGGGCGTTGCCAATAATCGTTCAATCGCTTGGGGCATTGCCCAAGAAGCAAAAAAATATGGCGCAGATTTGGCCTTCACTTACCAAGGCGAAGCTTTGCAAAAAAGGGTTGAACCTTTAGCGCAGTCGCTTGGATCTGACATTGTTTTACCTTGCGATGTTACTGATCAAAGCTCCGTTGATGCAGTTTTTGCTGAGTTAGAAAAAAGATGGGGCAAATTAGATTTTATCGTTCACGCTATTGCTTATTCTGACAAAGAAGAATTGCGCGGTCGTTTTATCGACACAACTCCGGGCAATTTTGTTAATACTATGAATATTTCCTGCTATTCTTTAGTTGCGGTTTGCAAAGCTGGTGAAGAATTGATGAAAAAAGCTGGCGGCGGTTCGGTGATAACTCTGAGTTATTACGGCGCTGAAAAAGTTGTTCCTCATTATAATGTGATGGGTGTTGCTAAAGCGGCATTGGAAGCCAGCGTTAGATATTTGGCGGCAGATTGCGGCAAAGATAATATTCGTATCAACGCAATTTCTGCGGGGCCAGTTAAAACTTTGGCTGCCAGCGGTATTGGCGATTTTAGATACATCTTCAAATGGAATGAATATAACTCACCTTTAAAAAGAAATATTGATTTAGCCGATGTTGGCGGCGCCGGCGTTTTCTTGCTTAGCGAACTTGGCAGCGGCGTTACTGGCGAAGTTTTGCACGTTGATTCTGGCTATCACGTTGTTGGTATGAAAGCAATTGACGCTCCGGATATTGCTTTAGTTAAAGAAGAATAAAAAATAATGATTAATGGTTAATGATTAATTATTAATGAAAAAATAATTAATCATTAACCATTAATCATTAATCATTAAGATAAATGCCTAAATCTCCTCATTTAATTATCATCTCTTCCCCATCTGGCGCTGGAAAGTCAACGCTTTGTAAAATGTTAGTTGCAAGAAATTCCAATATTAAACTTTCAATTTCAGCAACGACTAGAAAGCCCCGACAATCCGAAATTAATGGTCAGCACTATTTTTTTATTTCCAAAGAAAAATTTGCAGAAATGTTGAGCAATAATGAATTTCTTGAAAATGCTCAGGTTTTTGATAATCAATATGGAACTCCAAAGCAAGAAATTGCAGAGCAATTAAAAAATAATAATTCGGTTCTGTTTGACATTGACTGGCAAGGCGCCAGACAGATTGCTCAAAAGTTTGATCGTAGCCAAGTAATTAGTTTTTTTATTTTGCCACCCTCAATGGAAGAATTGCACAGCCGATTACAAACCAGAGCCGAAGATAGCGAAGAGGTGGTTTTAAAAAGAATGCAGAAAGCTAAAGATGAAATGAGTCATTGGAATGAATATGATTATGTTTTAATTAATGAAAATTTAGAAGAAACTTATCAAAAAATCATTGATCTAATTTATTCCTCTAAACAATCTGCAATATCAGACAAAAAAGCCATAGCTTCTTTTGTTGAGCAACTTCTCAAATAAAAATCTAATGACAACTTTATCCTATTACTTTCAGCTGAGCCTAGATTATTTGGTGTTTCTTGTTGAACACATTGGCTATGGCGGCATTTTTATTGGTATGTTTTTAGAAAGCACCTTCGTTCCCATTCCCAGCGAAATCATTATGATTCCAGTTGGCATTGCCGCCACCTATGGAAAATTTAATATTCATTTAGCCATTCTTGTTGGTGTGATTGGCAATTTATTCGGCGCAATATTTAACTATTATTTAGCCATTCATTATGGTCGACCAATTTTAGATAAAATTGGCAAATATTTTTTCATCAAACAAAAAACTATTTTGGGAATTGAGATATTTTTTGCCAAACACGGCTCATTTTCAACCTTCACTGGCCGCTTAATTCCTGGCGTTCGCCACTATATTTCTCTTCCCGCCGGAATTGCGCGAATGCATTTTGGAAAATTTTGTTTTTACACTACCGCTGGCTCAGCTTTGTGGGTGACAATTTTAACTTATACCGGATATTTGATTGGGGAAAACCGAGAGATGATTAAAGAATATTTACACATCATCATTGGTGTTTGTTTGGCGATATGTATTTTGCTGACTTTAATTTATATGTGGTTTAACAAACGCCGCCAAAAAGCCATAGAAACAATAATCTAAAGCATTTCACCCATCTTTTTAGTCTTCAACAATTCCCGCGCTTTTTGGTATTTGTCATCATGCCAGAAAATTAAACAACCGTTGCAACCTTTGCCGCAGCAGCCTTCCACCCCAACTCTAGGAGTTTTTGGCGAAACTTCCTGAAGTTTTTCTTCAAGTGAAGATAAATATTTATTTCTTTTATTTTGATATTTGTTTTCATTGCCTTCGCCCGATTCAACTTTGTGGGCTTGATTGTGAAGCTCAAGACGATTTTTTTCTGAATCATCCATCGCTTTTTCTTTTCTAATTAAAGTAAGTGGCGGCAATAATTCTTTTAATTTTTGCCCATCTTCCAAATGAAATAATGACAACGGAATGCGAACTTTTCCTTTTTGTCCAGAGTGAACTGCGGCGGTGATATTGCCATTTTCAGCAGCAATAAATTCGTAGATTCTCAGCAAAATTGGCGTTCTGGCAAAGGGTGATAAAAATTCTAAAACATCGCCAGCAACGATACGATTTTTAATTTCAATAATTATGTCGTCATTTTGCCATTCCACAATTCTGGCGCAATATTCATAGATTGCGGTGGATTTAGTGCTGTCGTAATCATGCGCCAAATTGGTTAATCTACCTTCATGAAACGCCAAAGTATAACCACGATTGGCAACTGCTTCGAGCTCGTCCATATATTTGTCGGCGTTCCAACTTTTAGGATCAGCGTAATAATCATCAATTGCCATTCGATAGGCTCGCGCCACAGTTCCGGCGTAATATTCAGTTTTATTTCTACCCTCAACTTTTAGCGAATTAATACCAATTTCTAAATATTCATTGAGCTTGGGCATCAAACATAAATCTTTAGAATTTAAAATATAAGAGCCGTGCATATCTTCCTCAAACGGCATCAACTCGCCCGGGCGAATTTCTTCTTCTAAAAAGAAATCGAATAAATCGCGATTCTGATCGGTAATTTCAATTTCGTGCTCAGTATTATCTTTAAGTTTGATTTTAACTTTATAACCCCAACGGCAACTATGGGCGCAAGAACCTTGATTGGCGCCGCGTTCGGACATAAAATTAGACAGCAAACAACGACCAGAATAAGTCATACACATTGAGCCGTGAACAAAGGCTTCCAATTTAATATCCGGGCATTTTTGGCGAATTTCTTTTAATTCTTCAAAACTAACTTCGCGGGCTAGAACCACTAATTTAGCGCCTTGCTCTTGCCAAAATTGTACTGATAACCACGAACAGACATTGGCTTGAGTAGAAATATGAATTTCTAATTCCGGCGCGTGCTGCTTGACAAAATGCGCCACGCCTGGATCGGCGATGATTAAGCCATCTGGTTTAACTTTTTTCACGGTATCAATATATTCCGGCAATTTTTCAATATCCTTATTGTGCGAAAATAAATTCAGCGTCAAATAAACCTTTTTATTTTTAGAATGAGCATATTCAATTCCTTCCACCAACTCTTCCAAACTAAAAGCTGATTTAGTGCGCAAACTCATATCTGGCGTGCCACAATAAACGGCATCAGCGCCGTAAAGAATAGCGGTTTTTAAGCGATCAAGTGATCCGGCGGGCAAAAGAAGTTCTGATTTTTGCATTGAAAAATTAATTGTTTTTTGAAGTGTTATAAATGAGAATGCGGTTTATATACCCCTTCGCAAAAAAATACAATTAATCAATGCTAGCTCAGCTAATCATCTTCCTCAAAACAGTATTACCAGTGCTTCTGGGAATTTTTGTGGTCGTTTTAATCAGTATTATTTTAATTAGAATTATTCTGGGCATCCTCTTAATTTTTGCCCGCAAAAAATATCGCAATTTAGTTGATAAAATCAAATCCAGAAAGGCTATAAAAGCAGAAAAAGTCTTACCTAAAGAAGATAGTGAAAGATTTATTAAAAAAGAAGTTTCACGCGAATTAGTAGAAAAAATAATTTCGCCAGAGCAAGAAGAAGAGGCGCAAGAATTATCAGAAACTAAAATTGTTGATTTAGTCAAGCCAGTCGGATTTTGGACTTCGGTGATTTTAGGGCAAAAGTTAACCTATTTAGTCAGCTCGGCAAAATTAATGAATGACAATAGCAAAAAAGGCTTTTGGGTTAGTATGGTCGAGGCTCAGGAAAGAGCGCAAGGCAGACAGAAAGGCAGAAGTTTATAATCCTCAGATAGCGTTGGGTGTTTTCATTAAATTAGGAGAAAATTGAGTATTGCTGGTTGGAGTTAATGATTTTGGTGGGGTTGCATTGGCGGCTTCTACCACATCGTCAAGTTCGTATTGGTGTTTGCAAAAACTTTTTCGAGCTGGCCTTTTTGAATCAGAAGAACTACCAGATTCCAATTCTAACATTATTGGGCGCAATAGTTCAATAGCTACCGCATTAACATTAGCGGGATTCTTATCAGTGTCCGAATCACACTCTTCAGAATCTATTTGAGTATCATCAGTTTTAATTCCCACAAGTATAAACATCATTTCTTCCGCCTTAATAGTGACATCTGTTTTACACCATTCCCCAGGTAAATATTCAACCCCTTCATCGCCGTGAGAAGCGGTTATATAGCAGTCGCAAGCAAGTCTTATACTTTTTTCAACACCGATTCCGTGCTCATAACAATATCCAAGAAGAAGATTGGCGCTTTCAAAAGCAATTCTTTCTGGAGTTACTGCTGGATATGTTTCTGGAGTGCTAGCTAGGTCTGCAAGAAATTCAAATATTGCTGCCGATCTTGGTAAAAATGACGAACCTTGCAATTGATCTTTACTTAGCGCCTCATCAAGAATTGCAATCATTTCTTGATGCCTGGAAAAGTCACCATAATTTAGTTTAAGCCGTTGGGACTCATCTAAAATTTCTAAATATTTATCAAGAGCCGTATCTGAGCTTGAACTTAATAACTTTAGATAACTCTTTTCTTGTTCAGCAAGTTGAGAAATTTTTTTATAAAACTCTGCGCTTTCCTCACAACCAAATATTTCAATAATTAAACTTATCGTTTCCCTTTGTTGTTCCTCGATATTCTGTGAATCTTTACTAACCAGATTGGCAAAAATATTTATTACTGATTGAACTTGTTGTTTTGTAATTGAAGTTGGATTTAATATTTTCAATAAGCCATCCATAACATCTTTGCCTCTTTGGCTAAGAATTAAATATTGAGGAAAGTTTTTGTAATCTTCAGAAAGGTGATTATTTTTGCTCATAAATTATATCGGAAAAATTAATATGATTATTAATTTTTCTTATAATTAGATTTAAAAGTCAAATTTATTTAGGATGCGGGTTGGCTTTAGATTTTTTAAATTAATCCTAATTTTTTCATCTCAGCAGCAACTCTAATTTTGGCAGCTTCAGAAGCTTCAGTTAATGGCAACCTAACTTCTCCACTGCAAAATCCCATTAAAGACGCGGCATATTTAACTGGAATTGGGTTGGTTTCGCAGAACATTGCGGCGTGAAGGCTGGTGAGTTGATCTTGAATTTTTACTGCGGTTTTATAATCGCCAATTTGAGTGGCTTTTTGTAAGTCTGAGCAAAGTTTTGGCGCAATATTGGCAGTGACCGAAATAACTCCGCAGCCGCCCATAGCGTTGAATCCAACTGCGGTAGCATCTTCGCCAGAAATTATTGCAAAATTTTTATCGACCAATAATTTTAAACTAGCAACCCGAGCTAAATCTCCCGTCGCATCTTTAATGCCAACAATATTTTTTAATTGCGCTAATTTTGCTAGAGTTTCGTCAGTAATATTAACCACGGAACGACCAGGAATGTTGTAGACAATCAAAGGAATTTCGCAATTATCGTTAATGGCTTTGAAGTGCTGATACAAACCTTGCTGAGTTGGTTTGTTGTAATAAGGAGCCACAATCAAGCAGCCATCCGCGCCAGCTTCTAAAGCGTGGCTGGTCATCATAATGGCTTCGGCAGTTGAGTTTGAGCCGGTTCCCGCCACAACTTTAATTCTTTTATTGGCAATTTTTATCGCCAAATCAATTACTAAATTATGCTCTTCATGAGTTAGGGTTGGCGATTCGCCAGTTGTTCCGCACGGAACGATTCCATCAACACCATTTTTAATTTGAAATTCAATTAATTTTTCAAAAGCCACCTCATCAATTTTGTCATTTTTAAAAGGGGTGATAAGGGCTGTATATAAACCTGAAAATAACATTTTAAAAAACTTGATTTATTGCTAAATATTTATAAATTTACCTGCACTTTTCGAATTAAGCTGCGCAAATATTCTTCAATCTTACTTAAATTACAAGCTTTAAAAATGGATAATTTACTCACTAATTACCTACCGATTCTGTTGTTTTTTGGAGTTGCTGCCGGGCTTTCTTTGGTCATTTTAGTCATTCCATTTTTCTTAGCCAAAAGACTTCCTGATGCCGAAAAAAACTCACCTTATGAATGTGGATTTGAAGGGATTGGTCGGGTCAGAAACGAGTTTGATGTGCAATTTTATTTAGTCGCAATTTTGTTTATCATTTTCGATTTAGAAATTGCCTTTTTATTTCCCTTCGCAGTTTCATTAAAAACAATCGGCGTTTTCGGCTTTTGGTCAATGATGGTGTTTTTAACCCTTCTAACCATTGGCTTTATTTATGAATGGAAAAGAGGAGCGCTTGAATGGAAATAATCAATAATGTTAGAAACACTGATTTAATCAGCCCATTAAACCAAGACGCAATCTTGAATAGCGCGGTTGCTGAAATCAAAGATCGCGGTTTTGTTTTAGCAAAATTAGATGATTTAGCTAATTGGGCAAGGACTGGCTCACTCTGGCCAATGACTTTTGGCCTGGCTTGCTGCGCGGTTGAAATGATGCAAACTGCCGCCAGCCGTTATGATTTAGATCGTTTCGGAATGGTTTTTCGTCCTTCACCAAGACAATCCGATGTTATGATTGTTGCCGGAACCTTAACCAACAAAATGGCGCCAGCCTTGCGTAAAGTTTATGATCAAATGGCGGAGCCAAGATATGTAATTTCAATGGGTTCTTGCGCCAATGGCGGTGGATATTATCATTATTCTTATTCTGTGGTCAGAGGTTGTGATCGCATCGTTCCGGTTGATATTTATGTTCCGGGTTGTCCGCCAACTGCCGAGGCTTTGCTTTACGGCGTTTTGCAATTACAAAGAAAAATTAAGAGAACTGGAAAATTCAGAAGATAATTATGAACGAAAAATTAGAACAGCAAGCCAAATATATTCAAGAAACTTTCAAAGGAAATCTAACCATTCCGCCAATTCAAAATGATAATTTGATTATTTATGCTGATAGGCTTGAAATTCTGGCTTTCCTTGAGTTTTTAAAAACCGATCAAAATCTTTCTTTCAAACTACTTTTAGATATTTTTGGCGCCGATTTTCTTGGCGTTAAAAGCCCAAGATTTGAAGTTATTTACAATTTGCTGAGCCTAAAAGTTAATAACCGCATCACCGTTAAAGTTGCAATTGAAGATCAAATCTCAGTTCCTACCGCTTCTAAAATTTTCAGCTCCGCCGGTTGGTTTGAAAGAGAGGCTTTTGATATGTATGGAATTATTTTTGATGATCATCAAGATTTAAGAAGAATCCTCACCGATTATGGTTTTGAAGGTCATCCGCTGCGCAAAGATTTTCCGCTCACTGGCTATAAAGAAGTTCGCTATGATGAAATTCAAAAAAAGGTTATTTATGAACCGGTAAAATTAATGCAAGAATTTCGTAATTTTGATTTTGAATCACCATGGGAAGGAGTTTTGCAAAAAGCTCAATTGCCTGGAGATGAGAAAGTTAATAACTAAACGCAGCAAAGCTTATGACAGCAATTAGATTGGCTATGAAATTATTTTGTGAAAAACATTTCCCTAAAATTAAACATCATTTCGATCTAGTTCACGATGGTAAAGAAGATTTAGTTATTGTTCTGTGGGTTTGGGGCGGCGCCGCTTACTTTATTTCTTTTTTTATCAATAAATTAGTTTTGTGGATCAACTTAATATTGATCAAATGGTTTTTATCTGTTTTAGTCATCGCCTATTTTGTCTGGCATATTTTTATTATCAGAAGATGTTCTCCTAAAAAACCACCTTTAAGTCAGGAAGAAAAAGAACGTTTAAAAAAAGATCGTTTCAAAAGATTTTGTAGGAAATTATTTTTAAAAGAACCTTTCACTAAGTGGAATCCTCCAATTGTTGCTACTGCTATTGATCTTTATGTTATCGTTTATTTTTTAGAATATTTAATCAAATAATAAACTTTTTATTAACTACAACCCCAATTTATGGAAGATCAGTCGAAAACAAAAATTGACACAGCTGTTGCTCCTGCAAAAACCCCAAGCAAAAAAATAAAAACTCACCAAACCATTTCCGATCATATCAACAAAATTAATCACTCTGTTAATGTGATTTTAGGCAAAAACAACAAGCCTAGCCTTTTAAAATCTCTGAACAAAGCCATTGATAATTGCCAAAAGAATGGCTTGATTACCTCTGAAGAAAAGAAGATGGTTAAAAATATTGTTAATATTGAAGATACTAAAGTTGGCGATGTGATGACGCCAAGAACCGATGTGGTTGCTGTTCAATACGATTCCAGCTTGGAAGATATCAAAAAATTAATCATTGAAAGTGAACATAGTCGAATTCCAGTTTTTAGACGTAATTTAGACAATATTGTTGGCTTTATTCATAGTAAAGATTTGGCAAAATTTATCGCTTCTGAGGATGGAACAAAATTAGATAATTTTAAAATCGCCAATATCATTCGTAAGATTTTATATGTTCCTCATTCAATGCGCATCATTGATTTGTTGTTAAAAATGCGTTCTTCACGAGTTCACATTGCCATTGTTCTTGATGAATATGGCGGAACTGATGGACTGGTTTCAATTGAAGATATTGTTGAAGAAATTGTTGGTGAAATTGAAGATGAGCACGACATTCCCGATGATAATATTTATCTAAGAATTAAAAAAATTGACAACACAATTATGCAAGTTGGAGGTCGAGTTGAAATTGAGAAAATTTCTGAATTTTTAGAAAATAATTTATTAGTCGATGATATTGACAGCGACTTTGAAACTGTTGGCGGATTAGTTTTTGCTATATTTAAAAAAGTTCCTGAAATTGGTGAAATTTACGATCACAATGCCAGCATTAGATTCAAAGTTCTTGATGCCGATGCCAGATCAGTTAAATTAGTTGAAATTTCTAAGTTGGATAAAAATAATTAGTTAATAATGTCTAAATAATAACTTTTAAAATCAGATTTACTGGCTAGAATTTGAACTCCTAATTTACCCAAAATATTAACCTACAAAAATAATCAAATTTATGTCAATTAACAAAGTAATCCTAGTTGGAAATGTTGGTAGCGACCCAGAAATCAGAAATACCAACGATGGCAGAGAAATTGCCAGTTTTTCACTTGCCACTTCTGAAAGTTGGAAAGATAAGGCAACCGGCGAAAAAAAAGATAAAACTGAATGGCATCGCTTAGTAGTTTTCTCGCAAGGCTTGGTTGGAATCGTTAAAAACTATGTCAAAAAAGGTTCAAAACTTTATGTTGAAGGTCAGCTTCAAACTAGAAAATGGACTGATAAAGATGGGGCTGATAAATATACTACTGAAATTGTTTTACAAAATTTTAATTCTACTTTGCAAATTTTAGATTCAGCTAATCGTAGCTCTGGCGGCAATGCTGGCGGTGCAAATTATGACAATTACGATTCTAGCCCAAAAAATTCTTCAGCTAAAAATACTAAGAATAATGATTCTGGTGGACATAATGAAGATTTGGATGACGACATTCCTTTCTAAGATTTTTTAAAAATTTAAAAACTGGATTGTTACACAGCTCAGCAATCCAGTTTTTATGATTAACCGACTATTCAGACAATCCAGCTTCCAAATCTCCGATCAAATCCTCAACATTCTCCAGCCCAACTGAAAGACGACACATTGAATCATTAATACCAATCTCAGCTCGTTGCTCAGCAGTCATATTTGAGTGAGTTGTAGTTGCAGGATGAGTTATCAAACTTTTGGCATCGCCAAGGTTATTGGAAATATCGATGATTCTCAAACTGTTCATAAATTTAAACACCGCCTTTTTATCGCCCCGCACTTCAAAAGCAATTAAAGCTCCGCCATTTTCCATTTGTTTTTGAGCAATATCATATTGCGGATGCGATTTTAGACCTGGATAAATCACTCGCTTAATTTTTGGATGAGTTTCTAAAAATTGAGCAATTTTTAAAGCGTTTTGACAATGTCTTTCAATTCGCAGTGGAAAAGTTTCCAAAGCTTTTAAAATTATCCAAGCATTAAAAGGACTAAGCGCTGGCCCGGTGTGGCGATGAAATGGTAATAAAATTTCTTTGATAAATTCCTCACTACCCAAAACTGCACCACCCAAACTTCTGCCCTGCCCGTCCATATGTTTGGTGGTTGAATAGACCACAATGTCGGCACCAAGCTGTAATGGTTTTTGAATTAAAGCTGAGGCAAAAATATTATCGACAATTAATTTAGCGTTATTTTGTTTGCATAGATCAGCAACTGCTTTGATATCAACCAAATCAAGATTGGGATTAGAAGGAGTTTCAATAAAAACTAATTTTGTATTCGCTTTGAAAGCTTTTCTAAATTCATCAATTTTAGTGCCGTCAACTAAAGTAACTTCCACGCCGTAATTAGGCAGAATTTTTGTAGCAATATAAAAGCAAGATCCAAACAAAGCGCGAGAAGCAATAAAGTGATCGCCAGCTTTGATTTGGCACATAATTGAACCAAAAACTGCCGCCATTCCACTTGCCATCACGCAAGCTGCCGGAGCATTTTCAAGCAAACAAAGGCGATCTTCCAACATTTTTAAAGTTGGATTTAAGTAGCGTGAATAAACAAAGCCAGGCTCTTCACCATTAAAACGATTTTCAGCAGTTTCGGCAGAATTATAGGTGAAGCCAGAATTCATAAAAATTGCTTCTGCAGTTTCACCAAAGTTGGAACGCAAAGTTCCGCCGCGAATCATTTTGGTTTCTAAACCAGCTTTTGAAAAATCGATTTCTTTATTTTTATAGTTCGACATATTTTTAATTATTATTGGTTAATTCCTAATTTTTGGAGCATTTCTTCAGTATCTTCTTTTAAAAATTCTAATTTGACATTGGCAGTTCCTTTATTTTTAAATCCTAATTCTTTGGCAGCTTTTTCAGAAACATCAACAATTCTCTTTTTAGAAAAAGGACCACGATCATTGACGCGCACCTTCACCGTCTTGCCATTATCCAAATTAGTAATTCTAACAATTGAAGGCAAAGGTAGAGTTGGATGAGCTGCAGTCATATCGCCTTTGTGATAAACTTCGCCATTGGCAGTTGCCTTGCCGTGAAAATCATCACCATACCAAGAAGCAACTCCAACTTCTTCAAAATTAGTATATTCTTGCGGTTGATAAGTTTTGCCAAAAATTTGATATGGGTTGCCGATTTTATATTTGCCAATATAAGTTCCATCATCAGTAATATAGCTATCAGAAATCGCCTGTTCATCACTACTTACAAAAGATTCTTCACGGTTCGAATTATCTTTCAAAGCATATCTTTTTTGTCCACCCAAACCAATTTGAATTAACTCAGTTGGTGGCAATTTTTTTTTGGATAATTGTTTGGAATTATTTTTTTCCAGATGCGAAAATTTATTGGTGCGAGGTTTTTTATGATAGTTAGTTTCATTACCGCATGAACCCAGCAAAAGAATGGTTAATGAAAACATTAAGCATATTTTTTTCATTAACGATTAAATTTGTTAATAGGAATTAGCATCATTAGCAAGCACCGGCTTGCTTTGACTAATGAATAATTTGGACTGCTTATTTAAAATTAATTGCGGCTCAGTTGCAAGTCTAATTTCATTTTTGGTGATTAAAAACAAACCATATTCGGCAAAAAAATTAGCGAAAATTTTATTACCAATGAAGTTGTCAAGCTTGCGTTTGTTGGTAAAATAGCTGCGATTTTTGACAATAAAATTCATCTTCAAACATAATTCTTCAAAATCTTTAATCGAACAAAAATGAATATTTGGCGTGTCAAACCATTGGTAAGGAATGGTTTTACTAACCGGCATTTTACCTTTTAATCCTAGATAAAAACGATTTTTATAATGAGCAAAATTGGGAAAAGAAATGATAGCAAATTTGGCAATTCTGAGCATTTGACGAATTATTTCGTCAGGATTTTTAGTGGCTTGTAGAGTTTGGCTAAGAATGGCGTAATCAAAACTATCATCCGGATAATAAACCAAATCATTTTCAGCATTGCCTTGCATAACTGAAATACCTTTTGCCAGCGCCAAACTTACATCCGACTGAATAATTTCTAAACCGCGACAATCAACTTCCTTATTGGCTTTAAGATATTGAAGCAAATCACCATTGCCGCAACCAATATCTAAAACCTTTGATTTCTCTTTGATCAAGCTAGCGATGATTTCAAGATCAAAGCGAATATTGGTTTTTTTAATAGCGCTGCCGATGAATTGTTGGTTTTGCATTCTTAGCCAAGCCTAATTTATTATTTCTTTTTGAATAAGCCGAAAAGCCCACCAATTAAAGAACTGCTTTCTTTTTTATTTTCAAAATTATTTCTTTTTGGATTGCGCTGATGAAAATCATTGCCTTTGCGATCACGATTTCTATTGCGATCACGACCGTTTTTTCTGTTGTTTTTATTATAACGATCACTTTGTTGTTGTGGTTCTTTTTTAACTTCCCCCGCTTCAACTTCTTCAGAAATTTCGTCTAAAAAGTTTCTTTCAATACCAAGTTTATTAACCTTGCCGGTTGAAACTTCCATTTCTAACTCTCTTTTTTCTTCATCAGAAAGACCTTTTTTCTTTTTGATTGAAAAGCCGTTAATACCAGCATTTTCATCGGCGTGTAGGAAAATGTGAATATCGTAACTTTTTTCAGTAGCGTTTATTTCATTGCGTTTATAGTTCAAAATATAAGCCATAACTTCAGCTGAAGTATAAACGTGAATTGCGCCAGCTTGGCGATCAGCGCAGCTGTGGCGAATTGCTCTTAAAATACTTACCGCAACAATTTCAACCGAACGAACATAGCCAGTTCCGTTGCAATGTTCACAAGGATCAGTGATAGTTTCAAAGAAACTTGCACCAAGTCTTTGACGCGACATTTCCATCAAACCAAAAATACTGATTCTACCTAATTGAATTCTAGCGCGATCATTATGCAAAGAATCTCTCAAAGCTCTTTCAACATTTCTGCGATGTCTTTGATCGTACATATCGATAAAATCGATAACTACCAAACCAGCCAAATCACGAAGTTTTAATTGGCGCGCAATTTCACGAACCGCTTCAATATTGGTGGCATAAGCAGTTTCTTCCACGCCAGTTTCGCGATTAGCTTTGCCAGAATTGACGTCAATTGCCACTAATGCCTCAGTGTGGTCAATGACAATTGAACCGCCTGATGGCAAAGAAACTTGTTTTTCATAAAGCAAACTGATTTGCTGCTCAACTTTATATTTGTTAAAAATTGGCACTCTTTCTTCGTGCAATTTAACATTGGCAGCTCTTTCTGGCATAGTCAATTTGACAAAATTGATCACTGCGTCAAAAGCTTCTTTACCTTCAATAATAACTTCATTAACTGCATCATTATAAACATCACGAATGCATTTTTTAATGATGTCATCTTCAGCGTGAATGAATGATGGAGCGTTTGAGCTTAAAGCGGTTTCTCTGATGCTATTCCAAACTCGCGCTAGATAATCGTAATCTCTTCTAATGTCTTCAGGTTTTTTACCAACACCAGCAGTTCTAATAATTACTGATTTTTCAACCGGAACATTGATTTCTTCTAAAATAGTGCGCAGAATTTTGCGATCGCGAAAATTATCAACTTTTTTAGAAACCCCGCCTTTATTGGCGGTATTTGCCATTAAAACACAATATTTTCCCGCCAAAGAAATGTAAGTGGTCATTGAGGCGCCTTTATTGCCTCTTTCTTCCTTTAGAACCTGAACCAAAATTACTTGTCCAGGCTTGATAACATCTTGAATATTATATCTTTTATAAAAATTAACCGCGTTAGACACGCCCAAATCAGTTTCATCTTCAACCGCAAAAGAGCCGACGGTTACTTCAGCTTGTGAGTCTTCGTTGTTTTGATTATGGGTATAAGAAGTTGGAATATTTTCTTCAGCCTCTTCTTCTTTGGCTTTAGATTCTGACTCTTTGGTTAAATCTTTAATTTTTTGTCTTTCAGCTTCGGAGAGTTGATAATAATCGGGATGAATATCTGAAAACGGCAAGAAGCCATGACGATCAGAGCCATAATCAACAAAAGCAGCCTGCAATGAAGCTTCCACTCTGGTTACTTTGGCTAGATAGATATTTCCTTTGATTTGTTTGATGGCAAGAGCTTCGCGATCGAAGTCTTGTAAGATGCTGTTTTCTAAAACGGCAACGCGAGTCTCCTCTTTGTGAGCTGCGTCGATTAAAATAGTTTTGTTCATAATCCTTATTAAAAGTTAAAGTTAATAAGGACAATTTAAATAGTTAGTTTTATACAGAAAATAACAGGGGCGGTAATATTTTTGAGGATGAACCGCGTTCTTTAATCATGGTGCCAAAGCAATTTTTGAAGGCGATGCCAAATGATTGTTGATAGATTTCTGCTGTATAATTTTTTACTTTTTTTATGAATACACCCAAAAAAACCAACAATGGCTTGTTGATTTTAAGATGTTTTGCCAAAAATTTTTGCCAAATTTGATTCATAAAATATTAAATTGTCCCAGTGAATTTGATAAGCTCTTGAATTTTGATAAGCTCTTTAAATCTTGAGCTAGTCAGCTTTGAAAAGTTAATGCTACTTAAAAGCGCATTTAAAAAATCTTAGCAAATATAGTTGTTAAATATAATTTTTCTAGTTGTTTTTTAAACAAGATTCTAGCCAATCCAGATAAGGTTGGGAAGCGTTTTTAATTGGCAACATAATAATTTGCGGAACTTGGTAGGAATGTTTAGCGATAATAATTTTTTCAACTTTTTTATAAAGATTAATTCTAGTTTTCAAAGTTAACAAAAACTCCTTTTCATCAACCAGTTTTTCTTGCCACAGATAAAGGCTTTCTATTGTTGAAATTTGTGCACAAGCGATTAACTTATTTTTAAGTAAAAATTTGGCAATATTCTTCGCCGCAACTTTGCTTTTAAATGTAGTTTTAATTAGACAATATTGTTTCATAAATATGCCGATAAAAATTTTTGCTCATCGCGGTTTAGTTGCAGAAAAAATTAAAGAAAATACTTTAGCAGCTTTTCAAAATGCCTATAAAAATAACTTCCGCGCTTTTGAAATTGATATTTGGTATTTAAAAAACCAGCTCGTTCTAAAACATAACCGCCCGAATAATTTAAGCAATTTAACAAAATTAAAAGATTGTTTTGGTGAGTTTCAAAACCAAGTTGAATATTGGTTAGATTTTAAAAATTTGCATTCAAAAAATTGTGCGGCAGCAATTAAAGCGGTTAAAAAAATTGTTGATGATTTAAAAATAAAACCCGAGCAAATTTATTTTGCACCTTT
>JAZKFV010000025.1:0-23132 GCA_040386195.1 Pseudomonadota bacterium | reverse complement strand
GGGAGAAAGTGAGGCGGAAGAATTCAATTTATCACCCCAGATTTTTAATTATGCCGATATTTTTGACAAAACAACTAGATAATATTAGCCCCTCAGAACCTCAACATAATTCTGAAAAGTAAAATACCCAGTACCCATCAAACCTAGAATTAACCTAATCGAAAAGTATATCTTTGGCTTTCTAAGGTATCCCCAAAGTATCCCTATAAAATTCAAGAAAATATTATAAAACCTACAAAGCCTTACAAATTATGGTGGGCTTGGGCGGATTCGAACCGCCGACAAATTGATTAAGAGTCAACTACTCTACCAACTGAGTTACAAGCCCAATTAGTGATAATTTACTTTGGTTCGGAGGAAGTTCTGCCAGTTTGAGAGCCGATTTTGACTGGTTTGCCGGCTTTTAGATCAGCAAGCATTTGGGTGAAGATTTGGGGGTTTAAATCTTCGTAATAATCGTCGTTGATTTGAATCATTGGGGCGTTGACGCAGGCGCCTAAACATTCAACTTCTTTGAGGGTGAATAGTTGGTCTTCGGAGGTTTCTTCGCGATTTATTCCGAGCTGTTCTTTACAAACTCGAATTAAATCTTCTGCACCGCAAAGCATACAAGGCGTGGTTCCGCAGACTTGGATTAAATATTTTCCAACTGGTTTTAAATTATACATTGAATAAAAACTGGCAACTTCGTAAACCTGAATTGGCGCTAATTCCAAAATTTCAGCGATATGTTCAATAATGTCTTTGGAAATAAAATTATTATTTTGTCTTTGCGCCAAATCCAGCAAAGGCATCACCGCTGATTTTTGTTTGCCGACCGGATATTTAGCGATGATTTTTTTAACTTCGTTTTGATTGGCAGAAGTAAATTGAAATGTCGTCATTAGTTTTTAAAAAAATTATTTTTGATATCTTGAATTAACTCGTAAGGAAAAGTTGAACCCTGACCAACATTATATTCTTTTGACCTGCCAGATTCTCTAGAAACAACCAATAATTTACCACAAACTGGATATATTACATCTGATTTATATTGGGTTTGATCATACTCCAAAAACCAAAATTTGTCTTTGTAATCTTTGACTTCATTTTCTAAATTCTTCCACTGAGTTTCGTCCACAAGAACAGTATCATCATCAGGACTAATAAATTTCATTATATCTTCCACAACTTTTAAACCAGTTATCCTGCCATCTTTTGAAAACACTGGCGAAATACCATTTTTCTCAAATTTTTCCATCAAACTTTTAGTGACCAAAGGAGCAATTTCTGCCATGCCTTTCTCAACTTTTTTTAAAATATTATTAGATTCAATTTCTATTTGTTTCGGATTCATTTTGTTTTAGAAATTGTTATTAATCTTTCCCAAATATCCTGCTTCAAAACTATTAAACCACTGGATGACTTTTTTGCCACCTCGTCTTCTTTGTGATTGAACTCAATATTAGAGCCATCAAAAACTGCGACTGTGTTTGCCAGTGATAAATACACATTAATCAAATTTTTAATTCCTTTAAAATATCTTCTCCTAATCACTGCTTCTTCAATATTGTGTCCGCCTTGCGCAACCCTAGATTTTACTCTTGCAACATTCAATTCTGGATTATTGGTATAAATAAAAATTAAATTTACCAAATAACCTAAATCTATTAATTTTTTAACTAATTTATCCTCACTTAATCTTGATAACGTCGTCTCAAACGCAAAACTTTTTTGCTCTTTAATTAGATTATTAATTCTGATAAGAGTTTGCCTACCCGCTTGAATTCTGACTAGCTGAGAATCAAAATTATATGGCGAAATGCCTCTAGCAATATTATCGGCATTTACAAATTCATTAGTATCAAGAAATCCTTTTGGCAATAAAAATTCAGCTTTGGTAGTTTTTCCGGCTCCATTGGCACCAGCAATTATATGAATTTGTTTTTTATACATTTAAATTATTTAACTTTTCTCCAAACTAATTTTTTAGCCACCGCAAATAAAATTGTCATAATCGCTAAAAATGCCATCGCTTTCACGCCCATCTGTTTGCGGCTTTCCATTTCTGGCTCGGCGGCAAATTGTAAGAAATTGACCACGTCAATTGCCATCTGTTCTTTGGTAGCAACTGTTCCATCTTTATATTCAACCGCGCCGTCATCAGCAAGTGGTGGTGGCATTGAAATTTGGCGACCGGCGAAATATGGGTTGTAATATTTTCCTTCATTGATTTTAAAATCATCTGGCGCTTCGGCAAAGCCGGTGATTAGCGAATAAACATAATTTGCACCGTCGTGACGGGCTTTAACAATCAAAGATAAATCCGGTGGCAATGCGCCACCATTAGCAGCGCGGGCTGCTTGTTCATTAGGATATGGCGAAACAAAACGATCCGACGGCAACGCTGGGCGATCAAACATTTCGCCAGAATCGTCTGGCCCATCGGTAACATTATATTCAGAGGCGATTTGTTTAACTTCATTTTCAGAAAAACCAACTTCCTGCAAATTGCGATAAGCCACTAATTTCATTGAGTGGCAAGCCGAACAAACTTCTTTATAAACTTGATAGCCGCGCTGGATTGATTGCTTGTCAAAGCTACCAAAAAATCCTTCAAATTCCCAATCCAACTTTTTAGGATGCAGCGCCGCAGTTGGGCTTTCTTCATTGGCGAAGGACGGCGTGGAGAATAAAATTAAAGTAATTAGGAATATAAATTTTTTCATTATTCAATTATTTTTTAGCTAAAACTTATAAATTATTTTTTCAAAATTAACGATTTTGCCGTCGATAACTTCCACACCTTCTTTTTCTAATATGGCAATTTTTTTCTCAATTCCCAGCGCATAACCGCCCAGCCCGCCGTCGGATTTTACAACTCGATGACACGGGGTTGAAGGAATATTTGGATTAGCTCCAACTGCTTGTCCAACTGCCCGATAAGATTTTTTGCCTAATTTTTCGGCGATAATTTTATAGGTTGTCACCTTGCCTTTGGGGATTTTTTTGAGTAAATCGTAACAATCTTGGGCAAATTTGCTGATCATAAATTTAGTGATTTTTTTTATAATCGGCGTCAATAGATTCAGGCAATGGCAAGCATTTTTCATATTTGCCGAGCATTGGTAGAATCAATAAAAAATATGCAAAATAATACATTGCCGCAAAACGAGAAGCGATTACATACCAGCCTTCCGCTGGCGATTTTCCAAGCCAGCCTAAGAAAATAAAATTCAAAATGAAAACCGCAAAGAACCATTTAAAAACTGGGCGATAAGCGCCAGATTTGGTTTTGGAAGTGTCGAGCCAAGGCAAAACAAATAGAATTGCAATTGCGCCAAACATCATCAAAACGCCGCCAAGTTTATCTGGAACTGCTCTTAGAATCGCATAAAACGGCAAGAAATACCATTCTGGAACAATATGAGCTGGCGTTACCATTGGGTTGGCGGGAATGTAATTATCCGGGTGACCAAGTGCGTTGGGATAGAAAAATAGGAAATAGCCGAAGATTAAAAAGAAGACGCCAAAGCCGACGAAATCTTTAACGGTGAAATATGGGTGGAACGGAATGATATCTTTTTTAGTTTTAATTTCCACGCCAGTTGGGTTGTTGGAACCAACTTTGTGCAGCGCAACTAAGTGTAATAAAACCGCGCCAACAATGACGAAAGGCAATAAAAAATGTAAAGAATAAAAACGATTCAAGGTTGGATTATCAACTGAAAAACCGCCCCAAAGCCAAGTAACAATTGACTTGCCAACTACTGGCAAAGCTGAGAATAAATTGGTGATTACAGTTGCGCCCCAAAAACTCATTTGCCCCCAAGGCAAAACATAACCCATAAAAGCTGTCGCCATCATCAGCAAGAAAATGATAATGCCAAACCACCAAAGCAATTCGCGCGGGGCTTTGTATGAGCCATAAAATAAACCGCGAGCAATGTGAATATAAACGGCAACAAAAAACATTGAAGCACCAACCGCGTGCATATAGCGCAAGAGCCAGCCATAGCGCACATCGCGCATAATATGTTCGACAGAATCAAAAGCCAATTTAGTATCCGCCGCATAATGCATTGAAAGCAAAAGCCCACTGATAATTTGCACCAACAAAGCAATGCCGGCAACTGAACCAAAACTCCAAAAATAGCTGAGATTTTTTGGGTAAGGATGCTTCAAAAAAGCGCCTTCCACGAAGGAAATGATTGGCAAACGATCATTGACCCATTTGGCAAGTTTTGATTTTTCGGTGAGAGATTTTTCTAAATCGTTTTCGATGTGCGACATTTTATCCTATCTTTATGGTTGTATCAGTTAAAAATTCGTAAGGCGGCACTTCTAAATTTTTTGGCGCTGGGCCTTTTCTAATTCTTGCCGAAGTATCATATTGCGAACCATGACAAGGACAAAACCAGCCTTTATATTCACCCTCGCCACCAATTGGCACGCAGCCTAAATGGGTGCAAACTCCGATTGTAACTAGCCACTCTTCTTTGCCGGCTTTAACTCTATCACTATCTTTTTGCGGGTCTTTTAACTCGTTTAAATCAACATCCTGAGCACTTTTGATCTCTTCTTGCGTTCTTCTTTTAATAAAAACTGGCTTGCCGCGCCATTTCACAGTTTTTTCTTCGCCAACTTTAATGCCAGAAATATCCACCTCAATTGAAGCAAGCGCTGAAACATCTGAAGATGGATTCATAGAATCGATAAAAGGTAAGATGGTGCAAACCGCGCCAACACCAGCAACAGAAAAAGCGGCAGTTGTAATTAATTTGCGTTTTCTTTGATCTTTAACTTGATCGTTTAAATTATCTTCACTCATTTTGATTGCAGTTTGGAAAGGAAAAAGAAGCCGCATATTAATTGCGCTTTGCCAATTTATCAAGGTAAAATTTGCTTGCAAAATAAGGCTTTTGATAGCTTAATTAATGCTTCTTTAACCAATCCAATTTTAGATGACAATCAACTCAATTAATCCTAAAACCCTACAATCTTGGCTGCAAAATCAACAAGCAATTTTGATCGATGTTCGTGAAGTTTTTGAAAATAAAGCCGCCCGAATTAAAGCAGCAACTTTGATTCCGCTGGCAACAATTAATATCAATAATTTACCGGAATTAGCTGACAAAAAACTAGTAATTCACTGCAAATCCGGCGTCAGAAGTTTTAACGCTTGTCGATTGCTTTTAGCGCAAAATCCCAATTTAGAAATTTATAATTTAGAAGGCGGCATTGAATCTTGGATTGCTGCCGGCTGCGAAATTCAAACTAATTAATTATGCAAATTCAGGCTTTCTTTGATCCCAACACTTTCACCGTTTCTTATATTGTCATTGATGAGGCAACCAAAAGCTGCGCCATTATTGACTGCGTATTAGATTACGATATTTTTTCCGGCAGAGTTAATCATCAAAGCGCTGACAAAATAATTGCTTTTGTAGAGCAAAATAATTTGCAAGTTGAGTGGATTTTAGAAACCCACATTCACGCCGATCATCTAACCGCCGCTAAATATTTACAGAAAAAATTAGGAGGCAAAATCGCCATTGGTGAAGGCATTTTTGCGGTGCTAAAATATTGGGTGAAAGCTTATAATATTGGTGATGAAATTGCTGTTGATGGCTCTGGTTTTGATCACATTTTTAAAGATGGCGAGAATTTTAAAATTGGCAATTTGGAAACAAAATTTTTCACCAACCCAGGACACACGCCAGCTTGCGGCAGTTATTTAATTGAAGATGCAATTTTTGTTGGCGATTTAATGTTTATGCCAAATCTTGGAACTGGCCGCGCCGATTTTCCGGGCAGCAACGCCGCTGAGCAATTTGCGTCGTTACAAAAAATTCTATCATTACCAGAAAATACCAAAGTTTTCACCGGTCACGATTATCCTAAAGATGGTGAAGAACCAAAATGGCAAAGCACGATTGGGGAACAAAAAACGCAAAATGTTTTTGCCAAAATCAACAACGCCGAAGAATATATCAAAGCCCGCGAAACAAGAGACAAAACCCTCGCTGTGCCTAAATTATTATTTCCAGCTATTCAAATTAATTTACGCTGCGGCGATTTGCCCATCAAAGAAAATAACGGTGCGAGCTATATTAAAATTCCCCTCAATTTTATTTAACTGTCATCCTGAGTGACTGTCATCCTGAGTGACTGTCATCCTGAGTAACTGTCATCCTGAGTAACTGTCATCCTGAGCGCAGCGAAGGATCTCTTGAAACTTGCCGTGAACTAAGCTGAAAACAGCTCCCAAGATCCTTCGCTTTGCTCAGGATGACAGTATTGCCAATTTTATTTAGTAAAAAATTCGGTAATTTTCACCGCCACATTTTTGCTAATTCCTTTCACTCGCAACAAATCTTCCACCGCCGCTTGTTTAATTGCCGCAACTGATCCGAAGTGATTAAGAAGTAAAGTTTTTCTTTTGCCGCCAATATTAGGAATTTCATCAAGCTCGGATTTAGTCACTGATTTGGCGCGTTTGGCGCGATTAAAACCAATGGCAAAACGATGCGCTTCGTCGCGCAAACGCTGCAGATAAAACATAATCGGGAGATTTTTTTCCAGAGTGAAACTATGGGGATCCCCACAAGGTGGGGCGTCGCCAGTGCGACGTGTTTTATTTTTGATTTGATGAAACCATTCTTCGCCAGCATTTCTATTTTCACCTTTCGACATCGCCACAAATTTTACATCAACTCCAAGCTCAGTAAATACTTGATTGGCCGCGTTCAACTGCCCTTTTCCACCGTCGATAATAATTAAATCTGGACGCTTGTCATCCTGAGCATCGCGAAGGATCTCAGGAGTCGCGCCGTGAACCAAGACCGAATTTGTCTCCTGAGATCCTTCGCTGTGCTCAGGATGACAGTTAGGCTCAGGATGACGAATATAATTTTTAAATCGCCGTTGCAAAACTTGCCGCAAAAAACTGCAATCATCTTTTTTATCCAGCTCATCCAAACGAATCGTAAATTTGCGATAAGCGCTTTTGATAAAACCGTCCGCACCCGCAACTACAAAAGCCCCAACGACAAATTGTCCGCTGGTGTGGCTGTTGTCATAAATCTCAATTCGCTCCGGAATTTTTGGCAAATCAAAAAGTTTTTTTAACTCCACCAACATTTCTTTATCTTTAATTTGGCTAGCTAATTTTTTTTCTAATTCCGCTTTGGCGAGTTTTAAATAATCTTGCAGAAGGTTGAATTTATTGCCTTGCTTTGGGATAACAATTTTATCATTTTTATTGATTGGCTCGTGACTAACGATGATTAAATCTGGCGCTTCTTGCTCATTATAAAATTGTTCTAAAAAAATTTGCATAATTTCTGCCTCTAAATCATCGTCGCCAACGCTTAAAAAATAAGGCTTGAAGCCATAATTATTACCATTTCTGAAAAATGAAACCACAATGCAAGCTAAATTTCCTTGCTTGATCAGCGCAACAAAATCAATGTTCTCATCACTTTGTAGATGAATATTTTGTTTAGCTTGAATTGCCGACAAAGCTTTGATACGATCACGCAAGACGCGGGCTTTTTCGAATTCCAAATCTTGGCTGTAAGCTTGCATTTTTTTGGCTAAATCTTCTTGCAAATGCGCTTTTTTGCCGCTTAAAAAATCTAAAACTTCTTTAATCAGCTGCCCATAATCTTTCTGATCAATCAAGCCAACACAAGGCGCTGAACATCTTTTGATTTGATATTCCATACATGGTTTGTGGCGACTTTTAAACTCGTTATCGGAGCAGCTTCTCAGCAAAAAACTTTTCTTCAAATAATCAATGGTTTCATAAACGGCGCCGTTATTGGCGAAAGGCCCGAAATATTTGCCTTTGCTGATTTTTTTGCCACGATGTTTGGAAATTGAGGGAAAATTGTGAGTTGTATCCACCAAAATATTGGCAAAAGTTTTGTCGTCGCGCAGCAAAATATTATAACGCGGCATTAATTTTTTGATCAGATTGCACTCCAGCAAAAGTGCTTCATCTTCGGTGTTGGTGATGGTTAAGTGAATTTTGGTTGCAACCGAAATCATCCGCCGAATCCGGCTATTATGTCTTTTATTATCCAAATAACTTTTAAGACGATTCTTTAAATTTTTAGCTTTGCCAACATATAAAACCTTGTCAGCATCATCCAAAAATTGATAAACCCCAGCATCTTTTGGAGCAGCAAGAATTTGTTTTTTTAGGTCTTCAAGCATTAATATTAGTGTAGATTTTTTAGGGTTGGTTGGTAGAATCTTGGAAAATTCACTCGATAATTTATACCTTCCCCAATGACAATCAAGCCAGAACAATTAGAAGAAATTCAAAGCTTACGCCAAGCTAAATCAACCACAATTCGCCCCGTTTCCGAAGGTTTGGAAGAAATTTTATATCAACCGTTTGAAGTTTTAGATCACGGTTTTGTGCGCGTGGTTGATTATATGGGCAATGATTCTTCCGTGGTGCAAGCCGCTCGTGTTTCTTATGGCGCGGGAACTAAAAAGGTTAATGCCGATAAAGGTTTAATCAATTATTTGCTTTCGCATCGCCACACAACTCCGTTTGAAATGTGCGAAATTAAATTTCACATCAAATTGCCAATCTTCATCGCCCGCCAATGGATTCGCCATCGCACTGCTTCGGTGAATGAATATTCAGCGCGTTATTCAATTATGGAAGATGAATTTTATATTCCCAAAGCTGAAGTTTTATCGCCACAATCTAAAGTGAATCATCAAGGTCGTGATGAAAGCAAGCCGCTGAGCTTTGATCAACAAAAAAAGGTTTTGGAGCTTTTAAAACAAGACGCCAAACAATGTTATAATCATTATTTAGAAATGATTAACCAAGATTCTACCGGCAATGTTGTTGACGAAAGCAAAGACGGCTTGGCACGAGAATTGGCGCGAATGAATTTGCCGGTCAATTGTTATACTCAATGGTATTGGAAAATTGATTTGCATAATTTGCTCAATTTTCTATTTTTGCGCGCCGACGCTCACGCTCAATTTGAAATCCGTGAATATGCCAATGTGATGTTAGAAATCACCAAAAAATGGGTTCCGCATTGCTATGAAGCCTTCGTAAAATATCGCCAAACCGGCAAAGAATTCTCCGGCGCCGCCATTGAAGTTTTGAAGAAAAAGTTGAAAGGCGAAAAAATTTCTCAAGAAGAAAGTGGAATTAGCGCTAGAGAATGGGACGAGTTAGTAAAAATTTTCAGTTTATAAATCAATTAGTCGTGAGTCGTAAGTCATAAGTCGTAAGTTAATCCGAACTCGGTTTGACTCACGACTTATGACTCACGACTTACGACTTATAACAATAATAATATATGCTCAGCATTTCACATTTAATCGTTGTTCTAGTAATCATTCTGGTGCTTTTTGGCGCGGGCAAATTGCCTGGAGTTATGGGCGATATTGGCAAAGGAATTAAAAATTTTCGCAAAAATATTAAAGATGAAGATGGAGAAAACAAAAAAATTACTGATCAAAATCAAGATAAATAAATTCAGTGAGTATTAATCCAAGCGATAAAAGAATTATAACTACCGAAATTTTAGCTGACGTTGTTAAAAAAACTTCAGCTGATAAAATTTCCATCAGTGATTTAATCATCGCTATGGATGGCGGTGGTTTTGGTTTGATTATGACGATCTTTTCGCTACCAATTATAATTCCTCTGCCGCCGCCATTTCCAAGCCTCATTTCTATTCCAATGGTGGTGTTTTCATTTCAAATGATGATTGGCTGCAAATCGCCAAAACTTCCCAAACGATTGGCGAATCTTTCCGTCAAACGCAGCGTTTTAGCAATGATGGTTGAAAAATCTTCGCCTTATATTTCCAAAGCCGAAAGCTTTGTGAAGCCAAGATTATCAATGCTTAGCTCCGATTGGTTTCGCCAAATTATTGGTTTTTTCTGCTTCATATTTTCAATGTCAGTTTTATTACCTTTACCACTTTCCAACTTTATTCCCGGAATGGGCGTTTTGATTGCGTCTTTCGGGCTTTTGGGGCGCGATGGTTTGCTAATTTTATTTGGTTTATTTATTGGTTGTATGGGAATTTTAATCACCACTCTGGCGGTTTTTCTGGGTATGGAAGCGATCTACATCATTAAAGATTGGGTTTTACATTTATTTTTATAATGCAAAATAAAGAATTATTAATCAGAACCGCACTCTATCGCTCACTGCATCGCGGCTGTAAAGAAACTGATATTTTGCTTGGCGTTTTTGCTCAAAATAAAATTAATGATTTAAGCGATGAAGAGCTAGAGCTCTATTCCCAGCTAATTTTAGAAGATGACGCCTTTATCTATGATTGGATTTTACAAAAAATTCCCACCCCAGAAAATTATCAAAACTTAATTCAAAATATTCGTCAATTTCACAATCTGTAATTATTTATTTTCACGCAACATAAGTTGCGCCCCACGCAAGTGGGGATCCCCATATCAAAATAAATTATATGGGAAATGTAATTTGTATTTTGATATATGTACAAACTCAGCGAAATTCTATTAGATGTTTTAGAAGAAATGGAGTTTTTAACCAGAACTCTCAACTCTGCACAGCTTTATTACGCCGATATCAGCGAAGCTTTATCGGCAATTATAAAAGAAACCAAAATGTGCGTGTTAAACGCCACTTTAGATTTAGCAATTGATTTGAATCACAAAATTAATCATCAAATTGATAAGAGCGATTTTACTGAAAAAATTGCCAAAAATTTAAACGAAGCGGCGCAAAATCTACAACATTTCCCCAAAAAAAATAAGATCGCCAGCTTTGCCAATGTTGAGTTGGAGCTTGCTGGGCTGATTGATTTTATTCAGGAATATTCCTTAAGCTCTCATCATTTAATCAAAGAACTTTCTGCGGAAGAAAAAAAATTATTAATCAACAAAACCTTGGCAATTAAATCTCGAAGAACCATTTAATTTTATGAATTTCCTAGAAAAACTTTTCACTAAAAATTCACCAAAACCAAACAACAAAGCCGCCTTTGATTTTTTGGATCATTGCCACAAAAATTGCGAAAAATGGTTTGAAAATGATTATCAAAGTTTGAGCCCCGAAGCAACTAGGCAAGCCGCGCAATATGTTGAACAATTTGGCTTAGAAAAAAACAGCAATTTTTTTAATTTGCTGCCCGAATTAAAAGAGGCAATTGCTCATTATTTTCAAAGCTGCCAAATCAAATGCGCCGCCAATAATATCATTGTGCAAGTTGGAATTTTTGAACTTTTGCAAGATTTATATCAAAATATCGGCATCAAAAAAAATGAAAAAATTCTCTTCGCTTTGCCAATTTCCGGCTATTTTATTCAACAATGCCACGACAATGAAATTGCCGTTGAATTTTTAAACACCGATGCTCAGAACGGCTGGAAGATTGATTTTGCCCAGCTAGAAAATATTTTAAAAAACCACAAAATCAAAGTTCTTTTCTTAAATTATCCAAGCCCAACCAGCGGCGCGGTTCTAAGTCAAAGTGACGTTTTGGCTTTGGCAGAAATTATCAAACAATATCCAAATTTATTGGTAATTTCTGACGAATCTCTGCGGGAATTATTCGTCAACAAAAATCGTTCGGTCTTTTCTTTAGCGGCGCTTGAAGATATTGCCGCTCAAATTATCACCATTAGCAATTTGAAATGTTATGGTTTGGATAATCTAGATATCGCCTTTGCTTGCCTGAATCAGCAAAATATTATCGACGCATTACATCGCCCACAAATCAATATTTCTTACACCAACCAATATATTGCCATTGGCGCGCTCAAAGCCAGCGAAGACAGCCAAAAACATTTGGCAGAAATGATTGCGCAATGCCAACAAAATTTTGACGTGGTGACGGAAGAATTGAAAATTATTAATGAAAATTTAAGCCAAAAATTTGGCAAGAAAGATGATTTTATAAAATCGATGAATAACGAATTACCAATCAGCAATTCCATCCTACTCCAATTCGCCGGGCTCAAAGGCAGCAAGGGCGAAATTGGTAATAAAACTTTGGAGACTGATTTAGATATGGCAGAATTTTTGAAGCAAGAAGCCGGCATTGCTATGATGCCCGGACAATGTTCTTTATTGCCAAAAGAGGAAATGATTTTGCGTTTATATTTGCTAAAATCTAAACAAGAATTGCAGGCTGGATTCAAAAAAATTAATCAAGCTTTGTTGCAATTAAAAACGCTCAGCCACAATATTGCGGTGCGCAAATCTTCTAAATTGAGTTCTAAAGAGAGTGATAAAACTAGGTAGGATTTCCCGCAGATTTTTATGAAATTAATCTGCGGGAAATTTATTTAAGCAAAAGATAAATTATCTTTAGTTTTGCTCATTCTTTTTCTTTCATTGCTATCCAAATATTTCTTTCTTAGACGAAGTGATTTTGGCGTCACTTCCACCAACTCATCATCATCAACATAGGTAATCATATCTTCCAATGTCAATTCTTTTGGTGGGGTTAAACGAATTGCTTCGTCAGTTCCTGAAGCTCTGATGTTGGTTAATTGTTTGCCGCGCAAAACGTTCACTTCCAAATCGCCAGTTTTAGAATTTTGACCGATGATCATTCCAGCATAAACTTTTTGGGCTGGTTTGATAAATAATGTGCCGCGCTCTTGCAAGCTCCACATTGCGTAAGCTGCTGCTTCGCCGGCATCGTTGGAAATTAAAGCACCGTTGCGACGGAAATTTAATTCGCCTTTGTAAGGCATATAATTGTGGAAAATTCTATTGATGATTCCAGTTCCTTTAGTGTCAGTAGCAAATTCGCTTTGATAACCAATCAAACCACGGCTTGGAACCAAGAAAGTAATTCTAGTTTTTCCGCCACCAGATGGTCTCATATCAGTCATTTCACCTTTTCTCATTGAAACTTTTTCAACTACCGAACCGCTGAAATTATCATCAACATCAATAATCACCTCTTCAATTGGCTCTAAAATATTGCCGCTTTCGTCTTTTTTAAATAGAACTCTGGGGCGCGAAACTGAAAGTTCAAAACCTTCACGACGCATATTTTCAATCAAAACACCAAGCTGCAACTCGCCTCTACCGCCAACTTCAAAAGCGTCATTATTAGCACTTTCTTTAACATTGATGGCAACGTTAGTTTCGTTTTCAGCAAACAAACGATCACGAATCATTCGTGAAGTCACTTTACTGCCTTCAGTTCCAGCAAGTGGAGAATCGTTCACTGAAATTGTGATTGCCATTGTTGGCGGATCAATTGGGGTTGATTTGATTGGCTCAGAAACTGACATATCGCAGAAAGTATCAGCAACTGAAGCTTTTTCTAAACCAGCAATTGAAACGATATCGCCAGCAACTGCTTCATCAACCGAGATTCTTTCAACGCCACGGAAAACTTGCAATTTGGTTAAACGACCTTGCTCAACAATTTTGCCATCCAAATTAATCGCTTTGAAATTCATCATGGTTTTTGCAGTTCCAGAATAAATTCTGCCAGTTAAAACTCGCCCAAAAAATGGGTTTGATTCTAACAAAGTGGCAAGCATTGAGAAAGGCGCAGTTTCATCAAATTTTGGCGGGTTAACATGTTTCAAAATTAAATCGAAAAGCGGATGTAAATTTTCTCTTTTGTCTTTTTCCAAATCAGCAACGCACCAGCCATCACGACCAACAGCGTATAAAACTGGGAAATCCAACTGTTCTTCATTGGCATTTAAAGTTACGAATAAATCAAAAATTTCATTCAGAACTTCGTCAACACGAGCGTCAGAACGGTCAACTTTATTAATAATTACAATCGGCTTCAAACCAAGCGCCAAGGCTTTAGAAAGCACGAATTTAGTTTGTGGCATTGGTCCTTCCGAAGAATCCACCAACAATAAAGCACTATCCGCCATTGACAAAACGCGCTCAACTTCACCACCAAAATCGGCGTGTCCTGGCGTATCAATAACGTTGATTTTAGTGTCTTTCCAAAAGATCGAAGTGCATTTTGCCAAAATGGTAATGCCGCGCTCTTTTTCCAAATCATTACTATCCATGACTCTGGCTTCTAATTGCTTGTGAGCGTGAAAAGTTCCACTTTGCCCAAGCATGGCATCAATTAAAGTAGTTTTGCCGTGATCTACGTGAGCGATAATGGCGACGTTTCTGATTTCAGTCATAGAAAATAATTGTTAATGATTAATGGTTAATGGTTAATGGTTAATAGACCTATGTCATCCTGAGCAAAGCGAAGGATGACAATTAGTAGTTATCAAAAATTTCTTTAATTTTTTCTAAATTATTAGTTTGGGTTAAAGCCAATTTTGCTAGAATTCTAGCCTTTTGCGCGCTTAGATTGCCGGCGCTCAAAAATCCGTATTCATCATCGTTAATTTCACCATTTAAAACAACTGTTCCGGCTCCCGCTCTCGAACTTTTTATAATTACAATTCCGCTTTTTGCAGCGGCGATTAATTTGGGCAAGGCATCTTTATAAAAATTACCATTTCCCAAGCTCGCCACAATAATTGCTTGGCTTTTAGCGCTGACTAAATAATCAATCACTCCGGCGTCAAAGCCAGCATACATTTGCACAATATCAACTTTGGGCAAATTTGAAATTTCAGCAATTTTAAACTCACTATTTTTAGTGTGCGTTCTAGTTGGCTGATAATAAATTTGTGCTTTGCCATAACAAATTTGACCAATCGCACCAGCATTTGGCGCGCCAAATGCTTCAACCGCTACAGTATTAATTTTAGCAACATCTCGAGCAGCAAAAATTTTATCGGCAATTACCACCAAAACACCTTTGCCAATCGCTTGATAATCCACTGCCAACGCCACCGCATTATATAAATTAATCGCACCGTCCGCGCCAAGCGCAGTGCTGGGGCGCATTGAACCTACTAGCACAACCGGCTTTTGGCTATTAACAACTAAATTTAAAAAATAAGCAGTTTCTTCTAAAGTATCAGTTCCGTGAGTTATCACCACACCGTCAACATCTTCTTGATTCAATAATTCATTAGTGCGCCGCGCAATTTTTAACCAATCTGCATCTTCAATATCTTGGCTACCAATTGCTAAAATTTGCTCGGCTTTAATATTAGCTAATTTTTTAATCCCCGCCACTGAATTAACCAAAACATCGGCCGAAATTTTTGCCGGTTCATAATTAGATTGATCCGCCGCCAAGCCAGAACCAGCAATGGTTCCGCCCGTTGCTAAAATTGTGATGTTTTTTTGATTAGTCATTTTTATGCGGCAATCTTTTTTTCCTCAGCCTTTTCTGCAATTGCTGCTTCAGCAATCTCCATATTTTTTTTCAACTCTTCGGCGCTGAAAAAATCAACATCCGGTTTTTTATTATCAGTTAAAACTGCTTTAGAAATTTTAACTTTTTTAACATTTTGTTTGGATGGAATATCAAACATTGTTTCCATCAAAATAGTTTCCATAATAGCGCGAAGCCCTCTGGCGCCGGTTTTTCTCAAGATCGCTTTTTTGGCAATTTCAATTAAAGATTCATTATCAAATTCCAACTCAACTTTGTCTAAAGCGAAAAGTTTTTGATATTGTTTGACCAAAGAATTTTTTGGTTCAGATAAAATTTTCACCAAATCATCTTCGGTTAAATCTTGCAGCGGAGCTATAATTGGCAATCTTCCAACTAATTCAGGAATAATTCCAAATTTAATAATATCTTCCGGCTCAGCTTCGCTTAAAATATTCTTTTTTTCTTCATCATTTTTTTCCCGCACATCAGCGCCAAAGCCAATTGATGAGCCTTTGCCGCGCACGGCGATGATTTTTTCTAAGCCCGCAAAAGATCCGCCGCAAATAAATAAAATATTTTTGGTATCAATTTGCACATATTCTTGCTGATTATTTCTTTTTCCCGGCTGCGCTGGAACTGAAGCCACCGTGCCTTCAATAATTTTGAGCAAACCTTGCTGCACACCTTCGCCAGAAATATCACGAGTTCTTCCGCCCGCCTCGCCTTTGCGAGTAATTTTGTCAATTTCGTCAATATAAACAATGCCGCGTTGCGCTTTTTCAATGTTGTATTCTGCGGCTTGCAGCAATCTGGAAATAATATTTTCAACATCATCACCAACATAACCAGCTTCGGTCAATGAAGTAGCATCAGCCATGGTGAAAGGCACATCTAAAATTCTGGCTAAAGTTTGCGCCAACAATGTTTTACCGCAACCAGTTGGACCAATAACCAAAATGTTGGATTTGCTCAGCTCAACATCTTGATTGACCAAATTGCTTCCCGAATCAATTCTTTTGTAATGATTATAAACTGCTACCGCCAAAACTTTTTTAGCAAAATCTTGCCCAACGACATAGTCATTCAAAATATTGATGATTTCAGCCGGAGTAACTTTATTGCCGTCTTTATTGATTGAAGGAGATTTTTTGCTGTCTTCTTTAACGATATCTAAACAAAGCGAAACGCACTCATTACAAATGAAAACATTTGGCCCGGCGATTAATTTTTTAACATCACTTTGATATTTGCCGCAGAACGAACAGCAGATTGTGTTGATTGTTTCTTTAGACATTGCGTTTTTCCATAATTTTATCAATCAAACCAAATTCTACTGCCATTTCTGGAGTCATAAAATTGTCGCGTTCCATTGATTTTTCTACTGTGTCAAGGCTTTGACCAGTGTGTTTGACATATATTTCGTTAAGTCTTCTTTTCAAGGCGAGAGTTTCGCGCGCGTGAATTTCAATGTCAGTTGCCTGACCTTGATAACCGCCGGAAGGCTGGTGAATCATGATTCTTGAATTTGGCAATGAAAATCTTTTTCCTTTCGCTCCAGCTGATAAAAGCAACGAACCCATGGAAGCAGCTTGTCCAATGCACAAAGTGCAAACATCGGGTTTGATATATTGCATAGTGTCATAGATCGCCAAGCCAGAAGTGACAATGCCGCCCGGAGAATTGATGTATAAATAAATATCTTTTTTTGGATCTTCCGATTCTAAAAACAACAATTGCGCCACAATCAAAGTGGACATTTGGTCTTGCACTTGACCGCTAACAAAAATAATTCTCTCTTTTAAAAGCCGCGAATAAATATCATATGATCTTTCGCCACGATTGGTTTGCTCAATAACCATCGGCACTAAATAGCTGGCAGTATCCAATAATTGTTCAGTCATTTTGGAGATTTTAAAGTGATTAAAAAAAGGAGCGGGGAGACTAAATTAAATTGCCCAAGAAAGCAACACCAAATCATCACGGTGAACCAGCTCCTCTTGGTTATTCTTGCCAATCACTAGGCTAGCTGCTGAAGAATTATATTTGGCAATTCCATTGGCTAAATGCCTGCCATTTTCATCTTTGATAAAAATTACATCACCTTTTTTAAACTCGCCATTAACCCTAACTACGCCAACTGGCAGTAAGCTGGAGTTCTTCATTAAAGCTTGCGCGGCGCGATCATTAATAATTGCTTCGCCATTGGCATTTAAACAATCTGCTATCCATTGTTTTTTAGCGCTAATTTTTTTGCCTTCCGCTTTAAAAAGAGTAAATTTTTTGCCAGAAATAATTGCTGCAATTGGATTTTTATTGATTCCGCTGGCAATAATACAATCACAACCCAAATTAAACGCCATTTTCGCCGCTTTAATTTTGGTGATCATTCCACCAGTTCCAACCTCGGAGCCAGCGCCGCCAGCCATTGCTTCAATTTTTTCATCAATATTCTCAACTAGAGAAATGAATTTAGCGTCTTGGTGAGTTTTAGGATTTTTATCATAAAGCCCATCAATATCAGAAAGCAAAATCAATAAATCCGCCACCGCAATTTGGGCAATACGCGCCGCCAAACGATCATTATCGCCAATTTTAATTTCTTCCACCGCAATGGTGTCGTTCTCATTGACGATTGGGACGATGTTATTGGCGAGCAGAGTGCTAATTGTATTTCGGGTATTTAAATAGCGATTGCGATCGGCGGAATCATCGCCAGTGATCAAAATTTGTGCGACATTTAATTTCAACTTTTCAAAACAAGTTTGATAATTCGCCATCAAAGCAATTTGCCCAATCGCTGCTGCTGCTTGCTTTTCTTCGAGTTTCAATTTGACAGCTTTAGTTTTTAATTTGGCTTTTCCAAGCGCGATGGCGCCGGATGAAACAATAATAATTTCCTTCCCAGATTTTCTTAATTGCCAAATATCTTGCGCCAAACTTTTCAGCCAAGCCGTTCTAAACTTGCCTTTCTCCACCAAAAGCGAGGAGCCAATTTTTATGACGATTCTTTTTTTATCTTTTAATGATGACGCGGTGGACATGGAACGCTTAAATCAGTTTGAGTTGATAAAGATTTTAAAGTGGCGGTGAGATTTTTTAACGCCGGAATATTCATTGATTTAATAATTTTTAAACCAGCAAAACTTAATATATCTTGCGCCATTTTCACGCTGCCATTAGTTTCTGCCAAAATCGAAACTGCAATTGCCTTAACCTCTTCTTCCTCAAATAAATCAATGCTAGTCATAGAGCGCGCTTTTTGTTTATAGCTGCCATAAATTTGCTGATATTGCGCCAGCTCACTATCAAATTCATCGACAATTTCTTGCCCTAAAAATAATTCTCTATCCACAGCAACAGTTTTATTCGGCGCGCCTTCATCTTGATTTAAACCAGCAAAAATAAATTTCATTACTTTCAAAAGATTAGTCGCTTCCGGGGATTCTTTTTCCAAATGAATTCTGAGTCCATTTTCACGATAATAATCACCAATGTGATGCTGGGTGTGATCAAGTTGGTCAATGAGTTCTTCAGCTCTTTTGCTGTGTTCGTGCTCTAATTTTTCATGCCAAAATCGATGGTGACCTTCATTATCAATTTGATTATGGTGATCAATAATTCTGCGAATAACATTCTCAACCGTCAAATTAAATTCCCCTTTGTTTTCTAGTTTTCAAAATCTCTTGCTTATAAATGTAATTATCAATCAGCGGCAGAGGAATTGGGGACAAATTATCTTTACCTTTCAAAATATAAACTCCAACCACACGATTAGTTTTATTCTGATCATCTTCTTTAGTGAGAATTTCTGGGCTATCTGCGCCCAAAGATTTCACCTCAATTAAATCTTCAGGAACGCCGTTTTTAATCAAGCGCGTTTTCACTGCCAAAGCTCTTTTTCTAGCTAGCGCATCATTATATAATTTTTTCCCCAAGCGATCGGCGCTGCCCACAACTAAAATTTTATAATCACCATTGAGCATTTCCAAATGATTTAATAGCTGAGTAAAAGTTTTATCGGCTTTGCTATTAAACTTATATAAATCAAGGTCAAAATAAATATCGAATCGGGTAAATTCTGGCTCTTTAATTTCGATAATTTTAACTTCTTTTTTAGGTTCTTTCTCTTCTAAATATTTGTTAATTTCATCTTCCAACCTAAAAAATAAAATTTTACAGCGCGCCATATCCGCCAGCTGCCAAGGTTCTTTTTCTCTGGAAATCCAGCAATCATAAAGCAAATGCAAATGCGCCAATTGTGGCGGCAAAGTTTGTACAGCTTTGGGATTATAAAGTAATTTGATGAGCTTTTCTCTGGCTAAAGTTGCTTGTTCAATTTGAGTGCTATCCAAATCCCAATCTTCAGGAGCTTCCGGATAAATATTTTGATTACGCGCCGCTTTAATACCTTTTCTGGAAAAATAATCCGAATCACGCCAATTATATTTATTCGCCAAATCGCGAGAATATTGCAAATATTCCAACGCCAAATAACCCTTAAAAGTCTGCCGCACCTTCAATTCTGGCTCACGACTAGCCAGATCTTGCAAATTATTGATGCAAGAAGTTTGAATAATCAGCAGTAAAATTATGATGAATTTTTTGTTGAACATAATTTCTATAAGTCGTGAACTTCAAATAATTATTGACTTTGCAGAATTTGATAACTACATTTCGCACACAAATTCCCGTTCGGGACCACTCTCCTCTTAACCAGAGGGGAGTATAAACTAAATCAAATCTTTGATTGCCTTTCTAACATCATCAAATATTTTCTCCGACAATTTACCTATCCTTTTCTCACCCATCAATCTCTTTGCAGAAAACAGCTTGATCTGCGATAAAATTATTGCACCATTTTTACCACTAAAAAATATTGGATAATATAAAGGATGGTTTTTTATTGATGTAGTGAGCGGAAGCCCTAAAAAAGTGTGTGAGTTAAATTTTTTTAATACCAGAATTGGTCGAGAAAATTGTGCATTTTTTCCATCCTGTTCATTACCAATATTAACCCCCAAACTACACCACCAAATATCGCGCTGCTCAAATCCTCTATTATTACTATCTGATTCCAAATTTTTTTTAAGATGATTCCACTGATCAAATTTTTTTTCCATGGTCTTATTTCTGGTGAAATTACTAAGATTGCCGCTAGCTAAAGCCAACGGCAATTAAAAAATATTTTAATAAAAACTAATCTTGTACAAAAGTTTTTAAAGTTCTTGATCTTTTTGGATGTTGTAATTTGCGCAAAGCTTTGGCTTCAATTTGTCTAATCCGCTCACGAGTCACTGAAAATTGTTTGCCAACTTCTTCCAAAGTGTGATCGGTCGCCATGCCAATGCCGAAGCGCATTCTTAAGACTCTTTCTTCTCTTGGAGTTAAAGATGAAAGCATTGAAGTTGTAACTTCTTTGAGCTTAGAATAAAGCGTGGCATCGCTTGGCAATACCGCAGTTTTATCTTCAATAAAGTCGCCCAAAATACTATCTTCGTCATCGCCAGAAACTGGAGATTCTAAACTCACCGGATCTTTAGAAGTTCTCAAAACTTTGCGAACCTTATCAACTGGCATTAACAATTTATCAGCAATTTCTTGCGCGTCTGGATTTCTGCCTAATTCTTGAGTTAGTTGACGAGAAGTTTTAACAATCTTGTTAATGGTTTCCACCATATGAATTGGAATGCGAATCGTGCGTGATTGATCGGCAATTGCCCGGGTGATTGCTTGTCTAATCCACCAAGTTGCATAAGTTGAAAATTTATAACCGCGTTTATATTCAAATTTATCAACCGCACGCATCAAGCCAATATTGCCTTCTTGAATCAAATCCAAAAATTGCAAACCACGATTAGTATATTTTTTGGCAATTGAAACTACCAATCTTAGGTTCGCTTCAATCATTTCTTTTTTAGCTTTCGCCTCTTCATTTTGGCTTCTGCGCACAATATTGATTAACTCTTTAAATTCAGGCAGAGTTAATCCCATCACTTTGGCAATTTTCAAAATTCTTTCTTGCAAATGAGCAATTTTTTCTTGTTCTTTGCTGGTAAATTCTTGCCAAAATTTATCTTTAATTTTAGCAATTTTTTTGATCCATTCTTCACCACTTTCAGCGCCAACATAATTTTCTAAAAAAGAAGCGCGAGAAATTCGATAAGATTCTGCCAATTTTAAAAGCGAAACTTCAGTTTCTAATAATTTTTTGTGAGCATCATAAAGCTGCGCCACTAAAGCTTTGATCAAGTTGTCGTTAAAGCTAACTTCACTTGCCAAATCCTCAAATTGTTTTTTCAAATTAGCGATATCTTTATCAGCTTTAATTTGCACCACAGTTTTGTTATTACTTTTATCCAAAATTTTCTGACAAATTGCCGAAATTTTCTGGAAAAGTTCCAACATTTTTGGCATCAAAATTCTTTCCATCGAAACAAAAGAAACCACACTTTCATCAAAAGCTTCCAACTCTTCATCTTCAAAAGTTTCCGCTTCAGGCTGACCAACTTCGTCAATGGCGTTATAATCTTCGGCAATCGCCACAATATCTTCTTGCTCCGCCGCAGTTTGCTCTTCGTTGTTTTTGATAATTTCTTCTAGCTCCGAGTTATAAGTTTCGTCGATACGAATAATGTCGCGCAGCAAAATTGCTCCGCTGACCAAACCTTCATACCAATCGATAAAATAACGCATCACCATTGGGCTTTGATAAAGCGCGCGCACAGTTTTGGCTCTTCCGCCTTCAATACGAATCGCAATTTCAACCTCATCTTCTCTAGTTAAAAGCTTCACATTGCTCATTGATTTGAGATAAGTTTTAACCGAATCTTCGCTGCGCTTTAAACTTTTTTCTTCATCTTTAGCAACGTCTTCTTCCAACAATTTTTCAATATCGTCTTCTTTTTCAACAACTTGAATTTTGAATTCAGTAAAGATATTTAAAATCTTTTCCAATTTTTTCTTATCCAAAACATCGGCGCCAATTTGTTCTTTAATTTGTTCGACAGTTAAAAAACCTTGCGATTTTCCCAGCGACAATAATTTCTTTAACGCCACTCCAGTATTATCAACCGCCTTTTTGGCAGCGCCGGTTAATGGCTTTTTCACCACCGTTTCTATTTTTTGCGGCTTATCATTTTTCTTATCAAATTTTGCGTCAGAATTTTTAATTTCTTTTTGCGCAGATTGCTTATCGGTTTTATGAGCAACTTTTTGTGAAGATTCTTTTTCTGAAGATTTCTGTTTAGAAAACTTTTGACCAAACTTTCCAACTAATTTTTTATTATTGATTGGCTTTATTTTGTTTTTCTTTTTAGGAGATTTTAAAATTTGCGACATTGATTTTTGAGCAACTACTTTGGTTGATTGTTTTAGAGATTTTCCTAAATTTTTCTTAGCTGGTTTAGAAGATAAAGCGGCAGATTTAGAGGAGATTTTACTTGGTTTTTTTACTAGTTTTTTTCCTTGATTTTTTACCTTAACAACGCCTTTATTTGCCAGCTTTTTGGCTGGTTTTTGCGGCAATTTTTTTACTAATTTTTTAGCTGGTTTTTGTTGAGACTTTTTGATGGTAACTTTTTGACGAGCTTTTGAAGAGTTTTTTACTGATTTTTTCAACCGATCAGTAGCTAAATTCACTTTTTTGGCGGATTTAACTACTGACTTTCCTTTAAGAGCGGCTATTACTTTTTTTTTGCAACAGCTTTTTTGGCAGGAGCTTTTTTAGCAACAGCTTTTTTTGCTGGAGCTTTTTTTGCAACGGCTTTTTTAGCTGGAGCTTTTTTAGCAACAGCTTTTTTTGCTGGAGCTTTTTTGGCAACGGCTTTTTTAGCTGGAGCTTTTTTAGCAACTTTTTTGGTTGAACTTTTCATAAGTATTTAAAAAATTTGTTAA
>JAZKFV010000024.1:17160-31338 GCA_040386195.1 Pseudomonadota bacterium | reverse complement strand
TAGGGAAAAGAGCCCCACGCACCGTCATTGCGAGCGAAGCGCGGCAATCCAGCTTTGTTAATCAATGGGAAATAAAAATGTTTATCTTAAGCGAAGATGAGAAATGTCTGAATTAAATCTAGGTAGAAACATTAAGGCTAATGAACCATCTTACTAATATCATCAATAGCTTTTTTAGACAGATCAGCAGCAGAATTTCCAGAAAGATTTGCAGCTTTAGTTGCGATAATTTTAATTGCGGCAGAAATAATTCCGGATTTAATTTCGCGAATAGTTTTTTCTTCTTCCAAAGCAATTCTTTCTTTAGCTAAATCAGTTTTTTTAGCTAATTCCTCCCCAAGTGATTTTTGGGAATCAGCAACTAATTTTGCGGCTTCGGCCTTAGCATCTTCAATTAATTTTTGGCAATAAGCTAAAGATTCTTCATGATGTTTTTTGGCAGCCAAAAGCAATTGTTCAGCTTTCTCTTTCATTTGTTTAGCCGCAATAATTTGATCAGCAATTTGTTTAGATTTGCTATCCAAAGCCAGAATAATTTTGGGTAATACAAATTTAATCACCAAAGCTAAAAATATTAAAAATGATATTGATAACCAAAATTTAGGATCTGCGAAAATCATATTTTTATAAATTAATTAATTTTACCGGTAAAAAATTTGCTGTTTATTTCTTCAACCAAACGATCAACAGCTTTTTGACAATCATTTTGAGATTTGTTTTTAAAGGTGGCAATTTCAGCTTTAGATTCTTCAACCATTTTTGAAATTTGGTTTTTAAGATTCTGCAAACCTTCTTCCTTATGAAGATTGGCTTGTTTTGTCGATTGATCCAAAGCAATTTTATATTGCGCCACGGAAGTTTCTCTCAGGCGTTTAGTAGTTATTTCAATTTCGTCAATTTGTTCTTGAATTTGAAAGGCAATCGATTCGTTATGGTCGATATTGTGATGTCTTTCTTTGAGAATATCTCTAATTCTTGGCAAAAATATTTTGCTCATCGAGATGTAAATCAGGCCAAAGCAAATGGCGAGCCAGAATAGTTGTGAGCTGAATGATTCGGGATTGAATTGAGGCATTACTTATAATGATTAATTATTAATGATTAATGGTTAATGAAGAAAAAATCACTAACCATTAACTTAAATTTTCTAAGCAAACAAAATCAAGAATGCCAAAAGAACGGCGAAGATGCCCATTGCTTCTGCCAAACCAACGGCGATATAGATGTATTTTTCAATTTTAGCTGAGGCTGAAGGGTTTCTAGCTAGAGCATTGAAAAAAGCAGCGAAGATATTACCAATCGCAATTGCGGCTCCCGCCATACCAATTGAAAGCAAACCAACACCGATATATTTTAAAGAAATAAGTTCCATAGTTAAGATAAGTAAAAAAATTGATAAAAAATTTGTTTAGTTGAATTGATGTTTTAACTAAATTTCCCCGAAACTGACTTCTCAATGTCGTTTAAAACATAAAACAACTAAAGCAAATGGCAATTAGTGTTGTTTGGTTGCTTCGCCTAAATAAGCGCAGACCAGAATAGAAAAAATGTAAGATTGTAAAACGGCAACGAACAGTTCAAAACCAGTCATCAAAACTGCAAAAAGCATTGGCGCAACGCCAAAAATAACTCCCAAACTAATAATAAAACCAGCGACAACTTTTAAAAGAACGTGACCAGCAACAATATTGGCGAAAAGCCGCACTGAAAGAGTGATTGGTTTGATTAAAAATGAGAAAAACTCAATAACAAAAATGATTGGCGCCATCAACATTGGCACGCCGGATGGTAAAAACATATGGAAAAAACCACCCAAACCATTTCGCATAATCGCAAAAATTGTGATGGTTAAAAAGGCGATCATTGCCAAGGTGAAAGTGACGGCGATGTGGCTGGTAACTGTGAAGCTGTAAGGCGTCATACCTAAAACGTTGCACAGTAAAATGAAAATGAAAAGGCTGAAAACTAAAGGAAAAAATTTATTTCCTTCATTACCAATACTGGTTCTAACCATATCGATGATGAAATTATAAACTGATTCAGCGATGGTTTGTAAGCGTCCGGGAATTAGAGATTTTTTGCGGGTAGCAAAAAACATAAAGGCGATGGCGCAAATAGTTGCCAAAACCATATACAAAGAAGAGTTGGTAAAGCTGACATCGATTTTGCCGATATGTAAGTCAAATATTTTTTCAATCTTGAATTGATCAAGTGGGCTGTGTTTTTCGTGCACTGCGTCAGACATTGCTTGTAATGTTTGCTGGTTTGGGATTGTTGTAAGAAGCGAGTCATTCTTCTGAAAATGATGAAAAAGTCAAGGATAAACTTCGCTATACGCTGTCATTCTGAGCTTAAGCGAAGGATCTCGTCAGTTGTTTCGCGAGAATCCTTCGGCTGCTCAGGATGACAGGAATATGTTATTTAAAAAGATTAGTCACACGTTTCATCATTGAAGGTTTATCTGCGGGAAATAATTTGCACGCAGCTTGCTTCAAAAGGCAATCAGCAGAAAGTTTGCCACCGCCAAAAACGAAAATAGTGCAGAATAAAAATAGCCAATAAAAATGTTCAGAATTTTGCAAAACTAGAAGCTGAATAACTAAAGTCATAGCAATTAAAGGCAAAACTACCAATCGGCTGGCAAGCCCAAGCGCCAACAAAACCGAACAACCCAATTCAAACGCAATAGAGAAATAAGCGGCAATTGCGGGAGAAATTATTGGTAGCGCATATTCATATTCAAACAAACTAATGGTTGAATCAATATTGGCAATTTTGGTTAAACCGCTTTTGAAAAAAATATTCGCCATCCACAATCTGATTATCAGCAGCAAAATTGGCGCGGCATATTTTTCTAAAGCACTTATGATTTGGTCATTTAAACTTTTAACACAATTGTAAATTTTTTGAGTTTTCTCACATTTTATTTTACAAATAGACATAGTTTTATAAGGTTGGTTAAAGAAAAAATTCCCAAGAATCATTAATTTATTTTCCTAATTTTGCAATGTTTAAAAAAGCCATTTTGAGCCTGCTGTTTTTGCTGTCTTTGAGCGGCAATTTATCTGCGCAAGAGCTGCAAGGAAAATTTGCCGATTGGAGCGTTTTTACCGCTGATTTTAATAAGAAAAAAATTTGCTATATGGTCTCGCTTCCCATCAAAAAAGACGGCAATTATTATCGCCGCGGCGAGCCTTATTTTTTAATCACCAACTCCAGCGACAATATCGACGAAATTACCATCGCTTCGGGTTATGTTTATAAAGAAGCTTCTGAAGTTGAGCTTTCCTTTGGCTTAAAAAAATTCAACATTTTCACTTATAAAAGTTTGGCATGGGCAAACAGCAAAACCGACGATATCGACATCATCAAAGAAATGCGCCGCAATTTGGATATTGTGGTTTTAGGAGTGAACAAAAAAAACCAATATTCTAGCGATATCTATTCACTGATTGGCTTCAATCAAGCTTATGGCAAGATGAAAGAAGTTTGCGATTCCTTACAAATAGCGGATTAATTGATTTTTTCGGCTCGTTCTATTTTTGATGCTCAACAACATGTCCAATAATTTTTTGCACCACATCAGCAGGAACAACAATATCGCCTTTTCCAGCTTCGGGAATTCTAAGTATTGCGCTTGGACTGGGTATTTTTTTTGAAAATTCCTTAGCTGCTTGATTTAAGTCTTTATTAACTTTAGCAACGGAGCTAAGGTTGCGGGTCGTAGCATAAATATCTTCCGGAATTTCGATTATTATATCGCTTTGTTTCGCCGTTGGCGCTCCCTCAACCAATCCCCGCAATTCTGTTAATTGAAAAGCTATCTCAAGATAATCCAGATTTTTTGCCGGCAAACTATCAATAAAGTTTGTAAAAATATTTGTTACCCAACCATTATTTTCATTGCACTCATGAATCTCTCCTCTGGGTATTTCTCCTAAAACTCTTAAAGTTTCAATCCCGCTTTTTGTTGCTTCAGAGGCAATTATAGACCAATCGGTGCTATTAAAAATAATTGATGGTCTTTGAGTTTCAATTTTGTCTAATACAAACTTTAAAGTATCCGCTCCTTGTCCAGCAGCGCTTGCGGCAATATCAAGCCAATGTTTTTTATAAAAATCAATAGCTGGAACTTGTTCTGTTATTTTTCGAAGCACAAACTCCAGAACTTCAACTCCATTAGCAGCGGCGCTAACTGCAATATGACGCCAGTCGCTACTTTCAAAAGCTTGCTGTGATCTATCTAGAACAAATTGCAAAGTATTAACCCCGCCTTCAGCAGCATTGCGAGCAATCCAATACCATTTCTCAGTGTTAAAAGTTGGATATGTTGTCATCGTTGTCAGCGCAAATTTCAAAGTTGCAACTCCATTTTTAGCGGCGTGAGCAATAATCCAGAAAGATTGTTCAGCATCAAAGACAATCGCTGGTGTTTGAGTGGAGGCTTTGTCTAACACAAATCTTAAAGCATCAATTCCATTTTCAGCCGCATTACGGGCAATTAAGTGCCATCTATCAGCGTTAAGAATAATCGTTGGCGGTTGATGTTTTGAGATTTCTTGGAGCATAAATTCCAAATTTTCAACCCCATTTTTTGCCGCATCATTAACTATGTTTTGCCAAATAATTCGATGAATATTAATCGCTGGCACTTGTTTTTTCATAGCATTGATGGCAAGTTTCAGCATTTCAATTCCTTGATTGCCGGCATTACGAATAATTTCATCCCACTGCTCGCCACTAAAATTTGCTTGGCTACCAATTTCTTCAAGTAAATTTTTAACCATTTCAAAATTCCCTTTTTTGGCGTGATACAAAACATTGCCATACTTATTTTTATTGGCGCTAAAAGTTATTTTCATAAATCTATTTTTGTTATTAATTGAGGATAAAATAAATAATTATAATTTTTTATAAAGCGCCAAAGCCTTATTTCTAGCATCTTCGTGGCGCACAATTCTTTCCGGATAATTTTTTCCTAATTTTACTCCATAAGCTAAAAGCTCCATTTCGCTGAGTTGCCAAGGTTGATGAATAAATTTGGCGGGTAAATTTTTTAAAACCGGTAAATATTTTTTGATATATTCGCCATCTGGATCAAATTTTTCGCTCTGCAAAACCGGATTAAAAATGCGAAAATATGGCGCTGCATCCGCGCCTGATCCTGCCACCCATTGCCAGCTGGCAACATTATTTGCCAAATTAGCATCAACCAAACAATCCCAAAACCATTCTTCACCAATTCGCCAATCGATAAATAAATCTTTAATTAAAAATGACGCCACAATCATTCTGCAGCGGTTTTGCATAAAGCCAGTTTGCCAAAGCTCTTGCATTGCCGCATCAATAATTGGATAGCCGGTTTGACCTTTTTGCCATTTTTTGAGCTGCTCAGCTTTGTTGTCCCAAGCGAAATTATCAAATTGAGTTTTGAAATTTTTCTGCGGCAATTCCGGAAAATGAAAAAGCAAATGATAAGAAAATTCCCGCCAACCAATTTCACTTAAAAAATGCGCGGTTCCAGCCTTGTCTTCAGGGTTTTTTAAATGATGTTCTTTAACTAAATTTACTATTTCAGAAACTGAAATTAAGCCAAAATGTAAATAAGGCGAAAGTTTGGAAGTGGCTGACAAAGTAGGAAAATTGCGGTTTTCTTTATAATCTTTGAGATGATTTTTTAAGAAATGTTGGAAATTTTTAACGATTGTTTTGCGATCAAAATGCCAAAGATTCTCAAATTTTTTTGCCCATCTGCACACATCGTCATCCCAGCGCAAGCTGGGATCTCGGCAGGCGTCCTGAGATCCCAGCTTTCGCTGGGATGACGGTTTAGTTGGAATTGAAAGTGGCTCACTCACCAACTCCCAACTCTTCAAACAATTTTTCCAAAACGGTGTGAAGACTTTAAAATAAGTTCCCGAACCGTTTTTAATTTCTTCCGGCTCAAAAAGTAAATAAGATTTAAAATCAAAAACCTGAATATTTTTATCCACCGCTAAATTTTTAATTTCAGCTTGCAGCTTCATAGAATCTGGCTCATAAAGCCGATTAAAATAAATTTCTTGAACTGCAACTTGAGAAAAAATCTTGGTTAAAATCTGCAAAGAATCACCTTCAAAAACCAACAATTCCAACCCTAATTTTTCCTGCAAATCTTTTTGCAACTGCTCTAAAGCAAAATGCAAAAACCACTTCGAAGCCCCACCAATGTTGCGTTGATTAACTTGATCCAAAATAAAAATCGGCAAAATTTCTTGATTATCCAGCTGAGATTTCTGGCAAGCAAAAAACAAAGCAGGATGATCAAAAATTCTTAAATCTTGATTGAAAATTATTAGTTTCATTTTGTTTTGTAAGCCGTAATTATTGTTTCTAACCAAAGTTTTTCTTCTTCATTTAAATCTTTTTTCAACTCATTAAAAACCCGCAAATGATATTCACCAAGCCACTTCTTTTCTGGGTAGGTGAGCATTTTGAAGTTGATTAATTTTGGGTCGATTGGAGTTAGGGTTAGGGTTTTGAAATGTAGGAATTTTTCGTTCAATTTTTCTACTAAGATTAAATTCTCAATTCGAATTCCATATTCGCCAGTTTTGTAATATCCTGGCTCGTTAGATAAAATCATTCCTGCTTGCAACGCAACACCATCATTTCTTTTGCTAATTGATGGTGGTGATTCGTGAACGGATGAGAAGCTGCCCACGCCGTGTCCGGTGCCGTGTTCGTAGTCTAAGCCGGCTTGCCATAAATGGTATCTTGCTAAAATATCTAAATTATTTCCTGAAGTTCCGATTGGAAATTTGGCTCTGGCGATTGCAATATTGCCTTTTAAAACGCGGGTGAAATTTTCGATCATTTCTGCAGTTGGCGTTCCAACTGCTACAGTTCTGGTTATATCAGTTGTGCCTTCCAAATATTGTCCGCCAGAATCGATGAGAAAAAGTCCGTTGCCTTTGAGAGTTTTGTTGGTTTTGTCAGTTGAGTGATAATGAACAATTGCGCCATTTGAGCCAAAGCCAGCAATGGTTGCAAAACTTTCATATAAAAACTTTTTATTGGATTGGCGAAATTCTAAAAGTTTTTTTGTTGCTGATAATTCATCAATTTTTTGTTTTTTATTCAGAGAATTTTCCAGCCAAAATAAAAATTTAGTCACCGCCAAACCATCGATTTTGTGGGCTAAAATAGCATTTTTAATTTCAGTTGGATTTTTTATCGCTTTGTGAATTAAACACGGATCGGTTTTGTTGATGATGTTGATATTTTGGGATTTTAGTGATGAATAAATATGATAATTGGCTTGAGAAAAATCAATCTGAACAGATTGGGCTTGGGTTTTTTCATTGCGATAAATAATCGCATAATTCAAATGCAGCGGAGAATATTCAACATCAGAAGCTCGGATATTAAAGAGCCAGCAAATTGAAGCGGGATTAGTTAAAATTACAGCGTCGGATTTTACATCTAAATCGGCGATAATTTTTTCGATTTTTTTCTTTGAAGATAATCCAGAATATTTTTCTGAATGTTTGAAAACCTTGCTATTTGGAGCTCTGGGCTGGTTTTTCCAAATTAAATCAACCGGATTTTTTTCCAGCGCAATTAAATTTTCAGCGAAATATTTTTGATAATTAAAAATAGAATTAATGCTATGCAGAGTTGGATCAAAACCAATTTTAGAATTTGTATCAGCATTTTCCAAAAGCCAATTTAGCGGCGATTTTTCGCTTAAATTATAAATCTCAAAAGCCTTTTTATCCACTTCCAAAGCGGCTTGCAAAGTATATCTTCCATCAGTAAAAAACGCCGATTTATTTTTGGAAGAGCCAATAATTGCAAAAGCATTTGAGCCGGAAAAGCTGGTGACAAATTGCAATCTCTTAGTATATTCCGGCAAATATTCGCTGCCAAATTCGTCGGAATTGGGAAGGAGAAAATAATCGAGATTAAATTTTTGAAGAGAAGTTTTGAATGCGCTAAGTTTTGTCATTGGTTAAATCCGATTTTTTGAGAAAATGGATTTAACCAATGATTAGAATCTATTTCAAGAAAGTTTATTTTTCAGCTCCCTTTTCTTTTATAGATTGCGTAGGTTCTGCTGATAAAGGTTGTCCAATAGCTTGTGAAGATGGTTTTGTGTTCATATCTTTTAAATCTTTAGGTTCAGAAGTTAAAAATCTTTTGCCAAAAGTTGGATCTTTGGCAATTTCTGTGATCCTGTCTTCAAACCCAGATGCTGCTTCAGAAAATAACTCAGAAAGCACACCTCCCAACTTAGCGAAATCTTTTAAATATTCTTCATCATCTGCCAAACGCCTCATCACATCCTGAGTTTGAGGAGAAAGTTTGTCATCAAATTCTTGACTCAATTCTTGAAAATTTTCAACAAGCTGATGCAAAGATTGATTGACAATTTCCGACATATTTCGCCCTGTTTTTATGCCTTCAGCAATGGTTGTTGCCGCCAGATAAACCACGACAATTCTACTTAAACCTCCGGTAAAATAAGATGAGAATGGTTTGTTTTTTAAATCACTAAATTTCACTTCTCCTGAAGAAGACTGAATCAATAAATTTTCAGGAACGGTGCTAACCAAAGCCAAAACGCAGCGCATAACGTTGGTTAGAATCTTGGTTTGATATTCTTTTGGTATGCCGGTTTTGGCAAAAATTTCATCGCTATTTTCTTCAACAAACTTGCTGGCAACTGGCGCAACAGTTAAAACCGCTAATGCAAAGATGAAGTTGCGCATAAAAATAGCAAATTTTTGTAAATTAGCATTTTCTTTAAAAGTCTCGCGCAATTCTTCCAACTCGGCATAGCTTTTCAGATCAGTTTTATCGCCTTCATATTTTGCTAATTGTTCGTCAAATTCTTTTTCGGTTATGGTCAGAAGATTGAGCTTGCCGTCAATATGAGCAAATGATTTAGCTTTATTGCTCATATTAAATCTTTCTTGCGGCTCTTTTAGGGAGTTGACGCCGCTTTCAAAAATGCCAATTGAAAGCGATCCTAAAACTGGGCTTAGACCATAATTATTAATGATTGAAGCCACCACTGAATTGGGCAGAACCGAAGCTAATGATCTTCTTTTGAAAGTGTTCACACTTTCATAGCCAAGTTTTTGCAAGCCACTTTTGCTTTGAATAAGTCCAAACAATTTTTGCGCGGTTTGATCATAGCCTTCTCCTCTTCTCATTTTTGCTATCATTAAATGTAGCGCAAAAGTAATTGGCGCTTGCAAAGCTGCTGACCAAGCAAATCCAGAGAAAAATATTGCAAACATTTCTGCTGCCGCTTTAGCAATAACCTCATCTTCTCCTGCCAAATCTTCTTGAGCTGGGATTTGTGGAGGAATGTTTGCTTCAGGAGGTTGTGGAATTTTAGATGGCTTGGTTGAAAATGATCGAGAATTAGTGGGTGAGTTTATTATTGGCGATCTTGTTGCTCCTAGAAAGGCTGGTAGTTGTGGCGCTTCGGCTCTTAATGCTTGTCGCCCAAATCTTCCTGCAATTTGTCCTGCTCTTTTCATTGAATTTAAAAAATTGATTAATAAAAAAAATCTGAGTTAAACCAAACAAACTTTTTTATCAACAACAATATTGATATTATCAATAATTCATAAACAACCTTGTAAAATGCCGAACTTTATTATCAAATTTAATTCAATAATCAATTAACCAACCAAACCAATGGCGCCAAAAACCACTTACTCCTGTCAAGAATGCGGAACGATTCACACTAAATGGGCGGGCAAATGTCCGGATTGTGGAGCGTGGAATTCATTGCTCGAAGAATATGAAACTGGTGGAGCAAATGTTGAAGGTGGGGTTTTGAGTAGCAATATTTTGAATGTTACTAAAAAGGACAAAGGACATAAAATTGAAATGGCGGGTTTGGATACTTTGGGAATTGATGTGCCAAGAATTCAAGTTGGCATTGCTGAACTTGATCGTGTTTTGGGCGGCGGTTTGGTTAAAGGTTCTGCCGTTTTGATTGGTGGCGATCCGGGAATTGGCAAATCAACTTTGCTTTTGCAAGCGGCGGCATCGTTGGGAAAATTGGGGAATAATATTTATTATATTTCTGGCGAAGAATCGATTGATCAAGTACGACTTCGCGCCAAAAGATTAGGCTTAGAAAAATCTGGAGTCAAACTTGCTTCAACCACAAATGTTTTAGACATCTTAAAAACTCTCGACAATAAAGACACGCCAACTGCGGTGATTATTGATTCCATTCAAACGATGTATATTGAAGATTTAGCTTCCGCTCCTGGCACGGTTTCACAAGTGCGCGCCTCAGCTGGCGAACTTACCATGCTTGCCAAACGCAAAAATATAATTTTGATAATTGTTAGCCACGTTACCAAAGACGGGCAAATTGCTGGGCCAAAGGTTTTGGAGCATTTGGTTGATACGGTTTTATATTTTGAAGGCGAGCGCGGTCATCAATTTAGAATTTTGCGTTCAATCAAAAATCGTTTCGGCGCCGCTAATGAAATCGGTGTTTTTGAAATGAATGATATGGGTTTGTCGGAAGTTTCCAATCCAAGTGAATTATTTTTATCCAGCCGCACCGAGAATATTTCCGGCGCCGCAGTTTTTGCTGGAATGGAAGGAACGCGCCCAATTTTGGTAGAAGTTCAAGCATTGATCGCGCCAAGTTTTATGCCAACGCCAAGACGCGCCGTTGTTGGTTGGGATTTGAATCGTCTCTCAATGATTATCGCCGTTTTGAATGCAAGATTCGGTTTAAATTTGGGTGACAAAGAAGTTTATTTAAATGTTGCCGGCGGTTTAAAAATCAACGAACCCGGCGCCGATTTAGCCGTTGCCGCCGCTTTAATTTCCGCCGCTCGTGATATTCCACTTCCCAATAATTGCGCCGTGATGGGCGAGCTTGGCTTAAGCGGCGAAGTGCGAATGGTTTCAGGAATTGATATTCGTTTGAAAGAAGCGGCGAAGCTTGGATTTGAAAATATTATTGTGCCGCAAGGAGTTGAAAAACTAAAAAGCTGGAAAAGTTTGAAAGCTAATTTAGGAAATATTAACATCCAAACCGTTTCCCACATTCGGGATTTGGCGCGGTTTTTTAAGAAATAATTTTTAAAAATTTATGACTCAAACCCATTTCGGCTTCAAGCAAGTTGATGAAAATCAAAAATCTTCTTTAGTCAAAGAAGTGTTCAGTTCGGTCGCTTCTAAATACGATATTATGAATGATTTTATGAGTGCGGGTCTGCATCGTTTGTGGAAAGATAAAATGGTTAAGAAGATAAAATTTATTCCGAACCAATCTTATAAAACCATTGATGTGGCTGGTGGAACTGGCGATGTTGCTTTTCGGATTTTGAAGAAAGCTCGTGAAAATAATTCTCAAATAGAAATTGAAGTTGCTGATATTAACGCTGAAATGTTGGCGGTTGGCAAAGAGCGCGCGGTGGATAAAAATTTATTTTCTCATCTAAATTTTAATTGCTGCGATGGCGAAAAATTGCCTTACGCCGACAACTCATTTGATTATTACACCATCGCTTTTGGGATTAGAAATTTCACCAATGTTCAAAATGGTTTGAACGAAGCTTTTCGTGTTTTAAAAAGCGGTGGCAAATTTATTTGTTTAGAATTTTCGCAAGTAAATAATTTGCCACTCGCCAAACTCTACGATTTATATTCCTTCAAAGCCATTCCTAAAATCGGCAAGCTGGTGGCGGGTGACAAGGATTCGTATCAATATTTAGTTGAATCAATCCGCAAATTTCCCAATCAAGAAAATTTCAAAAAAATGATTGAGCAAGCTGGGTTTAAAAATGTTGGATATACAAGTTTAAACTTTGGCGTGGTGGCAATTCATATTGCGCGGAAGTAAAATTATCTGAATCCAGCGTTTGGATATTTCTTAAAATCATAAGGTTATGGTTTGTATGGAATTACGGCACTTTGTTCTGGTGCTTTTGCTGTAGATGTTGTTGTTGCTCTTGGCGAAGAGCTTGGTGATAACTCTCTTCTTTTTGACCGGGCAGTTTCTAAAGCCTCTTTTTTTGCTTGCAAAGCCTCGGTCATTTGGGTTTTAAGTCTGGCGCTTCCCATTGATTCTTCATCTGAATCAGAATCTTGATTCGTTGCGGATATCGGCAATGTTGGAACTAAAGATTTTTTTGTTTGAGGCTGAGATTGTGATGCAATCATGCTTTGCACCAATTGTGTTAAATTTGCTAATTGTGCTTTTAAATCATTAATTTCACCTCCCTGCTGGGTAATCACTTCTTTAGCTTGCGCCAACTGCCCCTCCAAAGTCCCAACTCGCTGTTCAAGTGTTGCTTTTTCTGCTTTTTCCTCTCTTTGTTGGCGATTTGCTTTAAGATCTGCATGAAATTCTTCTACAGTTGGTTTGGTTGGCTCGTTACCTAATGTTGCCTTTAAATCTTCAACCAGACCATTTACCAAATCTCGATCAACTACTAATCTGTCTTTACCAGTAATTCTTCTACCATTAAAAATAGCGGCAACCATTTTAGTGCCGTAAAATGCGGCTTGTTGGTCAATGTTGCTGAGTTTTAATTTAATGTTTTGATTATTAGGTGATAATTGTTGAACCTTCTTTTTAGCTTGGTCAAAAATATCTCTAAAACGCTGTTTTTTAATTTCTGCCTCGTCACCTTTTTGTCTTTCCTGCTCAAAAATTTTAACTATTTCAATTGCCAAAGCCTCAATTAAATTGTTTTGATCATTTATGCCATCACCACAAAGGCTGGTTAATTTTTTATAATTTTTACTAAACTTTTGGTCAGGGCAATAACGGGCTAGAGCTCCAATGGTGCAACTTAAAACACTGCCACCCGGTAATTCGTCGGCAGCAAATGCCAAACCTTTAGCGGTAAAATCAACAACATTATTTCCTAAAATTGCCACTCGGTTAACGCCAACTACATCGGCAATCATTGCTGAAGTAAAAATTTCGCCAAGATAATATTTTATATCAGTATAAAACTTTGCCAAAGCTGGGTCAGCCTTAATTCTAATTACCTCACTATTAATTTTGGCTTTAACTTCACCCTTATCTTCACCGGGAAGATAAAATCTGGCAACATCATCTTTCCCAGCAAATTCACCAACCAATTGATGATTATGAAGTATTTTTTCAAGACGCTCCTTTTTCTCTGCATCTAATTTCAACAAATTGTCATCTTGAGGTTTTGCAGTTTGAGATTGATCTTCTTGCCCATCTCTTTGAATACGAATGATGGCTAATTGGGCAATAGCAAATTCTAGACCTTGTAATTGTTTTTGAATTTGCTCTCTAGATTGTTGTGATTGCTCCTCACCTTTTAAAAGTTGTTGTTGCAAAGATTGATATTGGCCTTGTAATTCTGTCAGTTTTTCTTCGGAGAATTCTGGTTTAGTTTGCGATAAAGAAGACTGCACAATTTGCGCAACAACAAGCTCTGGCTGGCTGCTTTGAATTTGAGTTGCGGCATCTGGAATTATGGTGCTTTTTGGTGATTCTGGCGTTGAAGTTTCTTGCGCAATTTCCTCTTCAGCTTCTTCGTAAGATGCCGGCTGTGATTGTGTTTCAGAGTTTTGAATGCCTAAATTAGCATTTAATAATTCGATGATTTCTAGATGGCGGGCAAAGTCTTTATTTTGTTTTTGTAGTTCTTTGACTTCTTTTTTGATTTTTTCTAAAGCATAAATTTGATGCGCCAATGGAACTTCAACCATCTGGTTTAAAAGATCGTTTGCTTCGGTTTCTTGTCTGATTGCTTGCTGTGCTAAGGCAAGGAAGTTATCACGAATTTGGCGGTTTCTTTCTATTAACTTGTTGATTTGAGATTTTAATGTAGAACTGATTTGGTTAAAGTCGAGATCAAGACTAGTCAAACTCTGATTCTTTTTTAAAGCATCAGCAATTTCTTTTGCTCCTTCATCGCCGATTTGGTTGTGATCAAGAACAAGACGAGTCAAACTCTTGTTCTTTTTTAAAGCATCAGCAATTTCTTTTGCCCCTTTATCGCCGATTTTGTTGTGCCCAAGAACAAGATCAGTCAAACTCTGATTATTTTTTAAAGCATCAGCAATTTCTTTTGCTCCTTCACCACCGATTTGGTTGTGCTCAAGATCAAGACCAGTCAAACTCTGATTATTTTTTAAAGCATCAGCAATTTCTTTTGCTCC
>JAZKFV010000024.1:0-17060 GCA_040386195.1 Pseudomonadota bacterium | reverse complement strand
ATTCTTTTTTAAAGCATCAGCAATTTCTTTTGCTCCTTCATCGCCGATTTGGTTGAGCCCAAGAGCAAGATCAGTCAAACTCTGATTCTTTTTTAAAGCATCAGCAATTTCTTTTGCTCCTTCATCGCCGATTTGGTTGTGATCAAGAACAAGACCAGTCAAACTCTGATTATTTTTTAAAGCATCAGCAATTTCTTTTGTTCCCTTATCGCCGATTTGGTTGTGCTCAAGAACAAGGCGAGTCAAACTCTGATTATTTTTTAAAACATCAGCAATTTCTTTTGCTCCTTTATCGCCGATTTGGTTGTACTCAAGATCAAGATCAGTCAAACTCTGATTATTTTTTAAAGCATCAGCAATTTCTTTTGCTTCTTCATCGCCGATTTTGTTGTGCCCAAGAACAAGAACAGTCAAACTCTGATTATCTTTTAAAGCAGCAGCAATTGCTTTTGCTTCTTCAGCACGGATTTCTTTGTGATTAAGACTAATCTCAGTAATCAGGTTATTTCTAAGATCATTTAGAATTATCTCTAACCCTCGTGGATTTATTGGCATAATTTTTGGTTTTGTTTGTGATTAAATGTCTGATTTTTAAATAAACTTTTACAGATATTATAAATTGATCAATTTTTTCTTAACAGAGTTTATTAATCTTGCAGTGTGAAAAACAGGAAAATGATTTGGTTGGTGTTTGTGATGCTGGAATTAGTGTTTATTTTTTGATTTTAGATTTGCAGAAACAAAAGATCGAGTTTGTAAAACCCGATCTGTGGGAAAAATTTACTTGTTTAGAATTTTGCCTTGTCTTAGCTAAGTTTTACGATCTATATTCCTTCCACGCCATTCCCAAAATTGGCAAAATGGTTGCCGGCGACGAAGGCTCTTACCATAACCTAAAGTTCAAAACTGGATTGCCGCGGAGCCGAAGCTCCTCGCAATGATGATGTTTTAAATTATTCCTTCACCAATTTTTAAGCGCCGTCATTGCGAGCCGAAGGCGCGGTAATCCAGGAAGTGGAATGAGGTTCGGTTTGGTAGATTGATACTCGTATGATGAAGTGCAAAACTAAGGATTTAAAAAATTTTATTCTTGCTTATCCACCATCCAAAACTTTGCAAAACCCCCTTTCAAATAGAAATGGCCCAAGCTTTGCAAGAAGAGTTTGGAGAAAAACAATTTAAAGAACATCTTCGTCCTCTTTTACCTCAAAAAATTTTGGAAGGTCTTGATGATTGGGAGGTGAATGATTTTGCAAGAAGATTAGCGGCGGAAAGCCCAACTTTAGTAAGATCAACTTCAGTAAGAGCAACTGTTTCGGCCAATCTGAAAACTGGACTTACTAAAGATAATCAAACAGGGAACGCACAGGCTTTATAAATATGACAATAACAGTAACAACCAATTTTCCTCAAGTATTTGCAGATTATTTATTTGAATATTTTGGCGACTCGCCAGAAGGTTTAATGCAAGCTATACTTACTGCGCTGATAAGAAAAAGTGCAGAACCTAATCCAATCCCATCTATAATTTATAACTGTATAAAAGTTTAATATCAAAAGCAGTCCACATAGGTTTGTTTGTAGGAAAGATACCGGTTCCTTTTAGTCAGGAGCGAGCTTTAGGTTTATTAGAAGAAATGAGCCCAGATAAAATTTCTGACTTAGATAAACATATCAAGTTTGTTGAAGATTATGGTAAAAGTTCCGGTTCAACTTTCTCTTCAATGATCAGATAATTGAAACTTATCCTTAGGCTCAAAACTTTAATCAACAAAAGCCAAACCATTCAAAACCGCTCCAATCTTCACTTTGGGTGGAAGCATTAATTAGGCTTCTTTTGTAAGCTGGTTAAACCTGGTTTTAGATATGTTTTGATAATTTCTTGATATTGCTCTTGGTCAATTTTAAAAGATTTTTGATCGCGGCATTTGCCTACCAAAATAAAATCACACATCGTAAATTTAGGGTTTTTAATTGATGGTTTAGCGCAAATTCGCCAATTTAAAATCTCATCGCTAATGCCAACATCATCGCCTTGGCAAGCATAGCCCACTGGCTGTTCTAGAAAAATATTACCAAAAAATCCACCTTCGAAAATTGTAAAATCTTTTTGTTCGTCAGCAGTGGTTTGTAAGGCTGAAAAATTTGAATTATCAGCACGCATAGAAATTTCTATTGGCTGACCAAAATAATTAGTGCGCGCTAAAATACAGGCAGAAACCCAGCGTTGTTGGCTTAAGCTTAAGCCGCCATCAAGCCAAGAAGGAGCAAGCCCCATTGAACCAATGAAGGAATATTTTTTACCATCTTTGGCGGTGGCATTTAAAGTTTGATCCAAATTTAAGGCGCAGCTAGCCAGATATTTTAATTCTTGGCGACCATCTGCGGAGTTGATTAAATCGGTGGAGGTGAGGTTAAAAAAAGAAGCGTCAGATTCTAAATCTGACGCTTCCTTTTCTACTGATAATGAAGAGGAATTATTTAGTTTTTTTTAGCAATAGCGTTTTGTGCAAGGCTGTTAAGCTCAAGTCCATTGGCGTGGATGCCATTGGTTCTAAGACCATTTCTAGTAATGCCATTTCTAGTAATACCATTGAGATTTGTCCCATTAAGATTCGTCCCATTAGGATTAATTCCCGCAAAGGAGTTGGTGGAAAAAAATGTCAACATTAGAGTTGCAATCATTAATTTTATTTTCATAAAAATTTAAAATTTTTTTAGTAATGTAAATTGTCTTTAAGAATCAAAGACCCAGACAATTTAATATAAAGATCCGGAAAATAAAGAAAAATTATTACATTGAATATTATGCGACACTAAGTCCTTACAAAAGTTCATTTTGATCAGAAAAAAGCTTTAGACAATAAAAGCGAACCCATTCAAAACCGCGCCAATCTTCACTGCGTTTTGAATTATTTCTGAAGAAACATTATGCGCCTTCAAAGTTTTTTCATGTGAATCAATACACATTCCACAACCGTTAATTGCTGAAACGGCAATTGATGCTAATTCAAAATCCACTTTTTCAATTCCGTGATTGGCGATTATATTCATCCGCAAACCGGCAGGCATTTTGCTGTAATCTTTATTTTCCGCCAAATGAATGAAGCGATAATAAATATTGTTCATTCCCATTATTGCCGCAGCGGATTTGGCGGCGGTTAGTTCTTTCTCGTTTAAATCATTTTGAAATTGATTGATAACGGCGTCCAATAGTTTCTGATTTTTAGTTGCGATGCTGCAAGCAATAGCAATTATTGCGCTTTGTTTTTTGCTTAAAACTGTATTGGCTAAAACTACTGTTTTGCCATTTAGTTTTAAATCTTTGGCGTATTCTGGTGTTTGGTCTAATAGATTTTCTAAGTTCATAAATTTATTTTTTGTGTTGTTATTATTTCTCCCACTGTCATCCTGAGCGCAGCGAAGGATCTCTTGCAACGCGCCGTGAACTAAGATCGAATTCGTCTCATGAGATCCTTCGTTTCACTCAGGATGACAATACATTCAGGATGACAATACATTCAGGATGACAATATATGGTTAAACATGAATCGTCTCATCGCCAGCTTTCCAATTGCAAGGGCAAAGTTCGTCAGTTTGCAAAGCATCTAAAACGCGGATTACTTCAGAAGGATTGCGACCAACTTTTAAATCAGTCACATCGACATAACGAATGATTCCTTGCGGATCGACCAAAAATGTGGCGCGAAGGGCAACGCCTTCTTCTTTGTGCAAAATTCCCAAAGCTGAACTTAATTCGCGTTTAACATCGGCAAGCATTGGAATTGGTAAATCACGCAGCTCGTCATTGTCGCGTCGCCAAGCTAAATGCACAAATTCGCTATCAATTGAAGCGCCAAGCAAAACGCAATCACGATCTTTAAAATCATTATTTAATTTTCCAAACGCCGCAATTTCAGTTGGGCAAACGAAAGTAAAATCTTTCGGCCAAAAGAAAACACAAAGCCATTTATCTTTATTGCTATCGTTAGAAATATTCTGGAACGCTTTTTCCATTGATTCCAAAGACATTGCAGCTTTTAAATTGAAAGCCGGAAACTTATCGCCAATAGTTAACATATTTTTAATTTGATTAAGGTTGATAAATAAATGTTTTTAAAAACGAAGCGAATTATCATTGCAAATAAACATAAGTAAAATATATATAATTCATTTCTAACATAACCAAAACCTATACCAAAAACCCATTAATCATTAACCATTAACCATTAATAATTATTTTTTATGTTCTCAATTCGTGAAGTTGAATATGTTTTAGCAATTGCCAAAACCAGCAGTATTTCCAAGGCTTCCCAGCTTTGTAATGTAAGTCAGCCGGCGCTTAGTAAGCAGATTAGTAAATTGGAATCAGTTTTGGGATTTCAGATTTTTGAGCGGCAAAGAAGTAAAAATATTCCAACTGCAAAAGGTCGGGAATTGATTCTTCATTTTGAAGAAATTTTTAGCGAGTACAAAAAAGTAAAAAATATCAACACCAATCAAAACAATCTGAAAATTGGCATCATTCCAACTATCGCGCCTTATTTATTGCCGCAAATTGTTAAAAATTTAGCAACACTTAAAAAACAAATTTATTTTTTTGAACAAAAAACCCAAGCGGCTCTGGAGGCGCTGCAAGAAGGCAATTTAGATTTTGTAATTCTGGCTTTTTATCCCAAAATAATTCCCGCCAATTTGATTTATAAAAAACTTTATGACGAAGAATTTTTTTTCGTCACTCACAAATCTGAATCAATCAGCATTAAAGATGGCATCAAAAGTGATAAAATAATTCTGCTTGAAGAAGGAAATTGTATCAATGAAAGCATTGAAGGCATTTGCAATATTCATCAAGAAAAAGGTTCATTCTCGGCAACTAGCATTGAAGTTGTAAAGGCGATGATTGCAATTAATAACGGCTACGGAATCTTGCCAAAATCGGCTTTGGAGCATTTTGTTGATATGCGCAAAGATTTTAAAATTAAGCCATTCTCACCAAAAAAATATCGCGAAATTGGCATTTGTTATCGTAAGAATTTTGATGATAAGGATTTACCAAAAGAATTGATTAATAAAATTTTGCAGATTATTTAAGTTTAAGAGCAACTATTGATTTTGCTCATTAATAAATTTAACTAATCAAATTAAACAAGCTTATGGGTAAAAAAGTAAATAGAATTAGCAAAGACGCGATAGCTATGCCAGATCAAACTTTGATGAGGAATAACGATGGTTTTATCAGTTGGGTTTTTCAATGTAATCAAGAATTTTTGCCGAAGTTAAATCAAGCAACAGATCCTCAAATCATATTAAAAGCTCTTTATAATCATTCCAAAGGAATGAATTTATTTCTCGGGCGGTTTCAATTTTCTGATAAGATTGATTCGAATGCAAAAAATAATTTGGTGGATTTAATGCCAGAAAATCTGAGTAGCTATTTTGCGTCTTTAGAAAAAGGCTTGGAAAAAAATGAGTTGCCAGAAGTTTTAGATCCTCAAATTCTTAATTGTTTAATGCTGATGGCGTCTGTGATTCAGGAATCAGGCGAGATTATGGAAAAATTTGATAACAAATTTTTTAAAAAATTTGTTAATAAGCTGGCAACAAAAATACAAGAACAAGATTTATCTGAGGCAGAAAAACAAATCTTATGTGTGATTCTGGGGTTTTTTAATGTCGATCCAAATATCTTTTTTGAAGCCGCGGCACTTGGTATTGATGGTGATGGGCTTGAAGCTATTGCCAAACGTTTTGATGATTTAATTCGATATCAATATGAATGCGTATTTTTTGTTGAAGTGCTTCCAGCTTTGAATACGCAAGATATGATACTCAACCTTGATGCTAACAAACAGTCATTTAGAGATGCGGCTCAAATTCTCAGATATTTAGCTTCTGACCAAATCAATTTAAAAGATATTTTGCCAATCGCAAATCGCGTGGTGCTGATAAAAAATCTGAATACCAGGTTTAAACAAAAAATTGCTCAAGAATTAAAACAAGCCTTAAAAACTGAGCCTTTTGATCCAGATTTATTGCAAATTTTGATGGAGCAAGTTGGTGCTGAAGATCGTTACTTATTAAAAGAAATTTTATTTGCTAATTTTGCTAATAAAGATTTAGAAAAACTAAAAAAATTGGCGCTTGAGGATCAGAGTCAATTTGCTGAATTAATTGAAGAAATTATTACCGATAGAAAATTATTGCCAAAATTTAGAATAATGGAACAAAGAATCAATTTGGCAAAAATGATTCAAAATTTGCAAATAATTAGAATACAATCTAAGGGTCTTATGGACGAAGAAATTGAGAGGATCGCCCAGAATATTCAAGATACAAGAGAATCAATTAACGCTTTAAAAGCAACGGGATTAAATTTTGCGGCAGAAATTGAAAAAGCTCGGCAAGAGGAATTGTTAGAACAAGATTTGCAACAAAGTTTTGGAGTGGAAACGACAGACGCTTCGCCAGCGGAATCAGAAATTTTAGCCTTACAAAGTTCAGCCTCAGAAGTTTTAACTCTGGAAAGTTCGTCTTCAGAAATTTCAACTTCGGATTCAAAACCTGCAACTCCGGATGGTTTGGTAATGAGGGTTGCGGAATTTTCTGCGCCGTCAGAAAATCATCATCAAAATAAACAATTGATCACGGAATCTAAAGAACAAATAGAAAAATTAGCACAGGCTTTGCGAGAGAATAGAACCTATATTTCGCAATCAAATACTATGATGGATAATCTACAAGGCTTATTGCGAAAGCTTCAAAGTGAAAATGAAGTTCTAAATGAGGATATTCAAGAATTGCGCCAAAAAAACGCTGATAATTGCACTAAATTAAACGCAGAAAATCAAAAATTAAAATTAGAAATTGAAAAAATAACAACCCAGATCAAAACTCTTCAAGCACAAAAATTAGATGCTGAAAAAAAATTGACAGAGGAGAAAAAATCTTTTGACAAAAATCTTCAGCAAGAAAGTCGAAAATCTAATATTATTCAAACTCAAAACGAATCTCTTCAAGAAAATTTAGCAGATTTAAATTCTCAGCTACAATTAAAAGAAGCGAGTTTGGCTGATTTACAAGCGCAAGTTGTGGAGCAAGAAACAAAAATTTTAGAGGAAAGGCAGCGATTGCAAGAGAGTAATTTGAGGTTGCAAAAAGCTGAAGATGAGTCTGTTCAAGCTAAAAAAGACTCTACAGCATTTTCGTTGAGTTGGGATAGAGGTAATAAAAAAAACGATGAATTGCTGGGTGAATTGGCTAGATTACGCGAGAATTGTGAGGCACTTTCTAATCAAAATGCTCAGCTTCATCATCATCTTGGCGAATTACAAAGCGCGCCACCAGTTGTTGTTGTGCCTATGCCGGTGGCTTATCGAATAGAGATACCACGCGCAATTTCTATTCCTCGTCCCGATGCGCGAAGAGCTTCAGCAACGAGGAGATTTCCTGGTGCACGCCCTAATCCAAGAACTCAAGAAGATCAACCGCGCGGTTAAAATATTTACAATTGATTTTGCTTTTTTGATTATTAATTTGAGTAAGTTTTTTAATCAATTTTTTCAAACATATGCAAATCGAAAAATATACTGATAAATTAAAAGAACTTCTCCAATCCGCGCAAAGCCTAACTTTGGCTAATGGTAATCAAAAATTTCTGCCGGAACATTTATTGCAAGCATTTTTGCAAGATGATGATGGTTTGACGGAAAAGTTGATTGATTATTGCGGCGGTAATGCCAATTTGGCGCGGGCGGAAAATCAAAAAGTTTTGCAGAAAATTCCGGTTGTTGAAGGTTCGGGCGCGGGGCAAATTTCAATGTCGCAGGAGATGGCGCGAGTGTTGCTGGGCGCGGAGAAATTGGCTTTGAGGGATAAAGATAGTTTTGTGACGGTTGAAAAAGTTTTGCTGGCAATGATTGAAGATGAAAAAAACGAAGCGGCAAAAGTTTTGAAAATGGCAGGGCTTTCAGTTGGCGCGCTGAAAAAAGCCATTGAAGAAATTAGAAAAGGCCGCAAAGCTGACAGCGCGGCTTCGGAAGGCTCTTATCAATCGCTGGAAAAATATGCGATTGATTTAACTGCGCTGGCCAGAAAAGGCAAAATTGATCCGGTGATTGGGCGCGAGGAAGAAATTCGCCGCGCCATTCAAGTTTTATCGCGCCGCACCAAAAATAATCCGGTTTTAATTGGCGAGCCCGGAGTTGGTAAAACCGCTATTGTTGAAGGTTTGGCAATGCGCATTATCAATGGCGATGTGCCGGAAAATATTAAAAATCAACGTTTGATGTCTTTGGATATGGGCGCGCTAATTGCCGGCGCTAAATATCGTGGTGAGTTTGAAGAAAGGCTGAAAGCGGTTTTGAAAGAAGTTGAAAATGATGATGGAATTATTTTGTTTATCGACGAACTGCATTTATTAGTTGGCGCTGGCAAAACCGACGGCGCGATGGATGCTTCCAACCTTTTAAAACCAGCACTTGCGCGCGGAACTTTGCATTGTATTGGCGCTACAACTTTAGATGAATATCGTAAATATATTGAAAAAGATGCCGCTTTGGCACGGCGTTTTCAAGCGGTTTATACTAATGAGCCAACGGTTGAAGACACCATTTCAATTTTGCGCGGCATTAAGGAAAAATATGAAATGCATCACGGCATAAAAATTAAAGACAATGCTTTAGTTGCCGCCGCCACGCTTTCCAACCGTTATATTACCGACAGATTTTTGCCAGATAAAGCCATTGATTTAGTTGATGAAGCGGCAAGTGCGCTGAGAATTGAAGTGGATAGCAAACCGCAAGAATTAGATAAAATTGATCGCGAAATTATTAAATTAAAAATTGAAGCTGAGGGTTTGAAGAACGAAGATGACGCCGCTTCTAAAAAGCGTTTGGCGGATTTGAAATTGGAGCTTTCTGAGTTAGAAAAAAAATCTTCTGAGATGAGTTCACTTTGGCAAGCTGAAAAATTAAAACTAAATAAAGTTAATGAACTCAAAGAAAAATTAGATAACGCCAAATATGATTTGGAAAAAGCACAAAGAGAAGGAAACCTTGCCAAAGCTGGCGAAATCACTTACGGCGTGATTCCTAATTTGCAAAAAGAATTAGAAAAATCTGAAGCTCAAACTAATCAAAAATTTTTAAAAGAAGCGGTAACCGAAGATGATATTGCCGCAATAGTTTCTAAAATCACCGGCATTCCGGCCGATAAAATGATGAGTGGCGAGAAAGAAAAACTTTTAAAAATGGAAGATTTTTTGCGCCAAAGAGTGATTGGTCAAGAAGATGCGCTCAAAGCCGTAAGCAACGCCGTGCGCAGATCGCGCGCTGGTTTGCAAGACGCGGCAAGGCCAATTGGATCGTTTTTATTTTTAGGCCCAACTGGAGTTGGTAAAACTGAGTTGGCTAAATCTTTGGCGGAATTTATTTTTGATGATGAAAGCGCAATGCTGCGTTTGGATATGAGTGAATATATGGAAAGCCATTCAGTTTCCAGATTGATCGGCGCGCCTCCGGGTTATGTTGGTTATGATCAAGGTGGGGCGTTGACGGAAAGTGTGCGCCGTCGGCCTTATCAAGTGATTTTATTTGACGAAGTTGAAAAAGCTCACAAAGATATTTTTAATATTTTATTGCAAGTTTTAGATGATGGCAGATTGACCGATTCACAAGGTCGGGTGGTTAATTTTACTAACACGATAATTATTCTAACTTCTAATTTAGGATCGGGAATTATTGCCGATGTGCCGGAAGATAAGCCAATTTCATCAGTTTTTGATAAAGTTATGGACGCGCTGAAAGTTCATTTTCGCCCTGAATTTATCAATCGTTTAGACGAAATTATTTTATTCAATCGCTTGCATAAAAAAGATATGGCGGCAATTGTGGAAGTGCAAATTGCGCGTTTAAGAAAAAGACTTTTGGTTAGAAATATTAATATTGAGCTAGATAAAAAAGCTGAGGAGTTTCTTGCTGAAAAAGGCTTTGAACCCTCTTTTGGCGCGCGTCCGCTTAAAAGAGTTATTCAGCGTGACATTGAAAATGAATTGGCGTCAGAAATTCTGCAAGGCAAAATTTGTGATGGCGATAATGTTAAAGTTTCTTGTCAAGATCAGAAAATTATTTTCACTAAATAACTCATTGCTTTTTGCATTTTGAACAATAGATTTCCTGACTTATCTAAATATTTTTAATCATTAATTCTCAATTATGGGTGATTCTTTATTTTTTGAACAACCAGATATCAATTCTTTACTCGAGGCTTGTCATGACGGCAATCTTAAAAAAGTTAGCGAGATTTTAGATCAAAATTCTGATGTTAATCACGCCACTCACAGCGGCAGCGCAGCTTTACATATTGCTGCTCAAAATGGTTATTTAGATTTGGTAAATTTTTTACTTAGTCGCGGTGCCGATGTGAATCTGCTCACTTCTGACGGCTGGACAGCGTTACATTTTGCTGCACAAAGAGGTTATGTTGATGTGGTTAATGTTTTAATTAAAGCGGGGGTAAAAGTTGATATTGCTGGTTTGCGTTATCAGCGAACTGCCTTACATTACGCCGCCGATCAAGGCAGAGCGGATGTTGTGCGCGCGCTTCTTGCTGCTGGAGCCAATCCAAATTTGTTAGATATTTCTGGTGATAATGCCTTAGCAATTGCCAATAAAAAATCTCATCTTGAAACGGCGCAATTGCTAGAGCCTGTCTCTTAGTTAATTATTTTACAACTGCAACAATAGTGAATTTTATTTCCACTAAATCTTTAACGCCATCGGCTAATTTCTCATCTTTATTACCAATTCCAAAATTACTGCGACTGATCTTGGCAACGCCATTGGCGTGGGCTTTGTTGCTTGAATATTCTTGAAAAGAAAAATCTAATCCGACTGGTAATTTTATACCTTTTAACTGCAAAAATCCGTCGCAGTGAAATTGATCTTTATTAATCTGGCTGAATTTTTCTGATTTAAATTGTGCCACTGGAAAGCTTTTTAGATCAAGCCATTCTTTGCTCCTAAGTTTTTCATCAGCACCGTAAAATGAAGTGCTCAGCGAATTTAAATCAACATTAATTAAAATTTGGCTGTTGCTCAAATTGGTTTTATCAAAAGCAATCATTCCAGCAAATTTATTAAAAGAACCATTAACCGGCGCGTTATCTTTATTGGCAGCAAATTCAATTTTGCTTTGAAAAGGAACGATCTGCCATTGAGTTATTTGATTGGCGGCAAAAGATTGGTTGCTGATAAGAAAATTAATTAGGATAAAAAGAAATATTTTTTTCATAATAAATTGTGTTGGTTTGAATAATGGGTGGCGAATAAAAACTTTCGCCGCCCACTAATTAATTATTGATTAGCTTCTAATTGAATTAATAAATCAATTTTATCAGCAACACCAGGAAGAGCATATTTGATACCAAAATCAGAACGGTTCAAACTGGCAGAAGCGGTAAAACCAATTGATGATTTTTGATTAACCGGATTGATGCCGGATTTATTAAAAACAACATCTAAGATAATTGGTTTAGTGATTCCCATCAAAGTTAAATTACCAGCAATTTTGGCTTTATCTTTACCAACCATAGTAATTTTTTTGCTGATAAAAGTTGCGGTTGGAAATTTTTCAACATTAAAAAAATCAGCACTTTTTAAATGAGTATCCAATTTAGCGATGCCAGTTTCAAGAATATTGGTTTTGATCACAACTTCTACCGAAGATTGCTCAGGTTTTTTTTCATTAAAAATAACTATGCCGTCAATGTCGGTAAATTTTCCTGAAACGCTAGAAAAGCCAAAATGATTGGCAGTCCAAGTAACGCTGGTGTGGTTTGCTTCGGTTTTATATTTATTGCTAACATTATCAGCCAAAGAAATTTTGCTGATAATTATCAAAGAGAGAATTGCAGCGGTAAGTAATTTGAGTTTTTTCATATTATATAAATTTAAGATTAATTATTAGCACGATATTTGACGCCTTCAGTTTCTAAAGCTTTGACAAAACTAGGGCGAGATATGATGCGGGTAAAAAAGGCTTTAGTTTGATTGCCAAAATTGACTGGCGCTTGCAAAGCAAATGACCAATTGGCAATGACAGTTAGCAAAATATCAGCAATGGTGCAGCTATTGCCAGATAAATAATCGTGAGCACTTAAATGTGTTTCAATCTCATTCCAATAATTTTGAATTTGCTGAATTGTTGGTTGATAAAGTTCATTTTGAGAAGCTTTGTCACCCAAAACGCGATGCATAAAAAAGCAACGAGAATAAGCTGGATGTAAAGTTGAGTTGGCAAAAGATAACCATTCCAAAGCGTTGGCACGAGCCAATCCAGATTTAGGAAGAAGCGCGCTATTGTTGCTGTCGAGCAAATAAGTTAAAATTGCCGCACCTTCACGCAAAATAAAATCATCAATTTTTAAAACCGGCACTGCGCCGCGCGGGTTGACTTTGAGCAGCTCAGCAGATTTTGGTTGACCAGCAGGAACAGCAACATTTTCTAAATCAAACTGTGCACCAATTTCATTTAAAGCAACATGAACCGCCAGCGAACAAGCGCCGGGAGAATAATATAATTTGTACATATGAGATAAATTAAGGTTGAAAAAAGATTAAAAATAAAAGTTGTCAAAAGATAAATCGATAATATTGCTTGGGATTAAAGCTTAGTTTTTATAATTCATTATCCGATGGTCATTGATGATAAGTCTAATTTTACAACAGCTTCGTAATTTTAAGTGTCATTAACTATAAACGCCAATTCGGGATAAGAAATAATCCAGATTTGGCGTTATAAAGCAAAGCGGCAAGGTGATAAATTTGATCTTCAAAGGCTCATTGGTAATTATGAAATTTGCGCAATCGCTGATAAAATCCAGTTGCCGTTTTGTCCATAGCGCACAAAGGTCCAAGCTTCAGAAGTTTGAGTGGGATTGTGCATATCGCCTTGTGAAACATAAACCGGATCATCAATATTTTTGTCGGTGTTGATGTTGTAATCCAATGCTGACCATTTCAAAATTGCGGTGGCATATTGCAAATCATCTTCTTGCCAAGCTTCGCTGATTGCGGTTGATAAAACGGTGAGATTTTCAATTTTATTTTGCAAATTTTGGCTTTGATTTTGGTGCAAAGAATCAAGAAAATATTTTGCCATTTCTGGAGTTGATAATTTTTTTAACTCTTGAGAATCTTGATTTGACCACGCTGTTTGCACCTGAGTTAAAATTTCAGAAAATTTTTGATTTTCGCTTTCTGGCAGATGAATATTTTGAAAAACCATATGGCTATTTTGTTCGGCTGCAAATGAATTGTTGTTATTAAATTGTGCGTTTTGATTATTGTTTTGACCGCCAGATACATCGCTGCCAGAAGATCTGCGATTAGCAAATTTAACTACCGCCCAAATTAATAATCCCAGTAAAATAATGGGCACTATTCCAGAAAACATTCCGCCACCAGTTGCAACGCCATTGACTCCCATTGCACCAGCGTGAGATCCAAACAACATACTGCCCAGCCAAGTTCCTGCTAAAGCGGCGCCAAAGGTTGACATCATTGGGTTTCTTTGAAAGAAAGACGGGTTGTTTTGAGTCTGAGGATTGTTGCTCTGATTTTGATTTGGATTTTGATTGGCTGGTGAAGGTTTGGCAGTTGTGGTTTTGTCCATTCCTGAATATTTGCTGCCATTTGCGGAGCCACCTTCATAAGTTTTGCCGCCTCGCGAGCCTTGATTGGTATAATAAGAAGTTGATCTGCCACCACCAAAGCCAGAAGATCTGCCACCAGCGCGGGCAAAAGCAGCTTCATTGGCTAAAAATAATATCGCAAAAGCGATCAGGAAGAGAGTTTTAGTTTTCATATATAAAATTTAGTTCAAAATCAGAATTCCCAAAAATTGGGTTAAAAAGGGGATAAAAAATCCAATAATAATAAAGCAAATTACTGCTTCAAGAATTGTTTAGATATTTATGAAAAATACTTTATCAGATCAGACTTTGCTGGCAATCAAAAGAATTGAAAGCGGTGAATTTTATGCTGATGATGAGCTTAATTTTATTCTTCAATCAGCTTTGCCGACAAATGTAACGCACCTGGACACTGCAGTTGCAACTATTAGTGATAGTTTGTCAGAGGCAATTAAACAATTTACAAATTCTGATGAAACAGCATTAGTTGCGCCAATTCATATCAACGGCAATCACTTTGTTGGGCTTTATATTCAAAGATCTGAAGATGGTTTTCGGATTTATTATATTGATCCTACTGGTCAAAACTCAATTCCAAATAATATTGTCGATGCTTTAACGGCAGTTTTTGAAGGTGATATAAATGATATAGTTACTGCTACAACAAATATAATTCAGCATCGAGCAGGTGATGTATTTACCAATGTTCATTGCGGTGCATTTACGGCTGAAATTTTAACTGGCTTGGCAACTGGTGATATGAGGATTGAAGGTGGTCGGTTGCAAGAAAGAGTTTTGGCTGGGAATAGTGAAAATGCTTTTGTTGATGTTGATGATCGTGATAAACATCAATCTGATTTATATGGAAAATCACTCAGAAGAAAACATTCGCGGTTGCTTGGTGGTGCTGAGGACGATCTAGAAACCGTCACTCAAAAAGTTGAAAATTTATCATTAAACAAAACCACGCCAGAATCACCTTTACCCAGAAGACAAAAAACGACAGTAGAAAGCTCTGACGAAGAAAGCAGTTCTAACGAAGAAAGCAGTTCTAACGAAGAAAGCAGTTCTAATGAAGAAAGCAGTTCTAATGAAGAAAGTAGTTCCAGCCCAGATTCTAGCAACTTTGAATATGGCGCCAAAACTTTGATGCGCAAAATTGCTGCCAGAGTAAATGGTATAAAAATTAGAGATCATCAGGTAGGAAATGTTCGCTCCACCGAAGTTAGTGAAGATAAAATTAGAAAGAATCCGGGAAAATATTATGTCGCTAATTTTCGTGGTGATTATTTAAATTATTTTGAAAACAATTCAGCAAGAAGAAAATATGTGCGCGATATGGTTAATGCTACGCAAAACAGAACTCCGGTTAAATATAGATCGCAAGCAGTGGTTAATATTGAAGAAAAATATCCAGCTGAAAGTTTGGAATATCAAAAAGAATTATCAAAATTAAAAACACCAGAAAAATTAAAAGATGTAGATTTTTTAAAGGGTTATAAATCTTCATCCGCTTTTAAAGGAACTGTTGAAAAAATTAGTCCAACCTACGGAAATCCAGCTATTTCAACCTCAAAAGATACTAAAGTTACGCCAGAATATGCTGATCATCCAGAGAATGGTGCGCTGCATCCCCAATATCGTTCAAGAAAACCAAAACATCGTTTGATTGGAATGACTACTGTTGTGGTTCATGAAGCTGGGCAATATCTGAATTTGCCTAAAGCAGATATAGAACAGCTCAGAAAAAAAAGAGAGCTTGCCGGAAAGAGTGCTGTAGAGAAAGAAAATCAGGAAGTTATATTTCCAAATCAGATAGAATCAGAAAATATTGCCGGATATGTTCCTTTGGCATATCCTAATTTATCTAAACAATATTTCGATAAGGATAAAAAATTATTTGGTTTGAACAGTAAAGCTCCAAGCACCACAAAAACAGAGCCAAAATCTTTAGGTAAAGCATCAAAATCAAACACGATCCATCAGGTTAATCAAGAATTTCAGTGGCAATTAGCAGAAAAATTTGTTCAAGAAAAAAATCCTAATGGAGAATTGTTGTGGGTTGATAATGAGGGAAAATTTAGAAAATTTAAAGAAAGCAGATCTCAGCCTGATAACGCTCAAAATTCAAGACCAACAACCTCGCCAGCTTCACAAGAGTCGGAAGATGAGCTGGCTAAAAAATTTGCGGCAACAAGTTTAAAAGATCCAAAAAATGGCAAAGGAAAATAATATAAATTTCTACGATGTAATAATAATTGGTGCTGGAGCGGCGGGATTGATGTGCGCGTTGCAAGCTGGTAAAAGAGGTAAGAAAGTTTTGTTGCTTGATGCGGCCAAAAATGTTGGTGAGAAGATTCGCATTTCTGGTGGAGGGCGCTGCAATTTTACTAATTTGAATGTGACTGCCGATAATTTTTTATCCAATAATCCGGCTTTTTGTGTTTCGGCTTTAAAGCGTTTTTCTTCGCAAGATTTTATTGCGCTGGTGCAAAAACATCAGATTGCTTATCACGAAAAGACTTTGGGGCAATTATTTTGTGATGGCTCGTCAAAGCAGATAATTCAAATGTTGTTGGATGAATGTGAGCAAAATAATGTTGAGATTATTTTGGAAATTGTGGTTAAAAATATTCAGAAAAATACTGATAATTTTTTGGTGCAAACCGAGCAAAAAAATTTTCAAGCTCAATCTTTAGTGATCGCAACTGGCGGCTTATCAATTCCAAAAATGGGCGCTACTGATTTTGGCTATAAAATTGCTCGTCAATTTGGCTTAAAAATTATTCAACCAACTCCGGCTTTAGTGCCTTTAACTTTAAGCCCGGAAATTCTTGAACAAACCAAAAGCCTTTCTGGCGTGGCTTTGGAAGCAATTGTTTCTTGCGGCAAAAGAAAATTTCAAGAAGGTTTGCTCTTCACCCACAAAGGTTTGAGCGGGCCGGTGATTTTACAAATTTCTTCATATTGGCATCAAGGTGATGAAATTATTATTAATTTGGCGCCGCAAAAAGATGTTTTTGCTTGGCTGTTGCAAGAAAAACAAAATAAACCCAAACAAGAAATTCATAATGTTTTAAATGCAATTCTGCCCAAAAGTTTGGTTTTATATATTCTATCTCAAACCAATATTAGCGGCAATCTTGCCGATTTGAGTAATCAAAAATTAAAACAAATTGCCCAACATATTAATCATTGGCAAATAATTCCCAGCGGAACTGAAGGCTTTGCCAAGGCAGAAGTGACTAAAGGTGGCGTTGATACTGACGAAATTTCTTCCAAAACTTTTGAAAGCAAAAAAATCAAAAATCTTTATTTTATCGGCGAAGTTTTAGATGTGACCGGACATTTGGGCGGCTATAATTTT
>JAZKFV010000023.1:0-26321 GCA_040386195.1 Pseudomonadota bacterium | reverse complement strand
GCTCTGCAAATGTTCTTCTACCCAGAAGCCATAATTTGTAAGCTTTGAGATAGTTTTTTCTTTTGCCTCTTTTGTTACCATTTTTTACTGCCGAGAATTGACTACATTTTATGCATTTTTTTTGACATACTTTTTAGCAAAAAATAACACGAATTTATATGCAAAACCAATGCATCTTATAAATTTATTTTAAGATTTTGTTGGGGAGATAGGTGGGGTAAGGATGGGGAAGGGATTTTATCACCCCAGATTTTTAATTATGCCAAATTTCCGGATAAGTGCCAAGCGTTACTCTAATAATTCTGCCATTTTTCTTTTTGGTGATTTTAAAAGATTTATTACCTTTATCAGTAATCATAATTTCCAAACCGCTAACTTTATTATCGCGATAATAATCTCTTTTTCCTGCTTTTGCTGGTTTAAGCGATTCGATAAAGTTTTTGGTAAAATTAAATTTTGCATATTTAGAAGCCAATCAAATAAATGTTTTTATGGATATTGCACAACTCATTGCTTCGGGATCGACGAATTTTTGGATTTTTATTCCAACCGCCATTTTGCTTGGAGCGTTGCATGGTTTGGAGCCGGGTCATTCTAAAACTATGATGGCGGCTTTTATTGTCGCAATTCAAGGTACGGTTGGACAGGCGGTTTTGCTTGGTTTGGCGGCGACGGTTTCGCATAGTGCAATGGTTTGGATTATTGCTTTAGTTGGAATGTATTTTTTTGCTGGCAAATTTGATGCTCAAACGACTGAGCCCTATTTTCAATTGGCTTCCGGAGTTTTAATTATTGTGATTGCACTTTGGATGTTGCGGCGCATGCGAAAACATCAAAATAATTTTAACCAATCAAATCATTCTTACCATCATTCTGGCAATGATAATCATCATCACGATGACCATAATCACGAGTTAGAATATCAAGATGCTCATCAAATTAGTCACGCCCAAGATATTAGTCGGCGCTTTTCTAGTGGCAATGTAAGTAGCGGGCAAATTATTCTTTTTGGTTTAACGGGCGGGTTAATTCCTTGTCCGGCTTCAATCACGGTTTTGTTGCTTTGTTTGCAACTCAAAAAAATTGCGCTGGGTTCAATATTGGTTTTATCTTTTAGTGTTGGATTGGCACTAACAATGATAATTGCCGGTGTGGTTGCTGCGCTGAGTGTGAACCAGCTTAGCAAACGCTGGTTGGGATTTGGCAAAATTGCCCGCCGTGCTCCTTATTTTTCTAGTGTGCTGATTATTTTGATTGGTTTATATGTGGCTTATAATGGTTTTATGGCGATTTAAAATATTAATCCAGCTGTGCTGCTCAGCAGCACAGTTATTGGTATAATCCATTTTTTCTTGATTAGATAAAGTCCAGTCAAAGCTGTTGCAAAAATGCAGATATTTTTGAATGAAGCTAACAAAACTGAATGCATAAAAATATCAAAAGCAGTGACTGCCAAAATGCCCACAACTGCTGCTGAAATTGCATCAAGAGCAATATGAAGTGCTTGATTTAGTCGAATATGTAATTTATTGATTACCCAGATTATTTAATAGTGGTATTTTTTACAAAACTAATTTCTCAATAATGATATGACCAGACCAGATCAAACAGCTTCTCAAGCTTCAGAACAAAAAGCTCCAGACTCAATCGCAGAATTTTTACCGACATATTTTGCTGATAATTTTTATATTTCACCCAGCCAATCTAATGAGATGGTTTTGAAATCTTTAGAATTGGATCGGGAGCGAACTCCTCCTTTGGCCGACGAGTTAAGATCTGAATTGGCATCAAGAATATTTGTTCGCGCAACTAATGCTGCAACTTCACTTATAAAGGAGAAAATTGGCTCAGATAATGATGTTGAAGCTCCACTTCTTTTACAAGTTTTATTGCTAATGACAGATGAAGAAGAGGCTGATATTGAGAGTGTTAGGTTCTCTGAATTAAAACAAGATGTAGTTTTCTATTCTGCGCTGGATGCGCTAAGAAAATATCATCTGAATTTCAGTATTTTTTTTATTGAAGAAATACAAAAAGAGCTCAAAGAGCTTACTTTGCAAGGTCAAAATATTTTTGAAATTGATCCTAATCAATTTTTAGTAGATTCATTAAATCTTCGCCCATTAGCGGATAAAAAAATAAAAGAAGTTTTGGAAAAATTAGGAATTAAGGATGAAGATTTTTCAATATTAAATCTTTTAGATTCTAAAAAAGATGAAAAAACCGGCGCAGCTATTTATTCTTGGAAACCCAAAGAAGAAATAGCTCAGTTTTTTGCCAATAAACTTATGGCAAAATATCCGGCCTTGAAACGATATCAACCCGAGCAAGAAAGAATGGAATCAATTTTTCAATACCGAGATTTGGAAGTTGATTTGCCTAGTATTTTATATATTACTCATTTGTTAGAATTAGATGATGTTGATCAAAACCTAATTGGCTTACAATTTCTGAATATTTTCGAACAGCCATTCAGGTATAGTCAAAGTTTGGTTACTGAAGTGTTCAATTGCATGCTATTGAATCAATCTAAAACTTGTCAAACTGTCCAAGATTTTCTTGATCAATCTAATCAATTTCTGGAAGGTTTACAAACAAAATTTCCTAAACAAAAAGCTATTCGTGAGACTTGTGAATATTTGCGAGGCAGCCTTATTATAAGATGGGCTCTTCTGAGCGATGATTTATTGTCTGTTGAAGATGGAAAAGATTTTGTCAAAAATTTTCTAAAAAATGATCCACATCTAGGTTTAAAGCTTATTCGTAAATCATATCATGGTAAAACCTTGTTATCTATGTTGATTGATTGCGGTAATTTAGAAGCAATAAAAGAGATGCTAGCTTTTTATCCTAGCGATGAAGATAAAATAACACTCCTTTCTGCTCCTTTTGGTTCGGGTGGCGATTATAAAGGGCGTATCTACAAAGGTTATCCTGCGTTAGCTGTACTATTAGATAATCTGGACTTGGCAAGATTGATGTTGAGAAGTTTGAGTAATGATAACAGCAGAGCGTGGTTTTGTCGAATCCATATTATTGATATTATAAAAAACCCAAAATTTTTCGAATGTGCGTTAAAAAGTTTTGATAGTGATGAAAGCAGAATGGAATTTTTAAGTGAAAACTCAAGGTTAATATGGGGAGAATCTATTTATCAAAAAAATCCAGAAACGACAGACATTATTCCAAAAAGTTCTGATAGTGATGAAAGCGAAATTCCAAAAAGTTCTGATAGTGATGAAAGCGAAATGAGATTTTTCAGTGAAAACGGAAAGCTAATATTGGGAAAATTTATTTATCAAGAAAATCTAGAAATGACAAAAATTATCCTAGAAAGTTTTGATAGCGATAAAAGCAGAATGAAACTTTTGTCCAGTGTGGTTGATGGTGAAGCAACGCTATTAAAAATAATTATGAGGGGGAGCGATTTGTTAAGAGCAATAACTACTGTTCTGAGTAGCTGTGGCGAAAGCAATAAGCTGGAAATTCTCTCTGCTTCTGATCAAAAAGGTCTAACATTATTAGAGAGGTTTATTAAAGATAATAATTTAGATGGAGTCAAAGCGATTTTAGATAATTGTGGTAGTGAAAATAAAATGAATCTTCTTGCCAAAAGAAATCAATTGCAAAGAACAATTTTAGACCAAGCTTTGGTTGATAAAGATTGCAATCTAATAAATATCGTTGTCGATAATTGTGGTATTGCTAATGAGAATAGAACACGAATTCTCTCTTATGTTCTGCCAACGGAATTGCCAAAATTTGTCGGTGATCAAGAATTTAAAACTATAGGATCTTTCTATAAGCTTGGCGTCAAAATTCCTGGTTTGGAAAAGAATGAAGAGTGCAGAAGATCAGTAATTCAAACTATGATTGAAGGTTTAGATGGTTTGGAAGCTGTTGATCAAGAATTTTGTTTAGGAAAAATATTTGAATTAGCCAAAAATCAAGATCTTAAAGTTGATACAATTCAACAATCTTTAAATGCTTACGCTAGTTCAGAATCAACCCCAGAGCACTTGAAGCAAAGAGTGGACGATAAAATAAAGCCATCACCAAGTCTATTCAGAAGAGCTCGGGATGGATTGCAATCTCGCCGATCACGAGTTGTTGATTCAACCCAAAATCCAGATTTAGCAATAAGCTCGCCAGGACAAGGAAGATCTTAAAATCGTTATTTGGTATAGGATAAAAATATTTTACGATTGACGCGGGAAAAGATTGATAAATTGCTAATACTCGTTTGAATTTATCGTGATTAATCCATTGTCTTTTTTCCACCAACTCTTCACGAATCATATTAATTTGCGCCACCGGCCCACCCCAAGCCAGAAAGCCAAAGCGCAGGAAGATTTTAAATAAATTCCATAGATTCATAAGTCATAGATTGTGATGGTGATAATTTATTAATTCCGCTGATTTAAAAAACCATTTTATCAAATTATTTCTTCAATTTCTTGATTGAGTCGAATATGTAATTTATTGATTACCCAGATTATTTAATAGTGGTATTTTTTATAAAACTAATTTCCCAATAATGATATGACCAGACCAGATCAAACAGTTTCTCAAGCTTCAGAACAAAAAGCTCCAGACTCAATCGTAGAATTTTTATCGACATATTTTGCTGATAATTTTTATATTTCACCCAGCCAATCTAATGAGATGGTTTTGAAATCTTTAGAATTGGATCGGGAGCGAACCCCTTCTGCTGAGGATTTAATAGCTGGGCTGGTATCAAAAACATTTATTCGCGTAACTAATGCTATAATTTTAGAGAGAGCAGAAGAAGGGATTGCATCCCCAGTTCTTTTGCGAGTTATGTTATTAATGACAGATGAAAAAGAGGCTGAAATTGAAGATCCTGCGGGGGTTGACTCAGAAAAAAGCATAGATTTTGAATCCGCTTTCAACGCAGTAAAAAATTATCATCTAAATTTCAGCAATTTTTTTATTAAGGAAATACAACAAGAGCTTAAAGAGCTTACTTTGGAAGGTAAAAATATTTTTGAAATTGATCCTCATCAATTCTTATCACACTCATCAAATTTGCATCAATTAGCAGATAAAAAAATAAAAGAAGTTTTAGAAAAATTGGGAATTGAAGATGAAGATTTCTCAATACTCAATCTTTTGGAGTCTAAAAAAGATGAAAAAACCGGCGCAGCTATTTATTCTTGGAAACCCAAAGAAGAAATAGCTCAGTTTTTTGCCAATAAACTTATGGCAAAATATCCGGCCTTGAAACAATACCAACCTGAGCAAGAAAGATTAGAATCAGTTTTACAATATTTAGATTGTGGAGCATTTAGGTCTGCTATAATTGGATTTGCTGGTATTTCTGATATTGTCCGTTTATTGCAATCAAAAAATATTGATGAAAATTTAATCGGCTTACAACTGCTGCGCATCAGCGAACAGCCATTTGAAGATGACAATAAAGGATTAGCCATCAAAGTATTTTGTCATATGTTTTTGGTTCAATCCCAAACTTGTCGAACTGTTCAAGATTTTCTTGAGCAAGTTAATGGATTTTTAGAAGCTTTAAAACAAAAATTCCCTAATCAAAAACCAATTCAAGATGCTTGCGAATATTTGCAGGCAAACTTTGAACCTAATCTTAAATTAATCTTGCACTTCGCTGCTCTAATGGGAAATTTGTCACTTGTTGATGATATAGTAGGTTATCATATTAGTCTTGGTCAGCGATTTTCGGAAAATGTATTATCTTTTGCTATTGATTATGGTCAGAAAAGATTAGTTGAAGATTTTTTAAAGAAATGCACCCCAGAGGAAAAGCGGAAAATTTTTGGAAGCAAAAATGAAAAAAGCATATTGGAAAAATGCTTTGAGATTGGCGATCTAGAATTAATAAAAATTATCTTGGCTCATTGTGAAGAAAATATCAAAAATAATCTCCTTTGTAATATTTTGGAGAAGCCTTTCCATGTCGCAAATCTGCACTATGTAAGATATATCTTGGATATTTGTGGTAATGAGAACGACATGCTGGATCTTCTTCTCAGCCCTGGTAATAAAGGAACTGCGTTTGATTTAATTATAAATTCTGGAAATTTATCATTGATAGAGCTAATCATAAATCATTATGAGCAGAATGAAAGATTAAGGTATTATTTTGAATGGCATGCAGACGATTTACTTTCTATAGCGCTGAAAAAAGAAGATCTAAAACTGATAGAATTCACTCTATCTATTTGCAGTAGTGATGAAAAGAAAGCGGAGATTGTTTCTAAAAATAAAGATGATTTATTATCACTTGCCTTGAAGACCAATAATCGAAAACTATTACAAGTTGTTCTGAATAATTTTAGTAACGATAAAGAAAAAAGAGAATTTGTCTCTAGCAATTCAAAGAGACTTTTGAATTTTGCTGATTCTGAAAAAGATATAGAGCTGATAAAGCTTATTTTAGATAGTTTTGATGATGACAAGATAAGAAGAGAATTTATCTCTGGTAATTTTAGTGTTATATTTCCTACTGCCAATCATCACAATGATCTACAATTGGCCAAACTCATTTTCAATAGTTTTGGTAGTGAGGAAGAAAAAGCACAGTTTGTTGATAGTGAAATAATTTCTTTCGTAAGAATCGCCAATTATCATTGTGATCTAGAATTTGCAACGCTCGTCCTGAGGGGTTTCAATCAAGAACTTAATCCCAGCAAAAAAGAAGTTACGGATGAATTTTTTTTGTATTTTTCAGACAATCTGTTTAAGTATGCCTCAGAAAATCCTACGCAATCTATAGTGTCAGAATTTTTGGCTATTGCTCTGAAAATTGTTAGCGAAGATGAGAAAATGAAGTTTATCTCTTGTGATGGACAAACTTTGGTTGCAATTGCTATTATTTGGAGCAATGAAGAGTTGTTAAAAGTCGTTTTAGATAGCACAAGTAATGAAGATAAAATTAAGATTTTGTTATCGCAATCCCAATTTACTTCTCTCTATCCAACAATCATTCAATATCTCTTTGCAAATCCTTATTCTCTAGTAGATTCGGTTGTTGATCATATTGTTGTCAATGATCAAAATAGATTGCAAATTCTTAATGGATTAAATTTAAATCAAGAACTTTTAAAAAATCTTATCGATCAAGAAAAATTTAAAGCTATTGGATTTTTATATAAAGTTGGCGTCAAAATTCCTGGCTTAGAAAAAAATCAAGAGTGTAGAAGATCAGTAATTCAAACTATGATTGAAGGTTTAGCTGGTTTGGAAGTGGCTGATCAGGAATTTTGTTTAGGAAAAATATTTGAATTAGCCAAAAATCAAGATCTTAAAGTTGATACAATTCGACAATCTTTAAATACTTACGCTAGTTCAGAATCAACCCAAGAGCGCTTGCAGCAAATAGTGAATGATAAAATAAAGCCATCAACAAGTCTGATCAGAAGAGCTTTGGATGGATTGCAATCTGGTCGATCTGGTCGATCACGAGTTGTTGATTCAGCCCAAAATCCAGATTTAGAAGGAAGATCTTAAAATTGTTATTCGATAGATTTTACGATTGACGTGGAAAAAGATTGACTATATTGCTGGCTTTGATTGTTTGATTTTCCTGATCGTTTTCTGTTTCTTGGTTTGGTTGTCTATATAATATTTGCACTGTCATCACACTGCCTTTGCCCAGAGTGTTGTCAATTTCTAATGTTGATTGGTGTGAGGAAAGGATTGATCGGATCGCTTGTAGGCTTAAGGAAATATTGTTGTTGTTTTTGCCTTCTTTTTCGGCATTTTGTTCAAAGCTCATGCGCATTTCTTCTGAAATTCCGTGGCCGTTATCTTCAAAAATTAATTGTAAAAATTGCTGCTCACTTTGATGGATAACATTGGCGGTTATTTTTATTAAAGAGTCGGGATTATTTCTTTTTCGATCTTCCATTGCGTAATTGATCAGGGCAATAATTACGTGTTTGATACTTCTTTCGTCCACATAAATATCGGCAATTTCATCATTAATTTCATAGCTCAGTTTGATATTATTCAAATCGGCATCGTAATGCGCCATTTCAATTGCTTCGCTGATGATTTGTTTAACATTAACATAAGAAAAAGTGAGATTGTCGGAAACATAAGACAGAATCTGGGCGCAGTTAGAGAGCATTTTTTTGTGCAAATCAATCAAGGTTGGATTAGTTAAAATAATGTTGCCGTCATAGTGATTTAGAATGCTGTTCAAATCTTTAATCATTTTGATGATTTTATCTTCAATGATATTTTGTCTGGTTTGCGACAAAAATTTTTCTCGCGATTTACTAGATTTTTTAGCTAATTCATTTTGCTGTTCCAATTTTTGATTCAGTTCAATTAGTTTTAAATTATTTTCTTCAAGCAGTTTTTTGTGGTCTTGTTCTTTATCAATCAAAGCGCTGGTTAATAAAATGCCTTGGTATAATTCATAAATTTCTGAGGAATATTTTTGTTTATTTTGTTTGATGCAGCTGATGGTTGAAGAAATATCTTCGCCTTGGCTGAGTTTTTTGGTGATTTTCGCCAGGTTACTTACCGGCTTGATAATTCTTTGGCGCTGAATAAATAAAATTAGCGCAATGAAAAAAGCGGCACCAAATAAGGCGCTAAAGCGTTCGCCAAAGGTAATAATAAATTGTTGGTTGAAAGAATTAGTGTTATAGCCGGTTAAAATTATTAAAGGATAATCGGCGGATTTTTTATATGTTTTATAAATATTGCCATCATATTTGAGCTGATCTTTGATGAGAATAAGATCGGCATTATCGTCGATATTGGTTAGTTTATTAGCGAAGAAATCATCGTGATTAATATTGTTGTTATCAGACTGAATGACAATTTTTAACTCTTCGCTCAGAATAATAAATTTGGTATCTTTTTTTAAACTGGCTTTTAGGGTTTCGGCTAATTTTTCAATATTAAATTTAGTGGTAATTGAGCCGAGATATTTATCGTTATTTAAATCACTAACTCCTAAATAGCCGTCGATAAAAATTTGATCTTGAGCAGCGTCGTAATAAGGATCGGAAAGCTGGAGTTGCCAGCTATTGATGGTTGATTGATAAAAATATTTTTCATCACGAATTTTTTCCGGTTTGGGCAAAATGCCAATTTCGCTTTTAAATAAAATATTGCCATTTTTATCAACCCAAGAAAAATGCGGCCATAAAAAGGCTTTTCTTTTTAAACCGGATTTGGTGATGGGGAAGAAAAAATTGCGCTTAAAAAGATAAGCAATGTGATTTAAATCGCCGCCTTTCAGAGCAATCTTGTGACCTTTATCTTCGGCGATGTGAGAAACATAATTAAAATAATTGCCCAGAGTGTTGTCAATTAATTGTGATTGAGTAATTAGCTGATCTTGCAATGCAGTTTTTTGGGCGTTATAAGAAACGAAAGCCGACCATAAAGAAGAAGCCAAAACAATCGCCAAAATAAAGCCGGCATAGATGTAATAATCTCGTGATAAGGAAACGAATTGATGAGCTGGGGATTTTTTTATAAAGAAAGATTTGATTAGGTTTATCATTATAAAATCGACCGGTTTTTTTGGGTTTGACAAGTTGCACTTAGTTAATATGGTATAAGAAAATATCACCAAAATTCCTTCATAATTCAATTCATGATTATTAGAAAAGTATTTTTAATCACAAGTATATTCTTGCCAGTATTTGCTACCAACATATTTGCGGCAACAACTGTTTCCAAAACTGCAGAAGATTCTTTCAAATCAGCAGCGGCAATTTATGTCATCAACCGCGATGATATTAAACGCTCTGGCGCCACCACTATACCAGAAGTTTTAAGAATGGTTCCTGGATTGCAAGTGGCGCATGGTGAATCTGGGCAATGGGTGGTAACTTCTCGGGGTTTTGCCAATGGCTTTGCTAATAAATTATTGGTGATGGTTGATGGCAGAACTATCTATAATTCTCTATTCTCGGGGGTTTATTGGGGAGTGCAAGATGTGATGTTGGAAAATATCAAGCAAATTGAGGTAATTCGTGGACCAGGCGCAACTCAATGGGGAGCAAATGCTGTTAATGGTGTGATTAATATTATTACTGAGCCCGCTTCCAATACTCAGTCTGGATTAGCTTCAACAACTTATGGCAATAATAACGATTCAGTAATGGCCAGATATGGCGGCAAAATTAAAAATAATTCTTATTATCGAGTTTATGCCTCGCGTTATAGTGAGCGCAATGCTGAAAATTTATATACCAAAACTACTGGCAATGATTTTACGCTTAACAAAAGCGGGTTTAGAATTGATTACGATGAATTTGAAAATGATCTTATTACTTTGCAAGGCGATGTTTATAAAAGTGATATACAGCTAGATCGATTTTTGCCAGACACGGCTGGAACCAATAGATTAAAAGATAATCTTGATATTAGTGGTGGAAATATCACTAACAAATGGGAGCATAAAATTGGTGATAAAGAAGAAACTCAATTGCAATTTTATTATGATCAAGATGCCCGAGATAATTCATCATTACTCAGAAGCTCTCAAACATTTGATGCGGATTTTCAATATTCAAACTCACTTAAAGAATATCATAAATTAACCTTAGGCTTAGGATATAGAGGTGTGCGCAGCGATTTAGAAGGAAATAGTTTTCGCTTAAATTTTAATCCGCCAAAACGCGAAACTCAGCTTTATAGCGGTTTTATCCAAGATGAAATTGCTTTATTGCCAGATAAGGTTTTTTTAACTTTAGGTTCCAAGTTAGAGCATAATGATTTTACCGGTTATCAACTTCAACCCAGCATTAAAACTTCTTGGCTTTTAACCCAGGATCAAACTCTTTGGGCTTCAATCGCTAGAGCAACTAGAACTCCAAATATCGCAGAAAATAATATTAATATGGTGGTTGGAACTTCGGGATCAAATTATACCAGACAACAAGGTGATACTGGTTTTGATTCTGAGAAGCTGATTGCTTATGAGTTGGGCTATAGGATTAGACCAACCAATAATAGTTTGGCAAATATTGCTCTATTTTATAATGATTATGATGATCTGCGTAGTGCCGAATTAACCAGCTCTACTGAAGGTGACAAAAGTTTTATCAGCGTGTTTCCTCGCAATAATGGCAAAGGTAAAGCGGTTGGTTTTGAATTAGATGGCAGCATTAAACCGACTAAAAAATGGGAATTAAAATCAGCATATTCTTATCTGAAATTAGATTTAGATGTTAGAACTGGTGGTGATAGCGAATTAGAAAAAGAACAACATCGCTCGCCCAGACACCAATTCAATATTCAATCCCGATACGACATTTCCAGCAATCTGACCTTGGATGCTATATTATATTATGTAAGTGGCATCACTGTTGACGATAACTATTCTCACACTTTAAGAATTCCCGCCTATTACCGTTTTGATACTCACATTGGTTGGCAATATTGCAAAAATATTTCTTTTGATTTGGTTGGGCAAAATTTATTAGATAGTTCACACACAGAATTTTCAGGAGCATTGTGGTCTGAACCAATTAAAATTGGTCGCGCAATATATGGTAAAGTAACTTTCAAATTTTGATAGAAAATTGCTAAGAATCAAAATTTCACAACATCGAAATATAATTTATAACAGAATTTGCTATGTCTTGATCATATCAATATTACTGATGACTACGCCTGCCAAAGTTTATGGCAACGATATTTCTACCAATGAAATTACTGCATCGTGGATTTATACCGTTATTGACTGGCTAGATTGGAAGAATCGTCCTAAAAATGAAAAATTTGTAATCTGCGCCGTTGGTCGAGATAAGGTTTATATGTATTTAAAAAGAATGGAAAACAATGCCAACAATAAAAAAAGCCAGAGGCAATTTTCTGTGCAGAATAAAGCGACCGGAGATGATCTGAAAGAATGTAATATTGTTTATATTAGCGAGTCTGAACAAGAATATTATATGAATATTTTAGAAACGATTAACGGCGCCAAAGGAGTGATCACCATCAGCAGTATTGATGGATTTGCAAGGCACGGCGGTGCAATAGAATTTGTGATGAAAAAGAAAGCGCGGCTGATTATTAATATGAAAGCTGTAAAAAATGCTAAGGTGAAAGTTGATGATGATCTTTACGGCTGGGTGGAAACGATTAATTAATACGATTCAAAGCATAATCAATAATTCCTTCCGCATAGCTCTTAATATTTTTCTTCTGATTTTTCTCTTTTGTGGTTGCAGAATTTTTCTTAATTTGCGAATAAACATAATGAGTAAAATGCTCAATTCTGCTCGTGCTCAGTTCATTTTTTGCCGTTAACAACTCCTCAACCACCAACATTATCTCCCGATATAATTCGCCATCATAAGGCATTTCCTGCTCAGAATTTTTAGGCAGAATCTTCGGCTCAGCAACTTCCTTGGCAACAGAATTGCCAGTTTTTTTATAATTCTCATCCAACAAATAAAACGGCGAAACTTTCAAAACCGAAGCAATGGCGTTGACCACTTCAAAGTTAGTGCTTTTGTTCTTTCCGCTTAAAATATAATGAATGGCGTTGTAGCTGAGATTGGCCTGCACAGACAATTTCCTGCCCGTCCAATTCTGCTTCTTCATTTCGTCTTTAAGTCTTCTGGTAAGTATATTGCTGGACATTATTTTTAGAAATTTTTGATAATATTAAACATTATATTAATTTAATAAATAATTCTCTCAACTGCAACTAACTAAAATAGAGAATTAAAAATTTGGCAAGAAAAAGGTGCATCAAATTTCAAAGCAAGATATTTATTCTGTGGCAAAATAGTGATTCTATTAAGTATTTTCAATGCCAAATCTCACCATCAACATTAGTTGAGTTATTATTGTAAAATTTTTTATTTTTTTACTTGCGTTATATATTAATAACCATATGTTATTTTTTATAACAATAATACTGAGCTAAAAACAGCAGATGAAAACAGATCACCGCCACGCAAAACCAGCAAAATTGTTGTAGAATCACCTCTTCTACAACAATCTGGATTTGCTATTCAATTAGATTCAATCAATTTTAGTTTAATTATTATAAGTAGAATTTTGATCTTAAAAATAATCAGAAAATTCCTTGATCTAAAAGCTCAAAAAATATCCAATTCTAAAATATTCTTAACCCAATCCACATTCACAAAATCAACACCAAAATGAATGATTTTTCAAAAAATCTCTCTCAAATAAAATCAAACAACGCAAGGTCAAGAAGCGATATATTTACTTTATCCAAACCATTTCTTCTGTTCACAATTTTTCTATTTTCTTTCTGCTTATTTTTACTAACCCCAAACCAAGCTAATGCCAATATGTTTAATAGATTTAAAAAAAGATTTTATTTTGAGAAATATTCAAATACACAGGAAGCGCAAAAGGCTTTGCTTGAACTACATGCGATTGGGAGTAAGAACAGCCTACAATCACAAAATAATTTAAACCAAACCACATTTTATAAAAACCAATACCAATGAGCACCCACAAAATCAGTGTTTATCAAATATTCTAAATACACTAAAAACAACAAACCTTAAATTATGTTTTTAAAAAACAAACTATTTACAGCTTTTTATACAATTTTTTTAATATTCAATTTTAATCAAAGTAACGCTATGACAGCTATGACCAAAAAACCAAATCTTACATTTGAGCGCCATAATTTTGGTGTGGCTTGTTATAATGCTAGTGATTTAGAGGTTATTTATGCAAACATGAAAGATGCTAGTTGCAAAGGTAAGATTCGAGACAGAGTGCCTTATGATGAAAAAAGAATAAAAGCAAATACCACAGGTCTTATAGCTTTCTCCGGTCCTGTTGACGTTAAATGGAAGTCAAAAGATGGCGAACAGCATCAATATCAACTTGATTTAGATGAAATATTTAAAGGAAGGCAAGTATTACATCAGGAAAAAATAGAGGATATAAGAATAGAAGAAGGTTATTCTTATATCCCAGGAATTTATGTTGAGGTAGATGATAGAACTTTAAATGTTTATATGGATGTTCGCATGAGGTTTGCATCGCATGTTGTTCTAATAAATAAACACGGCAGACAAAATTATGGAAGACGCAACGTTACCCTAGCCTTTACCAAAACCTTTTAATCACCATAAACAATTAACCATAAAATATCACAAATATGCCAAACGGAACAACACAAACCCAAGACGGTATTACAGGACGCATTGCTAATGAAACAGATTTAGCATCTTATGATTTTGCTCAGCAGCAATTAAATGCTATGCAAACCCCTATATTCGGAAACTTCTCGCAAGATCCAAATGTTAAGGTTTATTTTGTTCTGCAAGACGGCACTAGAAATGATGCTATTAATGATAGTCATTTAACTAATGTTGGGATATTAAAAGATCAACTTAAGGCTATTGCTGAAACTAACCCCAACATTGGTGTCGGTTATACTCCAGGATCAGGAACAGAGGGAAGAGGTGTTGGAACTATTGATGCTATTACTGGTGATAGTTATGATTTAGGAATTGGTATGGCTTATCGGGATTTTGCAATACAGGTTGAAGAGTGGAAAGCAGAGAATCCTGATGTTAAGGTGCGTGTTATTAATGTTAATTTTAGCAGAGGTTCGGCAGAAGCGGCTGGTTTGACACAATTAATTGATCGCATAGGAGTTATAGATCCAGATAACATAGACCCAAACACCATAAACCAACAAACCAATATTAATGCACCAACCCTGATACAACCAAACACCATTGCACAGGCCGTTGTATCATTTGACCCCGTTGCCACTGGTGAAGGTCAGCATCGTGATTTAATATTTGCCGATTCTGTTATTTCTGGTTTCCAGATCAATGCTGGCGATGAGTTTCGTGATCTTTTTCCGGTAACTAATTTGATTGGTCAAGGACATACATTTGATGATAAGTTTTTGGGTGTGACAACCGCAGGTGCCCATACTGATATTGGTGGTTCTTATTTAGATAAATTCTTATCAAATATGAATTTTAATTTGGCAGCCACCTACATCAATTCATTGTTTGAAGAGCCAATATTATCTCCCGTAAATAATCCATCAGATTCTGACCCTATTGTTCATAATTCAGCAGAACATAAATGGATTTATAAAACATTAGATGCGAGGACTGAAATTGATGATCTTAATAATGATTTAGATGGTATTCAAAAAGTTTCCGATCGAGACGATTCATTGGCAAATCAATTTACTTACAGAACCATCGGGGAAGAAGGTCGGGGAATATCAACCGCAGGACAATATAAAATTCTTTCGGAGGAAAGTTGGGAATTTACCAAAAACTATCTTTATAACAATTTATCTGAAACTGATGCCACATATTTTCAAAATGCCAAAGGCGAAACTTTTGTAGCAATTAAAGAAGAAAAACTTTTGGTAGTTGATATCAACAATGATGCTTATCTAAAAGATGCTTCTGTATCATTGGCAAAATTTATAAGAGACAACAATTCATTAACCGCAGAAGAAAATACTAAAAATTGGTTTCAAACGGTTGGAACCGCTTTATCAGGTTGGGTAGATTCCACAGCAGATTTTATTAAAAGTGCCGCAACATCCGTTGGCAATTTCTTTGGTGGAGAAGGAAATGCAATTTCAAAAATAGGAAGTTTGGTTTCTTCAGTCTTCACCAACGGTCAATCCGACGGAACAGTCAACACCTCCCTAATAGACAACTCCCTCCTAAACCTAACCACCCAATTCTCCGAAACCTCCCACAATGCCACTGCCAACCCCGATGATTTTATCAATGGAACAATCCTCAGTGGAGGAGATTATCAGCTTTCAATGCCTTCAGAAATTCTCAATCAAGATGGTTTTATTAATAATCTAATGTCCGGAACATCTTCAGATTCCATAAGACCAGGAGCAAATACTCTGACTGATACAACACTAACCCTTGATCTTGATAAAATAACTCAAAACCTTAATCAAAATCTGATTAATGCTCCAATTCCAACTCCAGATCCAACCCCACAACCCGGATTCTTTGGATCAATATGGAATGGCATTAAAGATGGCTTCTCTCAATTAACTAACTTATTCACCTCAGCTCCTGAGGTTCAAAATGTTGACCCAGTAATCCTAGATCTAAACAACAATGGAATTGAACTAATATCTTATGACAATTCCACCGTCAGCTTCAATGTTGATAACGATGAATTTATTGAGCATACTGGCTGGGTGAAAGGAACTGATGGAATATTAGTTCACGATAAAAATAACGACGGAATAATTAACGACATCAAAGAAACCATCAGCGAATATTACAACCCCAACAACTCCAACATTAACCCAATTGATGACAGCGGCAGATATTTCGCTGATGGCTTAGAAGCATTAAAATCATTAGATTCAAACCACGACAATATCTTCAATAATCAAGACCAAGACTGGAACACATTAAGAGTTTGGCAAGATGTTAACGAAGACGGAATTACTGATGCGGGAGAATTAAAAACCTTAGATAGCTTAAATATTCAGTCAATTGATCTTAATAGAACAATCACTCACCGCGAGAGAATTGAAGGTAATCCAATTTTAGCCAGATCATCGATGACGATGAATGATGGAACTACCAGAGAAGTTGCGGCAATTGATTTTGCTACTAATCCGATTGGTTATGAATGGAATGATGTTTATGAGCAAGGACAACAAATTGGCGCTACTATTCAAACAGAAGATAACAAATCTTCATCATATGTAATTACCACAGGAACGGCAGGAGTTGCAACCACAGCAATTGACCTTGCCCAAAAAGGAGTCAACAGCGCTTACGGCAATATTGGTGATGATACTTTAATTGGCGATGCGAAAGACAATTGGCTGATGGGTGGCAAAGGAAGTGATACTCTAACCGGTGGAGCGGGAGACGATGTTTTAATCATCGATGCTGAAGACAAAAATGAAAATATTAATGCCGGAGCAGGTAAAGATTTTATCAAGGTTGTGGGCGATGAAGCGATAACCTTTAATATGAATCTAAGCCAAGCTGAGGTGATTCAATCCGGCGGTGGTGATGATGTTTTGATTGGCGGCGGAACCTCAAATGTTTTCATCAACGCTGGAGCGGGAGACGATATAATAATTGGCGGAGCGGCGGATGATGCCCTTTCCGGAGAAGATGGAAATGATATGATTGATGGCGGATATGGTGATGATGTGATTCGTGGACACAGAGGAGAAGATCTTTTAATTGGCGGGCTTGGAGGCGATTATATTGATGGTGGAGCTGATAATGACATAATTCAAGGTGGCTTAGGAGACGATGTTCTAATTGGAGGATCCGGAAATGATGAAATTGACGGCGGCGCAGGTTTTGATATGGTCGAATATAAAGGTAAATATGACCAATATAGTTTTTCTAAAGCAAGTGACGGCACAGTCACGGTTGTTGATACGACTAATGGCGATGTGGATATTATTAAAAATGTTGAAAAATTAAGATTTGATAATGTCAATTTTAACTTAGTTGGAACTGAAGGGCTCCCACTTCCGGTTAAAGACAATATTCTTATTGCCAACGACAACGCCTCTTTAATTATCGACCCATCTCAAATTCTTGCCAATGATTTTAATATCAGTGGCAAAGCACTGCACATTAGCGAGGTAAGTGATGCAGTTGGTGGAACGGTTATTTTGAGAGCTGACGGCAAAATTGAATTTACGCCCGATCCTTATTTTATTGGCACCAGATCTTTTGATTATGCGGTTGCAGATGAAGACGGATTTTTTGCCACAGTAAGCAGAAAAAATGCTGACGGAACAATTGTGCAAGCCAATTTAAAAGCGCAAGTCAACCTCTTAAATCAAAGCGATCCAAGCGATCCGCTTTATTTTGATCAATGGTATTTATCAGAAATTAAACTCAAAAATGTTTGGCAGGAATATTCCGGACAAGGTGTGAATATCGGAATTTTTGAAGAAAATTATGGCTCACCTTTAAACCACAATCACCAAGATCTTAATGATAATATTTCTGATGATTATCTGAACGACACTTTGCTTGAAGATGATATTAACAATTTTTCTAATCATACAACTTTAGTTGCGGGCGTTATTGCCGCCGAGAAAAATGGTGAAGGTGCGGTTGGAATTGCTTATAATTCCAAAATTGCATCACATAGCTGGAGCCCGGATCAAGATGGGTTAATGAATTTGATGAATTATGATGTTGCCAATAATAGCTGGGGAAACAGCATTGCTTTTGCTGATGATTTTAAACAAGATATGGGAGATTTTGTTTATTTTAAAGAAACCCAAAGAAGCTTTGATAACGCCACTCAAATTGGCAGAGACGGGCTTGGAACTAGCATTGTTTTTGCCGGAGGAAATTCAAGAGCAGAAGGCGATAATGTCAATTACCATAATATTCAAAATTCAAGACAAGTCATTACCACCGGATCAATCAACCAAGATGGTGATTTGTCTAAATTAGTTGAAGCTTCGGATCCTTTTTCTAACCCCGGCTCGGCAATTTTGGTTTCAGCGCCCGGATCAAATATCAAATCAACTGCCAACCTGATTGAAAACAGCAACGGCTCAACTTTTGGCAGTGATTTTGAAAGCACACAAGGCACTTCATTCTCAGCACCAATTGTTTCGGGTGTGGTGGCTTTGATGATGGAAGCAAACCCAAATTTAGGCTATCGCGATGTGCAGAAAATTTTAGCAATTACCGCCAGAAAAGTTGAGGACGCCAACACGGTTTGGAAAAATAATGGTGACAATAATGTTAATGGCGGCGGCGGAATGCATTATAGCGAAGATTATGGTTTTGGAATTGTTGATGCTCAAAACGCAGTGCGACTTGCTGAAGTTTGGGGAAAAATTAATAACGCTAACAATGAGCAAAGTTTAGAATTTAGCAAAAACACCACTCAAAATTTGGTTGATAATGGCGCAATCAACAGTGTTATTAATGTTTCTGCGTCGAATTTAAAAATTGAATATGCTGAAGTTGAGGTCAATATTGATCATGCCAGAATTGGTGATTTGGTGATTACATTAATTTCTCCAAATGGCACTCAAAGTATTTTGGTAAATCGTGCTGGCAAGGCTCCGGGAAGTGGCGCATCTGATTTGGGATCAACTCAAAATGGTTTAAAATTTACTTTTTCTACCACTCATAATTATGGTGAAAATGGCGTTGGTAACTGGATTTTAAAAATTGAAGATAAAGTTTTGGGAACCACCGGAGTTTTAAATGACTGGAATTTAAAACTTTATGGCAGTGCCGATAATGGTGATGATGATTATTTTTTCGCTGAAGAATATAAAAGTTCCAAAACGCTCAACGATACAGATGGCGGCGTTGATAATATCTACGCCACAGGTCTATTGACTAACTCCACAATTAATCTTAATGGCGGACAAAACAGCAATATTAACGGTGTGAATTTAACCATTGGGTCAGGGTCAATAATTGAAAATGCTTATGCTGGCGAAGGTAACGACACTGTGATTGGAAATACGGCTGGCAATATTTTATACGGTGGCAAAGGCAATAACACCCTAACTGGTGGCGGCGGCAATGATCAATTTTTGATTGCTAAGAATGCTGGTAAAACCGACATTATCACTGATTTTGCTGTGACCAACCCAAATGAAAAAATCAATTTAACTAAATTCGGATTTAGTAGTTTTACTAATTTATCTATCACTCAATCTGGTGCCAATGCTGTGATTGATTTGGGTTTAGGGCAAAAGTTAATTTTGCAAAATGTGACTGCTTCATCCTTAAATGCTAATAATTTTTCTGGGCTTTTAAATCAGCAAGAAATTTTAAACGGAACTACGGCGAATGATAATCTTTATGGTTCTGGTCAAGACAGTATAATTGCTGCTGGCGATGGAGACGATTATATTAATGGCGGCAAAGGCAACAATATTTTAAATGGTGGTGCTGGTGCTGACACTTTCTTTATTGAAGTAAACGCCGGCAAAACCGACACCATCACCGATTTTGATATTGACCAAAATTCTGATGAAAAAATTTCACTTAGAAATTTTAGAGATATAAAAAATATTGATGATTTATCAATTGTTCAACAGGGAAGCGATGTTGAAATATTGCTAAATGACGGACAAAAAATCATCCTAAAAAATACCAATCAATCCGATCTTTCTAATTCAAACTTTATCTTCTTCGGAGAAATCATTGGCACTGACGGCGCCGACAAAATGATCGGCTCTGACTTGCCAGATATTATGAGTGGAGGTGTGGGAGATGATGTTTTAAAAGGTTTGGATTGGAATGATGAGATTGATGGCGGGCTTGGTGATGATATTATAAGAGGTGATCATGGTGATGATATTTTAAAAGGTGGTTTTGGTAAAGATAGTATTATTGGTGGCATTGGCGCTGATACTATTTATGGTGGGCAAGATGATGATATTTTAATTGGTGGAAATGATGTGGCAATTATGTCTGATGATAAAATGAACATTATTTATGGTGATGCAGGAAATGATGAAATTTACGGCGATAAAGGTGCTGATAAATTATACGGGGGCATGGGAGTCGACATGATTTATGGCGCTGATGGGGATGACGAAATTGACGGTGGCGAAGGCAATGATGAAATTTATGGCGAAGAAGGAGATGATAAAATTCTAGGCGCAGATGGTGATGATATAATCGATGGCGGAATTGGAAATAATGAAATTTATGGCGGATCAGGAAATGATTATATTGAAGTCGCTTCTGGCACCAACTTAATTTATGGCGATGACGGCGATGATTTAATTTTTGGTGGTGATGAAGTTGACACAATTTATGGCGGAGCCGGCAACGACACAATTGTTGGAGAAAATGACAATGCAGCAACTATTGGTGGCGGAGATTTTATCTATGGCGAAGATGGCAATGATTCACTACTCGGCAGCGCTGGAAATGATGAAATTTATGGCGGTAATAATAATGATATTCTGCAAGGCGATCTTGGCTCTGATAAACTTGATGGTGGCAGTGGCAACGATGTGTTGCGTGGCAATCAGGGAAACAACATTTTAACTGGAGGAAGTGGAAGTGATGTGTTTGTAATTGATAATAACGGTCAAAATACCGATATCATTACTGACTTTAATTTAAATGATTCTGCTGAAAAAATTAATCTTCTCAATTTAGGAAGAGGACTTGATTTTAACCAGTTGCAGATTACTCAATCCGGCTTAGATGCGGTGGTTAATCTTGCTAATAATCAAAAAATAATTCTAAAAAATATTAATAAATCTAATTTAAACGCTGACGATTTTATCACCGGAAATAGTGCTCCGGTGGTTGTTAATGAAATTCCTGCAAAGCGTGGATTCATTAACGCTCCGTTCTCATTTTCAGTTCAAAATACTTTTCTTGATGCCGATGGTGATAACTTAACTTACAGAGCAACTCTTGCCGACGGTTCAGCTTTGCCATCTTGGTTAAATTTTGATCCAGCAACTTTAACTTTCTCTAACAATGGAACTCCAACTCAATTTTCAGGGCAAATTAAAATCACCGCCTCCGATCCTTATGGCTCTTCAGTTTCAACTAATTTTGATTTTGTTGTTAATAACGGCGTAGTGATCAATGGAACAACCGGAAATGATTTTAGCGTTGGAAGCATTGGTAATGACTACATAACCGGCGAGTTAGGTAACGATTATTTATTTGGAAATGCGGGAGACGACATAATCCACGGCGGTGTTGGTAATGATAATATCAGAGGAGATGTGAGTGCATCTTACAATCCGTCAACTGGCGTTATCTCAACATCTGGATACAACACCAATATTGGTAATGATATTTTGTATGGCAATGCCGGAAATGATGTAATTCTTGGTGACAGAGGAAATGATGAAATTTATGGCGGAGCTGGCGATGATACAATTCTTGGCTGTGAAGGTAATGATGAAATTTATGGTGGTGATGGTAATGATTTGTTGGAAGGGGGAGCGGATTCTGATCCTGCGTTTTCTGGTGTTGATGGTGATAAAATTTATGGCGGCGCTGGAAATGATACGATTTACGCGGCCAATGGAAATGATTCAATTTATGGTGATGAGGGTGATGATTATATTTTTGGTTATGGTGGTGATGATACAATTTATGATGGTGCTGGCAAGGATACAGTTTTTGGTGGCGATGGTAACGATATAATTCACCTGCAAGGTGGAAATCAATTAATCAATTTCAGTGGCAGCCTTGATACGGCATTTTTAGGAGAAGCTGGAAATGATACTTTTGTAATTTACAAAGACAATTCAGGGCTTGCTGGAACTGGAATTTTAAACGATATTATTTATGATTTTGAAGTTAATAATCCAAATGAAAAAATCGATTTAACTGCCTTTAAAAACATCCGCGATATTTCTGATTTAAGTTTTAGCAATGTTAGTCTAAACGGCGCTGCGTTTCTAAGAGTCTATGTTGCAGGAGAAGAGTCTAGCCAATATATTAGTTTGCAAAACATCACTAAAAATCAACTCAGCAACTCCAATTTTATCTTCTTTAATGATCGCGCTCCAATTGCGGGAAATGATAATTTATCAACCAATGAAGATAGCTCAATTACCATTAAGATTTCTGATTTAATGCTCAATGATAACGATGTTGAATCAATACCAACATTTTTAAGAATTGTCACAAATCCGCTTAATGGAAGTTTTGTAAATAATAATGACGGAACTTACACCTACACGCCTTTGGCTAATTTTAAAGGCATAGATAGCTTTTCTTACCAAATTAAAGATGGTAATGGAGCAATTAGATCGGCGACAGTTAATATTAACATTGCGTCAGTAAATGATGCTCCAACAGCTCACTCATTTACTATTTCAATTCAAGAAGATCACAGCACTTCAATCGATGTTTTGTCTGGATCTACTGACATTGACGGCAATATTTTATCAATCAGCTCAATTGGCAATCCGGCTCATGGCAATGCTTCAATCATTTTAAATGCTACCGGCAAACAAATAATATCTTACACTCCGAACGGAAATTATAACGGCGTGGATAGCTTTGAATATACAATCTCTGATGGGCAAGGTGGTTTGGTAACTAAAACAATTACTGTTAATATTGCCTCAGTAAATGATGTGCCGACAGTTTCAGTAATTAATGTTTCAGTTTCAGAAGATAATAATTTGGCTACTTTCTCGTTTTTAGGAAATGATGCAGATTTTGACGATCAGCTGACTTATAGCCTTGTAAGCACGCCATCAAAAGGTTTGGTTATAAACAACAATGATGGAACATTTAGTTTTAATACTAATGGTCAGTTTGAAAATCTTAAAGCTGGAGAAGTTCAGAATCTGAGTTTTTATTATAAAACCACAGATTCTACTGGAGCGCAAAGTGAAATAGCCGCTATTAATATTCAAGTGATTGGCACTAATGATGCGCCAACTGCCACATTAACCTTAGCTTCTACTAATGAAGACACGAAAACCATCATCGATGTTTTGGCAAGCGCTTCTGATATTGATGGAGATGTGTTGACAATTTCTGCAATCACCAACCCAAGCCATGGCATTGCTGAAATTATTTTGGATGGGCAAGGTAAGCAAATAATATCTTACATTCCGAATGGTAATTATAATGGAACTGATAGTTTTAATTATGTAATCTCTGATGGTTATGGTGCGATGGTCACCAAAACGCTCAATCTTCAAATTAACTCAATAAATGATATGCCAATAGCAACTTTATTATCTTCTTCAACCAATGAAGACACTACCAAAATAATTGATGTATTAGCATCAGCCAGCGATGTTGATGGTAATGCATTAATAATTTCTGCAATCACCAATCCAGCTCACGGAACCGCAACAATCATCACCAACCCTCAAACCGGCTATCAAACTATCTCTTATATTCCATCCTCTAATTACAATGGAACAGACAGCCTTACTTACACAATCAGTGATGGCAATGGCGGTTTGGTGACTAAAACTTTAACTCTCACAATTGATCCAATCAATCAGGTGGTGGGAACCCAATTCTCGGATTATCTTCGCACCGACCATATTTTTAATACCAACAACTCATCAGAAATCACCACCAATAAAATTCTTGGGCTTGAAGGTGATGATATGATTAACTCTTTTGGGGGTAATGATTATATTGATGGCGGTCTGGGAAATGATTTCATTGTTGTAGGCTCTGGAACTAATAAATTAATTGGCGGGCAAGGCAGTGATATATTTAGTTTTCAAATCAGCAATTCCTCAACTGATAATAGCGACAACACCATCCAAGATTTTGAAATCAATAATCCGTTAGAAAAAATTGATCTACGGAATTTTTCTAATATCAAACAATTATCCGATTTAAATCTCACTCAAAATGGCAATGATGTGATCATTACTTTGAGCCAGAATAACAAAATCACTTTAAAAAATATCAATCAAGATTCTCTGCAGGAATATAATTTTATCTTTCACTCCAACCATATTATTGGCTCAGAATTTGATGATGAAATTTATCCTGGCAGAACTCCTTATCCGGCGCAAGGAGAGCTGATAACTATAGAAGGCAAAAATGGTGATGACAAATTATTCACTTCTTATGGTCATCAAAATCGCTATATTTTAAATGGTGGAGAAGGCAATGACGAGTTGCATTCTAATGATGGCGAATTAATTGGCGGTAGTGGCAATGATAGATTTGTGATTGATGATTTTGTCAATCCTTACTCACCATCTTCAGTTCAAATTGCCACCATAGATGATCTTGAGCTCGATAATCCAAATGAAAAAATTGTCATCAATTCGATGAATATTCACCAATTTAGTGATTTGGTAATATCCCAACAAGGCAGCGACACCAATATTAAAATCGGCAACGGCAATAATCAGATTTTACTAAAAAATACCTTAGCTTCCGATTTGTCAGCGGATAATTTTGAAATTCACTTTTTCAGTCACGATCCAAATATTGGCTATAGCAATGAATTTGCGGTGATTAATGGCAAAATTGAAGGCACTCAAACCGGAGAAATTATTTCTTCTAACTATCCTTATGGTGATTATGTTGCTGAAATCAATGGTCTGGGCGGCAATGATTCAATAAGCTCGCAAGGTTATGAAGATAATATTTATGGTGGCGAAGGCGATGATAATTTAAGTTTTATCGGTTCAGGACAAAGCTTCAATCAACAAAATACGCACCAAAAACAAGCGGTACATTTTTATGGTCAGGAAGGCAATGACACATTTTTTAGCAATAATAATGATGGTTTTGTAAATATAATGGATGGTGGCGAAGGCGATGATAATTTTATGATTTATGATGGCAGCGCAACTTTAATTGGCGGGGCGGGCAGTGATTCATTTGCAATTGACAGAAGTGCCAATTCAGTGGTCACAATCGAAGATTTTGAAATTAACAATCTAAGAGAATTAATAGATTTAACTTACGACTTCAAAGAAATAAATAATTTAAACGATTTGCATCTTGAACAAAGCGGATCGGACACAATTTTAAATTTACCTGATAATCAAAAAATTATTCTCAAAAATATTAATAAAAACGATTTAACTGCAGAGAATTTTAAATTGGTGATTGGCAATAAAGATCAGTCCGGAGAAATTAGCGGCAGCAATAAATCTGAAGAAATTAACGGCGGTGCTGGTGATGATATTATTGATGCCAAAGGCGGATCCGACCAAATCAGTGGCGGCAGCGGAGTGGATAGATTTATCATTGCTAAGGATTCCGGCGCAGTTGACGCAATTACAGATTTTGACACCAGCAACGAAAAAATCGTGCTTAAAGGTTTTGATAATGTCAGATCTTTTGCCGATCTTAATATAAGTTATTATGTCGATGAATATAATTATATTCCAAAATATTATGCGGTCATCAAATTAGGTAATAATCAATTTTTAAAAATTAAAAATATTACCGAACACAATCCTTTATCGTCTGGCAATTTTATCTTTGAACCAATTAACCAAGATCAAGATAACCACGATATCCAAAACACCATCACCGGCACCGACGCCAAAGACACTCTAATTGGCACCAATCTCAACGACCAAATATCAGGAGGCGCTAATGCTGATATTCTTTATGGTGGTTTGGGCAATGATACTCTTTTGGGCGGCTCCAGCGACGACATTCTAATCGGAGGAATTGGTTCAGATATATTAGATGGCGGCACTGCAATCGACGCCGCTTCTTACAACGATTCCAACGCTTCAGTAATGGTTAATTTACAACTCAACACCAATATCAACAACCCCAATTTCCAAGCCGCACAAGGTGGAACGGCGCAAGGCGACATCCTGATCAACATCGAAAACATCACCGGCTCTAACTTTAACGACAACCTCACTGGAAATA
>JAZKFV010000022.1:0-70424 GCA_040386195.1 Pseudomonadota bacterium | reverse complement strand
ATAATAAAAAAGATCTCGAAGAATCAATAGTTTCAACGATCAAAGCCATTACGGCTTTTGATAAAATTACTGTTGATTTTGAATTAGAATCAGCAAATTTTTCTGCTGTAAATCAGAATTCTTTTTTGAAAAACCACATTTCTTTGCCGCAAATTACCAACAATAATTTAGATCAAACCCGTGCCTTTGCTGATTTGGCGGCGGTTTATTTGAAGTTTCATAATCACAAAATTCATCAGCAAAATTTAGAAAATGAGCAATCGCAAAAGCTCTTTAACGATTTTGAAAAGTTTCGTCTAATCAAACAAGGCTGCGCTGAATTCAAGGGAATTGCGGTTAATTTAGAAAAGATTTTAGAGAAAAATTTAGAAGCGATTAATGATTATTCTTTTTTGCCGTTTTTGCTTTTGGATTGTCATTCCCGCGAAAGCGGGAACCCAGTATTTAATAATTTGCAAACTCGAATTGATGGTTATAAAAAAATTATTGGCAAAGATTTATTAACGAAAATAAATCAATTGTCTGAATTAACTAACGACCAGAAAGCCTTTTCTAGCAAGGCTCTAGAAATTATTGAATTTTTAAATAATCAAAACCAAGAAAACCAAAAACAGCAAGAAGAACAATCAGAAAATCAAAGTGAAGAAAAATCCCAGCCGCAGCAAAATCAAACTAACAACGAAGAAAATATAGAGAAAGAAATTCAAATAGATAAATCTTTGTCCGCCGCGCCGAGCGAGGAAAATAAAGAAGCCAAGGTGTTTGAACAAAGTGAACAAGAAATTTCTGGTGGAACTGAAATTGAAGATTTGAGCAGCAATTCGGCGAATATAAAATTTGTTCCAGAATATAAAATTTTCACCAAAAAATTTGATCAAATAATTAAAGCTGATGATTTGAGTAATGCTGGTGAGCTAGAAGGATTAAGGCTTCAACTTGATTTGAAATTAGAAAAATTGCAGCGCATTTCTAAACAATTAACTGCCAAATTGAAGCGTAAATTGCTGGCAAAAAAACAAATATTTTTTGAATTTAACAAAGAAGAAGGTTTGCTGGATCGCAAAAAAATGAGCCAAATTATTGCCAAACCTCTGGTTGGAAATAATTATTTGACGATTCAGGAAGATGATTATCAAAATACAATTTTGTCAATTCTGTTGGATAATTCTGGCTCAATGCGCGGCACGCCGATTGTAATGTCAGCAATGGCGGCAGAAATTATTGCAAAAATTTTTGAAGGCTTTGGAATTAAAACTGAAATTTTGGGCTTCACCACAGTTGATTGGCGAGGCGGCAAAGCTCGTAAATTATGGGAATTGGCGGGAAAACCAAAAAACCCCGGAAGGCTTTCCGACTTGCGCCACATTATTTATAAACACGCTAATCAGTCTTTTAAAAAATCGAAAAACAATTTAGCGCTGATGTTAAAAGATGGAACTTTGAAAGAAAATATTGACGGCGAAGCTTTGATTTGGGCAAGCACGCGTTTGAAAAACCGCAGCGAAAAACGCAAAATTTTATTAGTAATTTCCGACGGCACGCCAGTTGACGACAGCACCAATTCCAACAATGATCACGATATTTTGAATGATCATTTGCACCAAACAATTCATCGCTTGGAAAAACATTCCAAAATAGAAATTGCCGCCATTGGCATTGGTCATCACGTTGGTGATTTTTATCACAATTCAATCACGGTGAAAAATATTGAAGAGCTTGGTGATGTGATGATTAATAAGATTTGTGATTTGCTTTAAGGATAAAGCCTGACAACTTCCCAGCAATCAGCAGTTTTTTTATAAACTGTTCTCTTGTGCAATCTAAATTCACCTTCTTGCCAAAATTCAATTGTTTGTGGTTTAACGCGAAAGCCTGACCAGAAAGGCGGGCGAACAACATCTTGACCAGAAAAATCCGCTTCAACTTGTTTGATGCGATTTTCAAATTCTGTGTCATTTGCTAATAATGCAGATTGTTTAGAAGCCCAAGCTCCAATCTGGCTGCCTCTACGGCGTGATGCAAAATAATCGTCAGCTTCTTTAGCGCTCACATTTTCAACCTCACCTTCAATTCGCACTTGCCTGCCCAAAATTCCCCAATAAAAACATAAAGCGACATTTTTGTTCACATTCAATTCACCACCTTTTCTGCTGGTTAGATTAGTGAAAAAACAAAAACCGCCATTGTTAAAATCCGCGTCAAATTTTTTTAGCAAAACCATTCGTGATGATGGCTTGTGCTGCGCATCTACAGTTGCCAAACACATTGCAGTTGGTTCAATAATTTGTGAGTTTTCCTCAGCTTCTTTTAGCCAATTAGCAAAGAGTTGAAATGGTTCTTGGTGGTTTTTAATCATATTATTTTGATGTTTCTAATTGTTGATTTTGTAAAGAATTATTTTTTCGAGGTGAAGTATGGGTGGTTAATTCTGGCTCCAACATTGTCATTGTTAATTGATCATCTTTTCGCATCACCACCACATTAAACCCGCCATTAACAACACTCATATTGGCGGTGTGTCCATATCTATTATTTAAAATCACCCCAATTCCACAACCTTGCGCAACTTCAATTATTTCTTCTCTGACTTTCTTGATCAGTTGATTTTCTTGCTCGATAATTTCTTTCACATCTTGAGCATCAAGCGCAGCACCTTGATTAACCTTATCCAAAACCGATTGAGGAAATTTTGTTCTTTTCTCGATGGGAATATTTTTTGTTTCCTGAATTTGCAAAATTGCTTTTATATATTTTCTTAACTGTTGCTCTGATGAAAGAATGGCAGAAATATTATCATCGGATAACTCAATCAAACCATCAATATCATGAAATAAATTTTGATAACCATCTTTACCATCTAGTCTGGTAGAAATATTGCCGATCTCAATAAACTGAGGTAAATTTTCTTGATGCTTGCTTAAAAATTCTTTGATCAACCATCTATAATTAAGCAGTCTAGAACCATTGCTAACTTCGACAAAACCCTCAAAAGCAAAACTCCATTCTTGCTCTTGCGGAATATTAAGCTCTAAATTTAAATCTTTATATTCCGAATCACCAATATCACAGCAAATCGGCCCAACATTCAAAATGTAGTGATTGGTTTGGGTTATTTCTTGATGTTGATCAAACAAAATTGGTCTTGGATAAGATACTAATTGCGCATCCTGACCTTTCATAATTTTTATTAATTCCTCTGCCGGTTCTTGATATTTTTCATTTCCCTCATCAAATCTTGCAATTGCCGAAGTAAATGGCGTTGCCACAAATCGACAAATTCCCTCGGCCTGCAAAAAAGCAGCAAAGGTTGAATTGCTAAAGCCAAAACATTTTACTTGGGGATTTTTTTTATCAGGATGCTGTTGAAAGTACTGACTAATCAAGGAAATCTTTTGCTCAAAATTATTACCACCCATTAATGGCATAATATTCCAGCCATTTTCTACACATTCAATAAATTGTCTTGCGCCATCTTGCGCAGAAACAGCCGGACTTTGAACCCCGTCGCCAAATCTTTCTTGTCCGGATTTTGGTCTCTCAGGCAAGGTTTCCGGCGCTAATAAATGTTGATCATATTTGGGATATTTAACGCAGAAGTCTTGATCAACTAATGATTCAATGCGTTTTTTAATGATCCATTGCGGCAATAAATTAGATGGCGCAATAAAGGCTACAATCGGATTACTTTCATCGCCCGTAGTTTCCCACACATAGTTTTGATTTAAAGAATCTTTCATAATTTTCTCCTTAATTGTTTTAAAACTTTTTTTGCTTTACCATTTTCAATTGAATTTTTTGCCATCAATATTCCTTCTTGCGCTGATTTTACTTGGTTTGCCACCATCAAAGCAAAAGCGGAATTAAGCACGACAATATCGCGGTAAGCAGATTTTTCTCCATCTAAAAGCGCCAAAATTTTTGCTGCATTATATTTAGCATCGCCGCCTTTGATTGAGTCTAATGGCGATTTTTTAATTCCGTAATCTTCGGGATTGATAGTTTGTAAATCGCTAATTTTTCCATCTTCTAATTTGGCAATTAAAGAATTGTCAGAGATGGTAATTTCGTCCATTCCATCTAAGCCGTGAACAATAAAAACTTTCTCGCTTCCAGCCTCACGCAAGGCTTCCAGCATTGGCAGCATTGTTTCTTGTTTAGAAGTTCCAATCAATTGTAATTTGGTATTGGCTGGATTTAAAAGTGGGCCTAAAAAATTGAAAATAGTTGGAACGCCAATTTCAGCGCGAATTTTGGCGATAGATTTGAATGAGCTATGATAAAGTGGCGCGAACATAAAACATAAATTATTTTCGCGAAGTGATTTTTCAATTTCGATAGAATCTGCCATAATATCAATTCCGAGCTCCACCAAAACATCCGCCGAACCGGACTTGGAAGAAATTGCTTTATTGCCGTGCTTGGCAACCGGAACTGAGCAGCCCGCAACCACCAAAGCCACAGCAGTGGAAATATTCAAAGTATTTAATTGATCACCACCAGTTCCACAAACATCAAGAGCATTTTTTGGTGCGGAGATTTTTTTGCAAAGTGGTTTGAAGGCTTGAATTGCGCCAAGAAAAATTTCTTTAGAAAAGCCAGATTGATTTAATTTGAGGAGAAATTCTTTGATTTGGTCTTCGTTTAATTTGCCACTGACAATGTCAGAAAACATTTGCCCGTAATTAATCATATCAAATCAATAAAATTTTTAATCAATTGATGACCATGCTCCGAGGCAATGGATTCGGGGTGAAATTGCACTCCGTGAATGTTATATTTTTTGTGAGCAACGCCCATAATAATTCCATCTTCGGTGTGAGCAGTGATTTCTAAATCTTGTGGAAAAGTTTCTTTTTCAATGGTTAGTGAGTGATAGCGCGTGGCTTTGAAAGGGGATGGAATATTTTTAAAAATACTTTTGCCGGAATGATGAATTTCACTAACTTTGCCATGCATTGGATAAGTTTTTATAACCTTGCCACCAAAGGCTTGACCAATGGCTTGATGACCAAGACAAACTCCTAAAATTGGATATTGCTCTTTTAGCTGCTCAATTACTTGCAGACAAATTCCCGCCTCATCTGGTGAGCAAGGCCCCGGAGATAAAACGATTGCTTTAGGATTTAAGGTTTGAATTTCGGCAATTGAAATTTGGTCATTTCTTTTCACCAAAACATCATCCGCACCGGCTTGAATTATATAGTGGTAAAGGTTGTAGGTGAAGCTGTCGTAATTATCGATGAGCAGAATCATAAATTATCTAATCCTTGTTTGAGTAACTGAGAAAGAATCAACAAAATCATAAACTTTTAACTTATCAACTTCCAAAGTGCATTTGGAAATTCTTTGATCTTGCATAATTAAATCTAAAATTTCACCAACCATTTTTTCAATCAAATGGCAGCGATTATTGACAACATAATCACGGATTTGATTGGTAACATGATCATAATCAATAGTGTCTTTGATATTGTCGCTAATCATAGATTGATCGCAATTGCTTTGAATTTCAACATTGAATAACAAAGTTCTCGGGTAATTATTTTCCCATTCATAAACACCCAAAATTGTGTCTATTTTTAAATTTTTTATTTTAATAATCATTAATTGGGTTTATTTGGAGACATTGGCGAAGAAGGCGGCGCGCCATTATAATTCGGCATCATTGGATTGCCGGAATTGACTTTGGCGTTAGAAATTATTTTGCCGCTTTTAAATAAATTATTGTTATAAACACAAACAATTTCACTGCCATTTCTTAAAGTGAATTGTGAACCAACTCTTTCGGCAACCACATAATCTCCAGCAATTCTGAAGTTTAATAATGATTCAAAACCTTCAGAATCAACCGCAAAAATTGCCGGCAATTCGGCACTTTTTCTAGCAAATTGAAAATAGGTGAATTCACCATTATCGAAAACTTTTAACGGCGCAATTCTTGGCTCGCCGGTATATTCATAGTTAAAATTATAAATACTCAAATTTCTCATATCCGGCTCATCTGACGGTTGGGTTTTAGGAAATTCTAAAATGTTTTTATCGGTATCGTCAGGATACACAAATTTAACCGCAAAAATTAAATTCTCATCATCTGGACCAGTTGGAGTTCTGGCGATTAGTTCAAAATTATAAACTCTGCCCAAGCTGGTTTTTACAGTCATATTAGTGTTAGCATTATCGCCAACCGGCTTTAAATAAAGGCGATTTTTACTATCAGAAATTTTCCACAACCAAGCGTCAGAATTACCAATTGCAACTTCGGTGATTTCTTCAGCAGCAGTAGCAACTGGAACGCTGGCGTCAGTTAGAGTGCCGTTGTTAGAAGGCGCAGATTGTTTTATTGCATTGCCCTGAAACTCAATGAAGCCGTGATAATTATAATTGCCAACATAACGATAAACATCGTAAGGATTATAAATAAACATTCGAAATTTCTTCTCCTTACCCAAATATCTTGGCAGTTGCGAAGCGTTAACTTGAGCATTGGCAACAAAAAATAATAGCACGATGAGAACTAATTTTTTCATTTTATTTTATAGATTTTGTAGGAAATAACGGTGAAATCTAACCCAGAATTATTGCTTTTTTTTGAGTTCACTCCGGAAAATTTAAAATTAATTTTTACCAAATAACGCTGAGTTGAAGTTACAACCGAGTTCACTTTGGTAGTAATTGTATATTTAACATTGGCATTATTTGGTAGGTCATTGGCAACAAAATATCTTGCTGTATCAATCAGATTGTCAGTTTCTTTAGGCGGAAATTCAACAGAATCAATATCAACAATTCTTTGAAAATCACGACCAAAATAAATAATCGGACTATCGGGATTGTTTTTACTTAAAAAGCTTTGAAAGTCTCGATATTCCTGTATTGATGAATTATTTTTGATGTAATTCATCTGATTATTCAAAGCTTCGATATTGGTTTTTCTCAGATCATAACCTTCTCTTTTTTTAACATATTGAGCTAATAAATATTTACTAACTGCTTGATCAATATTTTTAATCTCAACTGAATCTTTAAGAGATTTAATCACCGGAAAATAACGGGATTGGTCTTTGGGTCTGATAATCACCGCCACTTCTTGTTTAATTGGCAAAGAGTTGAGAATGGTGCCGGCTAAAATATAAGTAACAAAACCAGTGATAATGACGATAAAAAATAATATTGTTCTTTCGCAAATTGGCTGCACATAACGAAAAATATACCAATCTCGAGCATCTTTAAAATAACTTCCATCTGCAACCAGCGATTTGATAAAATCGTTATATTCTTTTTGTTGCGGAGTTAAATCTGACATTTAATTAGTTTTATTATTAATTATTTGCGTCATTTTTTCGACTGCTTTTTCCAATAATTGCGCATCAATACTTCTAAAAACCAAAGCAGTTCCGCCATCAAACGGATAGCTGCCCATCGACACGCCGCTAAATTCTTTTTGTAAATCGGTTAAATCTTTAGCAATTATACTTTCAGTTAAATTAATTTTGATTTCTTTGGAAATAATTTTATCACCACCAACTAAATTTTTAGCAGCAGCAAAAAACATCGCTTGCATAATTTTTGGAACTCCCGCCATCACAATCACATTTTCAATTATAAATCCAGGAGCTGAACTAACCGGATTATCAAGAAGTGTAGCGCGGCTAGGCACAAAAGCCATTTTTAACCTCGCCTCATTGACATTTTCTTGACCATAATAATCAATCAAAATCTGCTCAGCTTCTTTGTTTTTGATCAAATCATCGTTAAAAGCTTTAGCAATTGCAGCTGAAGTTATGTCATCGTGAGTTGGCCCAATTCCTCCGGAGGTGAAAACATAATTAAATTTTTTACGCAAAGCATTAACCGCTGCAATGATTTCAACCTCATCGTCTGGAACAACTCGAACTTCTTTTAAATTAATGCCCATCGCAGTTAATTCTTGCGCCAAGAAGTTAAGATTTTTATCAGCAGTGCGCCCCGATAAAACTTCATCACCAATAATTATAAAAGCTGCATTGATTAGCATAAGAAAAATAAATTTTTTTGGTGCATCCGAGAGGATTTGAACCTCCAACCTTCGCCTTCGGAGGGCAATACTCTATCCAGTTGAGCTACGGATGCCAATTTAAAAAACGTTTCATCGCTTTTCTCGCTAACGCTCGAAGACGATTCACGCCTGGGCGAGCGGCACAGCCTTCGCCCGTTATTCGTTTAAAATGCTGTTCACATTTTATTGCACTTAAAAGTGCAACCACTCATAACCCAGTTGAGCTACGGATGCGAAAAATAATGATTAATGGTTAATGATTAATGATTAATTAAGGAAAAAATAATTAACCATTAATCATTATCGCTGACTTCTTCCACCCCTTCAACTTCCGGAATATAATGTTTTAACATATTTTCAATTCCACTTTTTAAAGTTATGGTTGAGCTTGGGCAGCCGGAGCAGGAGCCTTTTAGTTCTAGTTTAACAATTCCATCTTCAAAACCGCGATAAATAATATCGCCGCCGTCCATTGCTACTGCGGGGCGAACTTTGATTTCGATCAGCTCTTTGATTTGCTTAACAACCTCACTATCTTCTTCGTTATTTTCTGCGGCTTTTTCTTGCGCTAAAGCTGGTTTTCCTGATAGGCAAAAATCCATTATGGTTGCCAAAATTTCAGTTTTAATATCTTGCCAGTTTTTTTCTGCAATTTTGGTGATGGTAACAAAATCCTTACCCAAAAACACCGCCTCAACTCCGGCAATTAAAAATAATTGCTCAGCTAGAATTGATTTGCCTTGCGCTTGATTGGAATTTTTAAATTCAGTTGGATTATTACCAGCAATCTCAACATCTTCAGGAATAAATTTTAAAGTAGCGGGATTTGGAGTGTTTTCGGTTTGAATGAACATATTTTTAATGTCGGATTGATAATGACTAGAATATAAAGTATCAAAGCAAATTATCAATTAATAAACCCTTAAAAACCGATCATAAACTCTTTTATCAAAATTGCGTATTAACCAACTGAATTTTGATGCTGTTGTTCCTGTAATTGCAAGACGCAATTGCCTAATTGTGTTTTTAAAGCTGAATTTGGCGAACCATTACCAACTTTTTGTCTTTTAGCTAGCGGCTCTTTGGTATAGTTAAACGCCTCATTATGATTATCAAATATTTTAATTACCAAACCCATTTCCTTCTCATTAAACTCTTTTTGTTCATCGTTAATATCAACAAACTGACCTTTTTCATCAACACCCATTTCAGGAATAAATTTGAAACAATCTTTCCATTGCTTAAAATCTTCCAAATCTCGCCCAGCATCTCTTAACGCAGCCATTTTGTTATAAATTTCCACAACAAAACTGCTTTTAGCTTTTAAATTATCGGGACAAAAATATTCAGGCTGATTTGATTTAGCATTTAAAACTTTTGTAATTTGAACAATTGCTGCGATTGGAATTTTGTCTTGATGAGTCTCAATAAATTCTTTAACAAATTCTCCTATATTATCACCTCCAACATCTTCAATCAGAAAAAGCTCGGGCTTAATTTGAAAATTCTCTATTTTTTTTAAGATATTTGAGCTGCGAGTTGAATCTGGCTGTGAATATACAAGCAAATATTCCTTAGCCAAATCTTCAAAAGATAAAATTGTGTATAAATTTTCGGGAGAAGCTCCATATTTATTTTTTAGATTTTGATCAAATCCTAGCTCTATTAATGCCAGATAAAAGCTAGGCTTAAAACATACCAAATGATGAAATAAACTATTACCATCTTTATCAACCGAGTTTTTTAAAGTTGATTCAGCTTTTAGTTTTAGAAGAAATTCTTTTAAATCATCATTTTCAAAGTCAGACTCAACTTCATCTAAAATTCCACTAAAAATATCCAAAACCAAATCTTCGTCATCAATATTATCTGTCATAATTTTTTGAGTTAATTTAAAAAATGCGCATCAGAATTATTAATCCATATTTAAAATCAACCAAAAAATAATTATTTTGCCAACCATTTTCGGCAAGTTTTTGATAAGTTGATTGATTGTTAATTTTTGAATGCGAAGATTTTAAAAATCATATTCAATTCAATTAAATCATCATTAAAAAATGAAGGAAAAAAAGGGCACAACTTCAATATTGGAGAGTATTCGCAATAAAATGCAGAAAATTCAAAAAAATAGCCCAGCTGATGAAGGCGCCAAAGAAGATAATGATGATTTTGAATATCTTGATGACTCTTCAAAAACCATAGTTGATTCTAAACAAAACTCTCAAACTAAAAACTCTGCCCCCAACAATCCAAAAGAACTTTCCACAAAAACAGCGGATGATGATTTTGATTTTTTAAGCAATGATGAGGAAGACAATAAATTAATCGACAAAACACCAACAATGCCCAATGTTAATAGCCCAATTGTTGAAGATAAAAATATCAATGCTGCAACAACAATCAAAAAAGATGAACTTGATTTGGAAGCAGAATCTACAGATGATGACCTTGATTTAAACGATCTGGAAGAAGAATCCGAACAACCTTTAGTTGAAAATCAAAATACTCAAAATAAACCAACAATTTCAGATGCTTTAACACCTAAACCACAAGATGATTTAGATCTAAAAGCCCTAGAAGAAACAGAAGATTCACAAGATGATTTTATGGAAGAAGATGATTTGGAAGAGCAAGAAAAAATCATCAACAATCCGCAACCAATCCAATCAACAACTCCAAAAGAAACAAATTTGGAAGAACATCCTCAAGACATTGATGATATTGACGATTTGGAAGATATTGACGATTTAGAGGATGATATATTGGACGAAGTCAAAAATAATGATTTGGATAATGACGATAATTCAGATCATTATTTGGAGAAAGATGGTCTTGAAGAAGGCGATCTTGAAGAAGGCGATCTTGAGGAAGACGATCTTGAAGAGAATAATCTTGAAGAAGAGGAGCCAGAAGAGCAAATCAGCGACGATGAAATTGATGATGAAGAAGATTTGGATTTGCCAACCAACACTCAAACTCAAACAATTGTTCAAACCATTCCCGAACCAATTTCTCAACCAATTGCCAACATCACTAATAACGATAAAACCAGCATAATTTCCGATGATGTTGCTAAAAAAACTACCGACTCAATCAAAGAACTAATCCAAGCAATTCCAAAAAAACCACAATCCTCACAAAATTCTCTTTCCACTTTCAAATCTGGCACAACTATTGAAGATATGGTCTCAGCAATGCTTGCTGCCAAATTAGATCAATGGATCAATGACAACCTACCAATAATGGTTGAAAAAATTGTCCGCGAAGAAATTAAAAAACTAATTCCCGACGATTAGATAATGCTTATAGTTCGGTATTAGATTCCATTTAGGCTTAATCTTTTAACACCACCTCAGCAAAATACTTATTAACAAAACTAACGCTATTTTTTAAACTCTCCAAACTAGAAAATAAATTAACCGATTCTTCCTCACTCAACTGCTTAACTGATTCCACCAAAATAATTAAACTATTATTAAAATTACTAATCGCCGCCACAGTCTGTTGATAGCATTGGCTTGGATAGTCCGGGTTTGTTATGTGGCGATTTTGGATTTGGCTGTGGTGTGGGTTTGATAAGTGGTGATTCTGTTTTGCATCATTGGCTATTTTCATTTTCATAATTTTTATTTTGTTTCAGAAAAGCACAATTTCCTTTTGAAAAATTGTCAAAAGATTGCTTTTATCTTTTCAAAAACATATTCAATAATTATCGCCAAGCAACCAAGTTATAGTAAGAGCGCCTATCACCCCCATCAACAAAACTAATACCCACACCAATGACCAGCCAATTCCACTATAAAAACAACCGCTTTCAACAATTAAAAGGCTTCTGCGCCGCAATTTCCAACGGCAGCATTTCCAAAGCCGCCAAACAAATGAACCTAAGCCAAGGCGCAGTGAGCCTACAAATTCAATCGCTGGAACGCGATTTGGGAGTTAAACTTTTAAAACGAGAAAATAGCAAAATCAGCCTAACCAAAGAAGGAAAAATATTTTATGCAAGGGCAGCAGCTTCGGTGCAGGAGGTTAATGAGATGTTTAGTGATTTTGCGAAATTTTTGCGTCACGAAAAATTAAAAACAATCAACATTGCCGCCAACAATGTCAGCATTTGCTACATTCTACCCAAATATATTCATAAGTTTGAAACCACAAATCCTGAAGTTGAATTTGAAATTAGAAATATTCCCAAAGACGAAGCAATTAAAAGACTAAAAAATAACGAGATTGATTTTGCAATATATTCAGCGGGCGATGATGAAGTTCCTGACGAGTTAGATTTTTTACCAATTGTTTGTTATCAGCCAATTTTATTGACTAGAAAAGATCATCCTTTAGCAAAAAAGAAAAATTTAATCTTGTCTGACATTGCAAAATACAAACTTATACGCCTTGATCGCCGCTTCACAACCATTCCAAACTTTGATGAGATTGCTAAAGTTAATAAAATCAAAACTAAAATAGAGTTTGAAATGGCAAATTATGAAATTTTAAAAAAGTTCGTTAAAGCCAATATCGGAATTGCCATTGTTTCCAGCATTTGCCTAGAAGGAGAAGATGAAAAAGATTTGCAAGCAAGGATGCTGATTGATTATTTTCCAGAAATTAAGTACGGAATTTGGTTTAAAAAAGGCAAAAAATTTTTTGGGTTGCCAGAAGAATTTATAAAATTATTAACCACAGAAAAACTATTGCACGCTCAAGATAATATGGACTATTTGTTTGATTATTGATTGACTTGATAGATATTGTTGTCTTGAATTGAATCACTCATCATATTTAAAACTAATCTAACTTTTATTTATTTTCTATTTCCAGATGAAACGCTTTCTTACACAAGCCACTTTCTCTGCCACAAGAACAATCCAACCCACATATCAATCTTCCTTTCGAACATTCTCTAGTCGTGTAGATGGTCGTCCGCTTCACATTGATATTATTGCCGATGCCGCAAAAAAATCTCGAATTGAAGAACTAAGAGCAAAATTAAGAGCCGATACGCCAAGACACATTTTTGAAATATCTAGGCAGGGTCAAGGTTTTTTAGGCTACGTAAATAACAATCTCAACAAAAGATATTCTCGGGGCGGAAAAGCTGGTGAAGGTTTAATCGGAGTTAGTGAAGTTGTTCAGGCATTACAACAGTCCAACCAATCTTATTATGACGATGCAGAACTATCAGAACTTCTAGATGGCTCTGAAGAGGTGCAATCGAGAATGAGAGTCAAAGTTTCTGAATCTTACTTAAATCACGCTTTAAAAATTCCTAAAGGTGCTAAAAAAGCCAACCCTATTTTAAAAGTGGTAATGCCAAGTCCTAGAGAAATTGATGATTTAAGCGGTGAAGTGGATCCTTCCAACCAAAATCGTTATTCACCCTTGCCTGGATTGATACATAAATATGGAATGCTCTTAGCGTTTGTATCGATTAATTGTTCATCTCATTGCAGATATTGCTATCGCCTCGATTTATTTAATGGTAGCTCAGGAAAAGAAAAAGCTGATATGCCAGTCATCGCTGCTTACATCAAAACTTTTAACAGCCTGATTGATGAAGAAGTCAAAAACTCTGGAGAGTGGGATAAAGAGTCAGGTTTATGGATAGATAAAAAAACCAGAGAGCCATTAGCTCATATTAGAGAAATGTTATTTTCTGGCGGCGATCCTATGACCTTACCTAATGCTACTATTGCAAGATATTTAGTTCTAATGGCAGAAGCCGGTATTGAAAAAATTAGATTTGGAACTAAAGATTTAGTATTCAACCCACAAAGATTCGACGAAGAGTTTTGGGAAATGATGGATTTATTTCACAAAAACTATCCTGATGTTAAAGTTGATATAATCGGACATTATGTACACCCCTTTGAGTTACTAGAGCCTAGAATTGATAAGAATGGAGAGTATGTTTATGATACAAAATTAAAATATAAAGTCAGAGAAGATTTAAAGCCTGTATTTAAAGAAATTAATAAAAGAAGAGATTGGGTTTGGCATTACAATCAGCTCCCCATTATTGCCGGAATCAATGACTCACCTGAGGTAATGCAGTTGTTAATGTATTACAGCAGCAATCTTGGTATTCAAATGCACAATATCTACGCCTGTCGAGAAATCGTTGGAAATAAGCATTTCCGCGGATTTAATACCATTGAAAGGCAGTTTCAATTGATAGAAAAATCAAAATCCGCTCTTTCCGGATTGGAAGATCACGGTCGCTTAATGATGTCAACTGAGTATGGAAAAATAGAAATTGTTGAAGCTAGTAATGGCAAGGTGTTTTTAAAAATAGGTCGTTTTATACAAGCAAAAAAGCCAGATAACACTCTCATAATAGTAGACACCTCCAAACTCCCAGAAGGACAAAAATTTTATTGGCTAACTGATGAAGTGATTGAGATGGCAGTAGATGAACAAGGTAAAAAAACTTTAGCAGAAATTGGTGCCGAGGATCAATCCTTAGTCAAACAATTAAAAAAATTAGCAGCCGAACAAGTTCAGCAAAATCTAACAACAATTCCAGATGATCCACTCAAGCCAAAACCACCAAAAAAACCCTGCTCTACCAAATTAGAAATTGAGGTTGTAAGCAGAAATGGTTCAGAAATTATTGAGGTTGATTTGAGTGATGAAATTTACTCCAAAAAATCACCAACTTTAGCAACTATTTTATCAAAAAAAGGTTTTATTGAAGCGGCTTGTGATGAGCAATTATCTTGCAGCACTTGTGTTGGTGAGGTTGAATCTTCCGAACAATTACCCGAAGCAACCGAGGATGAAAAAGATTTGATTGATATGGCAGAAAGTGAGTTAAGAAAAATGGGAATAAAACCAAGTAAAAGCCCAAATTTGCGAGCAACTTGTGAAATTCCGGTTAAAGCCGGACAAAGTTATAAATTCACTAGTCTTGATACACAAAATAAAGATGGCTCAAGATCTTAATTTAATCGCAACACAAAAATGAAAACACATTTTGCCACTTTAAAAAACATCAATTCAATCAGAAAAATTCTGCAGGAAAATTTGGTTGATATTGATGATTCGCGGATTCTTTCTGAGCGGAAAAATAATGGCTTTTTGGTGCGTAATATTAGTGAGAAGGAAATTGAGGAATTGATTTTGGATGAAAAAAATCATTTGGTTTTGGTGGCAGAAAAAGATGGTGAAGTGCTTGGTTATTTGATTGCATCGCGGTTCACTTATTTGCCCGAAAATTTACAAAATGGGGTTTTGTCTTGTTTACAAATGAAAAAAATTACCGATTTTGAGCAAATTATTTATCATCGTCAAATTGCGGTCAAGTCTGGATTTAAAGGCATTGGCGGGGTTTTGCTCGCAGAATTTTTAACTCAGGCAAAATTGAAAGGTTTTAAAAATGTGTTGTGTCGCATTGTTCATCAGCCAATTCACAATCAAAGATCAATTTTATTTCATCAGAAATTCGGTTTTGGTTTTCTTGGTGAAATTGGAGAAAATAATTTGATTGCCGGTTTATATCTTAAAAATTTAGATTAACTCTTCAGAACTCAGCAACACCAGACTTGCAATTAAACAAGGTCTGTCTATGATCTTACCCTTCCAAATCCTCCTTGAAAATACACAAACAAAATGAAATCAGCAGTTAAAAAAACCGCACCAAAAAAACCAACTCCGCAAAAAATTAATCGAGTTTTTGAAGAAAAATTCATCAAAGTTATTGGCGCTAAAGAGCATAATTTGAAGAATGTTAGTATTGAAATTCCAAAAAATCAGCTAGTGGTGGTGACGGGTTTGAGTGGCTCGGGTAAAAGCTCGTTGGTGTTTGATACAATTTATGCTGAAGGGCAAAGACGCTTTATTGAAAGCTTGTCGGTTTATGCGCGTCAATTTTTGGATATGCAAGATAAGCCTGATGTGGAAACCATTACCGGCTTGTCGCCTTCAATTGCGATTGACCAAAAAACTACTTCACGAAATCCGCGTTCAACTGTTGGAACGGTTACTGAAATTTACGATTATTTGCGGCTTTTATTCGCCCGCATTGGCGTGCCTTATTCGCCAGCAACTGGGCTGCCGATTGAAAGCCAATCAGCTTCGCAAATGGTGGAGAAAATTTTGGAAATGCCAGAAAAAACTAAAATTTATTTGCTCGCACCAATTGTGCGTGGTGAAAAAGGTGAGTATAAAAAAGAGATTGCCAATGTTAGAAAACAAGGCTTTGGGCGCATTAAAATTGATGGCAAAGTTCATGAACTTTCTGAAACTTTGCCTGCCATCGATAAAAACAAAAAACACGATATTGAAATTGTTGTTGATCGAATTGTCGTTAGTAAAAACTTAGGAAATCGTTTAGCTGATTCAGTTGAAACCGCGCTTAAGCTGGCTGACGGCTTGCTTTTAGTTGAAGTTGTTTCTCTTCCCGAAGGCGTTAAATCAAAATTCAAAACTGGTGAAATTATCACCTTCTCAGAAAAATTCTCTTGCCCAGTTTCGGGTTTTTCTATCTCAGAAATTGAACCAAGATTATTCTCCTTCAACAGCCCATTTGGCGCTTGCAAATCTTGCGACGGTCTTGGCACTGAATTATTTTTCAACCAAGAATTAATTATTCCTGATGAAAATTTATCCTTAAAACAAGGCGCAATTGCCGCTTGGGGCGGCGTTCATAGCCGTTATTATAGTCAGGTTTTAAGCAGTTTGGCGGCACATTTTAAATTTGATTTGGACACGCCTTATCAAGATTTGGACAAAAAAATTCAACACATAATTTTGCACGGCTCGGAAGAAGAAATTGAAATTAGCTATGAAGACGGCTTCAGAAGATTCAAGACTAAACAGGTTTTTGAAGGTGTAGTTAATAATTTAAAACGCCGCTATCGCGAAGCAACTTCTGATTATATTCGTGATGAAATGGTCAAATATCAAAGCTTGGTAAAATGCAGCATATGCGAAGGCGCAAGGCTCAACGAGCAATCTTTAGCAATTAAAATTGCCAGCTTGCATGTTGGCGAAGTAACGCGTATGTCAATTTCTGAGGCTTATGATTGGTTTTTTACTTTGCACAAAAAATTAAATTCCACTCACAATCAAATTGCTGAACGGGTTTTAAAAGAAATTTGTAAGCGTTTGGGCTTTTTGAAAAATGTTGGTTTGGAATATTTAACCATCAACCGCGAGGCGGGAACTCTATCGGGCGGCGAAGCACAAAGAATTCGTTTAGCATCACAAATTGGCTCTGGTTTATCGGGAGTTATTTATGTTTTGGACGAGCCTTCAATTGGCTTGCATCAATCTGATAACCAAAAATTAATCGCCACCTTAAAAGAGCTGCGCGACATTGGCAATTCGGTTTTAGTGGTTGAACATGATGAGGAAATGATGCGTGAAGCTGATTATTTAATCGATATTGGCCCTGGTGCTGGAATTCACGGTGGCGCGGTTTTGGCGCAAGGAACGCCAGAACAAGTTATCAAAAATCCAAAAAGTATTACCGGGCAATATTTGAGTGGCAAAAAATTTATTCCAATGCCTAAAGAGCGCCGGAAAATTGATCCAAAAAGAGTTATCAAACTCAAAAACGCTACAACCAATAATTTGAAGAATGTTAATTTGACCGTTCCACTCAACATTCTCTGCGGCATTTGCGGAATTTCTGGCGGTGGCAAATCGAGTTTGATTATTCACACTCTTTACAAAGCGCTGAATCGTATCATCAACAAATCCAAAGACATTCCCGGCCCGCACGATGGCATTGAAGGCGCGCATCAAATTGATAAATTAATCGACATTGATCAATCACCAATCGGCAGAACTCCACGCTCCAACCCTTGCACCTATACTGGCGCATTTTCGCCAATTCGTGATTTTTATACCGAACTTCCTGAATCACGAGCCAGAGGTTATAAAGCTGGGCGCTTTTCTTTTAACGTTAAAGGCGGGCGCTGCGAGACTTGCCAAGGCGATGGTTTGATCAAAATTGAAATGCACTTTTTGCCCGATGTTTATGTTAAATGCGATTCTTGCGCCGGCAAACGCTACAACCGTGAGACTTTGGAAGTTAAATATAAGGACAAATCAATTTCGGATATTTTAGAAATGAACTCCGAAGAAGCCGCCGAATTCTTCAAATCCATGCCCCATATTTATGACAAACTCAAAGCTCTGTGCGATGTTGGTTTGGGCTATATGAAAATCGGTCAAAGCGCCACCACTCTATCCGGAGGCGAAGCTCAAAGAATTAAACTTGCCAAAGAGCTGAGCAAAAAAGCCACCGGCAATACACTTTATATTCTCGACGAACCCACAACTGGCTTGCATTTCGAAGATATTGGCAAACTTCTAAAAGTTCTTCATCAATTAGTTGATAACGGCAACAGCATTGTGGTTATCGAACATAATCTTGACGTTCTAAAAACCGCCGATTGGGTTATCGATATCGGACCTTATGGCGGCAACAAAGGCGGATATATTGTCGCCGAAGGAACGCCAGAACAAGTTGCTAAAAATCCCAAATCAGTAACTGGGGAATATTTGGCGAAGGTTTTATAGTTAGCTTCGCAAATTCCCCCTTGACTTAAAAAACCACTTTCGTATCTTGCGGGATACAAAAACACCACAACCCAAAAACCCAAACCAATGATTGATATTGTACTTTATAAAACCGCAACCGGTAAAGAGCCTTTCCTTGATTGGCTAAAAACCATAGATAATAGCTTTAGAAAGCGAATTGTTAAAAGGCTGAACCAAATAATTGAGACCGGAAATTTTGGCGATCATAAAAGTTTAGGTGAAGGAATTTTTGAATTAAGGTTTGATTTTGGTAGTGGCTATAGAATTTATTTTGGCTTTGAACAACACCAAATCATAATTTTATTTTGTGGTGGCGACAAAAAAACTCAAACAAAAGACATTAAAAAAGCACAAGAATATTGGGAGGATTACAATGAAAAAGAATATTAAACACAGAAATTTTAACGAGGTAATTGTTGAGCATTTTAAAGAAGATCCAAAATTTGCTGATGAATTTCTAGATTTTTCTCTAAAAGAGTTTAAGCAAGATAAGGATGAAAAAACTCTATTTTTATCTCTTCGTCAACTCGCCATCGCCAAAGGTGGCTTTAGTGAATTGTCTAAAAAAACTGGGCTTTCTAGAGAAAGTCTTTACAAAACTCTATCTGCTAATGGCAATCCAAAATTCAATACCATTAGAACTATTTTAGAAAGTTTGGGATATGGTTTTGTTATCAAACCATTGGCTAAAAAAACTACCTAATGCAAAAAACCGTTAACCAATCTCAAATGCAAGAACTAGCCGCAGCTATTGCTAGCAAGGCTAAAGCTGGTGATGTGTTTGGGCTGAAAGGAACTTTGGGAGCGGGGAAAAGTTTTTTTGCGAGCAGTTTTATTAACGCTTTGGCGGATCAAAAAATTACGGTTTTGAGCCCAACATTTAATTTGCTTTATTCTTATCAAACTCCAAAATTTTTAATTCATCACTTTGATCTTTATCGTTTAAAAAGTTCTGAAGAGCTTGAAAATATTGGCTTTTTTGATTGTTTAAAAAATGGAATTTGTTTGATTGAATGGCCAGAAATAGCTCAAGAATTTTTGCCAAAAAATTATATCGAAATTAAAATTGAAATTAAAAATGAATCCGAAAGAATAGTTTTCATCAAATAATTTTAACCCAAAAAAACCCAATGAAACCCACCAAAATCACCACCCTGCTCTTGCTAACTTTTTTCTCATCTTGTGTTTTTCTAACTGAAAACAGCCTTGATCAAACTATCAGCTCAGATAGTTTCTTAAACCGATTTCCTGAAAATCAAAAAGCGATTATTATTTTCAAGCTAAATGGCAAAAGGAGCGAAAGGCTTTATTTGTGTGCAAAAGAAGATGATCAAAATTGCCGAACCATCTACGCGACCAATCAATATAACATTCTAATGCTTAGTCCCAATCTTTATCATCTTTTTGCGCCACCAGAAAATCGTCCGCTTTTTTCAGATAAAAAAGCTAAGCAACAAGAAAAATATTTAACTATTTTAGAGGCGAAAGCTGGAGAAATTATTTATGTTGGCGATATTTTTTATAAGCAAGCAGCCAGTAATGACGAGGATAAAAGCACTAAAATCTTGAACAACAAATTTGCGGTTAATGATAACTTTGAATTGGTGGAAAATATTTTAAGCGGTAAAAATTCTAGGCAAAAAGAGAAATTATTTGCCAATCAAACTTGGGAAATTAACTATTTGATTCAAAAATATCCGTCGTTAAAAAAACGTTTTAAAAAACGATTATTAAAAAGTTCTGAAGTTATAAAACCCAATCTAAAAAATAAAAAAATCACCCAAAATGCTCAGGAAAATCGCTAGAATTTTATTGCTAACTTTATTGGTTTCTTGCCAATCTAAAGTTGGAAATAAATCAACTATTAACCTTTATCAAAGCCCTATAAATAAAGGCGATAAGCTAGAAAATATTATTCAAACTTACGGCAAATATTCCGATGCTTGGCAAGATGAATTTGGCAATAATATTTACCAATATTCATATTCTAAAAGTGGTTATGATTTAGTTTCACAAATGCCAATTATTAATCATTTTGGTTGGATCAAATCAGAAAATTATGAGGTGCTTTTAACTTTTGATCGCAAGAATTTATTGATTGGAGAAAAGAAATTTTATAACCGCGCTAAATCCAGAAATAGCTTGGTTTGTAATCCAGAAATTTATAGCTGTTTGCGCAAAGTTTATTAAATTTCAATGCTGATTGGCACATGATCAGAAGGCTGAGTTGCAATTCTAAATTCTTTAAAAATTTCTGCTTTTTGTAAATTTTTCTGCAAATTCGGTGTGATCCAAATGTGATCTAATCTTCTGCCGCGGTTTGATTTGAAAGGATCAAGCCCACGATAACTCCACCAGCTATATAATTTTTCAGCATCACTGACAAACATTCGATGCGTATCAATCCAATTTAAACTCGCTTGCAAATTTGCCATTTTTTCAACTTCAATTGGCGTGTGCGAAACTACGCCGAGCAATTGTTTGTGCGACCAAACATCATTGGCTAATGGCGCAATATTCATATCGCCAACCATAATAATTTTTTGATTGTTGCGATAATTTTTAGCAAAATATTCACTCATCCAATCAACAAATTTTAGCTTAAAATCAAATTTGTCATTAAGCTTCACATCAGGAATATCGCCACCCGCCGGCACATAAAAATTGTGCAGAATTTCTCCATTTGGCAAAGTTGCGGCAATGTGTCTTTTGTGACCAAAATCTAAAATGTTATATTTTTTGATATTTTCTAAAGGCAGTTTGGAGAGAATGGCAACGCCGTTGTAAGATTTTTCGCCAGCAAATTCGATAAATTTAAAACCTAAATTTTGCACCGCCAGCAATGGAAAATCAGCGTCTTGAACTTTAGTTTCTTGCAGACAAATTATGTCGGGATTGTGAGCTGCAACCACCTTTTCTAAAAGCGGCAAGCGCAAACGCAGTGAGTTGATATTCCATGAAATGATTTTCAAATTTGCTCCAACTTTTTTAAATTAAATTCAATGCGAGCAATGATTTGATTGATAGAATCCGCAGCATCGTCGCCCTTCGCCAAGTCAACATCTGGGCTGATAAAATCATCAATTGAAAATTCTTCGGCATCTTTTTTTAAATCATCAACAATATTTTCAGCTAATAAAAATTCCAAATTCTGCTCTTTTAAATCTGATTTTTTGCGCTTTTTTAATAATTTTTGTAAGCCGGCAATGCTGTATCCTTCGTCATGGAGCAAAGATTTTATTTTGGCTAAAACGGCGATTTCTTTATCAAAATAATAGCGACGATCGCCTTTGCCAATTTTGGGTTTTATCTGCGGAAATTTTGATTCCCAAAAACGAATCACGTGGGTTTCAAGCCCAAGCTCTTTAGACGCGTCGCCGATTGATCTTTTTTTATCAATTATTTTTTCCATTTTTTTAGCATTTTTGGTTTGATAAATCCGACAGCAAAACCTGAATATAAATAATAGAGCGGTGATTTAGAAGCAACAATTAACGAGCCAAATAAAATTACTGCCGCGCCAATGAACATCATTAGCTCCATCTTTTCACCAAAAGCAAAATAAGCAATAATTGCGGTGAAAATTAAGCGCGTAAAATCAAAAGGCTGAACGGTGGAAACATCGGTTTTGGAATAGCAAATTGCGTTGGCAATATATGAGCAGTTGGAAATTAAACCGAGCAATAAAAACCAACATAAATCGGGAATTGGAATTGGTTTTAAATATGGCGCGGCGATAGGAATTGACAGGATAAACATTACAAAAGATAAATATAAAGTAATGGTTTGCGGCTTTTCAGTGGCGACCATTTTTTTGATCAAAATGTTAGAAACTGACCAGACAAAAGGGATTAATAATGCTAATAAATAAGCGATTTTAAATTCACGAAATCCGGGGCGAATAATGATTAGAACGCCAATCAAGCCAATGGTTAAGGAGATCCAAATTTTCTTATCAACCTTCTCGCCTAGAAAAAACATCGCCGCAATTGTGGTGGTGATTGGCACAATAAAAGTGATCGAAACTGCTTCAGATAATGGAATTAAAGTGATGACATAAAACCACAATAACATTCCTGCCAAACCAACCACGCCGCGGATTAAATGCATTTTTAGATGAGAGGTTTTAACAAATTGATCAATGTTTTTGATCACAAAAGGCAACAAAAAAACTAAGGCAAAAAAATTGCGCATCATCACAATTTGAAATGGGTGAAAATGTTCTGACAAATGGCGCACAACGGCAATCATCACCGACACCAAAAAGCAAGTAATTATTGCCCACAATATTCCTTGCGATTTTTGGGAAAGGCGGTGATACATTTTTAAAAATTATTATAAAATTCGACGATTTGTTGATTGGCTCTGATGCGGTTAAAATCTAGCGCATCAATGAATAATCCTTCCAAAGTTTTTACTCGTGATAATGCTACATAAATTTGTCCATCGGCAAAAACTTTGCTTAAATCGCATTTAACTTTATCTAAAGTCATTCCTTGTGATTTGTGAATAGTGATTGCCCAAGCCAATAATAGCGGCACTTGTGTCATTTCAGCTTCGGTTATAATTTCGCGTTTTTCAACATCAAATTTTTCTAAAGCCCAAACTTCTGGCGAAACCGTTAGAAGCGCTCCGTTATTAAACTCAACGATTGGATGATTAGTTTTTTTAGAAAATTCTTTGACCACACCTAACGAGCCATTGATAACACCTTCTTTTTGATAAGTATTTTTAAGCATCATCACTTGCGCGCCAACCTTTAATTCTAGCTTTTCTGCCGCTAAACAATTTTTGCGTAAAAAATCAGTTTTGGTGGAATCGCCAGAAAATTTGGCGGTGAAAATTTGGGAATTGTTGGGGATTTTTTTCAGCTCAATTTGATTGATAGCATCAACTTGAGAATTATGCGAAGCCAAAATTGTTGGTTTTATGGCACTAATTTTTTCAGGCAAATTAATTCTTGATTTAAGCGTGATAACATCATCTTCATCAACTTTACCAAATCTAATGTTGTTGAGAAGCTTAACAAAATTTTCATCTTCTTGACGAAAAACTGTTTTGAGCATAATTGGCTTTGGGCTCAATTCTTTCCAAGCTCTGGATTGAAAGCAAAATTGATAATCATAATCCAATTGCCCTTCTCTATTAACTGGCGGCAATTGCAGAAAATCGCCAAATAAAATTAATTGTAGACCGCCAAATGGTCGCTCATCTTGGCGCACGGCTTTTAATAATTCATTGATTAAATCAAAAACTGGCGCCGAAATCATGGAGATTTCGTCAATCGCCAACATTTTTGCCAATTTCAATTTGCGGCGCACGCGGCTAAATTTGGCGGAAAATAAATTCTCAATAATTTGCTCAGCTGGCAAATTGCCAAGCCCAATTGCCGCCCAAGAATGCAAAGTTTGCCCACCAACATGCACCGCAGCAATGCCAGTGCTGGCTGTGATATGCAAACCTGAATCAGAATAATTAGCTTTTAAATATTGTAATAAATAGGATTTCCCCGTGCCAGCACTGCCGCTAATAAAAATACTCTCCCCATCTTCTAGGGCATAAACTGCCTGTTTTTGTTCGGCGGATAATAATTTTATAGACATTTTGGTTGACAAAAATATTTGCGGAAGGTAGATTACCCGCCTGCTTTTAAATAGCCCTTTTGAAATGGCTTCTTATCTACAGTAAAAAAAGCAAATCCTACTTCTTTAAAAATAAATACAACAGCAAATGTTTGCAATAATTCAAACTGGTGGAAAGCAATATCGCGTTGCTAAAGACGACAAAATCATCGTTGAAAATCTCAACTCTAATGTTGGCGATAAAATCACTCTAGAAGTGCTTTTTGCACAAAATGATAATGGTCAAGCAGTGTTCGGCAGCCCTAATATCAAAGGCGCAACTGTTTTAGCGGAAGTTAGCAAAAATTTTAAAGACGACAAAATCATCGTTTTCAAAAAAAGAAGAAGACAAAATTCCAGAAGAAAAAATGGTCACCGCCAACTTAAAACTCTTCTTAAAATCACCGATATTAAATTGTAATTACTAATTTTTAACTTAACTAAACAATGGCAACCAAGAAAGCAGGTGGTAGTTCCAGGAACGGTCGGGATTCGGCTGGTAGAAGACTGGGCATCAAAAGATACGGCGGCGAGTCAGTAATTTCTGGCAACATTATCGCTCGTCAAAGAGGCACCAAATGGCACCCGGGAAAAGGTGTTGGCATTGGTGTTGATCACACTATTTTTGCAGTAGTGGCTGGAATTGTAAAATTCGTTAAAGCTGGCAAAAATAATCGCATCTACATTAACGTGGAAGCTGCATAAATTATAAAAAATCCCCGTCAAATAATTTGGCGGGGATTTTTTAGTTTTTATCTGCAATTGATTTGAGCAAGCTTATCAAATTTCCCCGCACTTCAAAACTTCTAATTCGATTAAAAGCCCGAATCAAACTCATCATTTCCTGATTTTTCTCTTCTTCTAATTTTCGACATTCTGCTTCAGATTTAAATTCAATATTGTGAAAATCTTCATCAGCGATGTAATCATCAAAAAAACTGCCGATTGGTTTGTGAAAAATCTGAGAAAATTCATATAACTTACTAGCGCTAATTCGACTAAAACCAATTTCATATTTTCTGATCTGTTGCAAACTCACACCAATTAGCTCACCAACTTGCGCCTGGCTCATTCCCGCCATTGTTCTGATTTCACGTAATTTTTTTCCAAGATGAAGGTCAAGTGGGTTTGTGATCATGATTTGATAATTAATTAGGTTTAATCCACCAACTATCTAAAGCCATAGAATAAGCTGGGGCGCGGTTTGGCATAGCAAATTTATTTTTATATAAAATCCGATAAGTTTGATTATGCCATTGCGGAATCACATAAAAATTGGCTAATAAAATACGATCCAAACATTTGGTTAAAGTTTTTAGCTCATTTTTATTTCTGGTTTTAGAAATTTTCTCGACCAAATAATCAATCGCTTTATTATCAACTCCCACCAAATTATTGCCGCCGGCGATATTTTTTTGTGACGAATGCCAATAGCTAAATTGCTCGTCGCCCGGCACCATTCCTGATCCGAAGACATTGACGATCAAATCATAATCATAATTTTTCAAACGATTACTATATTGATTTTCGTCAACCAAGCGGCTTTTTGCCTTAATTCCCAACACTTCCAAATTTCTAATCATTGGCGCAATCACCATTTGAAATGATTTGCTGCTAATCAAAAATTCAAGCTCCATTGGCTGATTGGTTTTAGGATCAATCAATTTGCCCTTACGAATAAAATATCCCGAGCCTTCTAACAAAGCTTTGGCTTGAAGCAAATTAATTCTGGAAAAACCACTGCCATCAGTTTTGGGCAATTTAAATTCTCCTTCAAAAATTTCTGGCGGAACTTGGTTTTTAAATTTATTCAAAATCTTTAATTCAGCCTTGCTTGGCAAGCCTGAACTGCCAAATTCAGAATTACTAAAAAAACTATTAGTGCGCTCATAAGATCCATAAAAAATCTTTTCCTTCGCCCATTCAAAATCAAACGCCAGAGCAATTGCCGCTCTTAAATTACGATTTTGCAATTTCTCTTTGCGCAAATTGAAAACAAATGCCTGCATTGGCGCGGGCAAATTATGGCGAATTTCTTTTTTGATAATTTCACCATTTTTTACCTTCTCAATATTATAAGCAGTCGCCCAATTTCTGGCGATATTTTCTTGACGGAAATCGTAAGCGCCAGCTTTAAACGCCTCAACCAAAACATTATTATCGCGATAATAATCGTAAGTTATTTTATCAAAATTATATCTACCAACATTGACTGGTAAATCTTTCGCCCAATAATTTTTAACTCTTGCAAAAGTAATTGATTTTCCGGCATCAACCGTCACAACCTTATAAACACCGCTTCCAAGTGGTGCGTCAAAAGTAGTTTTGTCGAATTGATGTTCACTATAATATTTTTTAGAAAAGACTGGAAGGCTGGCAACAGCAAGCGGCAATTCGCGGTTATCACCATTTTTGAAAATAAATTCTACTTCATAATCATTGATTTTCCTAGCGGCGCGCACATCGCGATAAACCATTGAATAAGATGGATGACCTTTTTCTTTGAGTAAATTGAACGAAAAAACCACATCATCGGCAGTGATTTTTGAACCATCATTGAATCGAGCAATTTTTCTTAAACGAAAAGTGAGAGTTTTTCTATCATCGGAAAGCTTCACGCCTTGAGCAATCAAGCCATATTTCGAAGAAATTTCATCAGCCGATCCTTCCATCAAACTATCAAAAACCATCTCCATTCCCGCCGCCGAGATGCCTTTTAAAATAAACGGATTCAAATTATTAAAAGTTCCTTCCACCCCATATTTCACCTCGCCGCCTTTGGGTGCATTTGGATTTACATAATCAAAATGTTTGAAATTGGGCGGATATTTTAAATCACCAAAAATAGAAATACCTTGCTTGAAATCCGCGGCTTCAAGGTTGTTGCTTATAAGGAAAAAAATTGCGAGAATTAAGGAAATTTTTTTGAACATAAATTTATTAGTCGTAAGTCGTAAGTCGTAAGTCGTAAGTAAATAAGGATTATTACTAACCACTCACGACTTATGACTTACGACTTACGACTAAATTAAGAATGCAAATTATCAAAAACTTTCACAACATCAACCACAATTTCCAAAACACGGTTTTAACCATCGGCAATTTTGACGGAATTCATTTGGGGCATCAGGAAATTTTAAATAATGCCAAAAGAATTGCCAGCAGTGAAAATTTAAAATCGGCACTTTTAACTTTTGAACCGCATCCATTAAAAATCATTAAACCCGCGCAAATCTTCGATCAAAAGCTTTTTTCTTTATCTCAAAAATTAACTTTTCTAAAAAATAAAAATCTTGTCGATATTGTTTTTATTGGCAGTTTTAACAAGCAGCTGGCTAATTTATCCGCCGAAGATTTTGTTGAAAAAATTTTAGTTAAGAAACTCAAAATCAAACATTTGATTATTGGTTACGATTTTATTTTTGGCAAAGATCGTTTGGGAGACGCTAATTTGCTGCAACAATTAGCCGGAATTCATAATTTTTCTTTCCACCAAATTGCCGCCAAAAGCGGTTTTGATTCTCAGATTTATTCTTCAACCAAAATTAGAAATTTAATTACTTCTGGCAATATCAAAGCTGCCAATCAAATGCTTGGACATAATTATCAAGTTGGTGGAATAGTAATCCAAGGCAAAAAATTAGCCCGCACTTTGGGCTTTCCAACCGCCAATTTTCTGCCTAAAAAAGATTTGATTAAACCTAAATTTGGAGTTTATAAAGCGTTAGTTTGGCTGGATGGAAAAAAACATTCTGCCATTTTAAACTTTGGAATTAAACCAACATTTGAAGGCACTCAGCCACTTTTTGAAGTGCATATTTTTAATTTTGATCAACAAATTTATGGCAAAAAAATTATTGTTGAATTACTTGATTTTATCCGCGAAGAAAGGAAATTTAATTCAATTGCAGATCTAAAATTGCAGATCGAAATGGATTGCAAATCCGCATTATAGATTGTTTTTTAACTAACTATAAACATAATCCAAGCCGTCTTTAACCATTAATCATTAACAATTAATCATTAAATTTATGTCCAACAATCACATAACCGACTTAGCAAAAGTCATCCTCGTTCCAATCCACAAAGAAGGTTTCAAATTCATTCTCATTTTTGCTGTTGCAACCATCATTTTAGCTCTAATGAGCAGCACTTTGGGCACAATTGGTTTGGTTTTAACTTTATGGTGTATTTTCTTTTTTCGTGATCCGGAAAGATTCACTCCAAGAGGCGAAAATTTAATTATCAGCCCGGCAGATGGCGTGATCAATTTGATTGAACAAAACGCAACTCCGCCAGCAGAATTAGGTTTGGCTAATAATGATTGGACAAAAATCAGCGTGTTTTTAAATGTTTTTAATGTGCATGTGAACCGCGCGCCAATTGCGGGCAAAATCACTCAAGTGAAATATCAAGAAGGTAAATTTTTCAGCGCTAATTTGGAAGAAGCCAGCGCAGAAAATGAAAGAAATTCTGCAGTTGTTAAAACTAAAAGCGGCGCGCAAATTGTCTTTGTGCAAGTTGCCGGTTTAGTTGCCAGAAGAATTGTTTCTGATTTAAAAGAAGGTGCAGAAGTTGAAGCTGGCGAAAGATACGGCATCATCCGCTTTGGCAGCCGCGCTGATATTTATTTGCCAAAAACTTCTCAAGTTAAAGTTTTAGTCGGTCAAACTATGGTTGGCGGCGAAACTGTGATTGGCGAGTTATAGATTTCCTCCAAAAGGCGTATTCAATACGCCCCTACAAAGGGTCGGCATTTAATGCCGACCCAACCTTCATTCCAAACTACGAATAATGACTAATCAAATCATCGAAATCACCGGCATTTCCAACCTTGGACAAGGTTTTTCTCTGGCGCCAAATAACAAAAAGAATAAAAAAATCTTCGTCTCCAAAACCTTAATTGGCGATAAAATTGAAGCGCAAATTATCAAAGAAAATAGCAAATTTATTGCCGCTAATTTAATCAAAATAATCTCACCAAGTCCAGATCGCGCAACTCCTCCCTGCCCTCATTTTGCTGATTGTGGCGGATGTTCTTTACAACATTTAACAGTGGATTATTACCAAAGTTTTAAACAAAAAATTCTCTTAGATTTATTTGCCAGAGATCAAATCACTTTCGATGGCAATATCGATTGGAGCTTTATTCCAGCTGGTTTTAGAAGAAGGGTAAATTTTCAAGTTGATCATAATCATCGTTTAGGATTTTTCCGTGAGAATAGTAATGACGTGGTAAAAATTGAAAGCTGCTTGATTTTGGAAAAAGAAATCGCCGCTTTAATTCATCCTTTGCAAGATTTAGTCAAAAATATAACCACCAAAATCACTCAAATTTCAATCACCAAATTTGATAACGGAATTGCTGCAATTCTGCAAACTCCAATTGCGCCAAGCCTTGAAGTTGCTGATGGGTTAACCAATTTCGCTAAAGACAATAACATCATTAGTTTGGCTTATAGAATTGCTGATGATTGTAATTTGATTTACCAATCTCAAATCCCCCAATTATTTTTCGGCGATATAAAAATCGACCTCAACGCCAATATTTTTCTACAAGCAACCAAGGCTGGGCAAGATATAATTATCAATGAGATCAACGATTTAGTTACTTCATTACAAACCAAAAACCCAGAAAAAATTCTTAACATAGTTGATTTATATTGCGGCATTGGAACTTACAGCTTCGCTGCTCTATCCCAAAATGCCAAAACCCACATCAAAGCTTTTGAAGGCGAAAAATCAATGATCGAAGCTTTAAACAAGAACGCCACCAAAAATAATCTCAACCAGAAAATTCAAGGCTTTGAAAAAGATTTAGTCAAAACTCCATTACTTCCCAAAGAATTAACCGGTCAACACCTCGCCATCATCAACCCGCCACGCAACGGCGCTGAATCTCAAACTCAACATTTAGCCAAATCCAAAATCAAATCCGTAATCTATATTTCCTGCAACCCTTCAGCTTTCGCAGTTGATGCTAAAATCTTGCTACAAAACGGTTATAAAATTACCAAAATCAAAGCCATTGATCAGTTCGTTTATAGCCATCATTTGGAGCTGGTGGCGGTGTTTGAGAAGTTATAAATTGATGATTAAAAAAATATAAATAAATTAAGCCGAGTTATTTTTATTAAACCCAAAGCCACAAAAACCTATGAAAAACCAACTCACAAAAACTAGTTTAAAAATCTTCGAAAATAGCAAAAAAATTGACCGCAACGGCAATGAATTTTGGACTGCTAGGGAGTTAGCAAAAATTTTAGAATATTCAGAATATCGTCATTTTGTACCGGTAATTGCTAAAGCTCAAGAATCCTGCCGGAACAGCAACTATAAGGTTTCAGACCATTTCGAGGATATCCTCGAAATGGTCGATTTAGGAAGTGGCGCTAAAAGAGAAATTGAGAATGTAAAACTATCGCGTTACGCCTGTTATTTGATTGTGCAAAACGCCGATCCTTCCAAAGAAATTGTGGCGCTGGGTCAAAGTTATTTTGCCCTGCAAACTCGCTTGCAAGAAGTCAGGCAGATGAAAGAAAATAGCGGCTTGAGCAATGAAGATGAAAAAAGACTTTTTCTGCGTAATGAATTAACTAGACACAATATTCAGCTTGCTTCTACCGCTAAAGATTCAGGAGTAATTAATTCAATTGATTATGCAATTTTCCAAAATCATGGTTATAAAGGCTTATATGGCGGCTTGGATCATCAGGCAATTCATCAGAAAAAAGGCTTGAAAAAAAGCCAAAAAATTCTCGATCATATGGGCAGCACTGAACTTGCTGCTAATTTATTTCGCGCCACTCAAACTGAAGAAAAATTGCGCCGTGAACATATCAAAGGTAAAACTCAAGCCAATAAAACTCATTTTGAAATTGGTAGAAAAGTAAGACAAACCATTGCTGAAATTGGCGGAATTATGCCAGAAAAGCTGCCAACGGCTGAGAGTATTAAAAAAATTGAGACAATAAAAAAATCTACCAACAATAAAAAATTAACAACAAATGACCAAAACAAAAAAACTAAATAACTTGCCGAACTGGGATTTGACTGATTTCTATAAATCAATCACTGATAAAAAAATTGCTGAAGATTTTAAATTGGCTGGTGATTTGGCGACAAAATTTAAGAAAAATTATCAAGGAAAATTGTCGGGAATTTCGGCGATTAATTTAGCCAAAGCAATTAAAGAATATGAAAAAATCTCTGAGCTTTTGGGAAAGATTTCTAGCTTTGCTTATCTCAATTACGCCACGAATTTAAACAGCCCAAAGGATACGGCGTTTTATCAAGATTCTTCAGAAAAGATTAATGATATTTCGAGTTTGATGGTGTTTTTTGAATTAGAAATTAATCAAATTGAAGACAAAAAGTTGAGTGCTTTGATTAAGGATAATAAGGATTTACAGCGTTATCAGCCCTATCTTCGCGATGTTAGAGTTTTTAAAAAATATCAGTTAAGTGAAGAGTTAGAAAAAATGTTGCTCGAAAAATCAGCAACTGGTGGAGCGGCTTGGAGTCGCTTGTTTGATGAAACCATTAACAATTTGAAATTTCCATTCGATAAAAAAACTTTGAACTCGTCGCAGATTTTTGATTTACTGTGCAATAAAGATGAAAAAACCAGACGCAAAGCGGCAAAAATTATTGGGCAAGTTTTACAAGAAAATAGCAAAATTTTAGCTTATATCACCAATATTTTAGCTAAAGATAAAGACATTTATGATAAATGGCGCGGCTTTGCTACGCCTATTTCCAGCCGTAATTTGAGTAATTTTATTGAAGATGAAGTTGTTGAAAGTTTGATTAAAACCGTAAAGAAAAATTATCCAGCAATTTCACATCGTTATTACAAAATTAAAGCCAAAATTTTAGGCAAAAAAAAGTTGCATTATTCAGATCGCAACGCGCCAATTTCTGCATCAGAAAATAAATTGATCGCTTGGGATGAAGCCAAAGAAATCGTTGCCTGTGCCTATAATTCTTTTTCACCAAAATTAGCCAAATTAGGTCAAAAGTTTTTTGATAATGCCTGGATTGATGTTGGCGTAAAAGATGGTAAAGATTCTGGCGCGTTTGCCCATCCAACTGTGCCTAGCGTTCACCCCTATTTGATGTTAAATTATCAAGGAAAAGTTCGCGATGTTATGACTTTGGCTCACGAATTAGGGCACGGCGTGCATCAGGTTTTATCTGGCTCGCAAGGTTGTTTGATGGCAGGAACGCCACTCACTTTGGCAGAAACTGCTTCGGTTTTTGGCGAACAATTAACTTTCCAAGAAATTTTGCGTCGTGAAAAAAATCCGCAAAAAAGAAAATTGATTATCGCCGCCAAAGTTGAAGATATGATCAACACTGTCGTGCGTCAAATTGCCTTTCTGGATTTTGAGAAAAAGGTTCATGATGAGCGCAAAAAAGGTGAAATTTCTATCGAAAAATTAAATCAATTTTGGATGGAAGTACAAAAAGAAAGCCTCGGCGATGTATTCACTTTTGATGACGAATATAAATATTATTGGTCATACATTCCCCATTTCATCCACTCGCCATTTTATGTTTATTCTTATGCCTTTGGCGATTGTTTAGTCAACTCACTTTACGGCGTTTACAAATCGGGTTTGAAAGGCTTTGAAGATAAATATTTCAAAATGTTAGAAGCTGGCGGAACCTTGCATCACAAGGATTTATTGGCTCCATTTGGATTAGACGCTAGCAAAGCAGATTTTTGGCAGAAAGGTTTAGATGTGATAATTTCTTATATTGATGAGTTGGAAAAATAATATAAATCTATGACAAAAACTTCAAAACTCTTGCCAAGCCAGATCTCTGAGGAACAAACAAAAGAATATTTAGGTCTGTTCGCTCAAGTTATAAGAGAAATTGAAAGCGGCGAAGTGATGAGTTTTGAGTCTAGATTTTTAGATCGCTTACTTGCAATGGAATATTCGAATTTGATGAGCGAATATAATTTTATGTTAACAACATACAATATCGTTCGTAAGGATAGTGTTCTTTTGGCTAAAAATGGCTTAAACAGGCATCAGGTTGAACAGGCAATAAAAAAAATAAGTGCCGATTTCTTGCGGGCTCTAGACGAAATAACAAAAGATATTCATCAAAAGTGTCAACAAAAATATGATGAGTCCGCTTTAAAAATTGATAGTGTCAAATCAGAAGATCTTGTCGAACAAAATAGTCGTTATAATCGTTTGCTTGCAATTTTAACGGATCAAGATTTGGCGCCAGAATTAGTTCCTCCAGAATATCTTTTGGGAATAGATTCAGAATTGCAGCCAAGCAATTTTGCAGAAATTCTAACGCTGTGTCGCGAGGCGGATTTTCTAAATTCATTATTTTTGGCGGTAAAAAAGAAACAACCGCATCTTACCTTTGAATCATTTTCATCTTTTTATCAGCTCCTGATACACAATACTCAGAGAGATTATTTAAATATAATCACAGCCAGAAAACTCAAAGATTTAACAAGAGTAACATTTTTAGAGACGCATATTATAGACATCGAAAATGAATTAGTTGCATCAATCCCCGTGAAAGATGAAAGAAAACCCAGGCCTAAATCCAAAAGAATAAATAATGTTAGAATTCCGCAAGCTTCAAGCATTGGGATTTGTGAAGTGATGGGTGGCGTTTGTGAGAAATTTAAGATAAATAAAACATCTGAAGATTTTGATATTTTTATAGACCAAATAAATGCAGAAAATCGAAATATAATTTATATTTTTATTCTCGCGGAAATAATGCAAATTCCCGATTTTGATATTGATGCCAAAACAATGTCTAATGATTATAAAATGACACGGCCTAAATTGAAGACTCTAATCGAAGGCCTTGCTAAAAAAATTGAATCCTCTGAATTAGAAGAACAATTTCGCTTTTCATTGGAATCTATTTTTGAGATTGCTTTAGAAATTTTAGAAACAAACCAATTAGAAATAACCCAATTGGATATTTTAAATTACTACTTAACTGCCGATCCAAAACAATTTGAAAAACAATTTTTAGCGCTAACTATCGACGAAGAAATGTATGACAAAATAATCTCTTCCAATCTCTATAAAAGAATATTGCATCACAATGATTATCTGGCGATTAATAAAATAATTGATTATTTAGAAAATAACCCAACCGCATCGTTATCTTTAGAATATCCAGAATATATAACGCTTATTAAACATCTGCTTGTCAATATTGAAAGAAAGCCTTATTGCCAAGTTTTGTTGGTAAAAATAAAAGATGAATTTGATCTAAGAAAAGAGCCAATCGACACTTTTAATGGGGTTCCGCAATGGTATCAAGATTTAATTAAAATTAGTGACGCTAACCAATTAAATAACGCAGATCGAGATTCACCACTTAACCCAGAAACATTAGGAAGAACACCTACCAAGCCGTTAGGATCAAAAATTGTTTCAACTCCAAACATCAATTCCAACCAACCAAGCTAATTAAACCAACTCAAAAAGAGTTTAGTCAACGCTTAATTTGCGGTGAATTTTAAAACTATGAGTGGATGGTAGATTTTGGCTAAAAGGTTTAGATGGTATTTCTTGATGAGCTTGAAAAATAATTAAAAATAATAAAGCTGAGTCATCATTTTATTAACCTTGTTTAATCTAATAAATTATAAAAATATGAAAAGAAACTTAGAGGGATTACCAGAAGAAAAGGATGCTAAAAAATCAAAACCTAGCAATATAACCCAGTTTTTACTCTACACCAAAAATGGAGATATTAGTGGGCAAGAATCAGCTAGAAGTTCAGGAAATTTCCGTTAATTTAAAAATGATAAACAACAAAAACATTGCAATAATTGGCGGCGGATTTTCCGGATTGGCGGTGGCGTATAATTTGCTCCAGTTAAATTCACAAATTCGCATCGATCTGTTCGATGATGAAAATTTTCAAAATAACGGCAAAGCCTATCAAACCAATGATTTGCACCATATTTTGAATGTGCCAGCTGATAAAATGGGTTTGCCGTTTGCTGATGAAGAGCATTTTTATAAATGGCTGATCAAAAATCAGAATCCTCAAATCGCCAAAGATAATTTTGCGCCGCGCCCTTTATATCGGGCTTATTTGCAGGAAATTATTTTGGAGCTCAAAAAAAATCCGCGCTTAAATTTTGTTAGTGAAAAAATTTCTGATATAAAATTTATTGATGGAAAATATTTTTTGAATAATAAGCAATATGATTTTGTGGTTGCAGCCTGTGGTTTAAAGGTTAAAAAGCTTTCGGCAAATTTTCAAAGTGAAAAAATTATCGATAATATTTGGCAATTTTTTAATCATAATGAACTTCCAAAATCTGGAACAGTTTTAATTATTGGCACTGGTTTAACCACGGTTGATGCGGTTTTGAGTCTAAAAAATTCTGGCTTTGAAGGAAAAATTATTACTTGTTCAGGCAGCGCAAAATTACCACTTCCTCATTCAATAACTAGAACCAAAGCCGTTAGAACCCTTGAAATTACTGACGCCAATTTGCCTTTGAGTCAAATTTTACATAAATTAAAAATTGCCGGAAGAGCCACCGATGATTGGCAATCGGTTATTCATGGCATCAGGTCAATCACTTCGGAATTATGGCAAAAATTTAGCTTGAATAAAAAACGTCAATTTTTGCGCCACTTGCTGAGTTTTTGGAATATCCATCGCCATCGCATTACGCTGGATAACAACGATCAAATTATGGAGATGATTCAATCTGAAAAATTACAAATTATTCAAGGTCGATTACAAAAATTAGCAGAAAAAAATTCGCAAATTATTGCTACTTTAAATAATCAAAAAACTATTGAGGCTGATTTAGTTTTAAATGCGATGGGCTTTGATTTTTCTGGGCGCACCAGTGATTTATTAAGTAATCTTGTTGAAGAAAAAATCATTGCTCATCATGCAACTGGTTTGGGTTTTGAAGTTTCAAAAAATCATCCCAATTTTTATTTAGCGGGCGGATTATTAACTGGTCAATTATTAGAAATTACCGCCGTTCCTGAGCTTAGAATTTTGGCACATCAAATTGCTTTAAAAATATCAGAATTATGAAAATTTTAGCTTTCGATACTACCAATTCCACATTATCAGTTGCAATCGCGTTTGATAAAAAACTCATCGCGCAGAAAAATATTTTGGAAAATAACAAACATTCTGAAATGTTGATTCCAGTGATTGAGGAATGTTTGCGCCAAGCTGAAATTTGGTATCAAGATTTAGACGCAATTGCTTTTACCAATGGCCCGGGAAGTTTTACTGGAATTAGAGTTGGCTATTCTTGCGCCAAAGCTTTGGCAATTGCAACTAGCTTGCCGGTGATTGCGGTTAGTAGTTTGGAAGTGATTGCTTATTCATATCTTGGTGAGGGAAAAAAGATTTTGGTGGTTAATGATGCGCGATTAGAAGAATTTTTTATTCAGGAATTTGTGATTAAAAATGGACAATTAAAACCAAGTTTTGAGCCAATGATGATCAAGGTTGAAGAGTTAAAAGATTTTTTGCCGAAGGAAAAATTTGTATTAGCAGGAAGTGCTAAAAATATGATTAAAGATGATTTAGAAAATGCGCTAATTTTTGAGCAAGAAGATTTTATTGATGCAAAAAATATTGCTTTATTGGCTGAAGAAAAATACGCGTCAAACCATGATTTTAAATCATCGGCACTTTATATTCGTGAGCCGAAAATTAGTCAGAGAAAACGCAAATAATTATTTTAATAAATCTTTTCGTCTCGCTTTAGTAATCTCAATCGCCTTTTGTAATCGCCATTCATCAATATTTTTATGATGCCCAGAAAGCAGAATTTCCGGCACTTCGTGGCTTTTCCAAATTTGGGGTTTGGTGTAATGGGGATATTCTAAAAGATTGTCGAATTTGCTGCCAAAACCATTGCCGAAGCTTTCTTCTTTCAAAGAATCATCTCCGCCCAAAACTCCGTCTAAATTTCTGATGATGGCATCAAGCATCACCATTGCTGGCAGCTCGCCGCCGGACAAAACATAATCACCGATGGAAATTTCTTCCATTTGATATTCTTCAATTGCTCTTTGATCAATTCCTTCGTAGCGACCGCACACAATTACCAACTCTTTGATTTTACTTAATTCAACCGCTTTTTTCTGATTAAAAACTCTGCCGCGGGGCGATGGATAAATTATTTTGGTGTGAGCAAAATTAGGAATTTTAGTTTCAATTGCGTCACCCAAAACATCGGCTCGCATCAACATTCCCGAGCCTCCGCCAAAAACCGTATCATCAACAACTTTTCTTTTGCCAATTCCAAATTCACGAATATCAATAATTTCTAACTGCCACAAACCTTGCGTCAAAGCATCGCCAACTATCGACGCGCCGAGAATTCCGGGGAAAGATTCGGGAAATAAGGTGAAGATTTTAACTTTTAATTGTGGATTATTCATTTTCTAAAATTTCGACAATGTCAGGCATATCAAAGATCAAATAACCTTTTTCGATATCAACTTCGGGGAAAATTTTGTGGGTGAAGGCAAAATTATTAATTTGATTTTTGTTATATTTTTCATCACTAAACTGAATTTCAACCAAGCCGCCTGCCCCAAAATCATTGACTGCTAGCACTTTGCCAATTTTTTTCTTGTCTAAATTCAAAACATCTAAACCAACTAAATCAACATAATAAAATTCATCTTTTTTCGATTTTTTCAGATCGCTTCTTTTAATAAAAAGTTCAGTATTTCTCAGCAATTCAGCTTGATTGCGATCATTGACTTCGTCAATTGTGGCGGTGAATAAATCGTTATTTTTGCTGGGAATTTGATTGGTGATTTTGATTTTATATTGCTGGTTTTTGGCATCAAACATTTTGCTGGAATATTTGGCAATATCGGCTGGCTTTGCGGCAAAGCTCATTATTTTAACTGCGCCTTTAATTCCATGAACTGAAGTGATTTTAGCAATGATAATATTAGTCATTATTCTGGGCGATTTTGATTAGCAATATTTTGTAAAATGCTATTGACGAAAGTAACTTGTTTTGGCTCGTAAAAACAAGCCGACAAATCAACATATTCATTGATGATAACTTTGGTTGGATTGTCTTTCATAAACTTTAATTCAAAGCTGGCAAGCCTTAAAATTTGCAGCATCACATCGGGCAAAGTTGTAATTTTCCACTCACCTTTTAAAAACGGCGCAATTTCTTCGTCAATTTTTTCAATCACTAAAATTAAGCCTGAAAGCAATGATTCTAAAAGATTGTCGTCAATTTTTTTTTGGTAAGAAACCACATCTTCATTTTCACTCAAAGCATAATTTTCAACCAGCTGTTTTGCTAAAGCATCAACCACAATTTGGCGTTGATAAAAATCATATTGATAAAAAGCTTGGATCGCAATTAGCCTAGTTAAAGAGCGTTTGGAGAATTGATTTTGTTTTTGCTGCACGGTTTTGAAAATTAAGTTAAATCGTGGCGGACTTTATTTGCAAAATTCTCAAAATTCAATTGATTTGCTGTTGCAGTTAAAAAATTGGGATGGTAAATGATTTGGTTTTTGCAAAATATAATTTCCATAAACTTATGACATATCAGGTTTTAATCAGCGCCCAAACTCAGGAAAAAATTAAAAAATATAAAGCTAATTTAGCATCTGGAAAATTGAAGGCTGGAGCTTATTTAGAAGAAGCAATTGGTGGGCAAAATTTACAACAATTGTCTGATGATCAATTTTTAGAATTATTAATTCAAACTAAAAAACCCCAAATTTTTGCTGAAAGCGCTGTTTATGGCGATGGAAGAGATTGGAATTCTCAAGAACTTGGAATTCTTGGCGATATAAATTTTGCAGTTCCGGTTGAGATTTATGATAACGGAGTTCACAAAGGTGCTGGAATTAAGTCTCATAGCCAGCCATTTCAAGGCGAACTTTTATTTGTTCCGGGAGCTTTGCTGGCAAACGGCAAAGGGGTTCAAACTGCTGATATGGCTGAAGTTGCAAAAAATGGACAAATTGATGATGAAGCATTTTATCAATTATATGAAAGAAGATTATTGCCATCATTGCTTCACGCCAATAATACAGCTGGCGCGGATGGAGCTTTTGTAACAATTCCAGGAATGGGTTGTGGAGTTTTTGCTGGGCAATTTAAAGGTCAATTAGAGGCAAAATTTCAAGGAGTTTTGGTTAGGCTTTTAGAAACTCACGGCGATAAATTGCAAAATATTAAAGGCATAAATTTTGATCCTAATGAACCGCAATTTGCGGCGCTTGACGGGACTCAAAATATTAATGGCATCGAGCTTACTACTAAAGCTGGAAAATTTGGCGCTGAAAATTCGCAACTAAAAAAACCTGAGCAATATGATCCGAAATTTGCTGGCTGCAAATTTTTCAGCATTGTGGCTTGGGATCATGTTTCTTGGCCAGGAAATGATTTTTATGTTGGTGGCAGACAAACTGATGATGGGGTGAAAGCGGCGGCAACCAATGTTTGCCAGCAAATGACCTCTGAATCTAAAGTGCAAGGCACTTATGATCATCAACAGCACAAATTTCAACCTTCTGGTTTTAGCAATTGGAATGAGGTGATTCAAAATAATAATTTGCAACTTGAGACACAGGGTAAAGTGCAAGTTGTGGATTTAGATTCAGCGCAATTTCAGAAACTAGATACTGCTCAACAACAAGTTTCATCTAAGCAAACTCCGGCAACAAAAAGTTTTACGACTAGTTTCAAACCTAAATCTCATGATGGGTTTGTTGCTGGGCTAATTAATGATCGTGGAACGGCTCATCCATTTGGAACGGTAACTCTTTATAGTGCTAAGCAACATGAAGAAGAAGAATTTGCGCCGCGTTTGGCGATTAAATTTGAAAGTCCAGAAAAAAGAGATAAGTTCATGAAACAATTTAACAAGCTACAAACCAGCACCATAGAAGACAATCCAAATGTGCTTTATATTGATCCTTCAAACGGAGTTGGAACAACTGGAAGTTATGTTTCTAAAAATGGTGAATTATCGGTGAATCTGGGAGATAATAAAACTCAATTTGAATTTTGTTCGGCTCTTGGAATTACAAACAATATAGCTCTAATGCCAAGCCCAGGTCAAATAGGAAGTGATGCAATTTATTTTAAACAAGAATTATTACCACCAAAACCTGATCAAAAAACTAATGTTAAAATTGATGCCCAGCCACAACAAAAATCTGCTTTAGCTCATTAATCATCTTAACTTAAGGATTTCATCTTGCATTTGTAAAACGGCGCAACTAATATTCGCCCACTTTTGATTCTTGATGCATTTTCTATAGTAAATCAGTTCCCCAACTCCTTCGCTATAGAAACAGCGGAGGTTCAGAGCCACAAATCCTTATCAATAATAAATATTTTACGAATGGCTAGTAATTTGACAGTAATGGGCAATAGAGAGATTTTATTGGTTGCCGAAACCATCGCTCATGAGAAAGGCATTTTAGTGTCTGACATAGTTCACGCTATGGAAGAAGGCATTAAATCTGCGGCGCGCAAGAAATATGGTCATCATTTGAATATTGATTGTGTGATCGATAAAAAAACTGGATTGATCAAACTTTACAATCAATTGAAAGTTGTCAGCAACGAATTTGCTCATCAAACTGAAGAAACTGAAGGCGAAGAAGCTTTTGACAGCCGCACTCACATCACACTTAGCGACGCTAAACAAAAAGAACCAAAAGCAAAACTTGGTGATTTTATCAGCCAAGAACTTCCGCCGATTGATTTAAATCGTGTTGTTGCGCAAGTTGCTAAAAACGAAATTATCAAAAAAGTTAAAGAAGCTGAAAAAAATAAAGAATATGAAGAGTTCAAAGATCGCATTGGCGATATTGTTAACGCTTCAGTTAAAAAAGTTGGGCTTAAAAATATTGTTATGGAAGTTGATGGCTATGAAGCCGTAATTCACCAAAATGGCTTGATTCCAAGAGAAACTTTCCGCGTTGGTGATAGAATGCGCGTTTATGTTGAAGATGTGCGCAAAGAACCATTTGGTGCGCAAATCTTTTTATCAAGAACTCATCCGCAATTTTTGGTTAAATTATTCGCCGGCGAAGTTCCAGAATTATATGAAGGAAATATTGAAGTTAAAGCCGTGGCTCGTGATCCTGGATCACGCGCGAAAATCGCTATTTATTCAAGAAGAGAAGATTTGGACATTATTGGCTCATTCATTGGAATTCGTGGCAGCCGCGTTCAATCAGTTAGCTCAGAACTTCGTGGTGAAAAAATCGACATTATCAAATGGTCACCAAATATCGCTGAATTAGTCATCTCAGCTTTAACTCCAGCTAAAGTTAGCAAAGTTGTCGTTGACGAAGAAAATGGCATTATTGAAGTTGTAGTTGCTGAAGATCAATTAAGTTTGGCAATTGGCAGAGGCGGACAAAATGTGCGTTTGGCTTCCAAATTAGTTGATTACAAAATCGACATTATGACTGACGATCAAGAATCAGCCAGAAGAACTGCTGAGTTTAATCAATCTTCGAAACTATTTATTGAAGCTCTTGACGTTGAAGACATCATCGCCAACTTACTTGCTGCAGAAGGCTTCTCTTCAGTTGAACAAATTGCTGAAGCAGAAATTTCTGAATTACAAGCAATTGAAGGTTTTGACGAAGATATTGCCACTGAAATTAAAAATCGTGCGGTGGAATATCTTGAGAAAATGATTAATGATTAATTATTAATGATTAGCTAATTAATCATCGATAATTAACCATTAACCATTAACCATTAATCATTATTAAAAGTGGATAAAGAACAAAAAGAAACTAAATCAACAGAAGTGGTTAGAAGTAAATTGACCTTGAAGCTCAAGCTTCCCGCTGCGTCTGATCCTAAAGTCTTGTCCACTAAAAATGCTGAGAATAAAAGAATCAGCAACTCTTTGGTGCAAGTTACCATCAAAGGCCGCAAGAAAGAAGCTGCTCCAGCGGTTTTAGAAAATAAAACGGCAGGCAAAGGTTTAAGCAAAAACGAGTTTGAAGCGCGCAAAAGAGCGGTTGGTAATATGTCTAACCAAGATGATTTTGAAGCAGATAAACATGACGTTTTAGCCAAAATTAAAAAAACTGAAATTGTTGTTGAAGCCCAAAATGATGAGCCAGAAATTGATGAAACAATAGAAGCGCCAATCAATGTTGCTGTTAGCGCGGCACCAGTAATTGCCGACGAAACTTCTCCTGATATTGACGTTAGAAGCAAAATTAAACAAAGTATTGCCGATCAAAACTTGCTTAAAGCTGAGCGCGAAAAAATGATTGAAGCGCGCAAAAAAGTTGAACAAGAAAAAACTGCTGTTTTAGAAAAAGATAAAAAGAAGCCAAAAAAATTAGGCAAAAATGGGAAATTTATTAATGAAGAAGAAGTTGAAAATAAAAAAAGCAAATTAGCTGAAGTTAAAAAAGAAAAGTTCAATCCAAGAAGATTATTACAAACTTTCATCGTTGATGATGATGAAAAATTTGGTTATCGCAAAAAGAATCGTGATAAAAGAAATTCTGTTCAAGAAGTTAACAAAGAATATAAAAAAATTGTCAACGAAGTTGTCTTGCCTGAGCTAATTTTAGTTTCAGATTTAGCCGAAAGAATGGCGGAAAAAACTGGCGATGTGGTGAAAAAATTATTTATGATGGGCATGGTTGCCACCTCCAACCAAGTGATTGACGCTGATACAGCAGAATTAATCATTCACGAATTTGGTCATACCGTTAAAAGAGTTAAAGCTTCCGATGTTGAAGATATAATTAGCACCGAAGAAGAGGATGATGTTGAAAAACTAGATCGCGCTCCGGTCGTCACCATTATGGGTCACGTTGATCACGGCAAAACTTCACTTTTAGATGCGATGCGTTCAACCAATGTGGTTAGTGGCGAATCAGGTGGAATCACTCAACATATTGGCGCTTCAAGAATCAAAACTGTTAGCGGAAAATATATCACCTTTTTAGATACTCCCGGTCACGAAGCTTTTACCGAAATGAGATCGCGCGGCGCTAACGCAACTGATATTGTGGTTTTAGTAGTTGCTGCTGACGATGGCGTGAAAGAACAAACTATCGAAGCAATCAGCCACGCTAAAGCGGCTGGCGTGCCAATCATTGTCGCGGTGAATAAAATTGACAAACCTGGCGCAGACTCCAGAAGAGTTAAAAACGAATTATTACAACACGAAATTATCGCCGAAGATCTAGGTGGTGAGGTAATTTTTGTTGAAGTTTCTGCTAAAGAAAAAACCAATCTGGATAAATTAGAAGAAGCAATTTTATTGCAAGCTGAAGTTCTTGAACTTAAAGCGCCTTATGTTGGCAAAGCCAGCGGCGTGGTGGTGGAAACCCGCATTGATCCATCCAAAGGTGTGGTGGCAACTATTTTAATTCAAAAAGGAACTTTAGATATTGGCGATATTATTGTTGCCGGAACTGCTTTTGGAAAAGTGCGCAAAATGCATGATGACAAAGGTAAAAATATCAAACAAGCAACTCCATCAATGCCAGTAGAAATATTGGGTTTGGATGGCGCGCCGGATGCGGGCGATCAATTTGTGGAAGTCAGTGAAGAAAAACAAGCGCGCGATATTATTTCTTATCGTGAAAAGAAAAAACGCGATGAAAAAAGTTTAAAAAATGTTGCCAAATCAACTGATGATATTTTCAAACAAGCTGGAAAAACCGGCGTGCGTTATTTGCCCATCATTATTAAAGGCGATGTTCATGGTTCAGTTGAAGCAATTTGCGGCAGCTTAGGAAAATTAGGCACTGAAGAAGTTGCCATTAAAATTATTCACAGCGCTACTGGCGGAATTACTGAAGGCGATATTAGTTTAGCCGCAGTTTCCGGCGCCATCATCATTGGCTTTAATGTGCGCACCAATGTGCAAGCCAAAGAAATGGCGCAAGCTAAAAATGTTGACATTCGTTATCACTCAATCATTTATAATGTTGTTGACGAACTCAAATTATTATTAGGCGGAATGCTTGATCCAATTAAAAGTGAAGAATATTTAGGTCAAGCTGAAATCAGACAAGTTTTCAAAGTCTCCGGCTCCGGCAAAATCGCCGGTTGCAGCGTCATCGACGGCACTATCAAAAAAGGCGCCAAAGTTCGCTTACTGCGCGAAAATATCGTGGTTTATGATGGCACACTTAAAACTCTCAAACGCTTCAAAGATGACGTCAAAGAAGCCAAAAGCGGTTTTGAATGCGGAATTGCTTTGGATAATTTTGATGATATCAAAGAAAAAGATATCATTGAATGTTATGAAATTGTTGAGCAAAAAAGAAGTCTATAACTTTTTATAATATCAAAGTTGCGCCTTTGATATTCGGCTTCCCAGCATATTTTTCAACATTACTTTTTTTGATAGAATTATCACTTTCCAGATAATCCACTTTCATAGAGCAAGATCTCATTCCAACAGATTTTTTATTATCAAACAAACCTTGATCTTTGTTATATTCCTGCATTTTTGCCGATATATGTTTAAGATCTATCGCCAGCTGTGGCGGCAATTCAGCAACAATTTCACTTTTACTAAAACCATTTTGTGAAGCTTTTGCTGCTTTGATTATAAAAGCTAATATCGCTTTTTGATGTTCATTATTTGGTGATTCTTCTTGAATAATTTTTTTAAGATTAAGCAGCGATTTATTATTACCTTGATAATCCAAAATTTCTTCACACGCCCTTTCAAATCTTACCGATTGTCTATCAATAAGCTCACTAACTACCAGCTCAATTGCTTTTTGAGCTTGGCGATAAGCCAGGTTTTTATTGGTTATTTCTTGATTGGCAACAAAACAAAAATTATTTTTTTCATTTTCAAATTCAAAATGATGATGATATTTGCCATTTTTTTCAACAACCACCATCTGCATTTTCAACAAAGGCTGCGCATTTGGTGATTTGGTGCTGGTTGTTGGTTTGCGTTGCGCTAATGATTTTTCTGGAGCCATTTCCCGTTTAGCTTCCTGTAATTTTGCCTTAATAAAATTCAATTCTTCTTTTTGCTCAGCCACAAAATCTTCTCGCTCATCGCCAAAAAGATCCAAAGATTTTTCCGCTCTTTTAACAAATAACAATAACTTATTACAGTTTGAAACATTTGGCTGCGTTGTTGCAAATTTTTTTAAAGCAGAGATCGCCAAAATAATATTTTCACAAACTTGATCTTGGAATTGTTCAGAATATTTCCACCATTCTTCTTTAAACCTAGCTTCATCAGCAATGCGCGGTTGAAACAAACCTCCATCCAATTCCAAACCATAAGACCCAATTAATGGAAACGCGATCGATAACATTTGCCAAGCTTCATCATTAATTTGCTGATTTTTAATTTTTTTAATCGCCGATGCAAAAGTCATTTTATAAATCTCTTGCGGCTTGATTAAAAATTCTTTGGGAACGATGCCTTTATATTGAACAGTTTTGTCGTGCCAATCAACATTATCAACAAAATGATATAAGCCTGCCCAATATTTAATAATATGATCCGGTTCAATTGGATGCGTCACCAATGTTTTCCCTGTTGGATTAAAATCCAGATAAACCACTGGCTTTTCATTTGTAGATTTTGGCGGAAGTGGATTTTTTAATTTTGCCACCTGCCCATCTACCGCTTTTTTAGCTTGCGCTAAAGAAGTTAAAACAGCATTTTCATATGTTTTATACTTGCGCTCAGCCGCCACTTTTGAATCTTGATCTGCACCAGCCTCAAGCTCAATAAAATCATGAGTTATCGCTTTTAGTCCGTCAGTGTTTTTGTTAGTTATACTTTGAATGGAGGCAAGAATTTCTGAATCGGATATTTCTGATAATGATTTTTCCAATAACTCAATAACCGTCATATCATCATCGCTTCCACCCAAAACGCTAATAGCACTCATATCTTGACGTATCTCGCGCAGTTTATTTTTACTTTTTGCCAAATCAGCTTGATCTAACTCTAAAAGTTCTACAGTTCTTTTATCAAGTTTCTTGATTGCTTTTATTGTTTCAACCTCGTGAGAAAAACCATAGGCTCCACCGATTAAAGTATGAATATTTTTTAATTTTCTAAAACTCAAAATTTCTCTAACTTCTTTAAAATCACCTTTATTTATCGCCTCCACCAACCAAACAAAATATCGCTGCAAAACTGGGTGAATTAAATTAGCGCGAACAGACATCACATCCCAATCAATAAATAATATTTCTTTTGTCAGATTATCCACCAAAACATTACCATTGTTCAGATCGCCGTGCCCAAGAATAATGGCAAGAAATATTTGTTCGATTAATTTATTGGTCGGGTTTGATTTGACTTGAATATTTTGTGTTTTAGCGCCAAAGACCCTCGAAGCAAATTTGCCTTTGTCACTTTTAGTGGAGATTGGAGAAGCTGCTAATCTTTCAGGATGATGTGTGTCTAAGTTATATTTGACTGCAATGTATTGTTTTTGTTTTTCCAATCCCCCGCTAGCTTGTAAAGTAAGTTTTCTAAATTTTGGTTGCAGACCAAAATAATTAACATAGCTATTAACCAAATCTTCACCAATAGAATCTTTATCAATACTTTTTACTACCCATGGATGTAAATATTTTTTGCTTTTGCTTTCAACCAATAAGTTTGAAGGTCTTAAAATTCTTTTGATAACAATGGCCCCTTTTGCAGCCCCACTTTTTTTATTAGCAATTTTAATAAAATGGTCACCCGGCTCTACTTGATTAATACCATTTTGGGTTTTAATTTTTTGCCCCAAATAGGATTCATCGCTAAATCTTGGCTCATTAAATTTGGCTTCTGCCGTTAAAATTAAATGCCAAATCTCAGTTTTTAATTCAGATAATTTTGGATCTGCAGAAGTATTTTGTTCAAATAAAATTTCTTGAATTTTGTCGGCAAGTTTTGAATTACTATCCAAATTTCCATCCGCCAAAGCCAACATAATCTGATCAATGAATTGCAAATTTTTAATTTGAGAACTCGTCGCAACTTTACCTTTATCATCAACATAAAGGGTTTGTGCCAGTGCAATTTGAATTTTATCAGTCAGAGTGGCATTTTGCGGATATAGCAACGCGTCAATAGCATCGCGATTTTTAAAACGTCGAGCTAAATCAATTGGTCGGTTTTGATTTTGATTTAATTTATCTGCATCTACGCCTTGAGCAATTAAAAAACGCACCATTGCAGCATCTCCAAACTGAGCAGCAATATGAAGGGCGTTGTTTTTCTCAACATCATCTTGCCGAGTATTGACCCCAATATTCAGAAATAATTTCTCTACCGCTTTTAAATCATTACGTCTAACGGCATCAAGTAAGTCTAAGGAAGAACTTTTGGACATTATTTAAATCTTTAACATTACTAGCTGATTACGACAAGAAGCTATAGGTCTAACAGTTGAACATATTTCAATATGCTCTGTCAAGATGAGTCTTTGAATCATAGTTCATTTTGACTCAGGCTCAATTTTTTGTTGACTTAACGCAATTAAAAACAATATCTTCAAATCCCATTAATCACATATCAATAAATTACATATTCAATGAGAAGCAGAAAGAGATCTTTAAAACTAGAAACTGTTGAAGCAGTTTTGGATTTGTTGAACAACGAACAAAATCAAGATGCATTAAATGATTTATTTGGGGCCGGAATAAGTGATGAATTACAAAAAAATCCACAAGTGATTCAGGCAATCGGAAAATTTATTAATAATAAATATGATTTTGCCAAAACAAAAAATCTTGCAGGAAAACTTTTGACAGGAAAAGAATATAAACTCAAACCAACTCCAGAAATTGCAAGATTAATTAGCGACGGACTCACTCATCATCTGACTATTTGGCAACAAAACCAACCCTTCTCACCAGAAGATTTTGAACAAATTGGCGAATATCTTGCAGCATTAGAGAGAATTGCAAATAATGCCGCCCAAATTTATAAGTTCAATCAAAACCAAGCCATCACTAGGGCAATGTATTATCTTTTAGAAAGCAATCTTCCCGTTGATGAAATGGCATTAAATCAGGTGAGAGAAGCTTTTTTGGGAATAGATGTCAACCAACTATTTCCGGCTCCCATCTTTCATTCCGGAAATCTTGATTTAAATTTGACCGAAAATAATACAGAAACCCAATCTCTACTTAAAATCCTAAGTGACAATCATAAGCTCAATAAAGACAAATTATTATTCTTATATGGTTGCGGTTTTAAATTTACAGCTCAGAACCAGGCTTTATTGCCAGCAGAGCTTTCATCATCTTTGGATCCAAAATCAGAAAGATTATTATTTGGCGGAAAAGACGCTTATAAAGATGCCAGTGAATTTGTCACAGAACTTAGTGAGGCTGGAGCTATAAAATTCTTTAATCAAGAAGAATTGCGCAAAAAAATTAGAGCTTATACCGGTGATGAAGTTGAAGATTTATTGCAATATTTTAAAGAACAAAAATTACGCGCCGATATTTTTATTGCATTGATGGAAAAAGGCTTCAGACCACAAAACATAGCAACGTTTTTCTCAAGATGGACTCTAGATCAACAAAGCGCCGATAATCAAATACTTATATTAGAAAAAGCTCTTGAACTTTATAAAGATCCGGACGATCAAACTGCCTTGAAAGCTAGAATTGCCGCCTTAGAAAAATCGTTAGTTAATGATGATTTATTTAAACAGATCAATCAGAAATTAAAGATATTAGGATCAACGCCCGACATCTCAAATCAGCTATATTTTGATCATTTAGTTCAAGCCATCAAAACCTCTGACTACGAGCTGGTTAGATTATTCAGAAAAGCTCGGGTTTTTAATTATGATAAAAAAAATAAAGATCAAAAATTTTTCCAACTCCTAAATATAATTACTGAAAAATTACAAACCTTAGCTAGTCAAGAAGTTAGAACTAAGGACGAAGAAGAGTTGCAAGCACAATTATTACCAATTTTAAAAATTTGGTCGGAATATAAAGATTTGTCATTAGATAAAAAACGAGATATTGCACTGTTAATTGAAAGATGTAATTACGTTTTTAATCAATATGTTGTTTTGCTGGATCAAACAAAAACCAAAGCCAGAACTCCGAACAACAATGAAGCCTTTGAAATCATTAGGCTGGCTACCTTAGATAAAGATGCTCATCTTGCCTTAAATAGTTTCTTAAGGGGAAACAAGCTTAACTTTAGCGCTCCAATTTTCCAAAAACTTGATGGCTTTGACGCTAAAAATGATTGCCTAAAATGTTTACTAATTAATTATCCAAAGCAAGTCACACCAAAAATATTAGCCACTTTATTAAATAATGGCTTAGAAATTACTCCAAATCATATTCACCTCGCCCAAGATAAATCTGGTATTGATCCAGAGGTTTTAGATATGATGTTATATGCAAGAAATCCAAAACTTCTAATACAAAAAATTAAAGAGACCGTTGATTTTTCTAATGAGAATAACTTATGGGCACTTTTTAATTTTATCACCAATAATATTGCCGCAATAAAAAAATCTCCTGAATATCACGATGAATTAATTTTATTTTTACTAAAACATTGCGCGCCTCCAATCTATATCAATCTTTTACTTGGTAATAATATTTTGCCGATAAAAAGGGAAAGTTTGTTGACAATTGCATTTTATAAAGATGATTACGAAGCAAAATTTGATGATCAAAAAAAATTATTCGCCAAACTAAAACCTGAAGATTTAAAAATTCAAACCATAATTGATCAACACCAAACTAATAAAAAACATATTGGAGAGCTTGCTCAATTTTGCCTTCAGGCTCACAGCTTTATTGATGTTGAATCAGAAAAGTCTGACACTTTTTCCGCGCGCATATCAAAGCTTCTCCAAGATAATCAATCCGCATTTCTACCTCTTGATGATTCTTTTGCTGTATTACTTTCCTATGCAATAGAAAATAATCGCCCTGTTTTTATTCGGGCAATTAGAAGATGGCTTGGAACAAATTCTGAATCATTAACGCCTGAGGATAAATTAAAATTAAAAACAGCAATTCAAAACTCAACTCCAATTCTTGCTACCAGAATATTAGAATTTGACAATTTTAAACAAGAGGACGCAACCACAGCGCAGATCAACAGAAAAGCGGCTCGTGAATTTATTACTACACAGATAAAGGCATTAACAGCATTTTTGGGAATTGATGAAATATCCACACAATTAGATCAAAACGAAACTGACATTAATGGCAAAGGAATCTTCAAACAATTTATTGATGAAATAAAAAAAGGCGCAAATGCCGATCTTGAGTCAATTAAGAAATTATTGAGTGACAATAAAGAAGTTATTAAATCTGAATTTGCCAAAGACTTTGGCTCTAGCGCTTGCTTGATAGACATTTTATTAAAATATAAATTCTCGCCAGAGTTAATAAAAATTGTTATTGAAAGTGGTGACATTCAACCAAAAATTTCAATCTCCAACACATTGCGCCACAAAGAAACTTACGCAAAGCTTGGCGCAAAATATTTGTTAGGATTTTTTGATTTGTTAGAATCAAAATTTGACGGCACAGATGCAGAAAAAAACCTTGTTCACAAACACAAAGAAGAGGCGAATAAAAATATTATTCAAATAGTAGAAAATTCATTACTCAGCACATTAGAAAATCTTGAAGCACAATTTACGGTTATCAATGACGATGCAACTATAGAGCGTGAATTGGAAGCTTTAAAAGCAATAAAGCAAGGTTATGCGGACTTGTTCACTGACGAAGACTTAAAATTAAGATATAAATATCGCCTAGAAAATTTATTAATTTTATCAGCCTCAAAACCGAGTGAAATTTTGTTTGAGAAAGTTGCAGAAATTTATCTTGAGAGTTTTGCAAAAGAAGATCTTGCTTTGGTAGCCGAAAAAACCATCAATCAGGTTTTAAATTTGTATAATGAAAATGAGCTTTTGTTTAACGAAGACAGAAAATCATATCAAACTAACATACACAAAATTGATCTAGCTCGACCAGAGAAACATATTAGTTTTGTTAATATGATTTTTTCTAATCAATCTCTAGCTTTATCAGCTCAAAATGTGGTTGATGAAATCACAAATATTAGCGATAGGTGTAAAAATATAATTGAAGTTGAGCTTGTAACTTTAAAGAGTCCTCGATCTGAAATTCCAAGCACCCCTAGAAAAACAAAAGGAATTATGTTGGCAATAGGGAAAGGCCTTAAAGCATTGTCTAAAGGAAATGACGAGGGAAAAGGATCTAAAGGGGAAAGAACTTGATATTTCTTACTCAGCCGAAGTTGGAATCACACTTTTTAAAGTTCTTTTTCCAGCATCGGCCGCTCTTCTAACTTCTTTTCCGGCTAATAAATCTTTGATTTCTTCGCCGCTTAAAGTTTCAAATTCCAATAAACCTTGCGCCAGTTTTTCTAAATCAGCTTTTTTGTCAGTCAAAATTTGTGTAGCGCGTTGCAAAGCTTCATCAATTATTCTTTTGGTTTCGCTATCAATTAATTTGGAAGTTTCGTCAGAAATTTCTTTTTGTGTCGGATAGCCGCCAGTGTTATCTGGAGCGTAATCGATGGTTCCAACTTTATCGCTTAAACCCCATTTTATAACCATTGCTTTGGCCATTCGAGTGGCTTGCTCAATATCTGAAGAGGCGCCGGTGGTAACTTTATCATAACCGAAAATCAATTCTTCCGCCGCCCTGCCCGCCATTGCAACTGCTAGATCATCGTGCAATTTGGCACGCGAAACTGAAAAGCGATCAACTTCCGGCAAGCGCATCACCAAACCTAAAGCGCGACCTCTTGGAATTATTGTTGCTTTGTGAATTGGATCAGAATTTGGACAGTTGATAGAAACAATTGCGTGGCCGCCTTCGTGATATGCGGTTAAAGTTTTTTCATCAAGCTGCATGACCATTGATTTGCGCTCCGAGCCCATCATTATGCGATCTTTGGCATCTTCAAGATTTTGCATAGTCACCAACATTTGATTCGATCTTGCTGCCAGAAGCGCAGATTCATTGACTAAATTTGCCAAATCGGCACCAGAAAATCCCGGCGTTCCTTTGGCTAAAGTTTTAACATCCACATCCGGAGCAATTTGCACTTTTTTAATATGCACATTTAAAATTTGTTCACGCCCAATAATATCAGGGCTGGGCACTGTAATTTGACGATCAAATCTTCCCGGTCTGAGCAAGGCTTTATCCAAAACATCAGGGCGGTTAGTGGCGGCAATAATAATCACGCCTTCATTATCAGCAAAGCCGTCCATCTCCACCAAAAGCTGATTTAAAGTTTGTTCTCTTTCATCATTGCCACCGCCAACGCCAGATCCTCTGTGTCTTCCCACCGCATCAATCTCATCGATAAAAATTATACAAGGCGCAGATTTTTTGCCTTGTTCAAACATATCGCGCACCCGGCTAGCACCAACGCCGACAAACATTTCCACAAAATCTGAACCAGAAATTGAGAAAAATGGCACGCCCGCTTCACCAGCAATTGCTCTGGCCAGCAAAGTTTTACCAGTTCCCGGCGAGCCAATCAACAAGCAGCCGCGCGGAATTCGAGCGCCCAGTTTGATATATTTTTGTGGATCTTTCAGAAAATCAACAATCTCGGTTAATTCACCTTTGGCCTCATCAATTCCGGCCACATCGTTAAAAGTAACTTTGCCGTTAGCTTGCTGCAATAATTTGGCTTTAGATTTACCAAAACTAAACGCCTTATTACCCGCGCCGCCCATATTTTTCATAAAGCCAAACCATAGAAAAATCATAATCAAAAACGGCAGCCAGCCCAAAATGCCACCAATAATTTTTTCTGATTTTGAAACTAATGGCGAAGCATTAACTTCAACATTTTTCTCCTGCAATTTTTCTACCAAGCTCGGATATTCCGGCAAAAAAGTATAAAATTTTTCTCCGTTTTTAGAAGTTCCAAACAGATCTTTGCCTTTAATATCAACCTTGGCCACCTCGCCGCCATCAACCTTGGCGATGAATTGTGAGAAAGAAATTTTATTAGCATTATTGGTGGCATCATCAAAAGCGCCAGAAATCAACATCACCACCAAAAAAATCCCCAACCAAATCAGGAAGTTTTTTTTAGTATTGGGAGTTTTTTTAGGATTGGGCATTGCTTGCATATTGTTTGATATTTGTTTTATTAAAGTTTTTCCTTCATCAATTTAAAAGTAATCGAATCATAAAGCGCCCGGTAAGAAGCGTCGACAATATTGGCGGAAACGCCGATGGTTGACCATTTATGACCTTGATCATCCACCGATTCAATTTGCACTCTGGTGATTGCTTCAGTTCCATCTGACGGCGTTAAAATTCGTACTTTGTAATCACTTAAAGAAACATTTTTCAAAAGCGGATATTTGCGTGATAAGGCTTTGCGTAAGGCTTTGTCTAAAGCATTAACTGGGCCGTTTCCTTCCGCAACTGACATCACAATTTTGCGGCCAATTTTTATTTTGATGGTAGCTTCTGCCAAAAGTGTGGGCACATTTTTGGAATTATTTTTGCGTTCATCAATAACTCGAAACGAAACTAATTCAAAATAACTTGGCACTACTGATAAAAATCTTTTCGCCAAAAGTTCAAAGCTGGCATCAGCGCCGTCATAGGCGTAGCCTTTGGCTTCCAGCTCTTTAACTTTATTTACCAAATCGGAAATCTGGCTATACTTAATGTCGTCGCCTTCTTCATTCAAGCCAATTTCTTTCAAACGGGCGATAATATTGGAGCGGCCAGCTTGGTCGGAAACCATAATTTTGCGTTTATTGCCCACTAATTCTGGCTCAATATGTTCGTAAGATTTAGGATTTTTGGCAATTGCTGAAACATGCAAGCCGCCTTTGTGGGCAAAGGCAAATTCACCAACAAACGGTGCAAAACGATCACGCGGTTTAGCAAGTAAATCATCTAAAAAATGGGCAGTTTTGGTTAAATTTTTGAGCTGCGTTTCAGCAATTCCAGCATCAAAATTCATCTTCAACATTAAAATTGGAATGATGCTGGTTAAATTGGCATTGCCGCATCTTTCGCCAAGTCCGTTGATAGTTCCTTGCACTTGGCGAACTCCGGCTTCCACCGCAGCAATTGAGTTGGCAACAGCGTTGCCAGTATCGTTGTGACAATGAATCCCTAAGTTTTCACCAGGAATTTTTTTAGTAACTTCTTTAACGATTTTAGAAATTTCACTCGGCAAAGTGCCGCCGTTAGTATCACACAAAACAACCCAGCGCGCGCCATTGTCATAAGCGGTTTGCACCACTTTCATGGCAAATTTTGGATTAGTTTTATAGCCGTCAAAAAAATGTTCGGCGTCAAACATTGGCTCTTTCTTATTTTTCGCAATATAAGCAATTGACTCACCAATCATCTTTAAATTTTCTGTTTCCGAAATGTTCAGCGCATTAGTCAAATGAAAATCCCAAGCCTTACCCACAATACAAACCGCTTTAGCCGAGCTATTAATCAAAGCATTCAAAGCCGGATCATTTTGTACTGAAGAAGTTGGGCGACGCGTCATTCCAAAAGCGCTAAAACGCGAATTTTTCAATTTCGGCAAATTAGCAAAAAACTCATCATCAGTAGGATTAGCCCCCGGCCAGCCACCTTCAACATAATCGATCCCCAAACCATCCAACATCAACGCAATCTCTCTTTTATCCCGCACATTAAAATTCACCGTGCTAGTTTGAGCGCCATCACGCAAGGTTGAATCGTATAGATAGACTCTTTCTTTTTTGGCTGATAATTTTTTGGTCATAATTTGTACAATTTATTTAACAAAAAAACTCAACATTCCAACCCCGGCGCATATTGCTGAGGTGAGCCAGAAGGTGCGAACTACTTTTATTTCGCTCCAGCCTAGTTTTTCGAAATGGTGGTGGATTGGCGCCATTAGGAAAATTCGTTTTTGGCGGAGTTTGTAGGAGCCGACTTGCAGGATTACTGAAACGGCTTCGATGACGAATAATAATCCGATGATGCCGAATAATAATTCTTTTTTTAAGATGATTGCCAAAACGCCCAGCGAGGCGCCGATTCCTAGGCTGCCGACATCGCCCATAAAAATTTTGGCGGGTTTTAAGTTGAATTTCAAAAAGGCCAAAATTGCGCCAATCATTGCGGCGCAGAACATTATGAGCCCGGCGGTGTTTTCGATATTTAGAATTCCTAAATGATTAGAAATTGTGGGGTTAGAAGTGGCGTAAATTATGAAGGCGAAGCAAGATAAAGTTATGATTGCCGGCACAGAAACTAAACCGTCTAAACCATCGGTTAAGTTGACGGCATTGGCGGCGCCAACGATGACAAAGGTGGCGAAGAAAACATAAAAAATTCCTAAATCAATTGCTAATTTAGTGAAAGGAATTTCAACTGCGCCGTTAAAATAAACATTGTTGGTCATTTGTAAAAAGAACATTACCAAGCTGACAATAGTAAATTGAATCACCAATTTGATGCTGCCGCGAAAGCCTTTGGTATTATGTTTGGCTACTTTCAAATAATCGTCAACAAAGCCAATTGCACTAAAAGAAATCATCACAAACAGCGCAATTAAAACATAATTATTTTTGATATTAGCAAATAAAACTGAGGCAATCAAAGTGCCGGCGATAATAAATAAACCGCCCATTGTTGGCGTTTTTTGTTTTTCAGCAATGTGGGTTTTGATCCCGTCAGATCTGATTGGTTGATAAAGATTATTTTTTTTATGGACGAAGCAGATGAAAGATTTAATGCCAAAATAGGCGATTAAAAATGCGGTGATGAAAATGAATGACAGGCGAAAAATCACCTGCAGAAAATAGGAATCAGAAAAAGCCAGAGAAAGGCTGGTTAAGTAGCTATATAACATTTAATGATCAATGATTAATGGTTAATGATTAATTAAAATGGTCTTAAAAAAATAATCAAAATCTAATTAATAATTAATCATTAACCATTAATCATTACCTCAACCAGCTTTTCCATCTTTGTTCCTCGCGATCCTTTGATAAAAATTATATCGCCGTTTTGAGGTTGAAAATTCAGATTTTGAGCGGCTAAGGAAGAATTTTGAAAATGTGCGATTAGTTTTTCTGGTTTAATTTCGCTGATTAAATCGCTCATCGAATCGCCAACCAAAAGCGCTCTATCAATGTTATAGGCCGATATATAATTGGCAATTGCTTTATGTTCTTTTACCGAGAATTCTCCTAATTCCAACATATCGCCAACAAAGGCAATTGCTCTAGTGATTATTCCTTGTCCACTTTGATAATTTTTTAAATCTGCTAAAAATTTTAAACCAGCTTGCATTGATGCAGCGTTGGCGTTGTAGGTGTCGTCGATGATGGTGAATTTGATGCCATTTTTTTCAACCTTAATTAAATTGCCTCTGCCTTTAGGTGTTTGCAGCTTTTGTAAGCTATTCAAACCCGCCGCAAAATCTTTGGCAATGAGTTCCAAACAAGCAACTGCAATCAGAGAATTAAAGATGGTTGATTGATTGATAGTGTTGATTAAATAGCTGATTTGCTGTTTAGATTTGGCGCTAAAAATAGTGACCATTGAGTAAAAATCTTCAGCTTTTTCAACCGCCAAAAGCCTGATATTGCTAGTTTCTTTGCTACCAAAATTAATGATATTATTAATTGCCACCTGCTGATTAATTGCCTGATTTTTGATAAATTCGTAATGCATATTATCAGCGTTAATCACCGCAAATCCGCCTTCCACCAGCCCGGAGAAAATTTCTGATTTTGCCAAAGCAATCTCTTCTTCATTTTTAAAATTACCAATATGCGCCGCCGCAACAGTGGTGATAATGGCAATATGCGGTTTGGCAATTTTAGTCAGCGCCGCAATTTCTCCCAAATGGTTCATTCCCATTTCAAAAATTCCAAACTCAACATCGCTGCCCATATTACAAAGCGACAGCGGCAAGCCAAAATTATTATTCAAATTGCCAGTAGTTGCAAAAGTTTTGCCTTGCGAAGTGAAAACAGTTTTGAGCATTTCTTTAACGCTAGTTTTGCCCACCGAGCCAGTTACAGCAATGATTTTTGCCTTGCTTCTGCTGCGTGAAAAAATTGCTAATTTTTCTAAAGCCAGCAAAGAATCTTTAACCAAAATTAATTTTTCATCACCTGCAAATCCTTCCGGCAAATGATCAACAATTGCCGCCACACAACCATTTTCAAAAGCCTGTTTTAAAAAATTATGCCCATCATTATTTTCACCTTTAAAAGCCACAAACAAGCCATTATCAGCCTTAGCGCGACTATCAATTGCAACCTGATTAATTGTAAAATCCAATTTACCAATGTTGATAATTTGATCTTTAAGTGCAGTTTTTATTTCTGAGATTTGCCAAAGAGTCATAATATTTTTGTTTTTATTTTTCAGATTTAAATAATTAGTTAACAGTTTTTAACTTGCAACCAACTCCAATAATTTCTCCTTCTCCAACCTCGCCCCAATTTGCACAATCACGCCGCCAGCTAATAAATTGCCCAAAGCTGCGGCTTCTTGCAGGCTGAGCCCATTGTCAATTCCATATAAAAATCCAGCGGCAAAAGCATCGCCGGCGCCGGTGGTGTCAATCACTTTTTCAACTTTTTGAGTGGCAATGTGATGTGATTTATCGTTTCTAAAAATCATCGCTCCCTTTTCACCCATTGTCATTGCCACCACTAATTTAGGGTGGCGGTGAGTGATTACTTCTTTAACTTTTTGATAATTATTAGCAGCAAAATCACTGCCCACCAAAACGCTCATTTCAGTTTCATTAGCAAATAAAATATCTAAATGCTGAGCAATTTCTAAAAATTCGCTTTGGTGACGTTCAACACAAAAAGCGTCGGATAAAGAAAAAGCAATTTTTACTTCATTATCTACAGCAATTTCAATGGCCTGGCGCAAGGCGGCGATGGTTTCCGGCTCGTCCCACAAATAGCCTTCCAAATATAAAACTTCGGCATCTTTAATAATATTTTCATCAATTTCATCAGCAATTTTAGAAGCAAGTCCCAAATAAGTGCACATTGTGCGCTCGCCATCTGGAGTGATTAGAACGAATGATTGGGCGGTGCTGCCGGATTTTTCTTTATGTTTGCAGAAAAATTCACAGCCAATTTTTTTCAGATCATCAAAAAAAATATCGCCAAATTTATCCTTACCAACTTTGCCAATCAAAGCAGTTTTAGATTCAAGCATTGCCAAAGTAGCAATTGAATTAGCCACTGATCCGCCCGAGCTGATTTTTTGATGTTTTAAATGGGAAAGCTTGGCAGCGTTGGTTTCGTCAATGAGAAACATTCCGCCTTTGGTTAAATTATGTTCAGCCAGAAATTTTTCCTCGACCAAACAAATATTGTCGACGATAGCGTTGCCTATACCAACAATATTATATTTCTTGTTCATATAGTTTAGTTTTATGGAATTGAGAATTTGAACGGATGTTCAAATGGAAATGTAATGGTGGGTCTGGGTGGACTCGAACCACCGACCTCGCACTTATCAGGCGCGCACTCTAACCAGCTGAGCTACAGACCCCCACAAAGAGGAAGCGGCGTAGGTTATATTTGCGGCTTTTAATTGTCAATTATTTTGTCCGAGTTACGTATCTAGCTAAGCTTAAGATTTATTGAGTAGAAATTAATAATTGCACAAATAGGATAAAATCGACTCGCAAGAGTTTAATATGGTTTATATTTAATAAAATCAGAAGTATTTATGCCAAATCTTACAGCCGAATATACTGTCATTGCAATCTATGGTGGCAAGGCCACAGGCGAAGATGCTATATCAACTATTGATGGCACTCCTGGTTATTTACACTTACATATTATTCGTAAAGACACGCTAGCAAAACTGCCGATTCTTATCCAAGAAAATCCCATCGATCCTGTTGAACCTTCAATAATTCATCAATGGGGAACAGCGGCGGATAAAGATTTAGGAACCAGAGCTCCGATTGTTTCATTACGAGATATAATTTCCTATGGAAATATTGGTATTGGTTCAGCAGCAAAAAATGGTGTGGAAGAAAAAAGCAATTTTGTTGGTGGTGGTGAAGTATTTATCATCCCTTGCGAAGGTGGAGTAAAAGCTTTTCGCGTCACTAAAGGTCAAGGAGTTTTTCCTCTCAAGTTAGATGATAAATGTTGGACTTGCGAAATCGCTAATCACAACGAAGCCTTGATAGTAGCACTTCCAGAGCAACCAATTGTTGGTCGTTTGGAGTTACTGAAAATTTTGCAAAAGGCTGTGGGTCAAGATGAAGATATGCCATTTGTAGCTCAGTTTGATGCTCGTTTTGAGAAAGAACATTTAGCCTTACGCAGTAACGGGCTTTGGGCTGAAGACCCAGTTGAACATCCGAGTATTACTTTATTTTCTGCTCAACAAAATGATCCAGCCGGTGGTCATTTACTTGGAGATAGTATTTCGGAAGGTGATCAGTTAAATAAACATAAAGGTTCTGCACCAAGTGCTGGAGCGAAAATATCTCTGGTGCCAACCGCAAATGCTTTACAAATTATTCCGATTAAAAAACGCCTGATCGCTTTTAAATCTGATCCTCATAAATTTCGCGCACCTTTATTACAAGGTCAATTAGCAACTGAATTACAAGCTTCTGCCAATCATAAGCCAGTTTTAATTAGCGGCGGCGGCATTGCCGGCATTATGACCGCGCTGAAATTAGCAGAATTGGGAATCAAATCTACCCTAATTGAACAAGGAGAAAATTTATTATCCCAAACCAGCGGCTGCACCCCAGCAAGAGTTGGTCATGGTTATCATTATCGTGATTTAGAAACCGCCAAACTTTATTTACAAAGCTCAATTACTTTTCTGAAAAAATATTGCAACAACGAAAAAAGAAAAGCGGAGTTTGTAATTAGTGTTAGCAAAGATGATCCTGAACTTGATTGTGGTTTATATTTCATCGCCAAAGATTCACAAGTGCCGGCCGATGAATTGCTAAAAATTTATGAAGGCATCAGGGCTGAATATAAAAGATTAGTTGAGCTTGATCCGAGTAATAAAATTTTTGGTGAAGTTGATGATTTTTTCCGCGTGCTTGATTTAGAGGATTATCAAGATGTCGTTGATGTCAGTAAAATGGCGGCTGTAATTCGCACTCAAGAAAAATTACTCAACTGGCCAAATTTCAGCCAATATTTATTGGATCAAGTAAAATCATATCAGCAAAAAGGTTTGATTGAAGTTAGAACCGGACAAGAAGTTACTAAAATTGATTATGATCAAACCACCAGAAATCAGAATTTTGCTGTCACAATGCAGAGCGGCGAAAAACTTACCGCGTCATATGTTATCAACTCTACTTGGTCTAGCATTGAAATGCTCGATAGCACATTATTTCCAGAATCTGCCGTGGAAGAACGCACCAATCGCATGAAGCTTATTGTTAGCATTGCCCTGCCTGAGGGGAAAGAAAATATCGCTTCAATGTTCACCAGCATGGGGCCATTTTCAATGTTTTCTAATGAAGGTAATGGTCGCGGCAAAATAACTTTTGCACCAGTGACCAACGCGCTGGATTATGTCATTGAAGAATTTAAGAAGGGTGAACCAGTTGATCCGCAACTCAAAGAAATATGGCAAGAATGGATTGCACGTGGCGAAATAACCGTAGCTAATCTCAGCGATCCAGAATCATGGCGTGATATTGAATGTCAACTTTCTATACCGCCACTTTATAAACGCTGGTTGGTGGATGGTTTAAATAAAAAAGAACAATTATTTTTTGGTAGCAGAATTTTAGCAGGCGCAGTTGAATCATATCCCATATTGGCTGGATCTCGTATGGTTAGCATTGCCGGTGGCATAGTTAAATCTAATGGCGAAGTAAATATTCGTGATGTTGAGAGTAATTTTCACAAACGCCCAGATGGTTTTAAATCGGGTCAAATTGGTCACTTTGGTTTTGGTAGCATAAAACTTTTTTATAGCGAAAGCCAAGCGCGCAAAGTTGTCGAAGAAATTATTGAAAATATTAGGGCTAATATTTTAATCAAAAAAGAAATCACCCATTCACTAGAAACTGAAACTGTGAGCGGCAGACAAATGGTGTCGGCGATGAATTCTTATGTCCGACGTTACGCCAGCGAAGAGACGCTTCATCGTGGTGATTTTTCACAATTACAACCACGAAGTCTAAGTATTTGCACTCAAGCTACCGCGTCTTATTTTCAACAAGCACTTGGTTCAATGCTTAATCTCTATTTAATGGAACCAAAATTGGCTCCTAATTTACTTTCACCAGCCGCCAAAACAATTGTTCAATCCGTTGGTGGCGCCACTAAATCGATTGTTAAAAGCAGAGGAATAGATGTTTTTGAAAAGGCTATAGAAGAACAGCAGCAAAGAATTAGAATCGATTTAGCTGAACCAAAATATTCAAAATTATTTACTGTTTTTTCAATTATTGATCGCGAAGGAAATATTGTTGTCGATGGCAAATATGGTTTAATTAATAGTGAAAAACGCCGCGAATATGATATTCCTTCATTGCAAGGTCGCGATTATGTTCAGGAAATATCACGAAACCGCACTCAAAAATTTGTCTGCGGTGCGCCAGTGGTTGGCTCCACTAGTCAAGAACTAATGATTCCGATTGGCATTCCACTCGATGAAAATTTTTGTCTGACTTTTGGCATGAGCGTTGATGGATTAATACAAACACTCGGAACTAGGCAATCATCAATTGGGAGATATTAATATCAGATCTTCACAAAAACTTAGCAACTAGATTTAAAATTTCCGCTTTCACAAAAGGCTTGCCAACAATCTCATTCATTCCCGATTTTAATGCTGCCTTACGACTTTGCTCGTCATCATCGCCGCTAATGGCGATGATTGGAATTGCTTGATATTTTTTGTTTTTTAACCCACCTTCACGAATTATTTTGGTGGTTTTCAGCCCGTCTAATTTTGGCATTTTGACATCCATAAAAATTAAATCACATTTTTTTTCATCCAATATTTCCAAAGCTTCTTGCCCATTTTTAGCTTTAATTATTTTGTAATTAGCATCAGTTAAAACCTTGCCGAGTACCAATAAATTGACCTCTTCATCGTCAACAATAAGAATGGTTTTGGGTTTTGATGCTGACGGTTTTTTCTTGGTTGGCATTGATTCTGGCAATTCTACCAAATTTTGATCTGCAGGCAAACTTGCCTCATCAATATTAAACCACAATTTCACAATCGTTCCCTGACCTTTTTCAGATTCAATTTCCATCTTAGCGCCAATAGCCTTAATAACTTGCTGCACAATTTGCATACCAATTCCGTGCGAATCAATTGGTTTATCCAAATCCGATTTATCAATATTCTTGCCCTCGCCCATCAAAGCTGCTTTGATGTCGTCTTTAGTCATTCCAATGCCATTATCTTGAATGGTAATTTGAATTTGTTTGACCTGATTATCTTCCACCTTTTGCCCGCTAATTTTCACTTCGCCGCCTTTGTTGCTATATTTCACCGCGTTGGTAATTAAATTGTCCAAAACCTGTCTCAGCCTTCTTTGGTCACATCTTAAAATTGGCAAATCTTTCTGAAAATCAGTAGTAATTTTCACTTGCTGGCTCTTTAAAAATTGCTGATTCAAAACCAACATTTCTTCAATCAGCTCCTTAATATCACAATCCTCATCCTGGTCTAATTTAATAATTCCCAGCTGATCACTTTGAGTATTCAGCGCATCTTTGGCGAAGGAAAGTATTTGCACGGATTGTTTAGAAATCATCTGAGCATATTGCTGATCTTGCCGAACATTTTCTTTGGTTAATTTTTTATCCTCAGCAATTATTTCCGCCAAACCCGAAATTCCAGAAACATAATTACGCAAATCGTGAGAGATTGATTTTAGCAAAGAGTGAAGTTTTTGGTTAGCAATATCCAGCTGGTTTTTTAAATCTTGCTCTGTTTTAACGAAATGTTTGATGGAGAGGATGGATTTGGAGAGTTGGTTGATTTCCAATATATTTGATTTTGGGGTTCTAATATCAAACCTGCCAAGCCCAACCGACTCTGCTTCTTTCGATAATAAAACAATCGGATTAATGAAATCTTTTTTCAATAAATAAATCAAAACTATAAAAAACAATAAGATGCAGAGAAATTCCAGCAAATAAGTTTTTTTAACAATCGATGGCTGATTAAGATTTTCAAAACTTACCAAAACTCCATATGGGGTGTTGGTAATTCTTTGATATACCAATATTAGAGGCGATCCGAATATTGAGGATTGTTTCAGGATTTGAGGATTTGGATTTTCTAAATTTATTTTTGCCAAATATTCTTTGCCAAAGTCTGGTGAATTCTGTATTACACCAAACTCATTTTTATAAATAATTTGAAGATTTGAACCGATCAGAATTTTGCCCTTTAAAAATTTCTGATAAATACTATCAATATCAAATCCCATTATGACTGATCCTTGATATTCACCTTTGCCATCAATCAAACCAATGCCGGCTGGAATAATGTATTGCGTGCTAACAGCGCCAGCAACTGGCTTGCCAAAATATAATTTATTAGGATCTTTTTTTGTCAATTGTAGATAATCTCGACTTGATAAATCTAAATTTTTACTCAAAACACCAATCTCACTATTAACCGCCAAAATATCCTTTTTATCCACCCAAGAAAACATACTAATCGATAATATATCCTTCATTTTGCTATCGTGCAAAACATGGAATGATTTTAAAACATTACTGATATGATTTTTATTTTCCGGATCTTTACTGATGTCATTGATCATACTATTCAAAATCAAAGTCGCGTATCTAGCTGAGTCATCAAATATTTTCTCAGCGAAAGATACTTCCGCCGACAAATCTAAAATAGCTTGATTATTTTGTGCTGAATTTTCTTTGATAAAAAGATAAGAAAGGTAAAAAAAGACGATAAAAACAATGGTTGATGAGTATAAAATAAATTTTTTAGACAAGGAAATTTGATATTTTATATCTATCATTTTGTTTATAGTTTTGATTGTAATGATGACTCTTTGAGTAGATTAAGAGATTCTAAAATTGCTCTAACTTCTTTTCTATTTGGCAATAATAAAGATTTTTTATCTTCGGAAATACTGCATTCCTCATCTTTAATTGCAGAAGATGATTTTTTAAAATAGCTCATGGTTGCGTTTAAAACTGATATTTTTTTTTCATCTGAAATATCAATTGAATCTTTGACTTTAATTTTAATCACGCTGTGCTCAACTCCCTCTTCTAACTCCATAACATTTTCGATAAAAACCTTGGTATCATCACTAGGTAATCTTTGTAATGTGCTGGGACTTTGTGATTTGCCAATATTTTTTTTGTTGCTGCTTTTTACCTGCTCTTCATAAAGTTCTTTTTTGACCTCATAAAGTTTTTTTTGCTCTTCTAATTCTTCAAGGGCTTTCTGAAATTTTTCAGCTAATTCATCTGACATAGATGTTATATGATTAAATAGAGTTTGATGATTTTTGGCTACTCTTCCAAGAAGCCCTAATTCTTCCGCACTAAGTAAATATTGCGAACTTATTTCAACTGTTCCTTTATTAATCCGAACAGGAACACTAACGCAGGAATTATCAATATTATTATAACTTCTCCCAGTCTGCAAAACCTGTGAACAGGACATATAGCTTTCTGAGCCAAATAAATATGATCTAGCAGCGTAAGCAAGAAAAATGACGGGCTCGATAGATGATCTACCACCATCTTTGATTATTGTGAACCCATAATCTCTGGTTTCGCTTTCAGCTTTTTGTATTGCCAGCTCAATTATTTCTCTATCTCGCTCTCCAAAATCTGATACACCTTTTCCATCTAGTTTGATGCTTGCCCTTGGAAAAATCATTCCGTCCGCGGAATGCCCACCAATAACATCAGCACCTATTGTTTTGATAATTATTCCAACTTGATCTAATTCATTCCTCAAAACTCTCATAAATCTTCTTGAATCCAACTCACATCCAAAACCCAAAACTTTTTCAGGTGGAAATCCCGTCTTTTCTTGCATTATCCATGTGGTTATATCTACTGGATTGGTAATCATTAAAACTAATGATTTTGGTGCATATCTTTTTATGTGCTCAGCATAGTCAGTAATTATTTTGTAAACGAATGGCAATGCAGCCTCTCTATTTGAAGAGCCAATTTTCGTTGCACTTACTCCGGCAGTAAAAATAATTACATCCGCACTCTCTAAATCTTTGTGATCAGAACTAACTTTAAATTCTAAATCGGTTCTGGCGCTCTTAGCTCCAAGCAAAAAAAAACCTTTTCCTTTCCAAATTCAACATCTTTCTTAGAAGCGCCCGCTTTGACTAAATCTCTATTCAACAGAACTATATTTATTTTTTGGTCTTTCGGTAATATTTTAGAAAGCGCAATTAAAGTATGTTTTCCAATCTCTCCGGCACCAATAACTACTATTTTCATAAAGTGATTTGTTGATTTTCAATAGGGATAAAAGTTTGATTTACCTATCGCCGCGGCTCATTACCATCTTCCAAATCTTGTACATAACTCAATGCATTTATCATTGCATTTCTTGCAAATAAAGTCTCTTGGAAAATCTGTCTTACTTCAGCACGATCAAGATCAGATGGCGCCCTATTTGGATTATAAGCAATTTCTATAACACCACTTTGTTGCACATCTTGAATTTGGTGCCAATGCTCTGTCGATCGCAGAACAAGGATCGGAAACATAGTTTCTGAATTATCAAATATTGCCCTAGCGTAATTACTTAGGTTATGACCCAAAGAATCATCTTTTATTGCCCCATCATCAAAAAATACATCTGGAACCAAACTCTTGCCCATCACATATAAAACTTCCGATTCTCGATCCGGTCTTAAAAACTTGAATATCTTTGGCGCAGCAAACCTTCTATTGCAATTAAAATTATTAAAATCCGATTCAAGCTTAAGAGTTCCAACATCAGTAAAAGATCGGTAATTTATAATTTTTAACTCCGGTAATTTCATCACTTTAGACTTAGGCGACTTATTTTGACTCATATATTCCTTAACCGCTTCTTCCGCATCTTGCATTGATATTGAGCCACTTTCCAATTCAGATAACATTTCTTTTGGCAACCTTAATCCCTCCCAATTTACTGGGCTGGCAATATTAATGAGAGCTATCTTGGTAAAATATTCTTGAACCAAATCTGGTGATTTACCTTCCCGTACTAAAGCCTCCGCGATTCTCTCATGGAGATAATTCATATGAGATATATTCTCCCGATGCCCAATGCTAAAACCAAATAGCATTAGATTACTTACATTTCCTGGATTTTTTAATTTACCATCCTTATCAAAAAATCTATTTTTTAGAATTTTATTAAAGAAATTTTCCGACTCTTCTTCATTGATGTAAGACTCATCATAGTAATACATTAATCCCTTTTTAAATCTTCCTTCTCTCCTGTCTGCATCTGTAAGTGGACTATAAACAAGCAAATCTTTGTTATCGATTAGTTGAGAAACTGGAAAATAAGATTCATAAATAGATTTGGCAGAACTTCCCCATCCAAGCCCTGGTGACAAAACAGTTGAGAACTGCTCCGCATCTTCTGGGCTCAAAATTGTCGCTTCCCGTGATCTACCAAATCCAATTGGATGACCAGATAATTCACTTGGCTTGCTATTGGATATGGTTTGTGGGCTCAGGCTTGTATTTTTTCCAATAACATTATCACAAATTAGTTTATCAATATTTTTTGGTGAATATTTGAATACTCTGCTATGCGGAACTCTTGATGTTCCTGAAATATTTTCTGGAACAAACGATTTAACATATCTACCCAACGCTCTTACTGAGGTTAAGGCTACTGAACTTAAAGGTCTCATATACCAACTAACTTTAAAAAATAACAACTAAAGAAATTTCACAAAAATGCCACAAACCTTCCTAATATGGAAATTGATTTTTTCAATAGAGCCAACCATCGCTGCAAATATTTTTTAAGGATCAAGAAAATTCAGAGCTGATAAAAATCAGCTGGTGATAATATATTAATATTTCTAAAAGGGTTTAGAACCAATAAATCTTTATCCCCAGTGATAATAAGATTAGCATTTCCACTAACTGCCACTTCCAAGAATTGATTATCTTTTTTATCACGACATTTATTAATTCTCTCTTGAATCGTAATGAATTCGGCAATGCTTTTTATCATTAATAAAAATTGCTGTCTTTTTTCCAAAGAGACATATGGATCAAATTTATCTTTTAACAATGTGATTGAAAGCTCTTTAAAAGTTTCATTTGAAATTAATAATGAATGATTTTGGGCTAGAACCTTATTTACTGTCTTTTTAGATGTTGAATTAGAAGCGGATAGCAAGTAACTAATTAAAACATTGGTATCAATTACAACTCTCAAAATCTATTTCTCCCGCAATAACTTATCTAATATTTCAGGGGTTAAACCTTTAGATTTGGCATTTTTTCCCACCTCATCACACAAATCTTGTAATTCCTTCATTCTGGATTTTCTAAGCAATGCATAATCTGCTATTGAAATTACAACGGCACAATCTCTTTTGTGTTTCTGAATGATAACAGGATTCTTCTGGACACTATCCAGAAGCATTCCAAAATTATTTTGAGCTTCTCTGGAGGATAAATGTTGCATAAATTGGTTGGAGAATTTTTTAATAACGAAAATTATGTAATTTATAAATTAGTACATATTATAGCTACAATATAAACTAAATTGCTAATTAATAACATTTTCATTTAATAATCAACATTTTGAAAAAGTGGCTTTTCCCGAGCCTGTTTTACATCTATTTAATTTTAAATTTTGGACAAACCCGCAAAAGATAGCATTAACTCATGCATTTTGTTTTGCAGCAATTCTTTTGGTATGAGTTTTGTTTTATAATCCGCAATCATAGTTGGGCTAAGGGAATGGCTCATAGTATATTTTACCACTTCGTGATTTTCATCGCACAAAGAATTCCTATACTCGGAAATTCAACATAACCAAAAAAATTAGGTGAAAAAAATTAAATTTTTCACCTAATTTTTAATTATGCTAAAAATCAACACGACCATAAAAAATTCTTGAGCATGATGTATTTTATTCTCTAATGTTGTTTTTCTTCAGAATTTACTACTGAGTTACTTTTGGTTGTAGCAGGAGTAGAATTTGGGGGAGATGACTTTTCTTGCTTGTCAAGTGCTGGCGCAATTCCTTGTAACTCTTTTTGATAGGCAACGAATTTTGTTACTTCCTTGCTTTCTTCTCCTGCTTCGCATAATCCAGTATACAAAAGAGGCAAATCTGCAGTAGTAAGATCTTCCAATCGCACTATTTTTTCTTCCAAAGTTGCGGATGGCAAATTAAGTCCCTTAAGATGCAAAGATGGCAACTTATGATATTCAAACAACTCTTTATAGCGGTCGGTCAAATATTGTTCTGGATCTTCTCCATCTTTTATCTCTGAGGGAACATAACCAATTATAGGGTTTAAAATATCCATTGGTAATTTTTGTAGAGGGTGACCTGGTGTTGCGTGACCAATAATCAAATCTCTTGCTTTTTGATCCCATACCGGTGGCAGGTGGCAAGCTAGGGTTACACAATTATCATCAAAAAACTCAAATGAGTGGCAGGTCATTTTGCTTCGCGGGTTTTTCATAATAGCTTTGATAAAATCAGATCTTGTTTCATCTGATATACCTAGATTTTCTCTAGCAGAATATTCAATTTCAGTTAGGGTGTAATTTTCTTCTAACACTTTTGTAAAAGGTTGGACAAGATCATCTGAAGGCAACGCAAAACAAATATTCACACTGGTTAAATTTTCGTTATCTTTTAAATAATCTGCAAATTGCTTATATTCTCCAACTTCGGCATTAACTAAGATCATGATCTTGTTTACAGATGCTTTGGTTGCTTCTAATACTTTTATCAGCAACGGAATTTCGGAAAGAGTAGTGGTACATTCAAATGTTTGCCTGCCTTGTAATAACATAATAGCGGATTTAATTTTTGTCTCTTCGGATAGACCCTTACTATTCCAAATTTTACCGATTTTTTCGCCAGCTTCAGCGTCAGTCATTTGATGTTTCATAATTAATTTTTTTAGGTTGAAGTTAATAAATTTTGATTACGCACTAAAGTTTTCCATGGTAATAACCAAATCATATAAATCTATTTAATAACTAACTTATAATTTTACTGTCTCATTTTAAGACCAATCCAAGTCAATTTCGTGAAGCTTTTTTACGTCTTGATCTAACGCTTCAAGGTAAAAATTTATTTGCCCTAAATGTTCGGGTTTAAATTTTTCAGTTTTTATTCAAAACACACCAAGCAACAAAGCTCTCAAAAACGCCCTCATTGGCAGTTCTTTACTTATGATTTATTTTTTATACCCAAAGTCAAATCCTCCATCGCCAAAATCGCCACATTTTTTTGCGCTTCTTTTTTAGACAAACCTTGCGCCTGATATTCTTTATCATCGAAAGTTACAATGGCAGTGAATAAAGGCTGATGGCTATTGCCGCCGGTTTGTTCAATATTATAAAGAGGAAGTTTTTTGGATTTAGATTGGACAATTTCTTGCAAAATTGAAACTGGATCTTTGGGAGTTTCTAAACTTTGATCAATAATATTTTGCCAATTTCTTAAAATAAATTTTTGACAATTTTCCAAATTAGAATCTAAATAAATTGCACCAATCAAAGCTTCGCAAGCATTTTCTAAATTGCGTTTATTAGTTTTTCCACCAATAACTTTTTCTCCTTCAGAAAATTTCATCACCTCGCCAATGCCAATATTTTCAGCAATTTGCCACAACACTTCGCCAGAAACTAAATAAGCCTGACGCTTAGAAAGCTCGCCTTCTTGAGCAGTTGGATATTTTTTAATTAAAATTTCTGCAATCACCAAAGCCAAAACCGCATCACCTAGAAATTCTAATCTTTGATAATTTTTAGTTTTGTTTTTTTTAGAAAAACTCGGATGGGTTAGAGCTTCCTCTAATAAGGATTGATTTTGAAATTGATAATTGATTTTTTTTAGGAAAGTTTTCAAATTTTTAGAATTATTTTAATTTAATTTGTGATCATAAGTTGCACTGTCATTCTGAATTATCATTGTCATCCTGAGCGAAGCGAAGGATCTCATGAAGCAATTTCAGTTCTCGTCTCACGAGA
>JAZKFV010000021.1:0-75488 GCA_040386195.1 Pseudomonadota bacterium | reverse complement strand
GGGATCTCAGGAGTTAAACTTCGAAGCTAAACTCCTGAGATCCTTCGCTTCGCTCAAGGATGACAGATAAATTAAGATGACGCCAAAAATTAACAACAACGATTAATTTTATTCCATTTTTCAGTTTCTTTTTGAGCGAAGAATCGTTGTTTAGTTAATGGAATTTGATGTGAATGGTGTTGCTCAAAATGTTTAAGATATTTTTGATATTCATTTTGTCCATTTAGTTTTTTGATTAACCAACTCCAATTAATTTTCATATTTTGTAATTAAAATTCTCACCATATCCAAAATCACCACAATTAAAAGCGAGGCAAAAAATGCAGTTAAACTTGCTACCACATATTGGTTGAAAATCAACTTGTCGGCAATTGCCATTTTTTCTGGCGGCAAAAGGTTGTTAGCAAATTTATCCTTTAAATCTCTAGCTCCCGCCAATAGACCAATTCTAACATTGTCTGAAAATAACTTTTGCCAAGATGCAGTTAAGGTGATTGTTGCAAGCCAAGCAAGGGGAAGAGCGGTGACCCAAAAATATTTGCAGCGACGCGATTTGATAATCATTGTGGTGGCGATGCACAAAGCAATTGCAGCTAGAATTTGATTGGCAATGCCAAAAAGTGGCCACAAAATATTTACTCCACCATTCGGATCAATCACGCCGCTATATAAAAAATATCCCCAAGCAGCAACAACAATAAAGCTGGTTAAAAATACTGATGGATACCAAGAAGTTTTTCCTAAAGGTTTATAAAAACTACCCAATACATCTTGAAGCATAAAGCGGCAAACTCGCGTGCCGGCGTCGAGCGTGGTTAAAATGAAGACGGCTTCAAACATAATTACGAAGTGATACCAAATTGATAACATTCCGTCACCAAAAGTTTTGCTGAAAATACTCGCCATTCCAACTGCCAAAGATGGAGCACCGCCGGTGCGGTTGAATAAAGTTTCTTCGCCAACTATTTTGGCTAAATTTTCCATATCATTAACGGAAACTGCAAAGCCCCAGCCGTTAATTGTGGCGACAGCATCAATCGCAGTTTTGCCCACAATTCCGGCTGGGCTGTTGATAGCAAAGAAAATTCCTGGTTCCATAATGCAGGCGGCAATCAAAGCCATTATTGCCACAAAAGATTCTAGAATCATTGAGCCATAACCAATCATGTGAATATCTTTTTCTGATGAAATTAATTTGGGAGTTGTGCCTGAAGCGATCAAAGCATGAAAGCCTGAAATTGCGCCGCAAGCGATGGTGATGAAAACGAAAGGAAAAATTTTGCCAGCAAAAATTGGACCATTGCCGTCAATGAACTGGGTTAAGGCGGGCATTTTTATTTGCGGATGTAAAACGATAATTGCAATGGCAAGCAAGCTGATTGTGCCGAGTTTTAGAAAAGTGGAAAGATAATCACGCGGCGCTAAAAGCATCCAAACTGGAAGAACGGCGGCAATAAAACCATAAGCCATTATGGCAAAAGCTAATGTTTTTCCATCATGGTCAAATAAAGGCTTGAGAGCCTCACTTGCGGAAATCCATTGTCCAGCAAAAACTGCTACAATTAATAAAGTAAAACCCAAAATTGACGCTTCTAAAACTGCTCCGGGTCTTAAAAAGCGCATATAAACGCCGATGAAAAATGCGATGGGAATGGTGAAAAAAACTGTTGAAGTTGCCCAAGCGCTGTGCTTCATGGCGTTAACAACGACCAAACCTAAAACCGCAATTAGAATAATCATAATTAACACAATTCCAATCACCGCTGCGGCTGATCCAAATTTTCCTAACTCATCTTTTGCCATTTGGCAAAGTGTTTTGCCATCATGTCTTACTGAAAAAAATAAAATCACCAAATCTTGCACGCAACCACCAATCACTGAGCCAATCAAAAGCCAAAGCATTGATGGCAAGTAGCCAAATTGCGCGGCAAGAGTTGGTCCAATCAACGGACCAGGACCAGCAATGGCGGCAAAGTGATGACCAAAAACTACCCATTTATTAGTTGGCTCATAATCTCGACCATCACGAAATTTGTGAGCGGGAGTTTTTCTGCTTTCATCTAAAGTTAAAACATGAGCGCAAACCCAAGCTGAATAAAAACGATAAGCAATTAAATAAGTGCAAATTGCGGCGGTGATAATCCACAAACTATTAATTGTCTCGCCTCTGAAAAATGCAATGAAAGCAAAAGATGCTGCGCCTATAAGAGCAATAGTTAGCCATAAAAGAATGTGCTTTAGATCCAGTGATTTAGCCATTTGATGTGTTATTTAAAATTGCTGAGTGTTTCAAATCATTATTATTTAGATAAAAAACTTGTCAATAAAATCCTAATGATTTTAAATGATTCCTTTGGTTTAAAAATTTATTAACAAACAAAACAATATATGTTGGATCTATTTCGCACAAAAAATTTTGCTGAGACAATTGATAATGCCGAACATTCTTCACTTAAGAAAAGTTTGGGAGCGATAGATTTAGTTTTGCTTGGTATTGGTTGCACCATTGGCACCGGAATTTTTGTTTTAACTGGAATTGGCGCCGCTAAATATGCTGGGCCGGCAATTGCTTTATCTTATTTATTTTCCGCTTTCGCTTGCGCTTTTGCGGCACTCGCTTACGCCGAATTAGCCTCAATGGTTCCAGCTTCCGGAAGTGCTTACACCTATACTTATGTTGTCATTGGCGAGTTTGTGGCTTGGCTAGTTGGTTGGGGATTAATTTTAGAATATGGCGTTGGCGCCGCAACTGTGGCTTCGGGATGGTCGGGTTATATGTTGGGAATTTTAAATTCGGGCGGAGTTCATTTGCCGGAATATTTAACCAAAGCTCCATCTAAACTGGAAGATGGCTCTATAAGTTGGGCTATTAATCTTCCTGCAGTTTTTATCGCTCTGTTTATCGGGTGTCTTTTAATTAGAGGAACAAAAGAAAGTGTTACTTTCAACCGCATTTTGGTTGGCGTTAAAATAACTGCGATATTTATTTTCTTAATAGTTGCAACCCCAATGGTTAAAACTGAAAACTGGATTGATTTTATGCCTTTTGGTGTTCATGGAATTTTTATGGGCGCGGCAACAATCTTCTTCGCCTATATTGGTTTTGACGCAGTTGCAACCGCCGCTGAAGAATGTAAAAACCCTAAACGAGATTTGCCAATTGGCATCATTGGTTCATTGGCAATCAGCGCCGTTCTTTATATTGCAGTGGCTTTGGTTTTAACTGGCATTGCTCACTACTCCTTGCTTGACAGCCCAGAACCTTTGGCTTTAGCTCTCAGATTAAACGGCAGCAATATTGGCTCTGCTTTAGTTGCTGTTGGAGCAATCACGGGAATGACCACAGTGCTTTTGGTTTTGATGTATGGACAATCAAGAATTTTTTATGTGATGTCTCGAGATAAACTAATTCCACCTTTCTTCGGAAAAATTCATTCAAGATTCAGCACTCCTTATGTCAGCGCAATTATTGTTGCCATTGGTGTGGCTTTAACTTCTGGTTTAACTCCAATTCACACTTTGGGTAATATGACTTCGCTTGGAACTCTATTCGCGTTTGTAGTAGTGGCGGTTGGCGTTATGGTACTTAGAAAAACTAAGCCTGACTTAAAAAGACCTTTTCACTGCCCAGCTGTTTATATTATTGCGCCAATGGCAATTTTGACTTGTGGATATTTGATTTATAATCTGCTTTCAACAACCGGCAAGCCATTTATGATTTGGACAGCGATTGGTTTGGTGGTTTATTTTGGATATAGCTATCGCAATAGCCCGCTTCACAAGAAGAAAAATTTTTTACAAAATAGCTAAAAAAGGTTGGTTCACCAAACCATCCTTTTCATATTTAAATTCACTGCCATCTAAATTCATAATTTTCCCTCCCGCCGCTTGGAGCAAAGCTTGTCCAGCGGCGATATCCCATTCCATTGATCTTCTTAGGTGCAAATATAAATCAGCTTTTCCTTCGATGAGATATAAAAATTTTAGTGAGGAAGAAACTTTGTGAATGGTTTTTTCTGCTTTAAGAATTTGCTCAAAACCGTGGCGCGGTAACTCAGAATTTATATATTTTAAAATATCTTCATCAGGGCTTCTTTTGCTGGCAATTACTAAAAAATCTTTTTCAATTCTTTTTTTGGCAATAAAAATTTCTTCCTTTTTATCACGAACAAAATATCGCATCAAATTTTGATTCTCGTCAGTATAATAAAACGGCAAACCATCAATTGCCGGTGCAAAAATTAAACCAAAAACTGGTTTTTTATTATGGATTAAGCCAATGTTAATAGTGAACTGCGGATCATTTTGCGAAAAACTAATTGTGCCATCAATTGGATCGATAAGCCAAAAAGTTCCATCACCAAAATCACGATTTTCTCCTTCTTCACAAATCACCGGAATTTCTGGCGCAATATTTTGTAAGCCTTTAAAAATCAATTCACTAATCAAAGAATCAGCAATTGTTAAAGGTGAATCATCGGATTTTTTACGAATGTTTAAATCATTGCCACCAAAATAAGACATAGCGATTTCACCAGCTTGCAGAGCGATTTTAACTATTGATTTAATTTGGGATTGATTAAGAATATTCATTACAAAATTTTGTTAAATTTTATTTTATGACCAAAGATCAAATTGAAATTAGAGAAATTAAATCTCCACAAGAGATGTTGCAACAATTTCCATTATTAAAACAATTAAATCCACAATTACAAAAAGACGATTGTGAAAAAATGTTTCCAGAAATGATCAAATCTGGCTATAGAATGATCGGCGCGTTTGATGACAAAAATTGTGTTGGCATTAGTGGATTTTGGATTGGAACTAAAATCTGGTGCGGAAAATATATTGAGCCAGATAATGTGGTGATCGATGAAAATTATCGTTCATCTGGAATTGGTAAAATGCTTATGGATTGGATTTTGGAAGAAGGAAAAAGATTGAATTGCCAAGTATCAGTTTTAGATGCATACACCAGCAATCACAAGTCGCATCGCTTTTATTTTCGCGAAGGCTACATCATTAAAGGTTTTTACTTTTATAAAGAATTAGAAAAATAATTTATGCAATCAAATCAAGAACTAAAATATGTTGGCAGCCTGAAAAGAAGCTTTGCCGCGGCTATTGATATTTTAATTGCCAATATCATCAGAATGGCAGTTGTTATGGTTTTATCGGCTTTGTGGATGAATCAACAGATAATTAATTTTTGGAATGATTTTAAAGCTAAATTTGATAGCGACTTTATTGGTAAGGATCCAGAAAAAATTCAATTTCTAATGCAGCATACAGTTTTTAAATCAGCCTTGTTGTTTTGCTTTATCGTTTTTATGTCCGGCGCTCTTTATTATGTTCTGATGAATTGCTCAAAATGGCGTGGTGGAGTTGGAAAAAAGTTAATGAAAATTGTTATCGTTAAAAATGATGGAACAAAATTAACTTTTCTAGAAAGTGCTTTTCATTATTTTTTATCCATCGTTCCATGGTTTTTTGTTTTTTATATCTTCACCTATCAAATGATGCACGGAATCAATATTTATAAGGCTATAACTGAAAATACATTCAATTTAATTTTTGGTTTAATAACGCTAGCTTGGCTACAAATTCATATGGTAACCAAGAAAAAAACCACTGCTGCGGATCTGATTTGTAAAACGATTGTAGTAGAAAAATAATTTCTGGATTGCAGAGCTTAGTTTATTGTTGTTTTAGCTAAAGTCAGAACATAAATCTTTTTAGCCCCAGCTTTTTTTAAAACCTTGCAGCAGCTCTCAATAGTTGCTCCGGTGGTGATCACATCATCAATTAATAAAATATTTTTTCCCAAAATTTCTTCATAATATTTTTCTTTCACTTTAAAAATTCCTGCTACATTTTTCTTTCTCGCTTTTTGGCTCAGTAAAGCTTGAGGCTTGTTATTTTTGGTTCGGATTAATAAATCTAAGAGCACTTTTTTATTACTCAAAGCGGCAATATTTTTGGCTAAAAGAGCGGATTGGTTATATTTTCTTTTAATGATTCTAAATTTATGAAGTGGGATTGGGGCAATAAAATCAATATCGGGAAGAATTTCCTCAGCTTGTTTAAACATCAATTCAGAAAAATATTTTGCCAAATTAGTTTGATCGAAATATTTAAATTTGGTGATTAAAGTTCGGCTAGTTTCGTCATAATTTAAAACTGCTAAAGCTTTAAAATATTCAGGGCGTTTTTGCAAACATTTGCCGCAAATCATTTCGTCATCAACCTTGAATTCAAAAGGCCAAAAGCAGATATTGCAAGCGGGATTTTGTAAGAAATGTAGTTTATTCCAATCTTCCACACAAAAGCTTCCGCCAGAAATTATTTTGTTGCAGATTAGGCAGCTCTTGGGGAAAATGATGCTCAGGAATTTTCCGGCTAATTTTTTTATCATAATTTATTTTTTTACGTGGCACTTGCCACGCCCCGTTTTACGGGGATCCCCATATACCAAACGAGGTTTGGTATTTAACCGTGTTTGGTATATACGTGGCACTTTTTAATCGCGAACTTTTAAAGCAAAATCGCAATCGGGTTTCAGATAAATTTCTTGAGGCGGATTTTATATATCAAGAGACTGCAGAAATAATCACTCAAACTATTTTGGATTGCAAAAGAAATTTTGCCAATGCCTTAGAGATTGGTGCAAGATCTGGCGAGCTTGGCAAAAAAATAAATGTTAAAAATTTAATTCAAACTGATTTGGCAATCGGCTTTCAGCCAGATTTGGTAATGGATGACGAACATTTGTGCTTTAAAGATCAATCATTTGATTTGATAATCAGTAATTTGAATTTGCATTTTATTAACGACATTCCCCAAAATTTAATCGCCATTAGAAAGCTGCTAAAGCCTGACGGAATTTTCATTGCCAGTTTTTTTGGTGAAGAGAATTTGAAAGAATTAAAAGAAGTTTTTTTACAAACTGAACAAAAATTTTATAACGGAATTTCACCAAGAATTGCTCCTAATATTGATGTGAAAATGGCGGGAATGTTGTTGCAAAAAGCCGGATTTGCTGATGTGGTTTCTGAAGTTCATCGTATGGAAGTTGAATATTCTAATGTAAAGAAACTCTTTGAAGATTTAAAAAATATGGGTCAAACCAATATTTTGAATGATCGGAGCCGAAAATTTATGACTAAAAACTTTTTATTTGATTTGACAAATTTATATCAAAAACTATATTGCCGCGAGAAAAACCAATACCTCGCAACCTTTGAAATCATTATCTTAACTGGATGGAAAAAGTCGTAAATAATCAGAAAAAACTTTATATAAAAACCTATGGCTGCCAAATGAATGTCTACGATTCTGATCGTATGCAAGATTTGATGACGGCAGTTGGTTATCAAAATGTTAGCGAGCCTAACGATGCTGATATGGTGATCATTAACACTTGTCACATTCGTGAGAAAGCGGCGGAAAAATTATATTGTGATTTGGGGCGAATTAAAAAACATAAAGACAAATTACAAAAACAAGGCAAACAAATGATCGTTGCTGTTGCTGGTTGTGTAGGGCAGGCGGAAGGTGAAGAAATTTTTAAAAGAGCGCCGGTGACCGATATTATTGTTGGGCCGGAAAGTTATCAAACTTTGCCAGATTTGGTTGGAAAAGTTTTGCGTGATAAAAAGCGCCAAATTGATTTGGATTTTAAACCGAATAATAAATTTGATGTTTTGCAAGAAAGCCAAGAGAAGAGCCAAGTGAGCAGCTTTTTGTCGATTCAAGAAGGTTGTGATAAATTCTGCACTTTTTGCGTGGTGCCTTACACCAGAGGCGCTGAATTTTCTAGATCGGTTGAACAGGTTTATAATGAAGCGGTGAACCTTGCCAATAAAGGTGCAGTAGAAATTTATTTGCTTGGGCAAAATGTTAATGCTTATCATGGTGTTGATGAAAATGGTGAGAATTTTAACCTTGCTAAACTGATCAAAAAAATTGCTGAAATTCCACAAATTAAAAGAATTAGATACACAACTTCACATCCGCGCGATATGGATGACGAGCTGATTGCGGCGCACGGCGAAGTTGAAAAATTGATGCCATTTTTGCATTTGCCGGTGCAATCTGGTTCGAACAATATTTTAAAAGCGATGAATCGCAAACATACGCGCCAAGATTATTTTAAAGTGATTGAAAAATTGCGCAAAGCGCGTCCGGATATTGGTTTATCTTCTGATTTTATTGTTGGTTTCCCGGGGGAAACTGATCAGGATTTTCAAGATACTTTGGATTTAGTAAAACAAGTTGGTTTTTCACAATGTTATTCCTTCAAATATTCTTCTCGCCCTGGAACGCCAGCTGCAGACGCTATAAATCAAATTTCTGAAGAAGTTAAAGATGCGAGATTGCAAGAGTTACAAAATCTTTTGCATGAGCAGCAAATTATTTATAACCAACAATTTGAAGGAAGAATTTTTCCAGTTTTATTCGATAGAAAACCCAGCAAAACCAAAGAAAAATCTCAAGGACAAATCATTGGCAAAAGCCCTTATTTACAATCGGTGGTTATTGATGATGTTGAAGGAAAATATTTGGGAAAATTGATTAATGTTAAAATCATCAAATCGCGTCCAAGCAGTTTAATTGGTGAGGTTGTGTAGTGTTAATCGTTTTAAATTGAAACAAACATTAGAGAAAATTAAGATTTTATTGACAGCATATATAGCGAATAATAGTGTTTGGCGATTCTTTTTTAAGATGAAAATTATTAATAACTATTAAATATTATGAGTGAGCAAATTGAACCAAAAAAAGTTATGATTATTGAAGATAATCAGTTGAATCAAAAAATAGCTGATATGATAATCAACCAGCTTGGACACAATACAATTCAAGTTTATGAAGGTAAAAATGCGGTTGAAATTGCTAAAAAAGAAAAGCCAAATTTAGTTATATTAGATATTAAATTACCAGATGGTTCGGGTGTTGATATTTGTAAAGCGATAAAAAGTGATCCTGAATTAAAACACATTCCGGTTATAGTTGTCACCGCTCTTTCAAGCGATGAAGATAAAAAACAAATTGTTTCTGAATCTGGTTGCGACAATTATATTGCTAAACCATTTTTGCCACATATGTTTGCTCAAGCAATTGGTAGATATATTCAAATTAAATCAGTAGATTGGGGATTGTAAATTTTTTGTGAGGCGATAAATTTCGCCTCACTTTTATTTTTTAGGTTTTAAATTTTTTCAACACAAGTGATCAATCGATTAAAAAACCTAATATTATATTTTTTATTATTGCCACTTCTTTTCTCCTGCAACGGCTCTGAATCCTACCTTTTTACTTATCAATCTTCTTTAAGAATTATTGAAAGACAAGATCATCAAAAATGCGTATCGCAAGGTTTGGATTATGGTGATTGGGACGAGATTATCACCGAAATGTATTGGCGTTGTCGTTATAACTTAGTTCAAGCCCGAATAATCAATGACGCAACTACTCCAGATGCAATTAAGAATAATGCGATAGTTGAAAAAATTAGCCAAGAAATTCTAGAAAATCTCAGTCGAGCCAAATATTCCGCTTTAGCAAAAATTGATGATGATATTGAATTATCCGATCACAATAAATGTATGGTGATGAATAACGATTTGGCAATTGACCAAATTGGCAATAGTGCTAACGATAGATATTATCGTTGTCGACAAGATTTAATTTTAGCCAGAATTCCTCCAGCTCCTAAAATAACTCACTCTTTTGAAGCGGCAATTTTGCCTGAAGATCGTGCCGCACAATATTTAAAGATTGCCGCAGATAGTCGTGGCAGCAGCAAAGAGGCTTTGTTGGTGGCGCAGATGATGCAGAAATATCCAAATTGTGTTGGTTTAAATATTAAGAGTGACGATTTTAAAAGATGCTCCGCAGCAACTGATCAATCTTTGCAATGTTTAACAACTATTCATTCCTTACAAATCAAAAAAGAATTACAGGATAAAATCTATTGTCAGCAACAAGCTTTTATACAATTTCCAGATAATTATGCTTTGGCAAAAGATAAATCGAGCAGTGAGATTGAGAAGTCAAAATTAGCACTTAAAAAAGATCAAGGTTTTCAAATTAATCAAGAAAACAACGCAACTTTACTTTATTTAGAAGGCAACAAAACGCTTACCGAAAATATTGGGCGCAATATTGTTAGCAATGACGATGATGAAAAAAAATCAAAGGAAAAATTATATAGCCGAACTCAACTTTTAAAATTAAGAGAGCGCTTTATTTATCAATGCAATAAAAAGATGGAAGAAAAACTGCCGGATTTTGCCAAAAAAACCAGCGATGATTGTATGAGTATCGCCAAAAATTGGGCTAATAAGGATTTTTAATTCCAAGATTTTTTAAAATTTTCACTTCCAAATCTTCCATAATTTTTGCCATTTTTTCTTGGTTGTGATCAAAGCCAATTAAATGTAATAGGCTGTGAATAATTAGATGAGTTAAATGATCTATGAAAGTTTTATTTTGCTCCTCAGATTCTCTCAAAACTGTTTGATAAGAAATTACAATATCTCCCAAAGCCAGATAATTCGTTCCTAAATCCAACTTACTAAAATTGCCATTCTTAATTTTTTTGCCATCTAAAAGTGGAAAAGACAAAACATTGGTGGGTTTATTTTTGTGGCGATAATTTTTATTTAACTCTTGAATTTGTTCGTCGTTAGTTAAAAGAATTGAAATTTCAATTGCTGTTTTGAGCTGAGATAAAGAAGTTTGAGGAATGATTATTTTGATTAAAGATTTAATTTTTTTAGAAATATCCGGATCTTTTTTCCAAAGTTTTTCAGCAATAATAATATCAGTTTTAATTTTCATTGGTTGGATTTGGGTTGATGCATTTTTTAAAATTCTTTGGGCAAATTCTTGCGCCAAAATCGCCACCATTGCAGCTAAAATCAACCTCGGCAGTTCTAGCGCAAAGATCTAATAAAGATTTAATAAAATAGCCATCCACATTCAAAGCGGCGACGCGATAATAAAAAGGAATATTCAATTTGTGAGCCAATTCTTTATATTCAATATCCAGCTCCACCAAAGTTTCAGAATGATCTGAAACAAAAGCGATTGGAACAATGATAATTGCTTTACGATCCAAAGCGGCGCGGTTAATTTCAAATTCTAATGAAGGTTTTGTCCATTCCAAAGGGCCAACTTTTGATTGATAACAAATTTTATAATCAAGATTTTCTTCCTCAATTTCATCGACAATTGCTTCAACACTAGCTTTCACCTGCTCGCAATAAGGATCGCCCATAGCAATTATTTTTTGTGGCAATCCGTGCGCGGAAAATAAAACCCTAAAATTATCAAAACCAGCAGATCTAGTTTTGTTAATTGCCTGAGCAATTAAGCGGCAATGAGACGATATAAATTGTGGGTTGGTTGGATAGCAGCAAATATATTTTACTGGTGCAGAAATTTTTTCTTGAACTAGTTTTTGATAAAAATCTTTAAACGAAGATTCAGTTGTGGTTGTTGAAAATTGTGGATAAAGCGGCAGAAAAATAATTTCATCAGCTTGATATTCTTTAACTTTTTTAACCACATCTTTTGAAAATGGATGCCAATAACGCATCACCACAAAAACTTTAAAATTTCCTAAATAAGAAAGTTCTTTTTCCAAAGCCTCAGCTTGGGCATTAGTGGTTTCTAAAATTGGCGATTTGCCACCAATTTGGGCATAAATTGCTTGAGCTTTTTTGTCTCTGCGTGAGGAAATTAATTTGGCTAATAAAAAACGCAAAGGTTGCGGCAAGCCAATGATTGCTTTGTCATTAAACAGGTTAAATAAAAAACCTTTAACCGATTGCAAATTATTGGGGCCGCCTAAATTAAATAAAATTACTGCAGTTTTTTTGTTCATTGAAATTTAAATAATTGGCTTGGCAAAATGCCCGAGAACTTTGACAAAAGGTTTAATTTGACTATGAGAAAATTGGATAATTTCTGGGCTTTGTTCTTCAAAAAATCCATCAATTTCAATTAGATAAAAATTAACATTTTGAATTTGGTCTAATTTAGCAGATTGTAAAATTTTAAATTTCAACTTGGTGGCGTTCAAAGCTTCGTCAACTTGATATTTGGAAAACTCACTGGCAACTTCAATAGTTAAAAGAGTTTGATCATCCTCAGATTTTTCCGGCGGTTTGATGGCAACCGCAACTAGTTGATATGGCGAATTGCCAATTAACGGAATGCGGGCGAAAACTTTAATACCGCTTTGGTTGTTAGCTAAATTGATCCACCAATTTTCAATTTTATTTTGCCCTTTATCAGGCAAAGCAAAAATGCCAATCTGACATTCTCTTTTTTCAATCTCAGCAATAATATAAGTGGCGCTGTCGTGAAAAATTAATGGCACAAAATCGCCGTAATATTCACGAATTAAATATTGGTAATCGACAATTTTATCAGGATTGTGAACTGCAATTGTTAGCTTTTGCTCAAGCACATTTGCTGAAGTGATGATCTTGCGCCAAATGCTCACAATGGTGGATTTTGGAATTGATGGATCAGCTTTTTTAAGCAAAGTCTTAATCATATCGGCTTCACGGGCGGATTTAATAAAAAAGTTTTCATTGATACTTTTTTTATAATCGCCAACTTCTCTGATCACTTCCATCCTTTGATTCAAAAGGTCGATCAGCTTGTTGTCGATATTATCAATTTTACTCCTCAGTTGTAATAATTGATTGTCTTTGTTATTGTCCTGTTTTCTTTCCTTTTTTCTTTCTGGCATTGCTTGCTTGGTTGTTGGTTAATGAACAGCTAATCTAAATTAGGTCGTTTAAAAAATCATTTAAAAAAATGCAAATAAAATCAATTTTTGGCCCCGAATATAAAGAGATTGAAGTTGGCGAAATTGCTTTATTGGCGCAGGATAAACCTTTGAAGTTGGTTTGTGGTGTAGAAATTTCCAATTTTAATTTAGCTTATCAAACTTATGGCAAATTAAATGCTGATAAATCCAACGCTATTTTAGTTTGCCACGCTTTAACTGGCGATCAATATGTGGCATCAAAAAATCCAATCACCGGCAAAGATGGCTGGTGGAATTCTATGGTGGGAAGCGGTAAGCCAATTGATACCGATAAATATTTTGTAATTTGTTCAAATGTAATTGGCGGTTGTTTAGGCTCTTTTTCGCCCAAAGAAATTAACCCAAAAACTAATCAACCTTACGCTTTAGATTTTCCAATCATAACTATTGTCGATATTGTCAACGCCCAAAAATTATTGATTGATTATTTGAAAATTGAAAAATTATTAGCAATTGTGGGCGGCTCAATGGGCGGGTTTCAGGCTTTGCAATGGGCAATCTCTTATCCCAACTCTTCTAAAGCCATCGTGCCAATTGCCACTTCTTATCGTTATAGCACGCAAAATATTGCCTTTAACGAAGTGGCGCGCCAAGCAATTATGGCGGATCCGGATTGGTGCGCGGGCAAATATTTGCTGGAAAAAAAATATCCCAGCAAAGGTTTGGCAGTTGCCAGAATGGCGGCAAATATTACTTATTTATCCGAAGATGCTTTGCATAAAAAATTTGGACGCAACTTACAAAATAAAGATAATTTTTCTTTCAACCTTGATGTTGATTTTCAAATTGAAAGCTATTTGCGCCACCAAGGCAGCAGCTTTGTCAATCGCTTTGATCCGAATTGCTATATCTATATCACCAAAGCTTTAGATTATTTTGATTTAGAAGCTGAAAATAACGGCGTTTTGAGTGATGCGTTTAAAAATGTAAAGGCTAAATTTTGTATAATTTCTTTTTCCGATGATTGGCTTTTTCCAACCGCTGAATCAAAAAAATTAACTCAAGCCTTAGCAATTTCAGGAGTTGATGTGAGCTTCTTAGAAATTGTTGGCGGTGCCGGACATGATTCTTTTTTAATTGAAAATGAAGCTTTGAAAGAAACTGTCGCCGGATTTATCAGAGCCGTTTTTTGATTTATGAAAAGATTACTTTTAATCTCACCATTTTTAATTCTTCTTCTCATCATCACCACCGGTTTAGTGGCGCTTTATCAACACAATAAAAGCAGCTCAATTGCTGCTAAATTAGAATCGGGAGAAGAAATTATTGTGCCACAATTTTCTTTGCCTGAACTCAACAATTCATCAGAAAATTTTTCTAATCAAGATTTGCAAGGCAAATATTCTTTAATAAATGTTTTTGCCTCGTGGTGTGTCAGCTGCGTTGCTGAGCATGATTTGCTTATGCAATTGGCGAGAACAAATAAAATTAATATCTATGGAGTTGCGTGGCGTGATATTAATGAAAATACCAAAGATTATTTAGCTAAAAATGGTAATCCATATTTAAAAATTGGCGCTGATAATAAAGGAATTTTTTCTAAATTATTATCAGTGAGCGGAACGCCGGAGAGCTTTCTGATTGATCCGCAAGGTCGAGTGATTTATTATTGGCGTGGGGCGATTGACCGAGATGTCATCCTTCGCTTAAGCTCAGGATGACACAATTATTCATAATCAACTCCCAAAAAATAAAGCCCGCCAGCAGGTGCGTTTGAGCCGGATTTTGTTCGATCGCGGGTTTCTAAAATCATTTTCACATCTTCAGCTTTCATTCTTCCGCCACCAACTAAAACAAGCGTTCCCACCATATTTCTAACTTGATGATGCAAAAAAGATTTGGCGGAAAAATTCATTTTTACCAAATCTCCTTCCTGAAAAATCTCAATTTTTTCAATCGATTTTATGGCACTTTTGGATTGGCACTCAGAATCTCGAAAGCTGCTAAAATCGTGCTTGCCTAGTAAATATTGAGCGGCTTTGAGCATTTCGTTAATATCCAAAGGATAACTAATTTGCCAAGCCAAATCGCGATGCAAAGTCAAATGAGGGTGACGAGAAATGATTTGATATTGATAATGGCGCATCTTGCCATCAAAGCGGCTGTGAAAATTTTTATCAACTTCCACGCAATCCAAAATTGCAATATCAGCGGTAATATTATTTTGGCGCAAATAATGATTCAATCCGGCGCGCATTTTAAAGGCAAAATTTTCTTTGGTGGGTTTTTGTAAATCAAAATGCGCCGTTTGCGCCAACGCATGAACGCCAGCATCAGTTCTGCCCGAGCCAACCAAATCAACCTTTTCGCCAGTTAAATCAAAGATTGCTTTTTCAATAATTTCTTGAATTGAGTTTGGATTATCAGCTTGCTTTTGCCAGCCAATAAAGTTTCCTCCTTTATATTCGATAGTTAATTTATATCTGTTCATAATTCTCCAGTTCGTGCTAGATGCCAATAATCATCTTCTTTATAGATATCAATATTTGGACAGCAAATATATCCAAAATTTTGATCATTAAAAATTTCTAAAAGCCTTAAAATTCCATCATCGGCGGCAGTAATTAATTTATCAATATCGCTTAAATCTTTAGCTTCATTTTGATCTTTGCCTTTCAAATTTTGATATTGCAAATTATTGACTTGTAAAATTTTTAACTCTGAATAATTTTTAATTTTACCTTTAGTCAAAACAATCGCTTCCACTGCTAATTGTGGCTCCAAGCCAGATTTAATTTCTTTTGGCGCGGGCAAAGTTCCGGTTTTATAATCAATAATTTCATAGCTGCCATCTTGATATAAATTGATACGATCAACTTTGGTGGTCAAAATTATATCGCCGATAATTACTTCAGCTTCGATTTCAACAAAACTTTTTTGTAAATTTTTTCTCAGCTCAATTTCCTGTTTTAAAAACCATTTAGCAATATTTTCAAATCTTGGCCACCATAATAAATGCGTGGCTTGGTCAGGAAAATAATTGGAGAAAATTTCTTTCGCAAATTTTTCTAAATCAATTTTTGGATAATTTTTGACAAATTCTTCTAAAGCTTTATGAACAAAATTTCCAAATTCAGCAAAAGATGCATCCTGTTCAATTTGTTTTAAAGGCTTGAGCTGTAAAATGCGTTTGGCGTAGATATAATAAGGGTTTCGAAGCCATTTAGAAATATCGGTGGCGGAGATTTTTTGGAGTTTTTGTTCTGGCGTTGGATTGGCTCTTGAAGCGTTGATTGGTTTTTTAGAATCTAAATTTAGTAGCTGCAAATATTCTTCACCATCTTTTAAATAATCTTCCCAGCCGTTTAATTTCAAGACTGTTTCTAACTTTAATAAAAATCGTGATTTAATTGTTGGAGCGTTATTTTGATTTTTTGGATAAAGCAAAATCACTTCTTTATTGCCTAAATAATTACAAAAATCATAAGCGGCAATGCCGATTTTCTTAGCTCCAGACGATAGCCCAAATTCAGCGCGAATTTTATTTCCCAGCCAATCATCGCTAGATTTAGACGGAAATTCTCCTTCGCAAAGCCCAGAAACAATGGTTAAATCATAGCTCATCAATCTTGCTTCCATAGTTGATAAAATATGTAAGCGGGGATGAAATTTGCCGGATTTTCTGAATTGATAATTTTTGAGTAGGTTTTGAAGCAGTTGGTTATAACTTTGCGGTTCTAGATTAAAATTGGTTTTAGTATTTAAGATTTCTTGATAAAATTCTAAAAGTTCTTCATTGCCATTAAGACTAGGGATTGTTGCGTCGGCGTTGCCTCCTCGCAATGACGATAAACAATCAAAATGTAACGCAACTATTTTTTTAAAATCAATTTTTTCTTTTTGAAACTCACTAATTAAAGGTTGAAAAATTTTGGCAATTTGTTTTAGCCAAACCAATAATTCATCATTATTTTTTATCTGCGCAATCAAATCATCAAAGTTAGAAAATTTGACTACATTTCTTAAAACTTTAATTTCTAAAACCTTCAGAAACTCAGCTGAAAAGCCACTTAAAGGATGTTTTAAAACTGCTAATAAATTAATCGCACTAAAATCATTGCTGGCAAATTGGCTGATTAAAAATAGATAATTTGCTAATTCAGATTCAGCTAAATTTGAGCTTGCTGAATCGTCAATTTCAATCTGCCAAGCCAGCAAATTGGCTTTTACCAGCTGGATTAAATTTTTGTCATTACTAATTAATGCGGCGGTTTTTTCTTTGGTTTCTAAAGCCTGACGCAACAGCAAGGCGATAATTTTTGCTTCAGCAAATTCGTTCTCGGTTTCAATTTTGGTTAGGGAATTGATTTGATTTATTTTCTCTGGTTGTTTTTCAAAAATAAATTCTATTGGCAACATTGCTAAAGAGCATAAATTAAGCACATCGCTTTGTTTTGCGCTGTCAATATTTACAACATTTTTTCTTACGATTCCTATTTTTTCTAACAATTTTTTGAGCATAAATTGCGGATGATTTTCTGCAATTTTTTGCCAAATATTTTCATCTAAATTTTGATCTAGCCCAAATAAGACCAAATGACCATTTTCAAGTGAGGCAATAGTTTTTAAAAGCTCAGAAGCAGCAACAACGCTTCCGGTTGAGCCAGCGGCGATGATTGGATGTTGGCTACCATTTTTTTGAAGATGTTCATTATAATTTTTAAGCATCAAATTGCGGTTTTTGGCAGCGGAAATTAAACCATCCTTGAGCAAAGTATTTTGCCAAACACTGCTAAAATATTGGAGAAATTTTAAGATTTGTTGTTTGTGTGAAGCAAGCTCAGAATCGTCAATTGCCAGCAAATTATCCAAACTCAAACCTTCTTTTTCAATCTCATCTAAAAAAGTTTGCAGATTATCAGCAATTGCTGCCAGCGCGGCGGTGGAGATGTTTTTGCCGAAGAGATTGGTTTTGTGATTCCAATTTTTAATTGCTTCAATGAGTCGTAATTGATATTCAATTTTGTTGCCAGAATCGCTAAAAAATACTTCATCATAATCAACATCGCCAATCGCTAAAATTTTTGGCAAAATTACTGCTTCATTTTTAGATAAATTTAAAAATATTTTTTTCAGCTCTCGGCAAGCTCTACGGCTGGGCAACAAGATAGTAAGGCTTGATAAATAAAGCTGATCAGGATAATTTTGCCAAACCCATTGGGCAAGGCTTGACAAAAAGCTTGAGTTTGGTTTTATGTTGAAAATATTTTTGTGCATTTTGGAAGTTTTTTAATTCTGTTTTAGGTTAAACAATCAATTATAATATTAAATAATCTTATGAGAAATCAGTTAGAACAAACAACTCAAAGCGATCAAGAATTATTTGAACAATATGTTCGTTACCGAGTGAATTTGATGCCTAATTCGGAGGTGGAGACTTTAGATATTGACGATGTTAAAGCGGCGCCAGTGGTTTTTTTAACTCCGGTTGGAACTAATAATTTGCGTGGGCAAGATGAGTTTGGGATTGTAAAAGAGCAGTTAGGAGGCGATAATTATCGACCAAAAAATGGGCAATCATTTTTTTCATTCACTAATACCTATGGTGGACATTGGAGTCTGGTTGAGTATAGATTTGAACATAATCGATGGTCAAAAAACAATATTTCTTGCCAAGGTGATGGTGCTTGCGGAGTTCATGCCATGGTTAATGCGGTTTTGAATAATGATAATTTAAAAAAGAATCCGCTAATAATTGCTGCCGCTAAAAAAGCAAAATTAAACTTAAGTAAATCTAAAAGTTTAGATATGACGCAAGCTGTCAATTTTGTTATTAATATTATTGGTCGTGGCAACGAAGAGAAGGAAAAGATTGTACGAAAATTAGAGAACTTACTTCGTGATAGTAATGACCAAAATTATTGGGCAGATACTCGTGATGTGGAAGTTTTTGCTCAGGCTTTAGGAGTTTTGCATTGCACTCATCATAAAATTTTAAATCCAGCAAGTAAAAGACGGGAGTTAAAAGATCATACCGTAAGAATTGCGGCTAATATTAGAGGTGAAAATAATTCACGAATAGCTGATTATCGAGCGCAAGAATTGATTGATATTTATAACTTTACTAAGGGGAACTCTTTTCTTGCCGAAAGAATTGATCGTTATGCAAGAGGGGTATCATCTGTTCAAGATTTGCAAACTAACACTGATACCGAAGAAGGGCAGATTCAAAAAGCGATCGCGGAATCATTAAAAACATATCAACAAGAGCAACAAAAAAATTCATTTGTAGAAAATGAAAATAACGATTCTGATTTAAGATTGGCAGTTGCCAGAAGTTTGTCGGAATTAGCTGAGCAAGAAAAAGACAAAAACGATCCAAATTTGCAAGCGGCTTTGAAAGCTTCAATTGAATCCGCTAAAAGAGAGCAGCAGCTTCGAAATGCTGTTGCTAAAAAAACTTTGCCTGAAGCTTTCAAGGAGATAAATAGGCAAAAAACTGAAGCAAAAAAACCTCCGGTAAGAGTGGGAAAAAAAGTTCATTTTGGTCAAGATGAGAGAATACCAAAAAATCCAATTAGACCGACAAGAAGAAACACCAAAGCTGTTTCTGCAGAATTAACACCAGAACCAGAAACTGACATAAAAATTACTGAAGAACAGCAACAAAAAGTGTGCAAAAAAATTCATGATTGGATTGACGGTGATGAGCCAGAAGACTCTTTTGTTAGTAAGGTTGATCCAATTATTTCTAACTTAAAATCTAATTTAAAAAAACAGGCAAAGAATCCTCATCCATACGGAGCTTATAATGGTATTGGTGCGGATACCTTAGCTGTAGAGCTTGATGGCAAGTGTGTTTTGCAAGTGATAGAAACTTTTGCTCCATATACGGCTAGATTTTACATTGGTGACAATCCTTCAGATGTTAATATTGCCGAATGGTTAGTAGGTAAATATATAACTGCGGTTTATATTGAGGGTGAAATAGTAACCATTGATCAATTGGTAAATGAAGAAAATGCTCAAGAAAAAATTACTCAAATATTCCATGATGCAAGTTGTGATATAGAATTTGTGGTGCAAGATTTGGATGGAAATGAAAAAACAATTGGTTGTCAGAGAAGTGAAAAGATGTTCTTTGTGACCGAATATTGTGAATCTGCTAAAGAAAAATTGAATGGTAGAAGAGGAGATATTTGTTATCCAGACGAATATGGGCTTGAACCTTTTGGTGGCGCCAAATTACTTCAGCAGCCATCAAAAGTTAGACAATCAACGCAATAATCAAATGAAAGTAGTTATTCTTGGATCAGGAATTAATGGAGTTTTGTCGGCTTATTTTTTGGCGCGAGCTGGATGCGAAGTTGTGGTTTTGGAAAAGGAATCTGAAAGCGCGGCAGGTTGCAGCGGTGCGAATGGCGGGCAGCTTAGCTTTTCACACTGTGAACCTTGGGCGGCAAAAAATTCTTTGATTTCATTTTTAAAAGCGGCGATCACGCCAAATTCTTTTTTGTCAATTTCGGATTTAACTAACAGGCAGTTTTTTAATTGGGCGCTGGAATTTTCTAAAAATTCTAAAGCAGAAAAATCACAAATCATTGCTGAAAAAACCCTGAAATTAGGTGCTTTTAGCCGGCAAGTTTTGGCTGAAATATTGAGTAAAGAAAAGATTGATTTTTGTTATAAATCAGGCGGCATTTTGCATTTTTATCGTGATGAAAAATTATTTAATCAAGCGATTGTTCAAGCTAAACAGCAAAAATCTTTAGGTTGTAATTTAGAAATTTTAAGCGCGCAGGAATGTGTTAAAAAAGAACCAACTTTGACTAAGATTTTTGATGAACAAATTTTGAAAGGTGGAATATTTTTTAAAGACGATGCTAGCGGTGATTGTTTGGCTTTTATCAAGAGTTTGGAATTGATTTGTAAAAATAAATTAGGAGTTAAATTTTATTATAAATGTGAGGTTAAAAATCTTTTAACTAATCACAAAAAAATTACCGGAATTAACACCACTGAAGGTGTTTTTGTTGGTAATGCTTATTTAGATTGTTTGGGCGCTTTTAGTAATTCGCTTTTGAAAGGAATTAAAATTGATCCAAAAATTTATCCGCTCAAAGGTTATAGCCTGTCAATTCCAACTGATGAATTATTTTTATCGCCGAATTTAGCTTTAACTGATCCGGAAAATAAAGTGGTTTATAGCAAACTGGGCAAGGTTTTCAGAGCGGCAGGAACGGTTGAGGTTTGTAATTTTAAAAATAATTTTAATCAAAAAAATATTAATTTTTTGAAAGATGTTATCCGCCAAACTTACTCCGATTATGGCGATTTAAAAAATGCTAAAGAATGGTCAGGCTTTCGCCCTTATCGCCCGGAATGTTTGCCGCTGGTTTGTCGGGCAAAAAAATATGGTAATTTGTTTTTAAATATCGGACACGGCTCGCTAGGTTGGACTTTATCCTTCGCCACTTGCCGAATTATCTCTAATATTATTTTGCAACAAGATGTTGGTGATGATTTTGGATTCTTAGAAGAGATGGAAAAAGAGATGTATATCTAAGTCGTAAGTGATAAGTCGTAAGTCGTAAGTCGATCCGAGCTCGGTTCAACTTACGACTTACGACTTATCACTTACGACTTGTTTCTTACATCCCTCGCCAAATAAAGCGAACCGCAAATTATAATTCGGCACGGGTTTTCTGAATCTAAATTTACTAGAAAATTTATTGCGTCAAATAAATCATCTTCATTTTTTACTTCTTCAATTCCAGCTTCCAAAATTTTTTCTAATATCACTTCAGCTTGTTCTGCGTTTGGCTCGCCAGCAACTCTGACGGTGCAAATAAAGTCAATAATATCTTTGAAAGGTAGAAAAAATTCTGGTTTAGATTTGTTTTTGGAAAAGCCGGTGATTAAATAATTTCTTTTTGGTTTTTTAGTTTCGTCATCAGCAATTTTTTCGCTAATCCAATTCGCCAAAACTTCAAAACCAGCTTGGTTGTGGGCTCCGTCGATCCATAATTCATCATCTGGTTTTAATAGTGAATGATTTAATTTTTCTAATCTTGATGACCATTTAACATTTTTTAAACCGTTATTAATGTCGGTTTGAGAAATTTTAAAACCGCTAATATTGTTGATGGTTGTGATTGCTAAAGCAGCGTTTACATATTGATGAGCGCCTTCCAAAGCTGGTTTTGGTATTGGTAAATCATTATCCAAATAAATTAATTGGTTGGATATTTCTGCGCTTCTTTGTTCAATTGCGGTAATAATTTCTTGGTTTTGTGGTGCGATAATACAAGGAATATTTGGGCGCATAATGTGCGATTTTTCACAAGCAATTGCGAACAAATTATTTCCTAAAAATTCTTGATGATCGAAAGAAATTGCAGTTAAAATTGTGGCAATTTTTTTGTCGATAACATTGGTTGCGTCAACTCTGCCGCCCATTCCGGTTTCAATAATACAAATATCGGCGGGGTTTTTTGAAAATGCTAAAATGGCAGCCAGAGTTAATCCTTCGAATAAAGTTAGATTAATTTCGCCGGCGGTAATTCTAATTTCTTCCAACATTTCATATAAATAGCCATCATCAATTTGATTATTCGCCACAACAATTCTTTCGTTGCAATGGTGCAAATGAGGTGAAGTATAAATATGAGTTTTATAATTTGCTGCTTGAAAAATGCTGGCTAAAAATGCTGCTGTTGAACCCTTACCATTAGTGCCGGCAATGTGAATTGTGGGTGGTAATTGGTCTTGCGGGTTGCCTAATTTTAATAAAATTTTACGCAATTTTTCTGGTGAATTATTGCTGATAGAATTTTTATTTGGAATTGGAAAGTGAGGTAGATAAACCAATGTAATTAATGATTAATGGCTAATGATTAATGATTAAAAATAACCATTAAATTAATGATTGTATTTCAACTTTAATGCCAATAAATTACAATCGAATTTAATTAATGTCCGGCAATTTATTTCACCTGAAAAATCTATGAAAAACTTTTCTCTTAAAGCTGTTTTAGTGTCATTGTCTTTGATTTTATCTTCTAAAAATATCTATGCTCAGCAAGCCAATCAACAAGTTAATTCTGACCGTTTTTCTCCAGTTCCGGTTGTAACTATTGGTGGATTTTTAAACGCTAATGCTGGTTTTAGAAGTGAAGATGGCGCTTTTAGTAAAGATCGATTGCCCGATGCTGCTGTTAATCCATCAACTGGAGCAATAATTGAGGATAGCTCTGGTAATCAAACCGGAACTCAAAATAGAATGACTAACAACCCTGATTTCACTAACGAAGCAGAAATACATATCAAAGTTGCTGGTATCAATGAATTTGGAATGAAGTATGGCGCAATTGTAGAGTTGCAGGGAAACACAAGTAATTCAGCTCGTAATGAAGGTGTGAACGCTGATAAGGCTTATATTTTTACTGAATCACGAATGGGTAAATTAGAATTTGGTAATAACTCGGCAGTGAACCACAAAATGAAAGTTGGTCCCGAAACATTTGCACGTGGGGCTGGTGGTATTAATGGTAAGTATTTAGAATATATCAACATGCCAATGTTAGCAAATAGTAGTAGCTTGCCCGCAGGCTCAACTGCAGTTTGTACTGGTGGGGTTGGGGTTAATGCTTCCGGAGCTGCTGGAGGCACTTGTGGCAATATCAAACTTCCTCGCTTTATTCTGGTTCCGCGTGCGCCAATTGCTCATGGCGGTTATGCCAAAGGTTTTTACAACCGCGAGACAGATAACGATTATAATATTGGCTCTGGTGATAATGATTTGGGATTCAACAAAAATAAAACCAACTCCCAAATTCGTGATGGACAATTTGGTGATTTAGAAGATGCCAGCAAAGTCAGCTATTATACACCAAGAATTTCTGGTTGGCAATTAGGTGCCAGCTTCACTCCTGATACTGGAACCAGCGGAACCTCAGCGACAATTTCTGGTGATAATAGCGGCGATATTAAACAAGCTATAAGCTATGCTGTGAACTATTCTGATAACTTTGGTAATTTAGGATTTGCCCTTTCTGCAACCGGTGAGACTGGTAAGTTTGAACAAAACTCTTCCACCGTTATACAAAGAAATAATTTGCAAGCTTATGATCTTGGCTTTATGGCAAGTTATTTTGGAGCAACATTTGGAGCTTCATATGGTAACTGGGGAAAATCTCTGCAACCAAAAACCGGAGCTTATTCTTGCGACTATGACCCAACCTTGCTTTTAACAAACCAAACTTGTGCTGCCGGAAGTGCCGCAACAAAATTCAGTGATGCCACTTATTATACTGCCGGTGCCGCATATCAGTTTGGTCCTTTTGCAGCAAGTGTCACTTATTTGGATAGTAACTTCCAAGAAAATAAATATAACGCCATTTCCTTTGGTGTTGATTACAGAATGGCAAAAGGTTTGATGCCTTATGTTGAGGTGACTCAATATAAATTTGTATCCAACCAGCCAAAAGCCAGCAATATATCGATTGATCAAGCAAATCTTTCCAATAAAGAAAGACAATTAAAGGATAATAGTGGCTACGTTGTTCTGGCTGGTCTATTGTTCTCCTTCTAGTAATTTTGGGAATAATTTAAATGAGAAGTGTTGCTGCGTTAGATTCCTATCTTCTGCCTTTAAAACAAATTCTCGATCAAGAGGGAGTTAGTGAAGTATCAGTTAATCGCCCCGGAGAAGTTTGGGTGGAAATTAAAGGTGATATGGTGCGCCACGAAATGCCTGCTTTTGATTTTGAACATTTAAAATCTCTCGCCCGTCTAATTGCCCAATCAACTGAACAAAGAATTAGTGAAGAAGAGCCGCTTTTATCAGCAACTCTTCCGGCTGGTTATCGTATTCAAATTGTTTTTCCGCCCGCTTGCGAAGTTGGCTGTGTGGTGATGTCAATTCGTAAACAATCGAGCATCAAATGGAGTTTGGATGATTATGAAAAAATGGGCGCTTTTAACAGCGCGTCAATTGGCAGCATTGAAGATAAAAACGATTTAATTTTAATGAAACTATTGAGGTTGGGAAGAATTAAAGATTTTTTACAGCGGGCAGTTTTATATAAAAAAAATATTATCATCTCAGGTGGAACTTCAACTGGTAAAACCACTTTTACCAACGCGATGATTCGCACCATTCCTCACGAAGAAAGATTAATCACTGTTGAAGATGCAAGGGAAATTGATCTGAACACTCACCCCAATCGAGTTCATCTGATTTCTTCCAAAGGTGGTCAGGGTAGGGCAAAAGTTAATACTCAAGATTTGATTGAAGCTTGCCTGCGCTTAAGACCAGAGCGAATTATTGTTGGTGAATTGCGCGGTTCGGAAGCATTTAGTTTTTTGCGCGCTATTAATACTGGTCATCCCGGGTCAATTTCTACTCTACACGCTGACACTCCAAAAATGGCTTTAGAGCAACTCAAATTGATGGTTATGCAAGCCGGATTAGGAATGTCGCCATCGGAAATTCTCGGCTATATTAAAAATGTTGTTGATATTGTTGTGCAGCTAAAACGCGGTGAAAAAGGGGTTCGCTTTGTTTCGGAAATATATTTTAAAGCTTGGGAAAATCGCAAAGCTCATAAGGCATCAGCAGTTGCAGATGCAATTACTGAGCATCATCCTGAGCCAAACCCGGCTGGACAACCAATTGTTTAAAAGTTCCATTCTCAATTGCCTCTCTAATTTTCCCCATCAAACTTTGATAATAAAAAATATTATGCTCAGTCATCAACATTGCGCCTAAAATTTCATTGGCTTTAACCAGATGATGCAAATAAGCGCGGCTGTGGTTTTGACAAGCGGTGCAAGCGCAATTTTCTTCTAATGGTTTTGAATCGTTTTTATAGCGGGCATTTTTAATATTAATCGTTCCGCTAGCAACAAAAGCCTGACCATTTCTTCCTGAACGAGTTGGAATTACACAATCAAACATATCAACACCACGAGCTACCGCGCCAATAATATCGCTAGGTTTGCCAACTCCCATTAAATAGCGCGGTTTATCTTGAGGCAAAAATGGCGTAGTAAAATCAAGAGTTTGAAACATTAATTCTTGCCCTTCGCCAACCGCCAAACCGCCAATTGCATAGCCATCAAAGCCAATATCAATTAATCCCAAAGCTGATTCTTTGCGCAGATTTTCATAAATCACCCCTTGAACAATGCCAAATAATCCATAACCATCTCTTTTAACAAAAGCATCTTTTGATCTTTGTGCCCAAGCCAGAGAGCGAGTCATAGCTTTGCGCGCATCTTCCTCACTTGCCGGATAAGCGATGCATTCATCAAAAATCATGGTGATATCGCTGCCTAATTTATGTTGAATTTCCATCGAATATTCCGGAGTTAGCAAATATTTTGTGCCGTCAATATGTGAAGAAAATTCAGCGCCATTATCAGTTATTTTGCGAATACCTGCCAAAGACATAACCTGAAAGCCTCCTGAATCAGTTAAGATTGGTTTGTCCCAATTCATAAATTTATGCAAACCGCCAAGCTCGGCAATTAAATCAGCTCCAGGGCGCAGCATTAAATGATAAGTATTTCCTAAAATAATTTCAGCGCCGGATTTTTTTACATCATCATTTTTCATTGCCTTAACTGTGGCGCAAGTTCCAACTGGCATAAAAGCTGGAGTTTGAATTGTGCCGTGAGCAGTTTGCACTTCGCCTCTGCGAGCATTGCCATCGCTGGCTTTTAAATTGAAAGAAAATTTTGACATTATTTTTAATTTATTAATAGTATAACAAAGGCGTTGGAGCTTATAAACAAACCTCAAAAAATCAATTTTTAAAAAATAAAATGATCAATAAAAACTTTTTTAGCCGAAAAAAAGAATTTTTTACTTTAGCCCAAGTGCTTGAAATTACTGGCTCAAAATTGCCGGAAAATTCAAACTATGATTTAAACAAAAAAATTTACGATGTTGCCACTATTGAAAATGCCAATGAAAATGAAATTTCATTTTTTCACTCTGCAACTTATTTAGAAAAATTTTTAGATAGCAAAGCAGGCTTTTGTTTTATGGAAGAAAAATCAGTGAGCAAAGCGCCAAAAACAATGATCGCCATTGTTAATGCTAATCCATATTTTGCTTACGGAAAATTTTTATCACAATTTTATAATGATAAAAAACATTACGATTTGGCAGAAAAAATTTCTTCCCAAGCGGTAATTGCCAAATCAGCAATAATTGGCGAAGGCTCAATAATAAAGGCTGGAGCGATTATTGGTGAAAATGTTAAAATTGGTAATAACTGCTTTATTGGCGCTAATTGTGTGATTGGGGACGATTGCCAAATTGGTCACGCAACTGTCATAAACGCTGTAGTGGCGATCTCGCATTGTCTTATTGGTGATAATGTTATTATTCATAATGGTGCAAAAATTGGGCAAGATGGTTTTGGTTTTGCTTATAATGATGGTCAGTTACAAAAAATTCTTCAGCTGGGAATTGTTGAGATTGGCGATTTTGCTGAGATTGGTGCTGGAACTTGCATAGATCGCGGAGCAATTGGTAATACTGTGATTGGCAAACAGGTGAAAATTGATAATATGGTGCAAATTGGTCACAATGTTATTATTGGTGAGGGAACTGTGATTGCTGGATGCGCCGCCATTGCCGGCAGCACTAAGATTGGTAAATTTGTACAAATTGGCGGCAGCGCTAATATTGTTGGTCACATAGAAATCGGCGATGGAGCCAAAATTGCTGGCGCTAGTGGAGTTGGTAAATCAATAGCGCCAATGCAGTCAGTTGGTGGAATTCCAGCGATGCCGATTAAAGATTGGCATCGGATGAATATTAAATTATTACAAATGTTCAAAAAATCTAATTAACTACTGATTGGAGGCTGGGAACATCTAACGAAAAAGCTGGAATTTCAACTTTAATAATTTCTCCGTTCGGTCTTTTCATTCCGTAATGACCACTCATAATTCCAGAAGGGTGACGCAAATGAACGCCGCTGCTATATTTAAAATTATCATTAGGAGCTAAAATTGGTTGTTCGCCAACCGCGCCAAGACCGCTAATTTCTTGAACTACACCTGTTTCGTCGATAATTTTCCAATAACGATTCACCAGCTGTAAAGTTTCAGAACTTTTATTTTCGATTTCAACATGATATGCCCAAACAAAAAAACTATTATTGTTGCGAACTTGGCTGTCGACATATTCCGGGCTGACTAAAACTTCAACTCCGCTAGTATTTGATTTATATTGCACTTTGTTATTTAAAAAAATAATTAAAACTTTTAACTTCCCACTATCTATTTACTAAATTCTAAATATCAATCCGATCAGTCATATCAACCACTCGCATTAATTCTTTAATATCAGTAACTCCGCTGATTACTTTTTGAATTCCATCTTCAGCCATAGGCACAAAGCCTTTTTTAATAATGTAATCATACATATCTTTTCGACTAGTGCCATTGGCTACTAATTCGTCTAACTCGCGATCAAAAGGTAGAATTTCAGCGATAACGATTCGCCCTTTATAACCTGATCCACCACATTTTTCGCAGCCAGCGCCTTTGCATAAATTTTTAATATTATGATATTTTTCACCAATGATGCGCCGATCAAAAGTGCTGATTGGTTCTTCAACTTTGCAATGAATACAAATTTTTCTAGCCAATCTTTGTGCGATAACGCAAATTAAAGTGCCGCCCATTAAATAATTGGGAACTCCCATATTCATCAAACGCGGAATTGCACCAAGAGCGTCGTTAGTATGTAGCGAGCTATAAACTTGGTGACCAGTCATTGCGGCTTGAATGGCGGTGATGGCAGTGTCTTTATCTCTAATTTCTCCAACCAAAATAACATCCGGATCTTGTCTGAGTAAAGATCTGATACCGGAAGCAAAATCCATTCCCACTTCACTTTTAATATTTGATTGTCTGATCAGTGGAATGCGATATTCGACTGGATCTTCCAAAGTCATAATATTTTTATCAATCGAGTTGATATAATTAAGAAGAGTATAAAGCGTGGTAGTTTTGCCTGAGCCAGTTGGGCCAGTCATAATTATAACGCCTTCTGGTCTTTGGATAAGTTTTTTGATTAAATTAATTCCGTGAGTTGTAAAACCAAGCGATTCTAAAGAAAGGATTGATTTTTTCTCATCCAAAATACGCATCACAATATTTTCGCCATGAATAGTTGGCTGAGTTGAAACCCGAAAATCAATTTTTCTGCCTAAAATTTCGGAGTTCATTCGACCATCTTGCGGCTTTCTATTTTCAGCAATATTCATTCCTGAAATAATTTTAATTCTAACTGCAATTGATGACCAATAATCTTTGTGAATACTTCTAATTTGCACCATTTTGCCATCAATGCGATAACGAATTCTCAGAAATAATGCTTCTGGTTCAAAGTGCAAATCTGATGCGCCGCTATGAACTGCGTCAGTTAAAATTGAATCAACTAAGCGCACCATCGGGCTTTTATAATCGCCTTTCAACTGATTTTCATCAGCAGTTACATCACCACTCTCAATCTCTTTTAAAATTCCTTCGATTGACATTTCATAACCATAATATTGGTCAATGGCTTGTATAATATCAGGCTCGGAAGCATAGACCGGATGAATGGCAAAATGAGGTGGGAAAAATCTTTTAACTTGATCAATCGCAACAATATCAAAAACATCGGACATTGCGATAGTCACTTCATTTTTGGCGTAAGAAACTGGGATTAATTTATTGCGAGTGGCAAAATCTTTGGAAACTTTTTTGACTAATCTTGGGTCAATGATTGAAGCTTTGATATCAAATTTTTTAATACCGGAAGATTCGTTCAAAATTTCACCAAGTGCGCCTTCACTGATAACGCCCATATCAACCAAAATAGCGCCAATGGTTTTTTTATTTTGAGTTCTGATTTGTTCTTTAAGAGCAACATTTAATTGATCTTCAGAGATAACTTTTTTTTCTAATAATCGAGAGCCTATATCACCAGAGTTAATTGGAGAATTTTTAATATCAGAATTATCAATATTCTTAGTCATAGCCTCAAGAAATTGTTATTTATTTTAAAGTTTCGGTAATATATGGTGAGCGCTCACAAGAAGAAAAATATATTCTATTTAATACCAATTTAAGTCAACAATTTAATCAATTACAATTTGCTTTAGTGAATTGTTGTGATCCAAAAAAAATAAACAAATTATTAATGACAATCATCACTCGTTTTGCTCCCTCACCAACTGGATTTTTGCATATTGGCGGCGCAAGAACTGCATTATTTAATTATCTCTTTGCCAAACATAATGGTGGAAAATTTCTTTTAAGAATCGAAGATACCGATCAAAAAAGATCAACTGATGAAGCGGTTCAAGCTATAGTTGATGGGCTTTCATGGCTTGGGTTAAAACATGATGATGAAATTGTTTTGCAATCAAAAAATCTTGAGCGCCACAAAAAAGTTGCGTTGGAATTATTAGAAAAAGATCAGGCTTATTATTGTTATACTTCTGCTGAAGAATTGGAAGAAATGCGCGCGGCAGCAGAAAAAAAAGCCAAAGGAGATAATACTGTTTTTCGTTTTAAAAGTGAGTGGAGAAATAAATCACAATCACAAACCAGCTTAGTAAAACCAGTAATCAGAATCAAAGCACCAATTGATGGTGAAACTGTGATTAAAGACCTAGTGCAAGGCGAGGTGAGAGTTGCAAATTCTGAGTTAGATGATTTGGTAATGCTGCGCTCCGACGGCACGCCAACTTATATGTTGGCTGTTGTGGTTGACGATCACGATATGAATATTTCTCACATCATTAGAGGCGACGATCATTTAACCAATGCTTTCCGCCAAAAAATTATTTATCAAGCAATGAATTGGAATGTTCCCCAGTTCGCTCACATTCCTTTAATCTACGGAAGCGATGGCACCAAAATGTCCAAACGCCACGGCGCAACTTCGGTGATGGAATATCAAGAAATGGGTTATTTGCCGGAAGCGCTGCGAAATTATTTATTAAGATTAGGTTGGTCGCACGGCAATGAAGAAATTATTTCTGATGCTCAGGCAATTGAGTGGTTTGGTTTAGAGAATGTTGGCAAAAGCCCGGCGCGGTTTGATTTTGCTAAGTTGGATAATTTGAATAAACATTACATTAAAGAAAAATCCGAAGAAGAATTGTTGGCTGTCATCCTGAGCAAAGCGAAGGATCTCGCCCAACATACTGAGATCCTTCGCTACACTCAGGATGACAAAGTAAAAATTATTCGTGCTTTAAAATTTATCAAAGAACGAGCTATAAAAATTAGCGATTTAATTGAGCCGGCAATGGTTTATGCTGATGGCTTCACCAAAAATTTAGATGAAAAAGATTTAGAAATTATCAAAAGCAAAACCGATTTATTGATGGAATTAAAAGCAGTTTTAAGTGCAATTGAAAATTGGAATCACGACGGAATTAAAGATGCGTTTAATAATTTTGCTGCTGCTAAAAATTTAAAAATAAAAGATTTTGGACCAGCACTCAGAATTGCCTTAACCTTCTCTTCAGCTTCAGCTGGTGGGGTTTTTGATGTAGTAGAAATTTTAGGGAAAGATGAAATTTCTAAAAGAATTAACTTTGTTTTATCACTTTAAATTATCAATTAATTATGACTTCAAATACAAAAAACTTCCGCATTGAAACCGATTCATTCGGAGAAATTCAAGTGCCAGCTGATGCTTATTACGGCGCGCAAACTCAGCGTTCAGTTCAGAACTTTCCAATTTGCACTGACAATGCTGGACACAAAATGCCCAAAGAAGTTATTCGTGCAATGCTTTATATCAAGAAAGCTGCGGCACTGACTAATAAAGAATTAATGAAGCAAGATCCGTCTTCAACTGAATTCAAAAAATTCTCCGCCGATATTGCTGATAAAATTGCTGACGCGGTTGATTTTATTTTAGCGGATTTTAAAAATTTCTACGCTCACCATTTTCCATTAGTTGTCTGGCAAACTGGCTCGGGCACGCAAACTAATATGAATGTTAATGAAGTTATCGCTTCAGTTGCCAATGAAAAGGCAACTGGCGCCAAAGGCGGAAAATCGCCGGTTCATCCTAACGATCATTGTAATTTAGGGCAAAGTTCTAATGACACTTTTCCAACGGCGATGAACATTGCATCTGTTCTAGCGGTTTATGAAAAACTTTTACCAACATTAGCAAGATTTAATAATGAATTAGCCAAAAAAGAAAATGAGTTTAAAGCGATTGTAAAAATTGGTAGAACTCACACGCAAGATGCAACACCAGTCACTTTAGGACAAGAATTTGGCGCTTATAAAGTGCAAATTTCTAATGCAATGTTGAATATTTCTCAAAGTCTTTTGCAAGTTCATTTTTTGGCGCAAGGCGGCACTGCGGTTGGAACGGGACTCAATTGCCATCCAAAATTTGCTGAAGAATTTGCTCAGCAAGTAAGCGTTGTTAGTGGTATTAAAAATTTATATAACAAACTTGGCGAATTAGATTTTGCCAGAGTTCGCGCTGAGAATGGAATGTTTAAAATTAAAGAAAGTAGCTTTTTTAGAATCGCCCTTCAAGAAACTGACGGATTATTTCACACTCATCCCAATAAATTTACCGCTTTGGGATGTAATGATGATTTGGTGCAACTCTCCGGCTCCTTTAACAGCCTAGCCGCAGCCACAATGAAAATTGCCAACGACATTCGCTTTCTAGCCTCTGGTCCGCGTTCTGGTTTAGGAGAAATTTCTCTTCCTGAAAACGAACCCGGATCTTCAATTATGCCTGGAAAAGTTAATCCAACGCAATGTGAAGCCTTAACTATGATTGCTTGCCAAGTGATTGGCAATAATGTGGCAGTTACAACTGGTGGAATGCAAGGGCATTTTGAGTTGAATGTGTTTCGTCCGATGATTATTCGTAATGTTGTGGAGTCAATCAATTTGCTTTCTGATGGCATTAACAGCTTTATTGATAATTGTTTAGTTGGAATAGAAGCTAATGAGGCGCGCATCAAACAATTGCTTGAACAATCTTTGATGTTAGTCACTGCGCTTAATCCATATATCGGCTACGACAACGCTGCAAAAATTGCCAAACACGCTCACAAAACTGGTGGCACTTTAAAATCAGCAGCTTTGGAATTAGGCTTTTTAAACGAGCAGGGCGGTGAGGGGAAAATTAAAATTTCGGATTGGGAAGAAATTCTTGATGCTAGAAAAATGGTTTAGTTAAAAAATTAATAATTAAAAAATATGACAACACATAAAACAAAAGTAATTATTTTAGGATCAGGCCCAGCTGGGCTTAGTGCTGCAATTTATGCGGCTCGTGCCAATTTAGAACCAATCGTAATTAACGGCATTCAACCTGGAGGACAATTAACAATCACTACTGATGTTGAAAATTATCCCGGATTTGCAACTGCCATTCAAGGCCCGTGGCTGATGGAGCAAATGAATGCACAAGCTGAACATGTGGGCACAAAAGTGATTTATGATCACATTAAAGAAGTCGATTTTTCTAATCGCCCATTCAAATTAATTGGTGAATCTGATGATATTTACGAAGCTGATTCAGTGATTATTTGCACCGGCGCGCAAGCAAAATGGTTGGGCTTAGAATCGGAAAAAAAATATCAAGGTTTTGGTGTTTCAGGCTGCGCTACTTGTGATGGATTTTTCTTCAAAAACAAAGAAGTGATTGTGGTTGGTGGCGGCAATAGCGCGGTTGAAGAGGCTTTATATTTAACTAATCATTGCAGCAAAGTTTATATTGTGCATAGAAAAGATAAATTTAAAGCGGAGAAAATTTTGCAAGATCGTTTATTTAAAAATCCCAAAATTGAAGTGATTTGGAATCATCAATTGCAGGAGGTTACTGGCACTGAAAATCCCAATAATGTTACCGGCGCGATCTTAAAAAATTCAGTTAATGGCTCTTTGAAAGAAATGAAAATTGACGGAATTTTCATTGCCATTGGTCATAAACCAAATACTGATTTATTTAAACAAACCGGCTTAGAGCTTGATTTGGAAGGCTATATAATCACTAAAGCTGGCACAACTCAAACTAGTTTAAAAGGAATTTACGCTGCTGGTGATGTGCAAGATAAAATCTATCGCCAAGCTGTGACTGCGGCTGGAACTGGTTGTATGGCGGCTTTAGAGGTGGAAAAATTTTTAGCGCATTAGCGATGTTTGTCATCCTGAACGAAGTGAAGGATCTCATCCAACATAGAGAGATCCTTCACTTCGTTCAGGATGACAGCTAAATTAGCAAATAAATGAAAAATTTAAACGACCAAACTCAAGAACAAAAACTTCACCAAGCAATCCGCGTTAATCACGCCGGAGAATATGGTGCGAAGCAGATTTATAAAGGGCAGCTGGCAGTTTTTAAATTTAAAAAAGATCAACCAACCGTTGATTTGATTGAACATATGCAAGAGCAAGAAGAGGTTCATTTTAATTATTTTAATCAGAAAATGGTTGAGCAAAAAGTGCGTCCAACCTTGATGCAACCACTTTGGCAAGTTGCTGGTTTTGCTTTGGGTTTTATAACTGCGGCAATGGGCAAAAAGGCGGCGATGGCTTGTACGGTTGCGGTAGAAGAGGTGATTGACGAGCATTATCAAGAGCAGCTGAATAATCTAGAAGCTGACGCAGAATTAAAAGAAAAAATTGAACAATTTAGACAAGAAGAGTTGGAGCATCGCGACATAGGTTTGGCGCATCACGCCGAAGATTTAACAATTTATAAACCACTTAGTTTTATCATCAAAAATGCCAGCAAAATGGCAATTGCAATTTCAACCAAAATATAAAATGCCAAGGGAAAAAGAATTATTAATTGAGATTTATAGTGAAGAAATTCCTGCGCGTATGCAGCAAAAGGCGGTGGATGATTTTCGGAAAATTTTTGCCGAATTTTTTATTAAGCAAAATATTAAATTTGCTGAAGAAAATTTAAAAACTTTTATCACGCCAAGAAGATTAGTTTTGTTAGTGCAAAATTTGGATATAGAGCAAATCAGCCCAGCGGCAAATAAAATGGGTCCGAAAATTGATGCGCCAGCTGGGGCAATTCAAGGCTTTATAAAATCTGTCGGCGTTTCTGATATTAATGATTTAGAAAAAATTACTCGTGATAATGGCGAATATTATTTTTATAAACAGCCGGAAATAAAAATTAACACTGCTGAAATTTTAGAAAAAAATCTGCACATTATTCTGCAAAAAATGTCAGGAACTTGGATCAAATCAATGGATTTAATTGATCTAAAAAAACAATCAAATTGGGTGCGACCAATTCGAAATATTTTGGCAATTTTTAATGGCAAAGTTTTGAGCTTTGAATTTGCTAATTTGAAATCTAATAATCAAACTTTTGGTCATTTGCTTGCTGGCAAAAAACCTTTGCAAATCCTTGATTTTATTGATTATAAAAATCAGCTAGAAGAAAGTTTTGTTATTTTAGATTGGGCAAAAAGAAGAGAAATTATTGTTGATGAAATCAAAAAAATTGATCCTGATTCGGTAGAAAAAAACTCTAAATTAATCGATGAAATCACTGGTTTAGTGGAATATCCGCAAGTTTTGATTGGTAAGATTGATGATCAATTTAAAGATTTGCCGGAAGAAGTTTTGGAGTTAACTATTAAACTTCATCAAAAAGCAATTTTATTTAAGAATAAAAATTCATTAAATTTTATTTTTGTTAGCAACGTTAAAACCAATGAATTCAATATCGGCAAGATCATTGCTGATAATGAAAAAGTTGTTCGCGCCAGACTTTCTGACGCTAAGTTTTATATTGAAGAAGATTTAAAAATTCCTTTCAAATCTCGAGTGGAGTTACTGAAAAATATTATTTTCCACAAAAAACTCGGTTCGCTTTATGACAAGGTAAAGCGTTTGGAAATTCTTAATAAATTTATTGTCATTTGGGTTGCGGATGCCAAATTATCAATGGCAGAAAGGCTAGCGGATTTATCCAAAAATGATTTAACTACTAAAACTGTTGCCGAATTAACTGAATTGCAAGGTGTGGTTGGAAAATATTATGCTAAAATTCAAGGCGAGCCAGAAGAAATTTCGGTGGCAATTGCCGAACAATATTTACCAACCGGACAAAATAGCGAATTGCCACAAACGCCTTTGGGCATTGTTGCGGCGATTTCGGATAAGGTTGATAATATTTGCAGTTTGTTTTTAGCTGATGAAAAACCAACTGCCTCAAAAGATCCATTCGCACTTAGAAGGGCGGCACTTGGAATTATCAAAATTATTTTTGAGAGTAAAATTTCTTTGCCGTTAAAAATTGTAGTCGATCAGGCGCTTAACACTTTTCCATCTAAGGCTTTGAAGACGATTTGTCCGGATAAAAATAATGCTGAAATTAAAGAAATTAAAACAAAATTATCGGTAGAAATTATTCAATTTTTTATTGAGAGAAATAAAGTGTATTTGAAAGATCAATTTGTGCTCCGATCAGATATAGTTAATCAGGTTTTTGAAGAGGTTTTGAAAGATAAAAATAATAAAAAATGTGATTTATTAGCAATTTCTCAGAAGGCAATTTTTATCAATCAATTTATTGGTGATGCGGCTAATTTAAAAATAATTGAGCTTTATAAAAGAGCTTCAAACATTGTGGCGATTGAAGAAAAAAAAGATGGTAAAAAATATGATGGCAAAATTTCTTTGATTGCGCTGAAAACAAAATATGAAAGATTGCTCTATAAAAAAGTTAGGATTGTAAATAAGTTGGTTAAAAAAGATTTAAAACATAATGATTTATCCGCAGCATTGCTGGCTTTATCAGATTTGGAATTGCCGATAAAAGGTTTTTTTGATAATGTGGAAGTGAATTGTGATAACGCCAGTTTGAGAATTAATAGGCTGACGATTTTAGCGAGAATTAAAGATTTGTTTGGTCAAGTTTTTGACTTTTCTAAGGTAGAATTAGCGAACTAAATTTTGGATTTTATTTAGATCGTTTTCATCGAGCAAATATTTACCTTCAACTGCAATTTTGACTAGATTTTCGTCGTCACCTGCGATTAAAAAATACACCTTACTGAATTTTTCAAAATCTTCCGGAGCTAATCTTTGTGATAAAAAGCTTTTAAGTTGCAAAACGCTGTGGCGATCTTTGATTTTAATTTCGATTTGATCGATAATTTTTTTGTTTTTTAGCCCGTCAATTCTTCTTCTATATTCCAGATCTTGAACTACTGAATCACCTTTTGCGTCGCTCTTTTCTTTATTGCGTTTTTTCCAATCAAACTCACCGCGTTTTTCTTGCTGTTTAATGTCTTTATAAATTTCTTTTTTAGGGTGATTATGTTTGATAAAATCTTCCAATTTTTCAATTGATTTTACCAACAATCTTGATCCGCCTTGGTCTTTTCTAATTAAACATTCAACCACCAAACTGTTGCCGTCACTCATTGCATCGCGATGAATGGTAATTAAACCCTCATCAAAAATTGCTGTTTCATATATTCCAAATGGGTCGGATAAAGTTAGATAAGCGTAGCGACCTTTAGGGCCGGATTTATGTTTGCTATAAGCTACAACGCCGGCTAATTTGACAATATTTCCATCATTTAATTCTTCTATATTTTCAGATGAAATAACTCCTCTTTTGCCAAGCGCCTCTAAGAAATTATCAATTGGATGTTCGTTCAAAAAAAAGCCAAAAGCCTTAAATTCCTCCTGCAATTTTTTATCCGCTTCCCAATCTGCAACTTGTTTTAAAGCGGGTTTTTCTTCAATGATTTGTGAGGCGCCAAAAAGACTCATTTGGTTGCTGTTTTTTTCCTCTTCTTTGGCGGCGGCGTATTTGCAAATGGTTTCTACTGACTCAACAATTTGGTTGCGGCCTTGATGAATATTGTCAAAAGCGCCAGATTTTGCCAAAGCTTCCAGCGCTTTTTTGTTAATTGCTTTGGAACCGGCTTTGCTGGCAAAATCATAAATATCTTGAAAGCCACCATTTTGCTGGCGGTTTTTAATCATCTCCTCAACCATTCCCACGCCAACTGCCTTAATGCCGCCCAGACCAAAACGAATTGCCAGCTCTTGTCCTTGAGAATCGTATTTTTTAACTTCGATCATATTAAATGATGGCGTAAATGATTATGCTGCCGAGCAATATTCTGTAGTAGGCGAAGACGGAAAAATTGTGGTGGCTGACAAAATTTATGAACCATTTGATAACAATCAAAGCGGAGAAAAAGGAAGTGATAAAGCCAATTGCTAATAATCCTAATTTGGAATTGTCCAACGATTGATAATTTTTATAAAAGTCGAATATTGAAGCGGCGAAAATGGTGGGAATGGAAAGAAAAAAAGAAAATTCAGTAGCGGTTTTGCGATCTAATTTTAGAAGTAATCCGCCAATAATTGTTGCCCCCGATCTTGAAACTCCGGGCATCATTGCCAAAATTTGAAATAAACCAATTTTTAAAGATTGCCATTTGGATAATTTTTCAACTTCTAAATATTGAGGTTTTATATTGAGTCTTTCAACTAATAGAATAGCTATTCCGCCGGTGATTAGAGTTATGGCGATTGATAGCGGATTGAAAAATAGCAATTTGATGATTTTGTGGAAACAAAAACCAAAAATAGCGGCGGGTAAAAAGGCGATTAAGATATTTAAAGAAAAATTTTGTGAAGATTTTTGGGTGAAAATTCCTAAAACTAGTTGAGTAATTTTTTTATGATAAAACACAACAACCGCTAAGATTGCGCCAAGTTGAATGACGATTTCAAAAACATCATTTTTGATATAAGAAAAATCAATAAATTTTGCTGATAAAAGAAGATGGGCGGTGGAAGAGACGGGAATAAATTCGGTTAGACCTTCAATAATTCCAAGTAAAGCTGCTTTGAAAATTGCTATCAGATCCATATTTGGTAATAGCGAAAGGTGAGTGGTAGAAAATATATGGTACCTCCGATCCGACTTGAACGGACACATCCCGAGGGATAATAGATTTTGAGTCTATCGCGTCTACCAATTCCGCCACAGAGGCACAAAAAACCAGCGAGAATCATAGTTGTGATTCTCGATAAGTAAAGTATTTTTTAGAAAAATTTTAATCAAAAACCCGGTGCAAATTAATATCGCCAGCTGGTGCTTTAAAAATAATTGGAACCTTCTCGATGATGATAGAATCTGGATCGTCGATACCAAAAGCACTATCTTCAGAAACGGCAATGCGATTGATTAAATAATAAGCGCTAATCACAAATCTTTGGTGGAAAGGCAGATAATGATAATTGGCGATAAATTTTTTCAAGAATACGAAACTTACATCACCAAAAACATTTTGACGTTTTTTATATTCGTAGTGATTAACCACATTAATCTCGCCGTTTTTAACCAGCTCTTCCAAGATTTTGCTGAAGAATAATTGAATTCTCGGCTCAACTCTAAAACCAAGCCTGAAGTCAATTCTAACTGCGTCTTTAGGTGCTAGAATATTGACTTTGTAATCATAAAGATAAGGATCATCAACAATTTCAATGTGGACAAACCAATACATATCAGCCCTTTTGGGTTGGCGCTCGAGAAGGGAATACATAATTTTAGTTTCAATTTCATCGGCAGAATCTGATGAGGTCATATAAACTAAATGAGTGGCAACTTTAGGAATTGTGTTGTCGTTACTCAAATCAACTAATAATGGCAAAACCTCGTTAAAATCGGTGAATTTGGTGTGTCTTCTTTTAAAGATTTTGGCTTGATACCAAGTCCACATTATAAAGAAAAGGAGCATTCCTACTATTAAAACTATCCAGCCACCATGAACAAATTTTGCCAAATTGGCGATTAAAAATCCGCCTTCAATTGTTAAATATATTGCCGCGAAGGGATAGATGATGAGTTTGGAAACTTTGCGACAACTTAAATAAGCGATAAAAAGACAGGTGGTGCAAATCATGGTGGCAACAACTGCCAATCCATAAGCTGCCTCCATATTAGAAGATTCCCCAAAATATAAAGTGACGCCAATACAACCAAAACACAAAAACCAATTAATTAATGGCATAAAAATTTGCCCTCTTTGGTCGGTTGGATATTGAGTTCTAAGCTTTGGCCATAAATTTAATCGGGCGGCTTCGTTGATTAAAGTGAAAGAACCGCTAATCAGAGCTTGGCTGGCGATAACTGTTGCCGCTGTTGCAATGGCAATGCTGGGCAATAAAAACCAATCAGGAATTATTGAATAAAATGGATTAATCTCACGATCAAGAACGATGCCACTAGAGCCTGATAATAACCACGCTCCTTGACCAAAATAGTTGAGTAACAAAGCGGTTTTAACAAAACTCCATCCAATACGAATGCTCTTGCGATCACAATGTCCCAAATCAGAATATAAAGCTTCGGCGCCGGTGGTACATAAAAATACTGCGCCCAAAAGCCAGAAGCCTTGTGGATAATGAGTTAAAAGTTGATAAGCATAGATTGGATTGATTGCTTTGAAAATGGTTGGATCGCTCAAAATACTATTAATTCCAAAACCGCCAATCATTGAAAACCAAATCAAAACTAATATGCCAAAAAAACCACCAACGATATTGGTTCCAAGACGCTGAACTGCGAATAAAACAAATAAAATTGTGATAACAATTGGTAGGGTATTTATTTCTGGATGAATAATGCGCAAACCTTCAACCGCAGATGAAACCGAGATTGCTGGCGTTATTAATCCGTCAGCCAAAAGCATTGAGGTTCCGGTAATGGCGAAGAAAACTAGCCACCAATTTTTACCTTTTTTAATCAGAGAATATAAAGCTAAAAGACCACCTTGACCCTTACGATCCGCTCTTAGAATGATGACTACATATTTTAAAGTGGTCTGCAAAGTTAATGTCCAAAAAATGCAAGACAAACTACCCAAAATCAAAAGCTCGCTGATAACTTTATCGGCAATAATTGCCTTCATCACATAAAGCGGTGAAGTTCCGATGTCGCCATAAACAATGCCTAGCGCCACAATTATGCCGATCATTATTGGTGTTCTTTTATAAGACGACAAACGTTGAGCCGAGTGATTAGATAATATTTTGGGAAGATGCATATTAAGAATTTAGATTTGATAAACTATAACGCCGCCAACAACGGTTTTAACGGCTCGACCTTTCACTTTGGTATTAACAAAAGGAGAGTTTTTGGACTTGCTGTAAAATTTTTCCGGCTCAATTTTCCATTCCTGGTTTAAATCTATCAATACTAAATCCGCCTGCGCGCCTTTGGCAATTCTGCCGCCATCAAAATGAATTATATCTGCGGCTTTGTAAGTCATCGTTGCCAGCAAATCAATCAAGGGCAGGGAGCCGTTGTGATATAAGGCTAGAGACAAAGGCAACATTGTTTCCACCCCAACAATTCCAAATGTCGCTTCTTCTAATGGTTTATTTTTAGAAGTTATATCGTGTGGAGCGTGGTCAGTGGCGATGGCGTCGATGGTTCCATCTTTCAAACCTTCAATTAACGCCAAGCGATCTTCTTCACTGCGCAGTGGTGGATTCATTTTAGCGTTAGTGCCATGCTGTAAAACTGCTTGATCGTTTAATGTGAAATGATGCGGAGAAACTTCTGCTGTGGCTTTCAAGCCTTTAGCTTTAGCTCTTCTAATCGCATCCAAAGCTTCTTTGGTTGAACAATGCAACAAATGATAATGCCCACCAACCGCTTCCAATATAGCTAAATCGCGCTCAACAATTACTGATTCAGAAATATTTGGAATGCCACGCACGCCTAATTCCAATGAAACTGCGCCTTCATTGATGCAACCTTTATTAGTTAAATTTAAATCTTCGGCATGCTGCGCCACTGGCACATTCAAATTCTTAGCATATTCCATCGCCCGACGCATCACATTAGCATTCATCACCGGCAAACCATCATCCGTGAACCCAACCGCGCCAGCCTCTTTCAAACTATGCATATCAGAAATTTCTTCACCTTTCATTCCTTTAGTAATCGCCGCATAAGCGCGAATGTTGCAGTAAGCAGTTTCTTTAGCTTTGAGGCGTAAATATTCCAAAGTCATCACTGAATCCAAAACCGGAGCAGTATTTGGTTGGCAAACAACAGTTGTGATTCCGCCCGCAACCGCAGATTTACTGCCCGAAGCCAAATCTTCCTTATGAGTTTGCCCCGGCTCTCTAAAATGCACCTGAATATCAATCAACCCCGGGCAAAGCACATTGCCTTTGCAATCAACAATTTCAGCATCTTGCGGCAATTGGATATTCTCCCCAAAATCAGCAATTTTATCTCCAATAGTCAAAAGCTGCCCAACCTTATCAAACTTGGTTTGCGGATCAATTATCCGCGCATTGATATAAGCGATTTTTTTATCTTTATTAATTGGTGAATTATAAGGAAGAGTGAATTGTGTCATAAATTTTATAAATTTTTTAAAAGGAATTTAGATTAAATCTTTAACATTTCAAATGCTATAATTGCCAACACAATTGCCCCAAATAAAGTGACAATTGAGCCAAATTTATCCGATAGTTTTTTTGCCAAATAAAGCCCCGCAATAGTTGCTGCAAAAGCCCAAAATGCAATTGAAATTATATAAAGCGCAATTGGTTTTTCAGCAACACCCAAACCAATTCCAACTCCAAAAGCATCAAGGCTGGTTGCCAAAGAGACAATTAAAATTTTAAAAAAACTATGAAAATCAACTTGCTCTGCTTTTTTATTCTTACTTACCAAATCAACAATTCCTTCATAAGCCATATGAATCGCCACCGCCATCAACAACCCAAATGCAACCCAATGATCTATCGCCGAAAATTTCTTAACCAAATAACCACCAGCAAAAGCCCCAAACAAAGCCACCAAACCTTCGGCAATGCCAGAAGTAAAAGCAAATTTTAAAGCATCCTTCCCAGAAAATTTCCTCGTTCCCATCGCTACAGCAGCTGAAAAAGAATCGGCACTTAGAATTAAACCAATTATAATAATTTCAAAAAACATGGGCATATCCTAATTCCACCCAAAATAATAAATAATATAACTAATAATTAATCCTGTAGCTATTTGACCCCACCATTTTTGATGCCACCTATCTTTTGTTATTTTGCTGTTTTTGGTTTTAGAAAATTTATTTCCAGAAGCAATTGTATTAGCGCCTTTACTTCTGATGCCAATATCAAGATTAATAAATTCATTATCGGTGATTTTATTATCATCACCTGTGATATCTATTCCGATTGTCCGCTTATTGTTGTTCATTTTTATTCCCACTCAATTGTTCCCGGCGGTTTGGAGGTGACGTCATAAACCACCCGATTGATGCCGCGTACTTCGCCAATGATGCGGTTGGTGGCTGAAGTTAAAAATTCATATGAAAATGGATAAATATCAGCGGTCATTCCGTCGGTGGAGGTTACGGCTCTGAGAGCTAAAACATATTCGTAGGTTCGGCCGTCGCCCATAACGCCGACGGTTTTTACTGGAAGTAGAACGCAGAAGGCTTGCCAGATTTTATCGTAGAGGCCGAATTTTCTGATTTCGTCTAAATAAATTGCGTCGGCTTCTTGGAGGATTTTGATTTTTTCTTCGGTAATTTCGCCGGGAATTCTAATTGCTAAACCCGGGCCAGGGAAGGGATGGCGGGAGATCATTTGATAAGTTAGACCAAGTTCGGTGCCTAATTTTCTAACTTCGTCTTTAAACAAAGTGCGCACTGGCTCAAGAAGTTTTAGTTTCATATTTTCCGGCAAACCACCAACATTGTGATGCGATTTTATGGTGTGGCTTTTGCCGCTATTTGGATGCGCCGACTCAATAACATCGGGGTATAAAGTGCCTTGGGCTAAAAATTCAGCGTCTTTAATTTTAGCGGCTTCAGCATCAAAAATATCAATAAAAGTTTTGCCGATAATTTTGCGTTTTTGCTCAGGGTCAGAAATTCCTTTTAGGTTATCTAAAAACAATTTTGCTGCATCGATATAAATTAAATTAACTCCAAAGTGATCTTCAAAAACTACTTTAACTTGTTTGCCCTCGTCCTTTCTAAGTAGCCCATGATCAACAAAAATACAAGTTAGTTGTTTGCCAATTGCTTTATGAATTAAAGCGGCAACAACTGAAGAATCAACACCACCAGAAAGTCCGCAAATAACTTTTTTATCACCAACTTTGGCTTTAATTTCAGTAATTTGTTCATCCATAAAATTACCCATTGTCCAATCCCGCTTACAGCCGGCAATGTTGATAACAAAATTTTCTAAGATTTTTTTGCCATCTAAAGAATGTTCAACTTCTGGGTGAAATTGCACGCCATAGATTTTTCTTTTATGATCGGCAATGGCGGCTGACGGCGCGCTCCCCGCGCTGGCGATAACTTCAAAATTATCTGGAATTTTACTGATATGATCACCATGACTCATCCAAACTTGGCTTGAAGATCCTAAGCCACTTAGCAAATCTGTATCATCATTAATTTTAAGCATAGATTTGCCAAATCCTCTTTCTTGAGAACTTTCAACTTTGCCGCCAAGCAGGTGGCATATGAGTTGCTGCCCATAACAAATTCCTAAAATTGGTAAGCCCAGATCAAAAACTTTAGCATCAATTGTTGGCGCGCCTGACTCATAAACTGATTCTGGACCACCGGAAAATATGATTGCTTTAGGATTGATCTTTTTAATTTCTTCCAGAGAAATTCCCGGATTTTTGATTTCTGAATAGACATTAAGTTCACGGATTCTGCGGGCGATTAGTTGCGTAACTTGGCTGCCAAAGTCGATAATAAGGATCATTTTTAATTAGATAAAATTGCGTTGGAAATAATATTTTTAATCTCTTTGGTAGTGAATTGACCTTGTAAAATCTGATTAATTTTTTCACAAAGGGGCAGGGTAATTTGGTGTTTTTTGGCGAATTGGATCATTGATTTAGAAGCGTGAAAGCCCTCAAAAGTTTTGCCGCTACTTAAAATTTCTTTAATATTTTTGCCGCTGCCAATCAAACAACCCAAAGAGTTGTTGCGAGATTTTTTGCTTGAGCAGGTTAAAAATAAATCACCCAAACCAGAAGGAGAAATAAAGCTTTTTTCAGCTTTGCCGCCCAATTTTTTAATTAATAAACTAGCTTCCAAAATTCCCTTCAAAACCAATGCTGCCTTGGCATTTTCGCCTAATTTTAAGCCATCAATAATGCCGCAACCAATCGCCAGAATATTTTTAATTGATCCAAAAATTTGAGTTGAAACAACATCGCTGGAAATAATCGGCAAAAAATTATCATTTTTTAACAGATCAACAATTTCAAGAGCGGTTTTTTTATCTTCCGAGGCAATGTTGGTGGTGGTTGGTAGTAGTTTAGTAACTTCGCTGGCAAAGTTTGGGCCAGATAATATGGCGTAATTATTTTTAGGAAGTTCTTTTTGAACGCAATCACTAAAAAGCTGCAAGCCTTTGCTTTCAATGCCTTTGGAGCAGATAATTATTCTGGTTTTGTGAGAAATTTTTTCTTGCGCCAGAGATTTTAAAACCGACAACACCGCGTTCGAAGGAACAACTATAAAAATAAAATCACTGTCTTTGATGGCTAGCTTTAGATTATTGCTAGATGATATAGGGAAGGTTAGGTGTGAATATTGCTCATTAATATTTTCTGCCTCAGTCTTATATTGAGAGAAAACAAAAACTTTTTGATTGTTGCGAGCCAAAAGCTCAGCAATCGCCAATCCCCAAGCTCCAGAACCAATAATAGTAACTTTGGAAGATTGTTTTGAGTTATTTTTTATAGGGTTTTTCATTAAGAATTTTTAGTATTTTTAAGATCGCGAGATTATTTGTGAACAGAGATAAAAATCAACAGCTGACTGGTTTTTTATATTGATTGATTTAGATCAAAAAAATTGTTTCATTAGAAAATCAGAGGAAGGGTCTGTTTTTAAAAAGCTTTTTTAAAATCAAAATCCACAAAACCCACTCTGTTTTTAACTTTGGTTAATAATTGTATAATGTATATTATGTAAAATAAGGTTATATAAAAGTAAAAGCACCCTAACTGCTACCTGTAAGATAAGGGGTTGTATTATCTAAGCGGCTTTATTAAAAAATAAAACCAACAAATTATTGAAAAAATACAAGATTTGCTTCGTATAATTTCGTTCTCTGTTCCTCATAATAATTCTCCATTTAGATCGTAAAGTTTTTTAGAATCGCAAGAAGAATAAATTATTCCCTCAATTCAGTGTTACATCTTTTTTGGTGAATAATCGTAGAAAATATAGATTCTGTATTTGTTATTGCAAATATTGAACTGGAAGCTTTTATGCGAAGAAAAATGTAGGAAGGAAAAATGTAGGAAGGAAGTTGCGTCCGTCATCAAGCGAATTTTATCAAAAGCCGCCTACTCTGCTGATGGATTGTGTTGGTTTATTTCCTCTTTTGCAGGGAGATTTGGACTTTCTTGATTTGATGATTTTATTTCTTTTTGTGACTCACCATTATTGAGAGGTTGATTATCCATAGTATTTTTATCCTTATCAATAGGCTTCTTATCAGATAAAGCTTGATTTGAAATATTAGAGTTTTGTGAATTAATTTTAAAATGATAATTCGATTTGGATTCTAAATTTTGAGGTTCTTGCTTAATGTTTGATTCGTTTTGTTTAGTTACTGGAGCTGACGATTTTTGACCCAAAAAACTATATTTTGGCTTTTTATTTTCTGCTTTGGTATCACTGGAAATCTGGGTTGGAGGGCTGAGAGAGATTGTGTTGTTGATAATATTTTTTTTCATCTTCTGATCATCTATGAAATTCTTAGAAGACCCACCATTACCAACGTTTTCCTGAATAACTTTAGTGGACTCTGGTTCGGTCGTGGATATGAAAGGTGTATAAAACTTTTTATTACCTTTAAAAATAAAACTCTTGCTGTTTTCTAGTTTGGAAGTGGTAGCTGCGGCTGTTGGTATGTTGCTTGAGTCTCTAATTTCATTGTTCTGTGGCGGTATGATCTGATCTTTTTTTGCTAAGAATTTATATATCGGTTTTTTATTTTGATTATCAACCACACTTCTTTTTTCTGTGGCTAATTTATTGAATTTGTAAGAGGTATTTTTACCGTCTAATGATCTAACTATGACAACGCCGTCATTATCAATGTTGTCATTGACCATAACTGGCATTTCTGAATTATTGCCTTGAGTAGCAAAATTATATATTTTGTTTTTGATAACCTCTCCACCCATATATTCTCGGATCAGCGCTTCAATTTCAGTATTATTTTTATTGTTAGCAATAATAATTGCTAACTCAAGCTGTTTTTTAAGCGTATCTACGTCAGTATTTTCTACAAAATTATATCTAGAAAATAGTTGCTCCAAACAATCTAAACAACCTGAAGAAGTGGCGTGGATTATTGCTGTTTCTCCAAGCGAATTCATTTTTCTAGCGTTAGCTCCGGCGTTTAGAAATATTTTTATTAACTCTGAATTTTTATTCAATGCTGCGCGCATTAATGGTGTCCAGCCCTCATTATCAGCGACATTAACGTTGGCACCATTTTCAATAAGAATTTCAGCGATCTGCACATTGCCATTGCGAGCGGCGATATGTAGCGCTGTTGCCCCGCCGATATTTTTTTGATTTACAGCTGTAATTCCGGATTTAGCAAAAAATTTTACCGATTGAACATCCTCGTTTATCGTTGCATTCATTAAAGATGTAATTCCAACTATTCCATCGCCATCTTCACTGATAATATTGACAATTTGAGCTTTAATGTTGTTAGAAAAAATTACTGCAAAAAATAAAAAAAGTGCAGCACTTGGCAAGAGCATTTTTTTTGTATAAAAAAAAGTGCTGCGAAGCTTTATTTTGTTGGGATTTTTGCTTTTATATTGAGAGTGCAATTTTTATAATTTTAATACTTTTTTAGTAAAAAATTTTGATGACTGAAGTTAGAAAAATATCTTAGTTATAGCAATCAAAAAATAAACTTTTATTTCGTTTATTTCCACTTATTAAACAAATCTTCAATCATCGATGTGTCATTATCTTCATAACCTTTTTTAACCCAACTCTTCGCGCCATATTTTAGTAAGTATTTAGCAATAATATCTTTCTTATGTTTATAAGCGATAGCTAGAGCGGTAGTTCCGTTTCTATCGGTAAGATTAATATCGACGCCTCTACTGATCAACAAATCGGTAATTTGCAGAGAGCCAACTCTGCATGATTGCATCAGATAAGTTCTGCCCAAATCATCAATCAAATTAACTTTGGCACCCATATCAACCAAGGTTGATGCTGATTGATAATCAACCATTTCAATTGCGATATTAAGTGGCGTATAACCCAGATCATTAGCTAAATCTGGATCAGCTCCTTTGGATAAAAGGCTAGCAACCGCATCATGCCTGCGCATCAGAACCGCAAAAGTCAGCAACGTATCTCCAAAAGAATTTTTTATATTAGGATCTTTAACTAGTGAATATAAAGAGTTGAACTCGTCAATTTTATTTTCAGCGATTGCCTTAAACATAAAATTAACTTTCTCAGAATTACTCATAATCACCGGATGATGCTTATTTTCCTCACCGCGAAACCGATTCAAAAGTGGTGGTGGCACTTCGCTATTCATAAATTTGGGTGGAATTTTTTCTCGAGGAACAATTTTGCTAATTGTTTGATAACGGTTTATTCCTTCATAAACGTCATTATCTTCATTTTTGCTTAAATATTTTTGTCGTAAATCTTCTAATTTTTTTGATTTCTGTTTTTGTTTTAACTCAACAAGAGCAACTTGATTGGCCTTTCTTTTTTCAATCTTTTCTTGGTCAATTATTACTTGCTCAGGCTTTATTTCTTCTGATTTTTTATCAATCAATCCCTTGATTTTATCAAGTGGTTTTGCAGCAATTGCTGAAATTTTTACTTCCTTACTTGCGTCTGATTTTTCTGTTATTTTTTTGACACTCAAATCAGCACCTTGGGTTTTTATTTTCTCTTTCTGAGCAGTCTGAACCTTTTGCTCATCTGCCTTAACAGCTTTTGTTTTTGTTGATGATATGGGTAAAATTTCTGAGATAGATGATTTAATTTTTTGGGAAGAATCTTTTTTTGAAGAATCGTCAGCTTTAATAGCAACATCAGGCAAATTTTCTGTCGCTATAAGATTTTCAGGCGTTTTATTTTTCTGCTTATCAACATTTTGTACCGGCTTGGAATTGTCTATTTGGTCAAGACCAAGAGATTCTAAATCCGGCTTGAAGGCGTCATCTTCTAATTCTTTTTGCTTAGTTAACTCAGCAATAAGATCTATTTTTGCATCGTTTTTTGTGGTTTGAATAATTTTTTTGGGATGGTTTTTTTGTTGCTCCAGATATTTTTCTGCCTGCCTGATTTGATTCTGACTTGCAATGAGCATGAAGCTTAAAAGAATGTGATACATTTAACTTTTATTCTTGTTGTCTTTAATATGAACCGGATCATAACCGCTGCCGCCCCAAGGGTTGCATCTTAATATTCTTAATGTTGCAAAAAATAATCCTTTGAATATTCCCAACTTTTCAATTGCTTCAATTGTGTAATGTGAACAAGTTGGCGTAAAACGGCAACATCGATAACCGCCGATTGCTGGCGAAATGATCAGTTGATAGATTTTAATTGGAAAAATAAATATTTTTTTGAGCATCAATATTTCACTTTTTAAGTTGCTAGTAATTTAAGTTTTAGCAACTTAAATTACTATAAGTTTTAATTAATTTTACCGAAAAATTCGCATGGTTTCAAATAAAAAAAATAATCTCTCCAAACTTGGCTCCAAGCTTGGAAAAATAACCAATTATCAATATTCAACCCCCAATTTAAAAACTTTAGAAAAAGCAGATAATCCACACCCAGATGTTGATTATGTAATCACCCTAACCTGCCCAGAATTTACCTCAATTTGTCCTGTCACTGGTCAACCAGATTTTGCTCATTTGGTTATTGATTACATTCCTAAAAATTACATTGTTGAAAGCAAATCACTAAAATTATATTTAGTGAGTTATCGCAATCACGGCGCTTTTCATGAGGATTGCACAATTCAAATTGCTAAAGATTTACAAAAATTATTAAATCCAAAATGGCTGCGAATTGGCGGATATTGGTACCCGCGCGGCGGAATTCCTATTGATATTTTTTATCAAACTGGTTTGCCTCCAAAAAATGTTTGGATAAAAAATCAAAATGTTCCTGAATATAAAGGTCGATAACAATAATTAAATTTATGCATTTCCCAATTACTCTTTCTAACATTGATCCAAATATTTTCTCTATTGGTTCAATAGCTATTCGCTGGTATTCTTTAGCTTACATTTTAGGAATATTGTTCACTTGGTTTTTGTTAAAATTTTTTAATAACAAAAAACCAATTATGAGCAAAGAAGCTTGGGATGATTGGATGTTCTGGGCGGTTCTTGGCATTATTGCCGGAGGAAGGTTGGGTTATGTTTTGTTCTATAATTTTAGTTTTTATTTACAACATCCGCTGCAAATTCTAGCGGTTTGGCATGGCGGAATGTCGTTTCATGGCGGATTGTTCGGAGCAATTATCTCAATGTTTTTCTTTTGCAAAAAATACAAAATTAATTTTTGGGAATTAACCGACATTTTAGCAATCGCCACGCCCATTGGCTTGCTCTTCGGCAGAATTGCCAATTTTATTAATATGGAATTATATGGTCGAGTAACCGGCTCTAACTTTGGAGTAATATTTCCCAATGCCGGTCAATTGCCTCGTCATCCCAGTCAGCTTTACGAAGCCGCTTTGGAAGGTTTGTTATTGTTTATTATTTTGTTTTGCCTGGCAAAATTTACTAAAATAAAAGATAGGCCTGGAATTTTATCAGGATTATTTTTAATGCTTTATGGTTGCGCCAGAATCTTTGTTGAGCAGTTTCGTGAACCTGATGGTCAAATTGGTTTTTTATTTGAAAAAGTTACTATGGGACAAATATTATCCTTACCTTTGATTTTTATTGGATTGTTGATTGCGCTAATTTTTATTAAAAAATCTTTTACTAAAAAATTAGATTAATTTTGATTGTGTTTTTGCTATTTTTGCATAGCAGCTATTCTCTTCCTCTCCATTTTCATTTCCAACTCACAAACCAAGTCAAGCAAGCGTAAAGCTAAAAAATAGCCACTGCTTTTCTGCGATTTAACCTCTGCCCAGCTTAAGCTCTGTTTTCTGTAACTTAAATTCATCAAATTTCAACCTACAGTAGAATTTTTTTTGTTCAAATTCTACTAAATTGAAATTGCGACGAAATTTTTTTAGATTAAATTAACCGACAATCATTAATGACACACCACAAAATAGCTCAAAACATTATATATAATGACACCACGAAACAAACCTAATTTTGAAGCCACCACAAAAAAAGCCCTTGGCAACTTTAATGACCACTTAAAGTTGCGACCCAAAAAAAGAGAATCAAACTCTCCTAAATATGCCGATTCAGAACTATGTCAAATTATGTCAGAAATTTTTAACATTTCTGAAGATAAGATTTTTGAAAATATTGATTTATTTAAAAACATTAATCGACAAGCGCTCAACGCCCTATTTTATTTGAGCAAGATCAAAACTAAGCAAGGGTTGATTAGCGCCACCAGCTCTTTAGAATTCGTTTATAATTTTAATAAGGGAATTGATGATTATCTGATATCAACTCCAATCAAAATAAAATGATCAAGTTGCTATTAGAAAAGATTTAGTTTGTTGTTTTATTTAGATAAATCTAAAGATTTTTTATTGGCTGCTTTGACCGTATCAAAAATAATTTTTTTGAATTGATTATTTTTATGCAAAACATCTAAAGCTGCCTGAGTAGTCCCGCCTTTGCTGGTCACCGACTCAATTAAAGTTTCTAAATCTTCATTGGAATGAAGCGCCATTTTGGCGCTGCCATAAATAGTTTGTTTAACTAATTTTTCAGCAGATTTTTTATCCAACCCCAAATCAATTCCAGCTTCAATCATCAGCTTAATAAACAAGAATAAATAAGCCGGGCCGCTGCCGGAAACTGCGGTGACAGAATCAATTAAATTTTCTTCATCAACCGCAATATTTTGCCCAATTGCGTTTAGAAAATTACTCAATGATTTAAGTTCAGATTTTTTGATATTAGAATTAGCGTAATAGCCAAAAATCCCTTGATTGATAAGGGTTGGCATATTTGGCATTAAACGAATCACTTTAGTTTTTTCACCTAAAATTTCTTCAAAGAATTTGGTTTGTTTGCCAGTTAAAATAGAAACAATAATTGTTTTGGAATTGATTATTTTGTGACCCATATTTCCTTTGGCAAATTCATACAAAATTTCCTTCGCCGCCTGTGGTTTGAAAGCTAAAACCACAATATCGGCTTGATAATTTTTAGGAAGTTGCTCATAAGAAGAAACATATTTTATGCCAACAATTTGATTTTTTTTGCTTGGTTTTAAAATAGTAAGTTGCGGATATTCAAAACCATTATTCAGCAGATTTTTAATCATCGCCGAACCCATTTTGCCGCAGCCAATAAAGAGAATTTTTTTATCTGTCATAGCTGTTTTGTATTCTCTTGTAATTTTTGTTTAACTGCTTTTTTAATAATTGTTGCCGCCTGATTTTCTATTTCAGATCTTGCTAATTTATATCTGTAATTACCAAGAAATGTAAGTTCTATTGATAATTGATCACCATCATATTTTGCATCTTTATTAAAATTTTGGCCATTTTTTTTAAAGAATTCCCCTCTTAAAACATCAATCATTTCCTCATAAGAATTTTTATCTGGGCTATAAACCATCTTATCGCAAGCAATGCCAATTGCCATATTTAATGGGGTTAATCTGAAATTGTGATAGTTGTGTTTTCTGCTCGAATAGATTTGATTGATATTGGCTAAATCATTATCGAAAAGCCATTTTACCATCCCAACATCATTATTCATAACTGCGTGATGGAGAACAAATTTTTTATCCAGTGACTTATCTCGATCATTAATAAAATTTTTTAATTTTAATTTTTCCTCTTCATCTAAAGTTTTATCCAAAAGTTCTTGCTCATTTTTACAACCAACTACGGCACATAAATCTTCCAAATTTTGCTGATAAGCTTTGGCTGCATATTGTTTGGAGCTTACAGATTCTTGCTCTACAAGCTCACGAAACTTTGGTGTTTTTCGCCATTTAAGATCAGTAAATTCCTGCCGTTTCTCTCCCATCAATTTTATGTCGCTAAAAAAATTAGCTTGCATCCAATCAATTCTTTCTTGAAGCATCATTTGAAAATTATTTAAAAATTTTCCTAGCTCTTCTTTTTGTTCATCAGGAATTGGCTCATCTTTTAATCTTTCTTGTAATTTTTGAATTTCCTCAAAAATAGCATCTTGTTTATCAATGATATTTTTTACTCCGGCAAGTATTGAATAATAACTAATTTCCTGCGGTTTTTCCGGATCTGATTTATCGAGCGGGTTTAATAATTGATCATAACCAAAATATCTTCTTCTAACCAATTGCATCATAGCTGGCGCATAGTGCGAAACCAGTGATACTAAGTTAAAAACAATACTTTGATGATCTCTTTGTTCAGAATGAAGAAAATTAGGATGAAAACCCCAATCAATTAATGCCGGAGTTTTACCTTCTCCACATAGGCCAAAATTACCTTCGTTTAAATCATCATAACCAACTAAGGCACACCAAACATAAAAACTATGAAATTTTTGAGCGTGTATTTTTTTCTTGCCTACCCCTTCCGGCGTGTTCTCACCAAAGTTAGCAATATCTTTATAATCGGGAATTATGCTGGAAATTATACATGGGACATTTTGATTATCGCCAAATCTACCGTAACCAATCAGGGTTTCTTCTGCCACGGAATCGCTGCCAAAACAAATTCTGGCTAAATCATTAAATAAAGTTTCCTTATAAGGACCACTATAAGGACTATCAGCGCTGAATTTGATTATATATTTTTTGTTATTCTCACCTTGATAAACTCCTCCAACAGCACCGCCTTTGGTTTTTGGTTCTAAAAATGTTAAGATTTTTGGATCAGAATTTGCGCTAAAAGAAATTGTTGGTGGAATTTCAATTTCTTTTTTACTTATTGGGTCAGTAAAATATGGCATAAATTAGATAAGATTTGTTATTAAGCTTTTCGATCAGCAATCATTTGCTTGATACTACCAATCGCCTTCGCAGGGTTTAAACCTTTCGGGCAAGTGTTGGTGCAGTTCATAATTGTGTGACAACGATAAAGTTTGAATGGATCTTCAAGCGCATCCAATCTTTCATCGGTCGCTTCATCTCTAGAATCGGCAATAAAACGATATGCTTGTAATAAAGTTGCTGGGCCTAAATATTTGTCGCCGTTCCACCAATAGCTAGGGCAAGAGGTTGAGCAGCAAGCGCACAAAATACATTCATATAAACCGTCTAATTTTTCACGATCTTCTGGGGATTGTAATCTTTCTTTGCCAGAAGTTGGCTCTGATGCTTGTAACCAAGGTTTAATTGACTCATATTGGTCATAGAAATGAGTTAAGTCAGAAACCAAATCTTTGATAACTGGCATATGAGGCAATGGATAAATTTTTATCACATCACTTTTACATTCAGAAATTGGTTTAGTGCAAGCCAGAGTGTTGGTGCCGTCAATATTCATCGAGCAAGAGCCGCAAATACCTTCACGACAAGAGCGGCGGAAAGTTAGTGAACTATCTTGTTCACCTTTAATTTTGATCAGAATATCTAAAACCATGGGACCACATTTATCTAAATCAATTTCAAAGCGATCAATGTGGGGATTTTTTTGATCTTTATCTTCCGGATCGTAACGATAAATCTCAACGGTTTTGATATTTTTGGCACCTACGCTTGCTGGATAGAATTTACCAATTTTTTTATCAATTTTAGAGTTGGAAGGAAGTGATAATTGTACCATAAATTATTTGGATGCGATTTTTAAAGAATTAATAAAATTAGTTATTCGTGACATTTGCCTTTATTGACTTCGTTATAAATGATTGCGTTATCGACACCTTTTGAGCCAACATAAAATAATACTATTTCAGTATTTTTGCTTTTAGAAGGGTTGAAACCTCGATGCCAAGTATTTTGAACTTCAACCAAAGTTTCGCCTTTTTTAAGAGTTTCTTTTTTTCCGCTCATCGTTTCAACTTGAACGCTGCCAGATAAAACATAGCCAAACAACGCAACTTGGTGACAATGAAACGGAATAATTTCTTGAGGTGCGATTGTAATGCGAAGAGTTGTTAATTCAGTTTGACGCTTGGGATAAGTTAGTTCTTGACCACTCCAATCTTGACTAGTTTTGATTAATATTTCTTGTTCAGCAGCCCAGCTGTTTTTTGAAATAATAAGAACGATTAAAAGCAGTGATAATTTTTTTATCATATGAACATTTATTATTTTTTAATAAACACGTTTTTTTGGTGGAAAGCTTTGCACCTCGTTAGTTAAAGGCTTCAATATTACTTCGCGATAATCAATTTTAGTTTCGCCACTTTCATCTAACCAAACAATGGTGTGCTTCAACCAATTTTCATCATCGCGATCTTTATAATCATCGCGAGCATGGGCGCCGCGGCTTTCTTTTCTATTTAAAGCCGAGTTCATAGTGACGATGGCTTGAGATCTTAGATTATCAAGTTCTAAAGCCTCAATCAAATCACTATTCCAAACCAATCCGCGATCAGAAATTCCCAGATCTTCAAATGATTTGTAAATCTCAAGAATTTTATCTTTACCTTCTTCCAAAACCTTTTCGGTTCTGAATACTGCGGCGTGGTTTTGCATACATTTTTGCATATCCAGCCTGATTTTAGAGGTTGGCAATTTGCCTTTTGAGGTGCGAATTTTTTCTAATCTGTTAATAGCATTTTCACCAACATTATTGGCAAAATCTTGATGAGGGGTTTTTGGTTCTACCAGCTTGCGCGCTTGAATTGCTGCGGCTCTGCCAAATACTACTAAATCCAAAAGTGAGTTTGATCCCAAGCGATTAGCGCCGTGAACCGAAACGCAAGCTGCTTCACCAATTGCCATCAAGCCTGAAACAATTTCTAATTTGCCATTTTTTAGATTAACAACTTCACCTTTATAATTAGTTGGAATGCCGCCCATATTATAGTGAACAGTTGGCAGAACTGGAATTGGTTGTTTGGTCACATCAACGCCGGCAAAAATTTTAGCGCTTTCAGAAATGCCTGGAAGTTTTTCGTGAAGAGTTTTTGGATCTAAATGATCAAGATGTAGATAGATGTGATCTTTATGCTCACCAACACCACGTCCGGCGTTGATTTCCATAGTCATTGCCCGAGAAACAACATCGCGTGAAGCTAGATCTTTAGCTGATGGCGCATATCTTTCCATAAATCTTTCACCTTCAGAATTTACCAAATATCCACCCTCACCTCTAGCGCCTTCAGTAATCAAGCAGCCGGCGCCATAAATACCAGTTGGGTGAAATTGAACGAATTCCATATCTTGTAAAGGTAAGCCAGCGCGAAGAACCATAGCATTACCATCTCCGGTGCAAGTGTGCGCCGATGTGGCAGAAAAATAAGCGCGACCATAACCGCCAGTTGCTAACACAACAATATGCGCTTTGAAACGATGAATTGTTCCATCAACCATTGATAAAGCAATCACGCCACGGCAAACTCCGTCAATCATAATTAAATCAAGCGCGAAATATTCAATAAAAAATTGAGCATTATGTTTTAAAGATTGCTGATAAAGAGTGTGAAGAATTGCGTGACCAGTTCGATCAGCTGCAGCGCAAGTGCGTTGAGCAGCGCCACCTTCTCCGAATTCTTTGGTCATTCCGCCAAAAGGACGTTGATAGATTTTTCCATCTTTGGTTCTGGAAAATGGAACGCCGTAATGTTCAAGCTCAATAATTGCATCAGGTGCTTCTTTGCACATATATTCAATCGCATCTTGATCTCCAAGCCAATCCGAACCTTTGACGGTATCATACATATGCCATCTCCAATCGTCTTCACCCATATTTCCTAGTGCCGCAGAAATTCCGCCTTGAGCAGCAACTGTGTGTGATCTGGTTGGGAAAACTTTAGAAATGCAAGCGGTATTTAGGCCTTTTTGTGCCATACCGAATGTGGCGCGAAGACCAGCGCCGCCAGCGCCAACAACTAGGACGTCAAATTCGTGATCGGTGATTTGGTAATTAGCAATTTTGTTTTTGGTCATTTTGAGTTTAGATTTTTAAATAGTTTTTGTTTTGTGAATCAACGCTTCGTCGCTTTTCTCGCTTATGCTCGAAGACGACTCGCGCCCGAGAAAAATCGTAGATTTTTCTCATAAAAGCTAAAAACAGCTGTTCGCTGTTTTTTTAACGCTTTTATCCTACCAAATGCAATCTTAAAATCGCTACTACTACTGCAGTGGCAGTGAGGATTGAAAGAAAGTTAATAAGAATAATATAAAAATGCTTTTTGATTTTGCTGGGAACGTAATCTTCGATAACTTCCTTCATTCCTAAGCTGCCGTGATATAAGGAAAAAATTACAAACAAAATTCCCATAAAAGCGTTAAACGGATAAGCGAAAAAAATTGGCATTAAATTGACTGGATTAGCAATGATTTGCATTACTGACAGCACTAGCCAGATAATCAATGGAATTAGCGCTAAAGCAGAAATTCTTTGCATTAACCAAGAATGAGAGCCGGTTTTAGTAGAAGGAGCAATCTTCATAATGTTGATGAATTTAATTTAAACGAAAAAGAAAACATAATAAGCGCTGGCGATGGTCATTAACGCGGAAATAATTAAAACCAATATTCCGTTGCGAGTGGCAATTTTTTTATCAAAGCCTTTGCCGATATCCCAGAATAAATGCCTGATGCCGTTGCACATATGATAATATAGTGAAAATGACCACATTAAAACTGCGGCATAAACTGAATATTTTAACCAGCAATCGCAGGCTTTTTCTTCTATTTCGCCATCAACAAGAATTTCTACCTGATAAGCATAATGAACAATTGCCCAACAAATTACGACAACGCCGATATATAAAAATATACCAGTAGCGCGGTGAAGAATTGAAGTGAAAGAGCTGATTTGCGGTTTATAGATTTGAATATGTGGCGATAAGGGACGATTTTTTGAATTCATTTCTGTCGAAAATTGTGTTGTGATTGTTTTTGTGAAAGGTCTTAAAACGCCAGTGAGAATAAAGTGAATATCTGATTATTACAACAATTTTTAAAGTGAAAAATTGTTTTAATTTGCAAATGCTTTATCTAGTAATTTTTTAGTTAAATCATCTCTTTTTTGAACAGAATCACAGCCAGTGACAATTGAAACTACTTGTCGTCCTTCACGTTTAGCTGAGGCGATTAGATTGAATCCGGCAGCATTAGTAAAGCCAGTTTTCATACCGTCAGCGCCTTTATATTTTAGCAAAATATTATTATGACTCGGATATTTTGTGTGGTTGTAAGTAAATTGTTTGAGAGAAAAATAATGATAATATTCTGGAAAGTTTTTTCTAATTGCTAAAACCAATTTTGCCAAATCATCATCGCTGGTGAATTGACCTTGGTTGTGAAGTCCGCTGGCATTACGAAAGTTAGTATTAAACATTCCCAGCTCCTGAGCTTTAGCATTCATATCACGGGCAAATTGCCACTCATTATCAGAGATTGCTTCTGATAAAAGAACGGTAAGTTCATTAAATGATTTGACTAATGAACCTGTAATTGCCTGTTCAACAGAAATTTTATCACCAATTTCTAAGTTGAGTGTATTGGTTTTGTTGATTTTAGAAGTAGAAGCCGCACGACTAGAAACATATAACTCATCTTGTAAGTTGATTTTCTTTTCTTTAATCGCTTCGAAGGTTAGATAAATCGTCATTAATTTAGTTAAGGAGGCGGGATAAATTATTTGATCGGATTGTTTTTCAAAAAACACATCACCATTTTTTGGATTAAAAACCAAAGCTGAATAATTTAGATTACATTCTTTGGCGAAGGCAGATGAGCTGATTGTAAGGAAGACAAAGATTTTTGCGAGGATTTGAAAAATATTTTTAGTCATAAGTTAAATTGCCATATTGAGCGCAAAAGAAGTATCCGGTGAGATCCTTCAATGCACTCAGGACGACACTTTTGGTTGCTAATTATTTTCTGATAAGAATTTTTGATAATCGCCTTCATCCATTGCGTCATCAAGATCCGCAGGATTAGAAATTTTGATTTTAACTAACCAACCATTTCCGTAAGTATCGTTATTAACATTTTCAGGAGTTGAAACTAGAGAATCATTAATAGCCACAATTTCACCAGAAACTGGAGTGTAGACATCACTAGCTGATTTAGAAGATTCAACCACCACAGCAGCATCACCCTTGTTATATTTGTTACCAACTTTTGGCAATTCAACATAAACTAACTCACCGAGCGCATCTGCGGCGTGCTGAGTGATTCCCATTGTGGCGATATCGCCTTCAACTTTTATCCATTCGTGATCTTTAGTATATTTCATAGTCATAATTTAATTGATTAAGGTTAGTAATTATTTTTTAACAGATTTAGTTTTTGCAGCAACAAAAACTGGTGAACAAACAATGGCTGGAATTTCTCGGTCTCTAACAACAACTGTAACTAATTCGTCAGCTTTAGCAAAGTTAGAGTCAATGTAACCCTGCCCGATAGAAACTTTTAAATTTGGTGAAAAACCGCCGCTAGTTAAAACGCCAATTTTTTTGCCATCTTTTCTGATTTCACTATTTTCTCTAGCAATGCCACGATCAAGCAGTTTAACGCCCATTCTTTTTCTTTTAATGCCGTTAGCTTTTTCATTCAAAACTCTTGCAGAGCCAATGAAACCGCTGTGTTCTTTGGTAATAACCCAAGAAAGTGCAGCTTCAACTGGAGAAGTTTCTTCATCCAAATCGTGACCATATAATGGATAGCCCATTTCTAAGCGAAGTGAATCGCGAGCGCCAAGACCGATTGGTTTTACTGAATTGTTTTCACAAAGTTTTAACCAAAAAGAAGCAGCTTTTTCATTTTCAATACTAACTTCAAAACCATCTTCGCCAGTGTAACCAGTTCTGCTGATATAAACTTCTTCACCAGTTTTTAATTTGAATTCGCCCATATTCATATAAGGTAAATCAGCTAGATTTTTATCGGCAATAAGAGTTTGCAAAATTGTTTCTGCTTGAGCGCCTTGAACCGCAATTAAAGATCGTTCGGCAAGTTCAGTAAATCTGATATTGGCAGGAAGATTTTGTTTAATCCAAGCAATATCTTTTTCCTTGCAACCAGCGTTAATAACCACGAAGAATTTGTTTTCAGTCAAACGAGTGATGATTAGATCATCAATAATCCCACCGTTTTCATTGGTTAGAACTGTGTATTTGGCTAGAAAATTAGGAATATTAACAAAGGAAGTTGGGGTGATGTGCGATAAAAATTCAGCAACATTTTGACCTTCTAAAATAACTTGCCCCATATGAGAAACATCAAACAAACCAACAGCACCGCTTCTTACCCATTCATGTTCTTTGAGCATTCCTTCTGAATATTGAACCGGCATATCATAACCAGCAAACTCAACCATTTTTGCGCCTTGATTGCGGTGAGTTTGGTTTAAAGCTGTGATTTTCATTTTAAAATTTATTTAGTTGGAGAAGTTGAATCGGAATTTGCTGCTGGAGCTGGTTCTTGAGTTTTTTGCTGTTCAAGAATTTTATCAATTTCCAACGTGTTTGATTTGTTAATTTTGGAAGAAATTAATGCCAAAACTAAACAATTGAGCATAAAAAATGCTACTAAAGTCATTGTTGCTTTGGTTAAAAAATTGGCTGAAGATTTGGAAGACATAACAGAATTCAAACCACCAGAACCGCCGCCAATTCCGCTTAGAGAATCGCCATCAGATTTTTGAATAAGAACTAAAAAGATCATTACTACAGCAATTACAACCTGCATTATTAGCAAAAAGACTTGTAAACTTTCCATTGATTTTGAATTGAAGATTGTTAAGAGCCGCGCAGATTAATTTATAAAAACTAATCTCTCAAGTAATTTTTTAGAACAGCTAAATTTTTAGAAAACTTAGCACAAATAAATCTGATATTTAAAAACTTTAACTGTAGTTTTTATCGCTCTTAAATCGACTTGATTAATAGTTTTTTCAGGAAAATCATTAAGCAAAAAATCAATAAATTTTTCTATTTGTAAAATTGAATCTCCAATTTCTTGAATCAAACCCTGACTAGCCGGCTTGGCAAGAGAGTTCATCAATTTCACTATTTCCTTTAAATCTTTAGTATTAAGACTTGTTGTTAAAGATGGATCTTCAATAAGTTTCTCAATTTCTTTAATGGTTTTTTTACAAAAATTCTTGAATCGCTCAATCATTTTATCGGCAATAATATAACTTTTATCTTCAGTATTACCTTCAGCAGAGCTGTAATAAAAGGAGCGCAGCAGATTTAAATAGCCGATGATTAATGAAAAATGTTTGATGTTGTTATGAAATATTTTATACATTTTTGAAAGCTTATGAAAAATTTAGTCTTTAATATCCGAGTTAAAATCTTTTTTCCAGATTAACCTAAGAGCATTAAGAATTGCAACTACATCAATAATTTCTAATAAAAGTGACAATCCGCTGATTTGACGATTAAATGAAAAATATACCATTTGGATTTTAGTGTCATAATATCAGTTCTTGATTAAATTGGGCTTATTCTAAAATGTTTAAATCTTAAAATAAATGACAGTCTTGATATATTTGATTCCAATCGCTTTATTGCTCGGTGCCGTTGGATTGCTTGCGTTTTTATGGTCGTTAAAAAATAAACAATTTGAAGATTTAGAAGGTGCGGCAAATCGCATTTTATTTAATGATGAAAAAAACGATAAAATTACTTAGTGCATCTTTATTCCTAAATAATTATTCTTTCGCCCTTAATTTCCTTCGCCTGTTTTAAAATCATAATTTATGAAAACCATAAACATTATTGCGGTAAGCTTAATTGCTTTGTTGTTATTCGGCATCAGCGCCGGATTTTATATGGTCAAAAAATACAGCAGCAACCTTCCGGATTACGAACAATTAAAATCTTATAGCCCATTAATCACCACTCGTCTTTATACTGCCGACGGCAAATTACTCACTGAATATTCCAAAGAAAAACGTATTTTTGTTCCAATCGGAACAATTCCTCAACATTTAATTGACGCATTTTTAGCAGCGGAAGATAGCAATTTTTATAAACATTCCGGCATTGATCCTTTGGCAATTGTTCGTGCGGCAATCAAAAATGTTTTTTCAGTTGTTAGTGGCGACCAAATTTCTGGAGGCGCTTCTACCATTACTCAACAGGTGGTTAAAAACTTTTTACTTTCCAATGAAAAAACTTTGCAAAGAAAAATCAAAGAGGCAATTTTAGCTTTTCGAATGACCGCAACTTTTTCTAAAGACGAGATTTTAGAACTTTATTTAAATCAAATTTATTTAGGATCAGGATCATATGGCGTTGCTGCTGCATCGCAGGCTTATTTTGATAAATCAATTGATGATCTTTCTATTGAAGAAATGGCGCTTTTAGCAACCTTGCCTAAAGCTCCATCCAAATTAGATCCGCGCAAAAACATTGAAAAAGCTAAGATAAGAAGAAATTGGGTAATTGGCAGAATGGTTGAAGAACATTTCATTACCAAAGAAGAGGGCGAAGCGGCAATGGCAAAACCAATTATTCTAAAAGAACAAGGTGATGATGAGGTTTTTAAAGCCGAGTTTTTTTCTGATGCAGTTAAAAAAGAATTAACCAATCTTTACGGTTCAACAAATGTTTTTGAAAGTGGCATTGTGGTGCGCACCACTTTACAGCCTGAACTACAAAAATATGCCGCTGTTGCTTTACAAGCCGGCATTGAAAATTACGATATCAAACACGGTTATCGCGGCGCGCTTGGAAAAATCAGCAATATTTCTAACCTTGATTGGATAGAAAAGTTGAGCGCTTTTCAAATAAAAGAGCTTCATAAAGATAGTTGGGATAAGGCGGTAGTTTTGAGCGTAAATAATAATAACGCCAATATTGGTATTGCTGGTGGAGATTTGGGAGTTATTGATTTAAGTGAGATGAAATGGGCAAGAAAACATTTAGGAACTAGCAGCCTTGGTCCGGTAATCAAAAAAGCGAGCGATGTTCTTAATGTTGGTGATGTGATTATGGTTGAGGAAGTTCAAGGTAAAGCTGGCAAATATTATTTGCGTCAAATTCCTAATGTTAATGGCGCTTTTTTAGCGATGGATCCTCATAGCGGCAGGGTTCTGGCAATGATGGGTGGTTATATTGACGCGGTGAATCAATTTAACCGTGCCACTCAAGCCCAAAGACAACCAGGATCGGTGATGAAAACTTTTGGTTATATCACCGCTCTTGAAAATGGCTTAACTCCAGCATCAATAATTGTTGATGAGCCAATCACTCTTAATCAAGGCGGCGGTTTGCCACCATATCAACCAACTAATTATTCCGGTGAATATTATGGCCCGATCACTCTTAGAACTGGATTAGAAAATTCAATTAACGTTACAACCGTTAAAATGGCTGATCAGGTTGGTTTAGAAAAAATTTCCGAAGTTATCTCCAGATTTGGAATCAACGCTCATCCGCCAGCAATTTATTCTAGCGTATTAGGATCAATTGAAAGTAATCTTACTAATATTGTCACCGCCTATTCAATTATTGTGAATGGTGGCAAAAAAGTTAGTCCGGCGATTATTGAAAAAATTCAAGATCGTGATGGCAAAACTATCTATAAAAGAGATCAAAGAAATTGTGAGGATTGCTTGCTTGGCAGCGGCAGCGGCATAATTATTCCATCTTTATCTGACGACAGACCAAGAATTATTGATCCGGTCACAGCCTATCAAATCACCTCAATGTTAGAGGGCGTGGTGCAAAGAGGAACTTCAGCGCGAGCAAAATCAATTGGCAAAATTATCGGCGGCAAAACCGGCACAACCAACAACTCAATTGATTCTTGGTTCGTTGGCTTTTCTCCGGATTTGGTTGCTGGTGTTTATGTTGGTTTTGATACGCCAAAAACATTAGGATCTGGCGAAACTGGTGCTTCAGTTGCTTTGCCAATTTTTATCGACTTTATGAAACAAGCTTTAAAAAATGTTCCATCAACTCCTTTTAGAGTTCCAAACGATGTTAAGTTAGTAAAAATTGACCGCACAACTGGCGCGCTACCAACTCCAGAAACTCCAAAAGCAAATATTATTTTTGAAGCCTTTAAATTGAATGATGTGATTGAAGAAGATTCAAATATCGCCCCCCAGCAAGATGGAGATGAAGAAAATAATACTGAGACAATGGGGATTTATTAATTTTACTCCTCCCCAAAAGCCTTTGGTGCAAGTAAGTAATCTTGGAACCATTAAGAATAAAGACTTATGAAGAATGATTTCTTGTTTTTGTTTGGTGGTTAAAGCTAATATCTCTAGAGCCTGTCTTCAAACCTATTTAGTTTTTAGTTTTTAAAAATAAACCCCAACTCCAAAAGCTCCTGCCGCAACGCTAACATTAACACCATTAAAACCAGAATTTTTGGGTTTAAAATCAAATTCATAAAACATTCCATCCAATCTCAGGCTAATATTTTTAGTAATATCATAGCCAATTCCACCACCAAAAAATGGTGCGGATTTTATTAATGATTCTTTTTTCTGACCTTGTTCCTGATAATCAAAAGTTGAGGCAACATATCCGCCAGAACCATAAATTCTAAATCCGTGAGTTTCGTAACCAAGATTTATTTTACCACCAAAATTCTGTTTAATTTCTCCTGATAAAAATTGATTACCAAACACACCAATCTCAGTGAAAATGTGATCCGATTTTTTTGAGGAAGGCTTATTTGCTTTGTTGCCAAATTCCACCTCTTGCGAATCAAAAAAAATATCGTCAGCTAAATTAAACCTAACTCCCAGCGCTAAACCAGCGCCAAAACTACTTTCTGAAAAATTTTTGTTTTTATCAGAGTTGAGCGAAGATCCAGAACCTCCGCTATCCGGAGGGCTTCCACCATTTAAAGCGGCATTAGCCAGATTTGGAAATATTAAACAGAAAATTAATAGAATTAACGGGTTTTTTATTTTCATAAATTGGGTTTTAAAAATTAAAATCATTGTGATTCAGGTTAATTTCTCCCGCCATTCTGAACCCAAAGTTAGAATTTGGATCATCAATAATGGTGTCACCATTTTGATAATAATATTCCAGACCATCGGCGGAAATATTGCTGTTTTGTCCAAAGGTGATTGATTGAAAGCCAAGTGTGGATAAATCAATTTTATCTTCGCCTTGAATAAAATCTAAAATCATATCCGCCTCTTGCTCAGAAATGGTTTGGGCAGAATCTGTTTTGTTGGTGAAAATAAAAATATCATTCCCCGCGCCGCCGCTAATCATATCAAAACCATTGCCGCCAGTGATTGAATCATTGCCGTCATAGCCTTTGATAATGTCATCACCATTGCCACCGTCAATAATATCATTGCCCTTGCCACCTTGCAGATTGTCATTACCTTCTTCACCGTTTAAAATATCGTCGCCGTCATTACCCCACAAAACATCATCGCCATTGCCACCATTAATAATTACATCTTCATAGCTGAAATTTAATGAAGTTAGGTCAATGACATCATCGCCATCGCCGGCGTTAATTTCTTCAATTGAGGATAATTTGGCAATTTCGCCAATATTGCTGACAATTGCATCATCTAAAAACATCACATCATTTCCTGAGGTTAGATTGATTTTGTCATAGCCGTTGCCGCCGTCAAAAGCGTCATAGGATCTTTGTTTGCCGGTGACAATAATTTGATCACCAGAATAAATATTCCATGCGCTATAAATAAAATTATCAACTTCTAGCCAATCACCATCTTTGCCATATTCAATAATGTCATCACCATCGCCGGCCATAATTATATCAGCTGAATTTTCGGTGGCGGTCAAAATATCATCTCCGTTAGTTCCTATAATTTGCATAATTGGCGCATCCGGAATTATATCTTCAGCAATATCTCTGGTGATTTTGATGGTAAAATCATCACTGATTATAGCCCCGCTTGGATCAGTGGCGGTGATGGTAAAATTTAGCCTGCCATCTCTGCCCGACTTGCCAGATAGAACTCCGGTTGCTTCATTAAAATTAATCCAATCAGGCAGGTGGTCAGAATTTTTTAGTTTTAATAACAAGGTAATGTCATCACCATCAACATCGCTAAAATAATCTTTTAAATTAATACTAAACTCTTCTTCAACCTTAACTTCCATATTAGCAACATCACCAATTGGCGCATCATTAACGCCATTGACAAAAATGGTGAATTTTCTTTGGGTTTCGTCTTCTTCAATTAGAGTAATTTCATCAATACCATGAAAATTTGCTAAACCTTGATATAAAAAGCGGTTGCTTTCTTCGTCAAAAATTATTGAACCATATGAGGCAGATAAATTTTTTAATTTAGAATTGGGATTGGGGAGTAAAGAATTAGGGTTAAGAATTAGCTGTTGGTCTTCGTTGGTGATAAAGAATTGTTTGGAGATGTCGATTGGGGATTGTTCAGAATTTGCAAATGAGTTCAAAGCTAATATTCCATTACCTGCGCTACCAAATTTTAAAAACTCAATTTTATCAGTTGTGGTTAGTTGGTTTTTTAGAATTAGTTTGTTGGCAGAATTATTGCCAACTTGAATTTCTAAATCATTACCGTTGGTTGCAAAAGTTAGATCGGAAGCTTCAATTCCTAATCCAAATTGAATTGAATCAACCCCAGAGCCAGTTTCAATGATAGTGTCGCTTCCGCTATTTTGATTGTAGATGTAAGTATCATCACCAAGAGAGCCAGAAATTGAATCATTGCCGCCATTGCCGTTGAAAATATTATTAGAATCATTGCCAATTAAAGTGTCGTTCCAGCTTGAGCCGGTAATGTTTTCAATTGAAGAGATTAGATCATTGGCTGCGTCATTATTAGCTGCGCCATCTGAGGTTGAGTTATTAGCAAGGTTGATTGCAACTGAAGCTGCCGAGTTGGCATAAGAAATTGTATCATTGCCGGTGCCGCCGTTGATTGTATCAGAGCCGCTGCCACCAATAAAAATATCATCGCCATCTTCACCGTTTAATTGGTTAGCTCCGCCCGAACCTTCTAAAATATCATTGCCAATTCCGGCAAAAAGCAAATCATCACCCAGCCCGCCAACCAAATTATCATTGCCAGTACCAGAATAAATTTCGTCATTGCCCTCACCGCCAAAGATTTGGTCATTGCCTGAACTCAGCCAGATTTTGTCATTGCCAGTTCCACCATAAACCACCGCATCGCCATAAGAATATTTTTGGGTAGAAAAGTTAATAATATCATCACCAGCTCCAGCATGAATCACCGAAATATCCCGAACTCTCGCCTGATCTGAAGCACCGGCAGAGGCTTGATCGTCTAGGGCGAGAACATCATTGCCTTCGGTCATCAAAATTGTGTTGATGCCTGAACCGCCGATGAATTTATCGAAGGTGCGGTTGTGTCCGGTGATGTCGGTTAGCTCAGAAGTGTGAAAGTTTTTGGTGGAGTAGTTGTTATTGATGGTGTATTCATAAGAGATTTTTGTCAGAGTGTAGTTAAGTTCTATACGGAACTGGCTATCTTGCAAAATATTATTCGCATAGTCATAACTGTAATGATTATAGTCATAAAACCATTCCCAAATATGAGTCTTTGCGCTTTTTGTTAACGATCCAATAATTGGAATTATATTTCGTTCCGCCTCTTTCACATAAGAAGAGCTATACTGAATTATATCATCAGAAAAACTAGATTGCGTAGTGATAAAATTTGTCAAAAGAGGATTTCCATCATACATACTCACAGATCTATCTCCATTGTTTGATCCAGGAGTATTGTCATAAAAAGTATTAAAGTAGAGCCAAAATCCTATGCCGCCACCAATATTATAAGAAGTAAACCCATTGCCAACTTCATCAAAATAAATCTCTGTTCTCACTTCTGAATATTTCCCATCCGCCTCATACCTCAAAATATCATCCCCACCCTCACCATAAAGCGCGTCAGCGCCTTTGCCGCCCCAGAGTTCGTCATTGCCTTCACCGCCATAAATTTCATCATCACCGCCATCGCCAAAAATAATATCTTCGCCGTTAGTGCCAAAAAGAATGTCATTATTTTCTCCGCCTGATAAGCCAATTTGAAAGTTGCTGGCGTTAATATCGGCAATGTTGGTGTTTTTGATAATGATTTTTTGTCCGTTATCTAAATTGATTTGAGCGTCATCTTGGCTTTGCACCATTCCCGCCTGAATATCAGCGAAGGAAATTGGGTTTTGATAATCAACTTTGAGAATAATTTTATCTTCGGTTTTGTTAAAATTATTGATGGTGTCAATAATAGTCGAAAGTGGTAAGTCGTAAGTCGTAAGTTCTTTGGTTAGAATTAAAATGTCACTTCCTAGACCGCCATCAAGATTATCAGAGCCAGCGCCGTCCACTAAAATATCATTGCCCAGACCGCCATTTATAATATCATCACCAGCATCGCCTTCCAAAACATCGCCATCCAAACCACCATAGATTGTGTCATTACCAATTCCGCCATAAACTTTATCGCTGCCTGAATCGCCATAAATTATATCATCACCGGCATCGCCTTCAATCCAGTCTTCACCTTCGCCGCCTTTGATCAAATCATTTCCGGCGCCGGCAATTCTAACTCCATCAACAGTTTCATCATCACCGCTGATAATGTCGGCTCCTGATCCGCCATAGATATAATCATCATTATTGCCGCCAGAAATTATATCAATGCCAAGATCGCCATAAACTGTATCATTGCCATCATTGCCATTGATCAAATCTTGCCCGGAACCTGCTGAAATTAGATCGTCGCCGTCATTACCATTAATAAGATCAGATCCTTCTTGCCCGTAAAGCGAGTCGTTTCCGGCTTCGCCATTGATAATATCATTATCGCCACCGCCATAAACCAGATCATTTCCGGCGCCAGCATTGAGCAGATCGCTGCCGTCATTGCCTTCAATATAATCTTCGCCCGCTCCGGTTTGCACCTGATCATTGCCATTGCCGGCAATGATAATATTGTGCCCGCTAATATCGGTGATAATATCGTTGCCATCGCCACCTTCAATGTAATCATCGCCCGCCAAACCAAAATCTCTGACATTTTTATTTGTAATCAGCAATCTTTTTTTGATAGCCGCGCCATCAAAATTCCAATCTCTTGGTGATGTGGATAAAATATCATTGGTTTTATCACCGTTAATAATGTCATCACCTGTATTACCATAAATCTGATCATTATCAGATCCTCCTTCAATAAAATCATTGCCGCTGCCGCCATAGGTTCTGTCGTTTCCTTCTTGCCCGTAAATATTGTCATTACCAGTTCCACCGTGAAGAATATCATCGCCAGTGCCACCATATAAATTATCATTACCATCGCCACCATTTAGCTGATCATCCCCATCGCCGCCATAAATATTCTCACTCCACCAATGCCCAACAATTCGGTCATTGCCGTTGGTTCCGCTTAAGTTTTGTTCATAATATTTATACCAAACTGTGTAATAGCCGCCAAATACATTGCGCTTCTTTTTATAAGAGTGCCATTGCATTTCGTTATAACGCTCATTATCAATTTCTTCTTGCTCGCCGCTGGTGTTGTAGTTGCTTTGATCGTAAGTTGAATTTGGATTATTTTGTTCTTCCTGAACTTGCATTATGTCGTTATAGCCAAGAATTAATTCTTCTTGGATGCTGGTATCAATGTTAGTCGTAAGTCGTAAGTCGTAAGTCGTAAGTAGGATTTCTCCGTTTAATGCAGGAATTGTGGTTAAGTTTGTTAGGTCGATGTGATAGCCGTCAGCAAATTCAATTTTTTTAAGAATTTCCGATCCTGTGAATTGATCTTTAACAGTGATGCTGTTATTGGCAATTATGTTGTTATTGTCGTCTCTGAGCTGGATTAAAAGATCGTTGCCGGATTTGGTTAGAACAATTTTATTGGTTGTGTTGTTGCTGAGTTTGGAGTTAATTTCGGAAAGTTTTAAAGTATCATTTCCGGCTGACTCAGTTTCAATTATCATATCATCGCCATCACCCAATCTGTAGATAATTGTATCATTGCCTTGTCCAGTGTTAATTGTGTCATTGCCAGCTCCGCCCATTAAAACATCATCTCCGGCTCCGCCGTCAACCGTATCATCGCCATTGCCGCCAATCACATAATCATTACCAATCTCACCATAAAGCGAATCATCCCCATCCGCCCCATAAACAATATCATTACTAATTCCACCAAACACCAAATCATTATCCGCTCCAGAATTAATCAGATCGTTGCCTGAATCGCCATAGATAATATCAACTCCCTCATTACCATAAATTTCATCATTATCATCTCCACCTCTAATATTGTCGTTGCCTTCATTGCCATAAATAACATCAACTCCAGCTCCGCCGTCAATTATATCGCTGCCATTACCGCCCAAAATAACATCATCACCATCTTCACCAAGAATTGAGTCACTGCCTTCATTACCTTCAATTCTATCATCTCCTGTTCCACCTAGAATTATATCATCACCATCATTGCCGGCAATTGTATCATCGCCATATTCACCCATAATCTGATCATTGCCATTGCCGCCTTGAATGAAGTCAGCATTAGTTATAAGTGATAAGTCGTCAGCGGTAAGTTCAGAGCCGGTGTCACCTATAATTACATCATCACCATTACCACCAAAGAGATTATCATTACCCTGGGATCCAAAGATTTGATCATTACCATTACCACCAAATATCTCATCATCACCTTTGCCACCAATTAATAGATCAACATCACCCCTGCCTTCAATATGATCATTACCATCATAACCCATAATGGTGTTAGTGCCACTTTTACCAATGAGGTTGTCACTGCCGGAATTGCCATAAAGATCATCGTGGTAATATTCACGGGCAATTGCTACTACTCCTTCAGGTTCAATGCCGATGATATTATAATCTCCAGTTGGGTTGCCGTTTTCGTCTAGTTTGGGTTCGGTTTGAAGGTAGGAATAGGGATCGGGATATTCGCCAGGACCATATTCTCTGCCACCCATAAATTGAGAAACAATAATAACAGCAACTACTGCTCCGATTGGGCCGGCAAATGATCCTACAACCATTGCGGTTGCAAGAGCACTTCCAGCTGCGGCTGCAACAAACATCACTCCTGCGGTTGCAAAAGTGCTTTGCCATTGATGAGAGTTCATATGATCGTCAGCAAAAAGATCGGTGATTGCGGCACTTACTAAAGTTGCAATTGCGGCTCCAGCCCCAGCTCCCACTGAAGAACCAATTAATCCATTTTGAACTGCAATTTGAACGGCAACTTGCGCTCCAACTTGGGCTGCGGTTTGAACTGCTGCTTGAGTATATTCTTCAGAATCCCAACCTTCATTAGCATTTAGAAGTAAAGTTGTAGCAAAAGATATTGCCACCATATAGCCATAGTTAAAGGCTGGATGATTGGTGATTGATTCTAAGCCTTGCAATGCCTTAGCTCCTTCTGCGGATAATTCCAACATATTACCACTTTCTATTGCGGCAATATCAGCGGCGTTATCAACCAAAGCTTCTTGAATCTGTTGTTTTATAATAGAACTTCCTTGTTCTAATAATTGTTTTACCGCAAGTTTAGTGGCAATGAATTTAGCAATTTCTTCTGGGCTATCACCTCTTTGAATTCCGGTTGCAACATCCGAGATTAAGCCAGCAATTGCATCTGGGTTAGTAAAGAGATTTGTTACTTGCCCGACATAGCCGTTGATAAATTCTTCGGTTATGACTTGGGCGGTTTGGGTCATTTCTATTATTGATTCTACTGCTGCAAGAGTGCCGTCTTTTAATGGGATGAAGACGTTGTCTTTGACTAGGGTGAAGAAGTTTCCTGACTCATCCTCAGTTTTAATAACTGAATTATTTAAATCATCTCCCGCAAGTTCATTGCCACTTGCATCAACATAATAAAATCCATCCGTTCCTATCATTCCTGAGTCGGCATAATGCTTTATAGAAGGGTCGCTAAGGATGCTATAGTTTTCTGAAGATTTTAAAGTTGGAATATTTATTGTGTCACCAACATTGATTGAATCTAGGTTTTCTATATCTGGATTAGCATCAATCAGGTCTTGGACGGAATTGATTTTGCCTTCATTAATTAGGCGGTTAGCAATGTTGTTAAAAGTGTCGCCACTTTGAATCAAGTAAGAATTGGTTGTGGTATTGTTAATGGTTAGTCTGGTGTAGTCGGACAAATCGTTGATTAGGGTTTGGTTAGGATTGGTTGATTGGGATTTTCCTAGGATGAGGTCTATGGCTTGTTGAACTTCTAGGTCTTGGAGGTTTATGGTTAGAGAGGGTTTGATATTTTTATTATTAATCAAAGACTCAAATTGTGGCATTGGGTTTCGATCGTGTTTTTCATTATGAGAATCAAAATATGATTCTTCATAGTGAAGATGTGGACCAGTACTTCTCCCTGTTGAACCGACATAGCCGATTAGTTGGCCGGCTTCAACTTTGTCGTCTTTTTTAAATATCAGACCAGTTGCTGGGTTCAAAGCAAATTCACTTAAATGACCGTAACGCCCATCATACAAATCGTCAGCATAATCAATTGTTATTCTTTGACCAAGTCCTACACTTGAATTACTTGGATCTTGCAATCCAATTTGGGTAATTGTTCCAGTCCTAACCGCATAAATTGGGGTTCCGGTTGGTGAAGCAAAATCAATCCCTTTATGAATTTGGGTTCCAGATCCAGTTGGATTGTTTCTAAGTCCATATTGACTAGAAATTCTTGTATAATTTTGTAGTGGTAAAGAAATATTATTGGTCATAATGGTTTATTTTTTGGTTGTTAAAGTTAATGTTTGTTTCTTCTATGTAGCAACCACGAATTTTAATATAAGATAAATCTTTCGCTAGATTCCTATCAAATAAAACATCTCCTTTGTTTCCTATACTGTATGGACTAGCAAACCTTAATTGACCGTCATCAAAGTTCACCTCTTGATTTTGTAAAAAAAATACTTCTTTGTTTTGAAGTTTTGCCTTTTTGAATTCTGGATGATTACGAATATCAATCCACAATTTGCTCTTTTTAGTAAAATTTTTATCCTTTAACAATTCGTTACTGTCATACAGATAATCGTCCCCGTTTTGTATTCTAACAGAAGCACCAAGAACTTTTTTTTGCTGCTTATTGTAAATTAACGAAAAGATATATGTCGAATGATCAGCATATGAAGTTGAATAATATGCTGGAGTTGCATAGCTAAACTTCTGTTCATCATAATCAAAACCATAGGTAATTACGGAGGCTTCACAAATATTGCCATACTTATCACAACAAAAAGCATGATTATTTTTACACCTCCCCCCATTTACTATGGAAGTTTTTTTACTAAGTTCGTTCATCAAATCACACTGATCCTTCGCATTATTCTTTGGATCCAGCTTATACTCCCTAACCAAATCCTCCACCAAATCCGCCTTCGCATTTTGGGCGTGAAAGCTGATAATTAAAAACAAAACAGCAAAAACTCCCAACAATTTTCTTATCATACCAACTCCTTGATTAGATTGATTTTTTTTGTTTTTAAAGATTGTCGGGTTCATTATTGATAATGGTGATGATTTTTTTGGAAAGATTTTACGATTTTAAATGTGATAGAAATATATAACAATTAAAAATTTCTGGTTTTGAATCTATTTAAAAAATTGGCCTTAAATCTGGTTTAGTTTTAATAGTATTTTTGATAACTCATTTTTCATAAGATCAATCTCAGAGATCTTTCTTCCTTGGTTAAATTCTTCAGTAAAAAAATATAACCATCCATACAAAATTTCACTTTTTAAAAAAGATTTACCAGAGGATTTTTGTTGGGATTGATTTTTCCAAAAAGTATATTCTATATCCAGTAATTCATTTTTATCCGTAAAAACACTAGAAGCTCCAAGGGTTCCAGCATAAACAATTATTGATGGAATTGAGCTATATCTGTTTTGTTCAAACAAATGGCTGATAGTCATTTTAAGCTCAATATCGGCATCTTTTTTATCCTGAACTACTGTAAAAATCTTTTGCTCATTTAATAAAAAATTATTTAGAATTTTTGCGTTTTCTTCTTTTTGTCTCTTGGACATATTGTAAGCGTTCCTGTCAACAGAGCACGAACCTAAAAAACGACAGTGCGTTAATTTAAAAAAATGATCAACTTTAACATAAAGTTTTTTCTTAACTTTTATATCGTTACCAGAAATTACTTTTTCTAAAGGAGTGGAGTCGATTACGTTTTTGTTCACAGTTGTGCATCCTTGGGAGCAATGCAAAACAACCAGTAGCAATAAGATCTTTGATTTATTCATATTAAGAAAATGATTATCCTATTAATCGCAAACAACTATTTATTTAACAAACCTTGCAGTTGTTGATTAATATTTTTGTTAAATGAGTTATTTAACTTATCCCGACCAAACCCATAGGTGTTTTTCATAAACTCTACATAGCCAGGATAATCTTCAGTTATTCTCATAGAAAAACTACCACCATCACCATTTCCTAAATGGCCCAATAAAAATAAATCTGTTACTTGAAATATTTCCGGAACCCAATCTATTTCTATATCGCCGCCATAATTTATTTTGTTGCTATCGCCAGCGAAGGAAAAAATTTTGGCGTCAACTTTTTTGAATCTTGATTTGTTATAAAACACTCTATATTCCAAACATTCTGGTCCAGTCAAATATAAATCATCGTTATTGGTAGTTACAAAAACATAATCTTGATTGTCTTTATATGGATAGAATGTTGAAAAAAATCTCCATCTTTAGAAAAATACAATCTGCAAAAAGAAAGCCCTCCCGGCATTTGGCTATTGCTTTTAATTTTATTGTCGTAAGTAAATTTTAGCTTGAAAGCAACAATTTTTTCGTCTTGTTTTAAAGATGTAAAATTATCTTTATCCATTTTGAACTTAGGGGCGCAGTTTGACAAAAATAATGTCAAAATGATTATTGGAATTAATTTAATTTTCTGAGTCATAAGATTTCTAATTAAAGGTTGGTTGGACAAGATTTGGTTTTTTGGATATTGGCGACAATTTCTAATTTTTGATCAAAAATATCTTTGTTTTTTTGCAAAGAGTTTTTGCCAGAAAAAGAGTAAATTCCAATACTAACAATTGCTTCCATAAAAATATCAAATGAGGAATTGTTAATTTGTTTGTTTAGTGAATTTAGGTTTTGATTTATATAATTTCTTTCATCAATCAATTTTAAGCAATCGTAGCTTTTAATTGTTTGTTCATAGGATTTTAGTTCATCATAATAATTTTCTGTTTTATTTGATGAGCATCCAAGCACCGAAAATACTGCAAACAAAATCAGTGTAGCTAGTATTTGATTGATGTTTTGTTTTAAGAATTTCAGGTTTTTCATTGATAAGAGTGATGATTTTTTGAGCT
>JAZKFV010000020.1:0-14044 GCA_040386195.1 Pseudomonadota bacterium | reverse complement strand
GGGAGAAAGTGAGGCGGAAGAATTCAATTTATCACCCCAGATTTTTAATTATGCCACTTTTGAAAATGCAGGCATTGAGTTTGTTGATGATTCAGATAGGTTAGGCGTGGTGATATTGAAAAAGAAAATTAAGAAAAATAAATAACAGGTCTCAAAGAAATTTTAATCGCAAATTATAATCTCTTCTAAAAACCCAAATATAAAGTTTTATGCCATTTCAATTTTTACCAAGAGAGTAAATTTAATTGAACTCCAACAAACAAGAATAGCTAAATCCTTTTACCTACGGGTAATTAAAATTACATCACAGGGCATTGTTCATTGCTTGCTAGCTTTCCTTCGCGTTTTAATTTTTTAGCAGCTGATACTGATTCTTCAGGTGTTTTAAGGGACAATTGCTTGCCAATCATTGCATTTCTTAATTTCAACTCTTCTAATTCTGGGCTAGTAGCTCTCAGATGTTCTCCTCTCATAATATCTCGATATGGCATATTACAAAGATGTTTATTGCCATGATCTCCGAGCAAAGTTTTGTTTGGGCCAGATATTAATAATATATTATTTTCTTCCGGTGCGTGATTAGCTTTGCTGGCAATGTCTTTAACTGATCCGATATATTTTATATCAGCATTAGGAAATAGTTTGCTAAGCTTCCCCTTGATTGACTCGCAAGTTTTATCGTGAAGCATGCGCGTCATTTTTTTACCCCCTTCGCTATTCACAATTCCAGGAAGGAAAAGATTGTTTTGTTCTGCACCACCAAAAAAAGATACTGTACAATTTCTTGGATTTCCTTCTTTTGCAACAAATTCATCTTGTAGTTTTTGAAAATAATTGCCATTGCTTTGAAGCCCCAACATTTCTTGCGACATAAGCGCAAGCTGATCAAAATGCGCAATGCCTCGAATATGACGATTACCATTATCTCTGATTATGATTCCATAACAGGTATAAAATCCTGCCGAAAATAAAACCTTATCTGGGTCGTCCGAAACACAAACTTCATTTTGTAAAACTACCTGTATTTGAGTTGGCTTTATATTTTCAATTACAAATGATAATTGATCAACTTTTGCTTTGGCTGGAGATCGAGATGGAAATTTTGCTTGGTGTCGGCCATTTAAATAGCTGGCTATCTTAACATAATTTTCATCCGAAGCCAAATCCATTTGCGATATACACTCCAAAGGTGTTTTGTGCTGTTCATTTTCTAAATCATCATTCGCCCCTGCCTCACAAAGAAGTTTTACCATCTCAAAATTTCCCTGTCTCACCGCTAAATGAAGTAATACATCTCCATTTTTAACCACCTGATTAACATCCAAACCTTCTGCAATCAAAAGTTTTAGTTGATCTAAATCGTCATCTTTTATTATGGAATAAATGTTATTTTTTTGTTCTAATGCTTCCAAAGCCATATTTTTATTAGTTAATGTTTTTATTTTCAGCCACCATGGCCGTTAGCTGCTCTGATAATTAATAACACGCCAATTAAATCAAGAATAAAATGATTACGAGCAGCGAATTGATCTCGGAAATATTTGTAACTATCTATTATTTTAGACGATTATCCCCTTTACATACGGGAATTAGTTATTTAATATATCGTCAGTTCCTTTAAATAACTGGCTTGATTATGAAAAACACAACCATTCAGCAATTCTTTAAAAAATTTCCAAATGATGATGCGTGCTTGACGCACTTATTTAAAGTTCGTTTTGCCAAAAATCACGAATGCCCGAAGTGCAAACGCGAAACTACTTGGCATTTATTAAAATCAGAACGCGCCTTTTCTTGCGGCAATTGCGGTAATCACATTCACCCTTGCGTTGGCACGATCTTTGAAGATTCAAAAACTTCTCTTCAACTCTGGTTCTACGCCATTTATCTCTTCACTACAACCCGCAGCGGAGTTTCAGCAAAAGAGCTTCAACGTCAGCTTGGCGTAACTTATAAAACCGCTTGGCGCATGGGTCATCAAATCAGAAAACACATGAGCTAAGTTGATGGTGACGAACCACTTAGCGGCGTCATCGAAGTTGATGAAACCTACATCGGCGGCAAAAGAAAAGGTAAAAGAGGTCGCGGCGCAGAAGGTAAATCAATTGTTTTTGGCATGATGCAGAAAAACGGCGATGTCATGACAAAAGTTGTTGATGATGTTAAGCGCGCTACTCTTCACCCAATCATTGAAGCCAATGTTGAGAAACAGAGCGAAATTCAAAGTGATGAATTGCACTCTTACAAAGGACTAAACCAAAAAAGCTACACTCACAATACCGTTAATCACGGAGCTGGTGAATATGTAAGCAAAAAAGGTGCAACTGTGAATTCAATTGAGAGCTTTTGGTCGAGATTAAAGCTATCAATAAAAGGCACGCACATTCATGTTTCTAAAAAGCATCTCGCTAAATATGCCGCCGAATTTGAATACAGATTCAATTCTCGCGGTTTCCCTGAGTTGATGCTTTCGGAGCTTTTGACGAAGTTTGCGAAATAGATTTAATCGCTTTGTCAAATTTCTCTTTGTCTCCGCGCTTTTCTTCTTTTGTACGTTCTTTGATGAAGTCTTTTATCTTACCCTTTTCTTGAGCTTCTTTAAGTGTTGTCATTTTCTCTTTTTTTAACTCTTGGTTTTTGTTTGAAAGTAGAGCGCTCAACTAACTCTTTAGTTTTTTCATCAAGAAAGTTTTTTACTTCTTTCTCTGAAAAATGACGCACATATTTCTTGCCATCATATTCAAAAATAAAATCAAATTCACCAAAATGTCGCCAAAAATCCTCGATAGTATATCCCTCTTTATCACTTGTTGATCTAGGAAAAATTGCTCTCATTTGAAAATCACATCTGCCAGGAATTCCATAGGTTTCCTCTGGTTTCATTCCATCTAGCAAAATAGGAAGGCTACGATTTGTTTTGGTAGAAACTATCTTTCCACTAACCTCATCAATGGGCTTTTTGAATTGATTTCTACCTTGCAGGAAAAATTGACAAATACGAATTTCTAAATCGCTGTAAATCATTATATCCTCAGACGTGCCTATAGAATGTTTTTGCGAGAACATTGTTAAAAAAGTTGATTCATCCCATAAAATTCTAAAGAATCTTCTTTTAAATTGTGATGAAAGCGGTTTCCAATAAACCCATGCTAACACTGCAATTACAGCAATTCTTATAACCCAATCAATGGCTGGTAATTTGAGAAAATCAGGATATTTTACACACGCTTCCAAAGTATTATTGCAAACTTTGGACAATAGATAATCTGCCCATTTACTTATATTAGAAGCTGCTTCGGTTGGAATGGTTAAGGTCATAGCCAATAACCCCCACGACACGACTTGAATAGATAATTTTTTCCAATTAATCTTGGTAAGCATGTTTTCCATTTTGCTAAAAAGTGATTTGCGAAAAATCTTATCTTATCTTTCACTAAATCAAAAATCAATTCCCTTTTCCGTATGCTAAAGGGATAAACGTCTTATTTTATGACCAAATACGCTCGATTATTCACCGCTCTGACGCGCCTAGCTGAAATTTTCACCATCACTGTTGAAGGCATTGCCTGCGGTGAATATGATCACTGCCAAGGTCATAGTTGGAATATGATTTATTATAACAATCAATGGCTAGAAGTTGATCCGATTTGGGATCTAATGTCTGGCATTGTCTCTTCTTCTCATGTCTATATGAGCGACGCCCAGATTGATATGCAGATGAGTTTGGTGAAGTAGTGTGGGGGTAAATGTTGAGATGATAATGCAATTCAAGTTGCAATTTTTGGTTTATGCATTGCTTCTTGCTTCCCGCTTTTCGCTTTAACGAATTTTCTGCTTTTAATTACCTTCTTATCCGTCGATTTTAACCGACGGATAAGAAGGCGCTCCGCAAATGGGTCGTGGTTCTAGACCGGCTGGTGGAAATCCTCGTCAATAATTTTCGAGAATTTTTGACCAATAAAAAGGGTGAGGTTTTAAAGCCTCACCCTTTTTATTGTCGATAATTTAAACTATTATTTCGCATCCAAATCATAAGCACTATGCAAAACTCGCACTGCCAATTCGCCATATTCTTTAGCAATCAAAACTGAAATTTTAATTTCAGAAGTTGAAATCAGCAAAATATTAATCCCTTTTTCTGCCAAAGTTTTAAACATTGTATAAGCAACGCCAGAATGGCTAACCATACCCACGCCAATTACAGAAATTTTAGCGATGTTGTCGTCAATTTTCATTTGTTGATATTTAGCAATATTTTGCACCGATTCAATCGCCGCTTTGCCTCTTTCCAATTCTTCTTTGGGAATTGTAAAAGTAATGTCAACTGATTTGCCATCAGCGCTGATATTTTGTACGATCATATCCACATTCACTTCTTTGTCGGCAAGCGCGCCAAAAATTGCTGATGATAATCCAGGATGATCAGGCATTGCAGTTAGAGTGATGCGAACATCGTTTTTGCTATAGCTAATGCCGGTGATTAATCTTTTTTCCATAATTTCCTCGTTATTGACTAAAATTGTTCCCGGATTTTCCGAGAAGGTTGATAAAACTTGTACGGTAACATTGTGCGCCATTGCCATGGCAACTGATCGAGTTTGTAAAACTTTTGATCCTGAATAAGCCATTTCTAGCATTTCTTCATAAGTAACTTGATCAAGCTTGCGGGCTTTGTCGGTGATTCTTGGATCTGTTGTATAAACACCTTCAACGTCAGTATAAATATCGCAACGATCCGCTTTAATTGCCGCCGCAATTGCCACCGCTGAAGTGTCGGAACCGCCACGACCTAAAGTGGTAATTCTATTTTGGGCAGCAAAAATTCCCTGAAACCCGGCGATGACAATAATATCATATTCCTTCAAAGCCTCTAATAGCTTAGTTCCGTCAATATCATCAATGCGCGCTTTGCTAAAAACATTATCGGTGGTAACCGGAATTTGCCAACCCAAAAATGACCGCGCTTTAAAACCGTTAGTTTGTAATTGCAAAGCCAAAAGCCCGCAAGTTACTTGCTCGCCAGTGGCAACGATTGAATCATATTCCGCTAAAGCTGAATCTTTTTGTAAATCTGAAACTTGATTACAATAATCAACTAGTTGGTTGGTAACTCCCGACATTGCCGAAACCACCACTACAACTTTATTACCTAAATCAATTTCCTTTTTAACTTTAAGTGCAACATTTTTAATCCGATCAATACTACCAACCGAAGTGCCGCCAAATTTTTGAACTATTAACATTATAAATTAATTTTGAAGTTTTAAAAAACGGGCGGCAGTTTATGGGTAAAGGATTTTTTGTGCAATATTAAAATAGTCGTAAGTCGTAAGTCGTAAGTCGTAAGTCATTAGTCAGTTGAATTTATTTTGCTAACGACTTACGACTTACGACTATTTTAAATCGGATCAATATCAATTTTCACCCGAATTGCCGCTGGGGTTTTGATTTGGGCAAAGCAATCTTTAATCAATTTCTGCAAATTAATTTTGCGATCAACTTTAATATTCAAACAATAATGATAACGATTCTTAACTCTTGTAATCGCTAGCGGCGCTGGACCAAAGATTTCGATATTTTTATCAACCGGAAATTTTCTGAGCACAAATTTAGCAAAATCCACCACCAAATTTTCATCAATCCCACTAAAAATTATCGCCGCCATTTTCGAGAAAGGTGGAAAATTCATCGCTTGGCGGCCTTTAATTTCGCCTTCCAAAAATTCATCACGCTTATTTTCAATAATATTTTTGAACACTGAATTTTCTGGATTATAAGTTTGCAACACAACTTGCCCGGCAAAATTTTCTCTTCCTGCTCGACCAATCACTTGGGTTAAAAGCTGAAATGAGCGCTCCAAAGTTCGCAAATTTCCACCCAAAAAACTGCCATCACCATCAATAATTCCAACCAATGCTAAAGATGGAAAATGATGTCCTTTAGCAATCATTTGCGTGCCAATAATTATATCAATTTTATGCTCTAAAATTTGTTCAATTAAATTTTTTGCGTCATCATTATTTTTAATATTATCGCTGGTCATCAGCCCAATTCGCGCTTCGGGAAAATAGCGCAAAACTTCTTCCTGCAATTTTTCAACTCCAACGCCGCAATTAATCAAACAATCTTTTTCGCCACAATTGTTACAAACATTATTAACCTTACTAGAAACTCCGCAATGATGACAAATCAAGCGATTGCTTTTTTGATGAAAAGTTAAATAAGAACTACAATTTTTGCAGGAAACTTTTTGCCCACATTTTTTGCACAAAGTCAGCGGCGCATAGCCACGGCGGTTTAGAAACAAAAGTGATTGGCGATTATTTTTTAGATTTTCTTCCAAAAGATTTTTTAGTGGTGTTGAAATAAATTGATCCCTCAATAATTTTTCCTGACGCATATCCAGCAAATTAATCGCCGTTTTTTCCTCTTGCCCAAAACGTTGATCCAATTTGATGAGCTGATATTTTTCATTTTGCGCATGCAAATAACTCTCTAAAGACGGCGTTGCTGACGACAAAATAATCGGAATATTTTCCAGCTTCGCGCGCATAATCGCCATATCGCGACCGTGATAATTAACAATATCTTCCTGCTTAAAACTAGAATCATGCTCTTCATCAACCACAATTAATTGCAAATTTTTAAAAGGCAAAAACAACGCCGAACGCGCCCCAATCAAAACTCGGCAAGATCCATTGGCAATCCGAAAAAACAACTCCCGCTTTTTGCTCGGACTAATTTTTGAATGCCACAAATCCGGCTCAAAACCGAATTGCTGTTTAAACCTTTTGCAAAGCTGAGAGGTGAGGGCGATTTCGGGGAGGAGAATGAGGATTTGAGTTTTGCTGTCATTGCGAGCATTTATGTTGTTATCATGAGCCCTTGTATTGTCATCCTGAGCCCTTGTATTGTCATCCTGAGCGTAGCGAAGGATCTCATGAGTCGCGTTCAGTTTTGGTTCACGGCAAGCTGCAAGAGATCCTTCGCTGCGCTCAGGATGACAGCTGGATAAAATTTGAGCAATTCCCTGAAAATAAACCTCGGTTTTTCCTGAGCCAGTAATTCCATCCAACAAAATAGTAGAAAATTTTCTCTCAGCAACTTTTCCCAACAACAAATCCGCCGCTTTTTGCTGATTCTCATTGAGTGATTTTAATGCAATTTTGATCAATTTTTCCGCCACCAATTTTTTCCTTTTCACCTCTTTACTAGAATTCAAAATCGCCAAACTCAACTTCAAAACCAAACCTTTGGGCGCCAAATTATAAGCCGCCACAAAGTCAATAAATTCCAACAATTTTGCGCTAAATTTTATTTTTTCTTCAACACCAATCACAGTTTTAATTTTCCTCTCATCCAAACCACTATCGACTAACGACTTACGACTTACGACTACCCCAAACATTTCCTTACTACGAAACGGAACTTTAACAACATCACCAATTTCCAATTCCAACCCTTCAGGCACAAAATAGCTAAAGCCATAATTGAAAGGTGTTGGCAATAGAATTTCAACAAGAGGTCGTGTCATTTATCTTGATTTAAAGGGAGTTTATGGTTAAAAATGCGGCACTTTTTCAATTCTAATTTAAACATCCCATAATATGAAGTTTTTTATTGACTCTGCCGAAATTGCTGAAATTAAAGAATTAGCCAGCTATGGCTTGCTTGACGGCGTTACAACTAACCCATCTTTAATCGCCAAATCAGGTCGCGATTTTTTAGAAGTTATCAAAGAAATTTGCTCGGTTGTTGAAGGCCCAGTTAGCGCCGAAGTTGCCGCCACTGATTATGAAGGAATGGTTCGCGAAGGCGAAATTTTAGCTAAATTGGCTAAAAATGTTTGCGTCAAATTGCCACTAACAATGGACGGCTTAAAGGCTTGTAAATATTTTTCTAATCAAGGAATTCAAACTAACGTAACCCTTTGTTTTTCCGCCGCTCAAGCAATTCTAGCCGCCAAAGCTGGAGCAACTTTTGTCTCTCCTTTTGTGGGAAGATTAGACGATATTGGTCAAGATGGCATGGCTTTGATCGAAGAGATTTGTCAAATTTATAGCAACTATCCAGATTTTAAAACTCAAGTTTTAGTTGCCTCAATTAGAAACCCAATTCACATCACCGCCGCTGCTAAAATGGGCGCCGATGTTGCGACAATTCCGGGTAAAGTTTTAAAACAATTAGCTTCTCATCCGCTTACTGAAAAAGGCTTAGAAACCTTTGTGCAAGATTGGAAAGCAACTGGACAAAAAATTGCTTAAGAATGAGAAAAATCGGTTGGTTTGACATCAAAACCAAATTCAAAAAAATCATTCGTAGTGTTTTTTATACGCAAATTGGGCAAGAACTAATTTGTTATTTGGTCATCGCCTACATAACTCTGGTTTATTACAGCAGCAAAAAAATTATCACCCACGATGCTTTGATTATGAATCGCTTTAAAAACCGCCAGCCCGCCATCATCGTTTCTTGGCATCACCAAATTATGATGGCGCCTTTTGTGGCTACTCAAATTAGAAAATTCAACACAACTCATAAAATTGCCTCGCTAGCTTCCAAGCACGGCGATGGCAGATTTGTGGGCAGAATTATGGAAAAGTTTGGAGTTATAAATGTAGCTGGATCTTCCAAAGACGGCCGCAAATCAACTCGCGGCATTGATATGCACGGGCTTAAAGAAATTTTCCGCGCTTTGAAAAATCAATTAGGAATTGCCATAACGCCCGACGGCCCGCGCGGCCCCGCTTGCAAAATTAACGGCGAGGTGCTGAAAATTGCCGAATTATCCGGCGCGCCAATTATTCCGGTGGGTTTGGGCTATTCAAAATTTTTTGAATTAAATACTTGGGACAAATTCAAAGTGCCATTGCCTTTTGGAGTAATCTGCTATTATTATGGCGATCCATTTTTGGTTGGAAAAAATATTAAAGAAGAAGAAATTTCTGGTTTGAATTTATTGTTGGAAGAAAAAATAAATTTAGCCGCTAACAACGCCGATAGATTGGCAAAAACAACTAACTAAAACTATGCAAAAGCAAGTCGATTTAAAAAATATGACCATCAATTTTGGCCCGCAACATCCAGCCGCACACGGTGTTTTGCGCTTGGTTTTGGAGATGGACGGTGAGGTGATTGAGCGCGCCGATCCGCATATTGGTTTGCTGCATCGCGGCACTGAAAAATTGATGGAAAATAAAACTTATCTGCAAGCCGTTCCTTATTTGGATCGCTTAGATTATGTCTCGCCAATGTGCCAAGAACACGCTTACGCACTGGCTGTAGAAAAATTGCTGGGTGTGACCATTCCACTTCGCGGGCAATATATTCGGGTGTTATTTTCCGAAATTACCCGCATCTTAAATCACATTATGGCAATCACCACCCAAGCTTTGGATGTGGGCGCTATGACCCCACTTTTGTGGCTTTTTGAAGAACGAGAAAAAATGATCGGCTTTTACGAGCGCGTTTCGGGCTCTCGAATGCACGCCGCCTATATTCGTCCGGGTGGAGTTCACCAAGATTTGCCTAAAGGTTTGTTAGAAGACATCGCCGAATTTGCCGATGGCTACATTAAATATGTTGATGATTTGGAAAGCCTTTTAACCGGCAACAGAATTTTCAAACAAAGAATGGTGGGCATTGGCGTGGTTTCTCCCGAAGAAGCTTTAGATTGGGGTTTCACCGGCCCAATGATTCGTGGTTCAGGAATCGCTTGGGATCTAAGAAAATCGCAGCCTTACGAAGTTTATGACCAAATGGAATTCGATATTCCGGTCGGCAAAAACGGTGATTCTTATGATCGTTATTTAATTCGTGTTGAAGAAATGCGTCAATCAATTCGTATTATCAAACAATGTATCGCCGCAATGCCCGAAGGCGCAGTTTCCACCGCGGATCACAAAATCTGCCCTCCAAAACGCGCCGATATGAAAAGTTCAATGGAAGCCATGATTCACCATTTCAAACTCTACACCGAAGGTTATCACGTTCCAGCTGGCGAGTTTTATGGCTGCGTTGAAGCTCCTAAAGGTGAATTTGGTGTTTATGTAATTGCTGATGGCAGCAACAAACCACAGCGTTGCCGCCTTCGCGCGCCAGGATTTGCCCATTTACAAGCTTTAGATTTTATGGTGAAAGGACATTTTCTAGCCGATGTGGTGACGGTAATTTCTACTCAAGATATTGTTTTCGGCGAAGTTGACAGATAATAATTAACTCATAAACCAATGAACTATAATCAAAATAAAATATCCTTAACGTCCAATAAGGTTTATCTGGCTTTGTTGGTTTTATTTACTAGTTTGATTTATATTTTACTCAAAAAAGTTGAGCATGAAGATGTTTATGAAACTCTCTATTTTAGCAAAGAATTTACTCTAAATTACTTAAAACACCCGCCAGTAACTTTCTGGATTACTCATCTCATCGTTGACAATATTCCTTCCGCCTATTTCGTTCTAACCACCTATATTTTTGTTGTCGTTATTAAATTGATCGTGGTTTTTTTATCGTGGCAGCTCAGTAAAGAGATTTTGGCTAATCAAAATTTACAAAATTTGGTCGCCATATCAATGACTATTGCTTTGTTTTCTAGGTTCGATATCAAATTTACTCCCGATATATTTCAACTATTATTCGGCGCTTTATTTATCAGCGCATCTTATTATGTTCTCAAATATGGACATTGGCAATATTGGTGCTTATTGACTTTATTCGCCTTATTGGCAGTTTTAACCAAGTATCATATGGCTATTATGATTCTTGCTTCAGGAATTCCTTTTATTGCCACTAGCCAAGGTCGCCAAAGAATATTTAGTAAAAATTTTGTCTTATCAGCATTAGCATTTATTACCATTGCCTCCTTTTATATTTATAACGCTAATAATGCCGGCACCTCAACCTCTTGGCATCCGGTATCGGACAAATCATTGCAAAGCCCAAAAGCATTTTTTGGAGCAATATTTTTTGGCGGATTATTTCCAATAGGATTAATCATTCTCTACTTTCAAAAAGATCTACTAAAAAAATCATTAAGCTATTTTAATCAAGATAAGCTCAATACTTATTTTCTACTTAGTAATAGTTTGGGATTTTTGATTTTATTTTTGACCTTTAGAATCATAACTCAATATAATATTTCTCAAAGATACACCTTATCAAACATAGTAATAACAGCGCTGACGATCATATATATTTTCCAACATTTTTTTGCGAAGATTGATTTTTCTGCTCATAAATTTAAGCGCATTGTGCAAATATTTTGCGCTGTAGTTTTGTTGGTGTTTGGGCTACGAATCTATTTTAGTGATTATCCTGGCGAGTATAAAATCTACAATCTTGCCGCGTCACAAATTCAGCAAGCCACTAATGTTCGAATTGATTTTTTAATTCAAAGCAATCGATCTTTTGATAAAGTTTACGCATCTTTTCAAGACAAGCCTTATGTGATAGGTTATGAAAATATCAAAGAAGAAGATTTAATTGCCAAAATTAAAAATCATAATTTTGTATTACTCTGGGCGCCTTCCGAGCAATTGCCTCAATGGGTTGTTGATTTGCAAAAACAATTTCCTGATTTGCAAATATCTCAACCAATAATATTAGCATCAGAGCCAAAAACCTATATCGGCAAGCTCTTTAAAAAGCACCAACTTGCTATTCAATATGCTTATCTAAAATAACTCAGTAATCGCACAGCAATTCATCAAAAAATATTAAGATTAAAAATAAAAATTTTTAAAAATCAGATGGATTTTATTTTTTGATTTACAATTTGAAAAAAGTTTTACCTCTTTAAATAAGCGCACCAATTAAGGCTGTAATTTATTTTTTGCTGAACAAAATTTTATCTAAAAAAAGATTATAAATTTTTTTTAATTTATCTGTTGACATTAGCGGAAAAGAAAACTAAATTTACCCGCCTTGACTTCAGGAAGTTTTACAAAAAATCTATTTAGAACCCCTCGAGACCCAAGTGATTACCCGCTTCAGCTATTAAACTTTAATAGATGGGGATGGTAATTTTGTTGTTTAACATTGTGAATAATAACTGACACCGCATTTACAAACATATGTAAATGCAAATGTAGAGAATACCGTATTTAATGAAAATTAATTACAAATATAATCTTAATCAATCAAGCGCAAAAGAATTAGTATAGCAATCTAGTCGTAGGCAGATTTAATTCTGCATATGACTATTTAAAAAGCGATAAAGGGCATTTGGTGGATGCCTTGGTGTTAACAGGCGATGAAGGACGCGGCAGGCTGCGATAAGCCTCGGGTAACCGTCAACAGGTTTTGATCCGAGGATTTCCGAATGGGGGAACCCACTCTTAATAGAGTATTTTTAACTGAATTCATAGGTTAAAAAAGCAAACTCAGTGAACTGAAATATCTAAGTAGCTGAAGGAACAGAAATCAACCGAGACTCCGTTAGTAGTGACGAGCGAACGCGGAACAGGCCAGTGCTGTTAATGTAAAAACTAGAATAACCTGGAAAGGTTAGCCATAGTGGGTGATAGCCCCGTATAGGTAAAAAGCATTAGCAGACTCGAGTAGGGCGGGACACGTGAAATCCTGTCTGAATATGGGAGGACCACCTTCCAAGCCTAAGTACTGATTAACAACCGATAGTGAACAAGTACCGTGAGGGAAAGGTGAAAAGAACCCCGATAAGGGGAGTGAAATAGACACTGAAACCGAATGCCTACAAGCAGTTAAAGCCTCTTTAGGGGGTGATAGCGTACCTTTTGTATAATGGGTCAGCGAGTTAGTTTGTTGTGCAAGCTTAAGCCGTTAGGTGTAGGCGTAGCGAAAGCGAGTCTTAACAGGGCGTTAAGTACAGCGAATTAGACCCGAAACCAGATGAGCTAGTCATGGTCAGGTTGAAGGCGGGGTAACACCCGTTGGAGGACCGAACACACCACTGTTGAAAAAGTGGGTGATGAACTGTGATTAGGGGTGAAAGGCCAATCAAATCTGGATATAGCTGGTTCTCCACGAAATCTATTTAGGTAGGGCGTCAAATGATTACCATCGGGGGTAGAGCACTGTATAGGCTAGGGGGTCCAAAAGACTTACCAAACCTTAACAAACTCCAAATACCGATGAGTACAGTTTGGCAGGCAGACAGCGGGTGCTAAGGTCCGTTGTCGAGAGGGAAACAGCCCAGACTGCCGTCTAAGGTCCCTAAATTATCACTAAGTGGGAAAGGAAGTGAGAAGGCCAAAACAACCAGGAGGTTGGCTTAGAAGCAGCCATCCTTTAAAGAAAGCGTAATAGCTCACTGGTCTAATTAAGCCTTCTTGCGCCGAAAATGTAACGGGGCTAAAGTGATATACCGAAGACGCAGATTTGTTGCCATCGGGCAACAAGTGGTAGTGGAGCGTTGTGTAAGCCTGTGAAGGTGCTGCCGTGAGGAGTGCTGGAGGTATCACAAGTGAGAATGCTGACATGAGTAACGATAAAACGAGTGAGAAACTCGTTCGCCGAAAATCCAAGGTTTCCTGCGTAAAGCTAATCTGCGCAGGGTTAGTCGGAGCCTAAGATAAGGCCGAAAGGCGTAGTCGATGGTAATCAGGTTAATATTCCTGAACCTGAAGGGAAGTGACGGAGTTTTCTGTTTTGTATATCCTTATTGGATTGGATATGCAGGGCAGTAGCTTCCAGGAAATAGCCCCTTCTGATTTTAATATCAAAGTCCGTACCAAAACCGACACAGGTGGATGGGTTGAGTATACTAAGGCGCTTGAGAGAACTACACTGAAGGAACTAGGCAAATTGCATCCGTAACTTCGGGAGAAGGATGGCCCATTAAAGCGCAAGCTTCGATGGGTGGCACAGAAATGGGGGTAGCGACTGTTTATCTAAAACACAGGGCTCTGCTAAATCATGAAGATGATGTATAGGGTCTGACGCCTGCCCGGTGCTGGAAGGTTAATTGATGATGTGCAAGCATCTGATCGAAGCCCCAGTAAACGGCGGCCGTAACTATGACGGTCCTAAGGTAGCGAAATTCCTTGTCGGGTAAGTTCCGACC
>JAZKFV010000019.1:0-43608 GCA_040386195.1 Pseudomonadota bacterium | reverse complement strand
ACCCTTATATTACTGGTTGCAAGAGGGTTTTTGGACAGTTGTGGGCTAAAGCCCGATCTTTTACGAATTGCTATCCGTCGGTTAAAACCGACGGCAATTAAAATATTCAATAATTGCAGCGTCGGAAATTTTTTCTTCACTGCCCAAATCAAAATTCTTCACCGTAAATTTTCCGCTTTTTAATTCTTCTTCGCCAATGATTACAACAAATCCAGCATTGGCTGAAGTAGCTTTTTTCATTTGTTTTTTCATATTACCACCAAAAATAATTTCGGCGTAAGTTCCGGAATTTCTTAAATCTAAAGCGAGTTTTAAAGCGGCTTGTTGTTCGTTTTCGGTGATATAAATTATCGAAACTGGTCGTAGGGTTTTAGCTTCTAAATTACTCAGCAACATCAACCTTTCAATTCCAGCGGCGCAGCCAATTGCTGGCAAATCTTGTCCGCCCATTTTAGCGATCAAATTATCATATCTTCCGCCAGCTAAAACTGTGTTTTGCGCGCCTAAACTTTTTTCATCAGCAGAGCTGTTGGCGTTAGTTATAAATTCGAAAACTGTCGAAGTGTAATAATCCAAACCACGCACCAAGCGTTGATTTACTTGATATTTCAAGCCTAAATCATCTAAAGATTTTAAAATATTTTCAAAATTATTCTTAGCTTCCTCGCTATAAAAATCGCTAATTTGCGGCGCGTTTTTGCCAATCTCAATATCTTTAGCATCTTTAGAATCAAGGATTCTCAGCGGATTTTTTTGTAAACGATTTTGGCTATCAGCTGATAAATCATTTTGATATTTAGAAAAATATTCAGTCAAAGCATTCTGATAATTCTCTTTAGTTTTTTCGCATCCTAAAGAATTTATATGTAATTCAGTTTTATCCAAAACTCCTAATTCCTTTAAAATAGCGGCGGCAAGAGCAATCATTTCCACATCACTCAAAAAATGATTTTGTCCAATTGATTCAAAATTAATTTGATGAAATTGTCTTTGTCGGCCTTTTTGCGGGCGATCATAACGAAAAATTGCGCCATATGAAAAAAGTTTTTGCGGCAAATTTTGCTGCAAATCGCCATTAGAAATAAAAGCGCGAACCACGCCAGCTGTGAATTCAGGGCGCAAGGTTAAAAAATTATCACCACGATCTGGAAATTTATAAACTTCCTTAGAAATAATATCCGAAGCTTCACCAAGATTGCGTTCATAGATTTCGCTAAACTCAAAAATTGGCGTGGCAATTTCACCAAAGCCATAAACAGCGGCAGTTTTTTTGGCAACATTGACAATATGATTAAAGCCAGCAATTTCTGCGCCATAAAGATCTTTGGTGCCGCGAACCGGTTGTAATTTTTCTTTGCTGATTTGATTTTTCACTGCTGTATAATTGTTGTTTAAACTTTTCTTCAAAGCCTAGCTTCGCCAAAACAGCCGCCAACTTTAAATTAATTGCCGTTTTTGTCCACAGCAAGTTTTTATTTGCGCTTTTTGCAGCAACTTGATACGACTTTTCTACAAAACGCAATAACCGCTCTTGATCTTCCAATATTTCAATCGGCACTTTCCAATTAGAAATGATAATGGTTTTATCTTTTTTCTTATAAGTAAACGGCTCACTATTAATCGCCTCATAATCCGCGCGGTTGCTATCATCAACTTTAAAATAAATTTCATCTTCAATAACCAAAGTAATCGGCAAGCCAAATTTATAAACCGCGTAACCACCAAACATTCGCTTCAAACTTATTCCTTGCGTTGGCTCTAGAAGCTCTAAAATATATTGGGCGAATTGGCTATTTGTTAACAACCTTAAGAAGAGTTGCCGATGCGGTTGGAATGACTAACCTCGCCAAAGAAACCGGAATTTCCAGACAAAATATTTACCAAATGTTTTCTGAAAATGGCAATCCTACTATTAGGAATCTGGAATTGTTGCTGAAAGCGATGGGTTATCGTTTGTCGGTGAAAGTGGTTGGGAAGGGTTTGGTGAGAGGATGACTAATGATTTTGGTTTGTGCAAGCGACGCTTGCGCAAATTATTTAGCGCGGGTCAATTCTAGCTCAGTTCAATTCTAGTGCAGGTCGGCATCAAACTAAAAATAAATAAATCGATTTTATTTCCTAATCCTTCTTTCCAACTCCTCCTTAAAAACCTTCGCCTTACTAGTCACATTATCACAAACCGCCACCATATTATAAATTTGCTCGGTGGAAAATTGTTTTAAATCCTTCTCGTTATCAAGCAGATCAAAAATAAATTCGTTGGCGGAGCGAATGAAGAAGTTGTACCAGATTTGGTTGTTGGGATTGGTTGGGGTTTGTTTCATTGGGCTTTGGATTTGTTGTTGATATCGTGGTTAATATTATGATTTGTAAATTTCGTCACTCTCTTCGGTGTCATCCCCGACTTGATCGGGGATCCAGTCTCAAATCCAAGCTCGGGTTTTAAATTCTGGATCCACGATCAAGTCGGGGATGACACCGAGAGAGAATAAGCGCCTGATTTCTGGTCTTTGGAATAGCCTTTTTGTAAATAGGTTGCCATTAATCTGTCGATGCCGATTTCCGGGTCTGCGATTTCGTCGATTCGTTCAGAGCCAACTTTTGCTAGCCATAATTTGAATGGTTCGGCTTTTGGGGAAGGGATGGATTGGATGAGGCGGAAGATTTGGGCGGTGTCGGCTACATCAGTGATGCGCATTTTGCCATCTGGTGCTTGCATTTTCAAACCGTTACAATTTGTAACGGTTTGGTTTCCTTCGTCTTTTAGTCTCTTTTTCATCACGCGCCAATATACTTGTGGATTGGGGCTGTCGGTTAAAACTGCGACCACATCAACAACAGAAAAATACCATTTTTCTTGGCTCTCATTCCAAATTGAGCGAACTTTTTTTGATTCGAAAATTTTAATGCTAGTGTCTTTTTTCATATGATTATTGGGTTGATTGGTTGTGATGATTTGGTTGTTGTTTCAATTTTCTTTTAATGGGTAAAAAAGTCAATAATCTCTTCTGTGCTCGGCACAATTGCTTTGATTTTTTTATCAGTAATTTCCTCAGCAATTTTATATTCCGAAACGCCGATTGGTTTGATCATATATTTAACCGAATGTTTGCTCACTTCTTTGTTATTTTTGGTGCAAAGAACTATGCCAATTGTGTCGGTGTCGAATTGGTGTTTTAGTTTTTCATCGATAACCGATAAATAAAATCCTAATTTGCCGGCATATTCAGGTTTAAATTCGCCGGTTTTGAGTTCGATCACTACAAAGCATCTGAGTTCTAAATTATAGAATAGTAGATCGACAAAGAAATCTTGGCCGCCAACTTCTAAATGATATTGCTTGCCGACGAATGAAAATCCTTTACCGAGTTCGAGGAGAAATTTGACGATGTTGTCGGTTAAATGGTCTTCCAATTCTCTTTCTTTAAAATCACCGCCTCTTAAAAATTCAAAATTATATTCGTCTTTGAGTAAGCTGGCGGCTAGTTCTGATTGTGGAGTTGGAAGGGTTAAATGAAAATTGTGGGTTTTTTCTGCAACCACTTGTCTTTTGTAAAGATCACTTTTGATTTGATGGATCAAAACATTACGCGACCAGCCGTTTTTGATGGTTTGCTCGGCGTACCAAAGTCTTTGATCGTTGGAAGAAAGCTGATCCAACAATTCTCTATTATGTCCCCATGGAATATTGAAAAAGGCAATTTTATCAGCTTCTTGTATAAATTCTAATTCTCCCACAGGTTGTGGGAGAATTGTGATTTCTGCGATAATAAACTCGGCAAACCTTCTTATATAAAAAAGATTAGAGGAGGATAAACCTTTCATATCTGGAAATTCCATTCTTAAATCTTGTGAGATTTTTTCAATAATTTTGCTCCCCCATCCTTCCTGTTTCTGCTTTTCCAAAATCGCTTTACCAATTTTGAAATAAAGCAAAATCAACTCCCGATTCACCGCTAAATGGGCTTTGATTTGGGAAGATTTTATTTCCTGTTTTAATTCTTGAATAAGCTGAGCGTAGGACTTGTCTGGTTTGGTGGTCATATGATTGTTGGGTTAAATGGTTGTGGTGGTCTAATAAGAAATTTAATTTTCTTTTAACTAGTAAAAAAGTCAAGCTGTACCAATCAATTGCAAATTAACCTCCCATCCTTTATTTTCCCTCCTTTATTTCTCCATTAAATTTTCCCAAAAATGAATATTCCATTAAGTCGCATTCGTAACTTTTCTATTGTTGCTCATATTGACCACGGCAAATCAACCCTTTCTGATCGTTTGATTCAAGATTGTGGCGGGCTTGAGATTCGTGAAATGACGGCGCAGGTTTTGGATTCTATGGATATTGAAAAGGAGCGCGGCATCACGATTAAGGCGCAAACGGTGCGATTGATTTATAAGGCGGATGATGGTTTGGAATATATGCTCAATTTAATGGACACTCCCGGACATGTGGATTTTGCTTATGAGGTGAGCCGCTCGCTGGCTGCTTGCGAAGGATCAATTTTGGTGGTCGATTCAACTCAAGGTGTGGAAGCACAAACTTTGGCGAATGTTTATCAGGCAATTGATAATAACCACGAGATTGTGCCAGTGCTCAACAAGATTGATTTGCCAGCTTCAGATCCGGATAAAGTTAAAAAACAAATTGAAGAAGTGATTGGCATTGATGCTTCGGAAGCAATTTTAGTTTCAGCAAAAACAGGGCAGGGAATTAAGGAAACTCTTGAAGCGATTGTGCATAAATTGCCAGCGCCAAAAGGCGATGTGAATGGTGAACTCAAAGCTTTGTTGGTGGATAGCTGGTATGATCCATATTTGGGTGTTATTGTGTTGGTGCGGGTTTTGGATGGAATTTTGAAGAAAGGACAAAAGATTAAAATGCTCAGCAACGGCGCGGTTTATCAAGTTGATGGAGTTGGTTATTTTACACCGAAAAAAGTTTTGTGTGATCAATTAAGCGCTGGCGAAATTGGGTTTATCAACGGGCAAATTAAACAAGTGGCAGATTGTAAAGTTGGCGACACAATCACACTTTCAACTGCTGAAAATGTTAAGCCGCTGACTGGTTTTAAACAAAATAAACCAGTAGTTTTTTGCGGAATTTATCCAATTGATGCTTCAGATTTTGAAAAATTTCGTGATGCTTTGGGCAAATTACATTTGAACGATGCCAGTTTTGAATTTGAAACTGAAACTTCTTCGGCGCTTGGCTATGGCTTTCGCTGCGGGTTTTTGGGATTGTTGCATTTAGAAATTGTTATCGAAAGATTAGAACGCGAATTCGATTTGGATTTAATCACCACGGCGCCGTCAGTAATTTACAAAATCTACAGCCAACGCACTCGTAATTTGTCTGACGAAGAAAAACTAAAAGATTTACTCTTCGTTCACAGCCCAGCCGAAATGCCTGATCCGCAAAAAATTGATTATATGGAAGAGCCGTGGATCATGGCGACAATTATGACTCCAGACGAATATCTCGGTTCAATTTTAGAACTTTGCACTACCAAACGCGGCATTCAAAAAGATTTATCTTATGTTGGTGACCGCGCCATGGTGGTTTATCGTTTGCCACTCAACGAGGTGGTTTATGATTTTTACGATCGCTTAAAATCTTGCTCCAGAGGCTATGCCAGCTTTGATTGGCACATGGATGGTTATGAAAAATCCGATTTGTGCAAATTATCAATTTTAGTTAATGCCGAACCAGTTGATGCACTTTCCATCATCGTTCACAAAAGCCGCGCCGAAGGCAGAGGTCGCGCTTTATGTGCTAAGCTTAAAGAATTAATTCCAAAACAAATGTTCAACATTGCCATTCAAGCGGCAATTGGTGGTAAAATTGTGGCGCGCGAAACTGTTTCTGCAATGCGCAAAGATGTAACCGCAAAATGTTATGGCGGCGACGTTTCGCGGAAAAGAAAATTGTTGGATAAGCAGAAAAAAGGTAAAAAGAAAATGCGTGAAATTGGCAATGTAGAAATCCCGCAAAGCGCGTTTTTAGCGGCTTTGAGGTTGGATGAAGATTAGATTAGTTTCTTTAGAATCGCCATTATCGATCAATGTTTTGGTGTTCAAAAAGCATTTTGGTAATTGATATTTTTTGCTGATATTCACCACAATATCATAGTCATTTTGACAAACTTCATCAATTTTATTTCTGCCACTCAAAACCAAAATCCGTTTTTCTTGCAGCAAAAATTCACAAAAATTCTGCTCACAATTCATTTGTAAATTTTGTTTTTCTTCCTCATTTAAATCGTCAATATTTTTAAATTCATTTAATCCCAATTTCTTCGCCCAAACCATCGCTTGCTTGCTTTTGGTTGGTTTTAAGAAAATTAATTTTTTGTGATCATAAAATGCGACCATCTTTTTATTTTGATCAATTAGCAAATTGGGAATTGGAGTTTGATAAGCTAAATAAATTCCCAAACTAATTGGAATTAATCCCAAAAGCCGCCAAGTTTTTTTCCAGAGCATTAACCACAAACCACCAAAAATAATTATTCCAAAAGATAAAGGAGAAATTGCTTTGATGGTTAAATATGAATTAGGCATTGCCGCGACATAGCCCGCAATATCAATGATCCAATGGATGGAAATTTGCATTGGATAAAGCGCGAATTTTTCAATTCCGAAAGGCATTAAAAGCAAAGCTAAAAATCCGCAAGGCATTGTGATGAAAGAAGCGATAGGAATTGCAGCCAGATTTGCTAATGCGCCGTAGGAAATAAAATTGTTGAAATGATAAATTGAAAATGGCGTGGTGGCAAGAGTGGCGGCGAGGGAAGACAGAACGATTCCTAAAAAATAAAAGAAAAATTTTAGATAAACTGGACGCGAAGAAGAGTTGATATGAATTGGTTTGCTTAAATCTGCCAAGACAATCAAGGCTAAAATTGCTGCGAAAGAGAGTTGAAAACTGACTGAAAAAATTGCGTTAGGAGAAAAAATTAAAATTGCCAGAGCCGCAAAAGTAGTGGAGCGAAAAGCGTCAGGTTTTAAATCGAGCAAAATGGCGCTGAAAATTAAAGCAATGATAATGAACGATCGAACCGCTGGAACTGGCATATCGGCGAGAAGTAAATAGAAAAAGCCGGCGAAAATTGCAATTAAGGCGGAGATTTTTTTGATGTCGTAATTCAGAGTTAAATATTGATTGAGGCTTAAAAGAAAACGCACCGAGAAGAAAAAAATTCCCGCTGCCAAAGTGAAATGCAAACCTGAAATTGAAATTAAATGCGCCAACCCAGAATTGCGCATTGCTTGCATTACATCCGGTTTAATTAAATTTTGCGCCCCAACCAAAAGCGCCACCGCCATTGTGCCGCCTTGTTCATCCATTTGGTCGAGAATTTTGCGGGCGATATTTTGGCGGAGAATTTTTATATCTTGGAAAAAACTATTTTCATTGCGCGCTTTTAAAACTTTCAAATTCGACGCCGCATAACCTTCGCCGCCAATTCCTTTAAAATAATTTTCAAAACCTTTGTCATAACCTCCCGGAAAATATGGTGGTTTGAAAGGTTCTAAAACTACCCGAGTTTGAATTATGTCGCCAATTTTTACATCACTCATTTGAGTATTAACGCTCAAGAGAACTTTTTGTGGAGCCTTGATATATCTATTGCCAAGCCAGTTTTGATTTTGTGATTTATAATCTATGCTCAAAAATTCTCGGTCAATTTCTTGATAGCCAACAACGTTTAAATAACTTTTGATGACGGTTTTATTTTCTTTTTTTGATTTTTTGGGTTTAGGTTTTTTAATTTTTTTACGAGGTTCTTTTTTAATTTTGTCATCCTGTTCAATGTTGTCATCCTGTTTAATCTTGTCATCCTGAGCGAAGCGAAGGATCTCTTGCTGATTGGCGAGATCCTTCGCTTCGCTCAGGATGACATCGTTACTAATTTTCTTTTTCCTTTTTTTGCGTGGTTTTTTAGGTTTTTTCTTTTTAACTTTTTTCGGTTTTTCTTTTTTGATTATCACATCATCCGAAACGCTTCCTGCCTTATATAAAGCCAAATCTTTCAAAACAATTTGAGCGGAGTTTCGTTTTAAAATTGGATTGTAAAAACTGTTAATATCGTCAACCAGGCCAATTGCTGTGGCGTAGAATTTATATTCGATTTTTGGAGTGTAGGCGATTTTTTCGGTATAGAATTTTGTCCATAAAAATCCAATTAGAAAAGTTGCCAAAGCAATAAATAAAAGGTTTTTTAGCTGTTCTTGAAAAATTATAATTAAAGATATCGCCGATAAAAATAAGGCGAGGGGGAAGAGATAAGAATTATTTGGAAAGTAAAAATAGAAAATAATTCCCGCGCCAAAAAAGACTGGCAGCCAGAGAATCCAACAGTCTTGGTCATTAAAAAATGAGGTTTTTATCCGGGTGAGGAATGGCATTTTGATTAGTTAAAGAACCAGCCGGTAATGATATAATTTACAATTAAAATCGTAATTGAAGAACTCACAACTGCGTTAGTTGTGGCGATACCAACACCTTCGGCGCCGCCCTTAGAATTATAGCCCCAATAGCAACCCATTGTGGTGATGATAAAGCCAAAAAATGCGGCTTTGGTTAATCCAGAGATAACATCGATTGCTTTTAAAAATTCAAAAGTATTGCGCAAATATGGACCAGCGGAGAAGCCAAGCTCATAGACGCTTACCAGATAACCGCCCATCACGCCAATAATATCGGCAATCAAAACTAAAAATGGCAGCATTAAAACACCAGCAATAACTCTGGGAACAACCAGATATTTTACTGGATTGGTAGAAAGTGTGGTCAGCGCGTCGATTTGTTCGGTCACTTTCATAGTGCCAATTTCGGCAGCCATTGAAGCACCAACTCTGCCGGCAACCATTAATCCAGCTAGAACTGGCCCTAGTTCGCGGGTGATCGATAAAACTACGACGGTGGCAATGGTGCTTTCGGCGTTGAAACGAGAAAAGCCGGAATAGCTTTGTAGCGCCAAAACTGCGCCAGAAAATATTGCGGTCAAACCAACTACCGGCAAAGAAAAATAGCCGATTTGAATGATTTGTTTGAGAATTAAGCGTGGATAAAATGGCGGCAAAAAACAGTGTTTGACTGCGCTGGCAATAAATATACCAATTTGTCCGATGCGAGATAAATAAGCCAAGGTGATTGAACCGATTTGAGCGACAAAATTCATATTTATAATGATTAATGATTAATGATTAATGATTGGCGGCTAATAATATTGGGTGAATTTCAAAAATAAACTTGAAATTAAATTTAATCAGAAAATAATCACCGGCTCTTTAAATTCAAAGTTCTAATGGTTTAACAGTTTTGATAAAAATTATGAAATCTAAATTTATTGCCAGCATTTTGACGGCGCTTCTTATTATTGCTGCAACCAAAAACGCCGCTGCTTGCGCTTGCGGTTGTGGAGTTTTTGATGTTTCTACCAGCGCATTGATTCCTTCAGGATCAGGCGGTTTGGCGTTTTTTGAGTATGACTACATTAATCAAAACCAAAATTGGCATGGCACCAAATCAGCTTCTGCAGACAATAACGAAGATAAAAAAATTCAAACCCAAATTATGACTGCTGGTTTGCAATATAATTTTAATCGTTCTTGGGGTTTAACTTTGCGAATTCCTTATCTTGATCGCCAAGTTGAAATGCAAGGCAGCCATGATCACGATCATCATGATGAAGAATCTGCTTTAACCACAAATTCAAACCGTTCAATTGGTGATGTGCGTTTAACCGCCAACTATTCAGGTTTCTTTTCTGATATGTCAACCGGCTTAACTTTTGGAGTAAAATTGCCAACTGGAGAATATAAATATTCTGGTTTTGATAGTCGCGATATGCAGATTGGAACTGGCAGCACTGATGCAATTATTGGCGCTTATCATTTAGGAAAATTAAGTGATAACGGCGCGTTGGGATATTTTGTGCAAGGTGCTTGGCAAAAACCAATAATGATTGTTAAAGATTATCGCCCGGGCGATGAATTTAACGCAGCAATTGGTACAGTTTATGATTTTGGCAAAGTTGGTGAATTTTCCAAAGTTGCGCCTTTGTTGCAAATCATTGGCTCAAATCGATTGAAAGATCACGGTGCTAATGCTGATCTGATTAATAGTGGCTATTCGCGTTTAATGTTTGCGCCGGGAATTGAACTGCAAACTAAGAATTTTAAATTCTACGCCGATATAGAATTGCCAATTTATTATAATGTTCGAGGCAATCAATTAGAGGCTGGACAGATTTTTAAATTTATTGTTGGTTATAAATTTTAATGCGAATTACATTTTTAATAATCACATTTCTAATCCTGATTTTGCACAACTCAACTCAGAGTTGGGCGCAAAATCAGGCGGAAAAAATTCTGGTTGTAAAAACAATTCACAACCAGAATTTTGATTTGAGCGCGCTGAAAAATAAAGTTGTTATTGTGGTGTTCTGGGCTGATTGGTGCTCAGTTTGTCGGGCTGAAATTACCCAGCTGGATAATTTATATAAAAAATATCACCAACAAGGCTTAGAAATAATTGGTTTGAACGTTGATGGTGTTACCAAAAACGCTCAAAATTTAAGCTATCCAATTGCAATTTTTGATAATGCTGCGATAAATAATTTTGATAATCCCAAAACTTTGCCGATGATTTATATTATTAATAAAGATGGCTCAAATTACAGCCAGCTTTATTTGCCGGAACAAATTGCAATCAATAATGTTGAGAAAATCATTAAATCATTATTGACAAGAGCGCCATAATATGAAACTGTGTCGACCGTTTTTATAAATTATAAATCAAAATTTGTTTGATGATTTTCAACAAAAAAATTAACCCGAATCGGTTTCTTGCTTGCTTACTGTTGATTTATTTTGTTGCCAGCACTTTATTTTTAACCGTTCACAGCTTTTCTCACCACGCCGTTCAAAATCAATCTTATCAAAAAGTTTTAAGTTCAACTGATCAAAATAAAGCTGTTGAACAATGTGGTTTGTGTGATTTATTTGTAGCGCAAAACCAGATTTTTTCTTTTGCTTCGGTTGCTTTTGTGGCTCTATCTTTTTATTTAGCGACAATTTTCGCTTTCAAAAAACGGCTAAAATTATCCGCTCTACTTTCCTCCAACTCGCCTCGCGCACCACCATATTTTTCTTAAGAATATTACTGATTTACTCAGCTTTTACTTAACTTAAGAAAAATTTTAATATGAAAAAATCCAATTTATTTTTGGCTATATTTTTAGTGATGCAGTCTTTATTTACAGCTTCAGCCCACGCCGATTCTGAAGTTGATAATTACCAAATCACCGCCACCAAACTTGATAAATCGCGAAATAATTTATCAACCAAAACTGGCACCAGCTCTTATTCTTTTAATCAAAAAGATATTAAAAATAGTGCAATGGGAAGTGTGACTTCGGTGAATAATTTATTGTTGCAAGCGCCCGGAGTTGCTAAAGATTCTGGTGGGCAATTACACATCCGCAATGATCACAGCAACTTACAATATCGCATCAACGGCATCATAATTCCTGAAGCAATTGGTGGTTTTGGGCAGGTTTTGGACACTCATTTTATTGATAATGTAAATTTATTGACCGGCGCACTTCCTGCTGAGTATGGCTATCGCACTGCTGGTGTGGTTGATATTCAAACTAAAAAAGGTTCTTTTGAAAATGGCGGTCGCAGTGAATTTACGGTTGGCAGTAATAATACAGTTGGCGGCAATCAGGAATTTTCTGGGTCGAGTGGCAAATTTAATTATTATTTAACTGCTTCTTATTTACAAAATGATTTGGGAATTGAATCGCCAACTTCGAGTAAAAATTCAATTCATAACTTTACCAGACAAGATAAACAGTTTGGTTATTTCTCTTATTTGCTCAGCGACACCAGCCGTTTAAATGTGATTATGGGCAATGCCACCAACCGTTTTGAAATTCCTAATAATCCCAATCAAACTCCAACTTTTGATGTTAACGGCAATTCCAAAGATAATTTTAATTCTGCCAATTTAGACGAGAATCAAAAAGAGGCCAATCAATATGGCGTTGTGTCTTTGCAGGGCGTTTTAGAAAATGGTTTGGATTATCAACTCGCCTTATTTTCCAGACGCAGCAACTTAAAATTTAAACCCGATTTTAATGGTGATTTAGCTTTTAACGGTGCAGCTTCCAGTATTGATAATGTTAGTCAGGTGAATGGTTTGCAAGCTGATTTTAGCTATCAAATTAATCAAGCCCACACTTTGCGTTCGGGTTTATTTGTTAGTGACGAAAACACCAAAAGTGATAGAAATACTGCGGTTTTTGATGTTGATTCTGATGGCGATCAAACCAGCGACATAGCTCGCTCAATTGCCGATTTGAGCAACCAAAACACCAGGCTTTATGGTGTTTATTTGCAAGATGAGTGGAAGGCAATTGATAAATTAACTATCAATTATGGCGCGAGATTTGACGCTCTAAATTCCAACATAACCGCTAATCAACTCAGCCCAAGATTGGGTGCGGTTTATGAATTGAGCAAAGATACTAAATTTCATTTAGGCTATTCAAAATATTTCACCCCACCACCAAGCGAGTTAATCTCTAGCTCGAAGCTAGCTGAATTTGTTGGCACCAGCAATGAATCGGAAAATTTAATTAATGATAAAGTTCGACCAGAACGCACCAACTATTACGATATTGGTGTTAATCACAAATTAACCAAACATATAAACATTGGCTTGGACGGCTATTATAAGGATATTAAAGATTTGCTCGACGAAGGCCAATTTGGTTCTTCTTTAATCTTCACGCCTTTTAATTATCAAAAAGCCAAAGTTTATGGTTTGGAATTTAGCTCTGATTATAACCAAGATAATTTCTCGGCTTATTTCAATTTTGCTTGGTCAGATTCTAAAGCTAAAAATGTGGTCTCAAGCCAGTATTTGCTTGGCGCGGATGAAATTGATTATATTGCCAATAATTATGTCACTCCCGACCACAATCAAACTTACACAGCGTCTTTTGGAGCGGCTTATAAATGGTATCAAACTAATTACAGTTTAGATGCAATTTATGGCAATGGACTCAGAAGAGGCTTTGCCAACCAAAATAGAATGCCGGCTTACACCCAAGTAAATCTTGGTTTAAGCCGTGATTTTACTTTGCCAATCATCAATAAATTTAACGCCAGATTTTCGGTGATAAATTTATTTGACGAAGTTTATCAACTTCACGACGGCTCTGGAATTGGCATTGGCGCCCCACAATTTGGGCCAAGAAGAGGTTATTATTTGACTGTTTCGAAATCGTTTTAATTTTTATTAATCACTAACCAAAAACATATGACAAACTTTCAGCAAACTATAAATATCCTAACTCTCGGTGGCAGTGCAATGTATCCGCTATTTTTATTAGCGATTATTGCCAGCGCACTCATCATTGATAAAATTTTGCTTTATCGGCGCTTGGTCAAATTGCCGGAAAATATTGCCTTAACAATTGAAACTTTTGGTTTTGATTGGACAAGCCTTGAGCAGCAATTACACAAATTGCCAAAACAAAATTTTTATCGACGCTTTTTTTCGGTGATTATTAGCAATAAAAATAAACCAGCTTGGTGGGTTGAATCGCGCGCGGGAGATGAGGCAAAAATTATCGAGCAAAAATTTAAACAAGGTTTGTGGGCGCTAGAAACTATTATCACCGCCGCTCCGCTTCTGGGTTTGCTTGGCACAATTATTGGTATGATTAATGCTTTTAAAGTGATTGGCGCTGAAGGTTTGGTCAATCCAACTGGCGTGACTGGCGGCGTTGCTGAAGCTTTGATTGCAACTGCTTTTGGTTTGTTAATTGCAGTGGCAGCGCTTTTTGCTTATAATTATTTTTCCAGCAAACAAGATCAAACCCTTGATGAGCTTGAAAGGCTTGGTACCAAAGTGATTGACCATATCAAACTTGATCAACAAAAAAATAATTAATATGCGAATTAGAAGAGCTAGAAAATCTAAAAAAGGGCGCATCGAAATTATTCCAATGATTGATGTGATGTTCTTTTTGCTGGCAACTTTTATGCTGGCGTCACTGGCGATGCAAAAAATTAATTCTCTGCCAGTTAACTTGCCGCAAGGGCAGGCAGAGGTTCAAAATATTAGCAAAAAAATCACTTTAACAATTGATAAAAATAATTTGCTTTATCTGAATAATTCAAAAATTGCGCTTGAACAAATTGAGCAGAAAATTTCGCCCCTGATTAGTTCCGGATTTGACGATACGATTATTATCAACGCTGACCAAAATTCTTCTCACGGCGTGGTAACTCAGTCAATGCTCAAAGCCAAACAAGGCGGCGCCAAGCATTTTGCAATTGTTGTAAAGGAGTAATATGCGCTATCCTCTGGCTAGTTGGCTTGGCTCAATTTTATTTTGGATAATAGTTTTTGTGAGTTTTAGTTGGTGGATTTTTTTGGCTAATCATCAAGTGGAAAAGGTGGTTAATGTTGACGCTAATTTAATTGTTGAATCAAAATCAGCGGTAAAAAATAGTTCAGTTTCTGCGCCATTAAAAACAGAATCTGCAACTGAAAAATCATCAACAGCTTTGGAAAATCAAAACCAAAACGCCGCGCCAAATTTTAGACCATTACCAAAAATTCCCGATGATTTACGCAATGAAGCTTTTCAAAATTATGCCATTGCCCGCTTTCATATTGCGGCTGATGGATCTTTTACAGTTGAGTTGATTAAGCCTTGCAGCAATCCAAAATTAAATTTCTTATTGTTAGAAAGTTTAAAAAAATGGCAATTTATTCCTGAAAAACATTTAGGAATTTTTGTGGCTACAACTAAAGATGTTCGAGTTGAATTTAAAGTTGAGTAGTCTACAAAACTTTTAATATTAATAATTTGCCAAATCTTATGAAAAAATTCTTAACCTTTATTTTGGTGGTATTTTGTTTTCAAAACGCCAATGCCAAAGATTGGGCAACGGCGCAGATCTTTGCTTGCGAACCAGAATGGGGAGCTTTGGCAAGAGAAATTGTTGGCAATAAAGCTAAAGTTGTGGTGGCGATGAATGAATTTGATAATCCGCATTTTGTTAAAATAGAACCGCGAATAATTTCTGATTTAAGAAAGGCTGATATTTTATTTTGTTCGGGAGCTAATTTAGAAGTTAAATGGCTGCCGGATTTATTAAAAAAAGTTAGCAAACCTGACATTCAAATTGGCGGTAGCGGTTATTTTATGGCTTCGGATTATGTCAGAAAGTTAGATGTGCCGCAGGTTCAAAGTGATGATGTGATTAAAAATAATATTCATCCTTTTGGCAATCCGCATATTCATCTTAATCCCAACAACATTCCGCCAATTGCCACTGAATTTTTAAAAAGAATTTTAGCAATTGATTCGGCTAATGCTAAATTTTATCAAAAAAATTATGATAATTTTATTAAAAGATGGAATTTAGCAATTGTGAGATGGGAATTTCAAGCGCAGGATTTAAAAAATATGCCGATTATTATTGAGCATGATCAATGGGCTTATTTGGCGGATTGGCTTGGTTTAAAAGTGGTAGCAAAATTGGAAGAAAAACCCGGAACTATTCCGCCTAGTTCGCAATATTTATTAAAAGTTTTAAGACAAATCAAAACTAATCCCGCAGATGTGGTGCTTTATGCGCCTTTTGAGGATAAAAATTCGATCTTTTGGTTTGCTAATCGGGCAAGAATCAAAGCAATTTTACTGCCTTACACTGTCAGCTCAACTGACTCGCAAGCGCAAAATTTATTTGGTTTATTTGATGAGACAATAAATAGTTTGGTAATTCAGTCGCAGCAGAAATCTAAGAGAATAATTGATCTTACAGATCAATCTTAATCCAAGCGCCGTCGTTTTTTTTATAAAAATTTAAGGTGAAAGATTGTTTTTTATATTTTGCCCATAATTTGCGCGCATCAGCAATATCGCCGCTGCTGAAAAAATAAAATATTTTATCAAATTGTTTTAAGAACTCTTCTTCTGCTTCGTGGAGCATTAATAAATATTGAGCTTGATTAAGATTTTCTGCGCTGCTGGTGATAAAAACTGGCTGTTTTAAATGATCTATTTTATCAGCTTTGGTGCCGTGAGGAACAAATTTGGTTTTGCTAAAACTCCACAAGCCGCCATCAATTTCAGCGACCTGCGCTTCGTTTTGACAAAGAATTAGAGCGGTTTTATTTTCGTCCAAAACTTTGATTAATAAAGGTGCGATTGATTTGTAGATAACATCGTCAACTTGGTAAAAATTTATCTCCATTATAAGTAATCCTTAAATTCATTAATAACATCAAGATAAAGATCCTTTTTAAAAGAGACGATTACGTTGACAATTTCGTCTTTGGTGATCCATCGCCATTCTGAAAATTCAGGATCTTCGGTGGCAACATTAACGGCTTTGTCATCTCCTAAAAATTCAACCAAATACCATCTTTGTTTTTGACCTAAAAATTTTCCACCCCAAAATTTTTTTTGTAATTTGTAAGGCAAATTATAATAAAAATAACCTGAACTTTTTGATAAAACTCGAACTTCTTTAATGCCGGTTTCTTCGGCTAATTCGCGAAACATTGCTTTATCTTCATCTTCGCCGGCATCAAGACCGCCTTGGGGCATTTGCCAAGCGTCGGAATGGTTATCGATTCTTTTGCCAACAAAAATTTTTTTGTCAGAGTTGATCACAACAATACCAACACCACTGCGATATAAATGATCCGGTTTTGTTTCTGGAGAGTTCATTTTTGTTTTGCCAAATTTGCTTTGTCAAATTTTTGTTTTGACTTAACTGATAAATTGAGTATTTTCTTGCCTTCGAAAATTCCAGCTATGTTATGTTAGCGACCTTTCAAAATCAAATATTTAATTACAACAACAATAATTATGAAATATATTAGCACTAGACAAAACGCTGATCCGATGGGTTTTGAAAATATTCTATTGCAAGGTTTAGCGCCAGATGGTGGGCTTTATGTTCCGGAATTTTTGCCAAAATTTTCTGCGGCGCAGATGAAAGAAATGGCAAAACTGGATTATGCGGATTTGGCTTATAAAATTATTCATCCTTTTATTGGCGGCGAAATTAGTGATGCTGATTTAAAAAATATTATTAATCGTTCTTATCAAACCTTTTCTCACGATGCTATCGCGCCGTTAAAACAAATTAGCTCCAATGAATATCTTTTGGAATTATTCCATGGACCAACTTTGGCTTTCAAAGATTTTGCTTTGCAAATGTTGGGTAATTTGCTGGATCATTTTTTAAAAAAAAGTGGTCAAAAAGTTGCAATTATCGGCGCAACTAGCGGCGATACCGGATCGGCAGCAATTATGGGCTGCAAGGCTTGCGATAATGCTGAAATTTTTATCCTTCATCCTTATAACCGCGTTTCCGATGTGCAAAGACGTCAGATGACAACAGTTCTGGATTGTAATGTTCATAACATTGCCGTGAAAGGAAATTTTGATGATTGCCAAGCCTTTGTTAAAAAGATGTTTATGTTGCAATCTTCCGGCCAAGATTTTCTTGGTGGTAAAAAAATTGTCGCGGTTAATTCTATTAACTGGGCAAGAATTATGTCGCAAATTGTTTATTATTTTTACTCAGCATTAAGACTTGGCGCTAGCCAAGATTGCCCAGTTTCTTTCTCAGTTCCAACCGGAAATTTTGGTGATATTTACGCCGGCTATTTGGCAAAAAGAATGGGTCTGCCAATCAAAAAATTAATTATCGCCACTAATAGTAACGATATTCTTACTCGCTTTATCAAAGATAATGATTATAGCCGCAAATCTTTGATTGATACTTTATCGCCAAGTATGAATATTCAAGTTTCCAGTAACTTTGAACGTTTATTATTCAACTCTTATCAAGATTCTGGTCGTCCTAAAGAATTGGCAATTTTGATGAAAAATTTTGAACAAAATGGCACGCTCAAAGTTGAGCCTCAAATTTTAGAAAACATCCGAAGAGATTTTGATTCTCACTCAATTGATGATGCTGAAACTTGCAATTTGATCAAACAACTTTATCAAGAAACCGGCGAGACTATTGATCCGCATAGCGTTATTGGCATTGGCGCCGCTAGAAGATATATGGGCAGCAAAGATTATGATAATGAGCCGATAATTACTTTAGCAACTGCACATCCTGCCAAATTTCCAGAAGCTATTGAAAAAGCTGGCTTGAAGCCAAAAGAATTGCCGCAATTTTTATCTGGGCTGATGACTAAAAAAGAAAAAATGGTGATTATGGAAAATAATTTGGAAGATATTAAAGAGTTTATTGCTAAAGCAAGTTGTTAAGATGATTGAACTTAAAATAATTTTATGATTGCTAATGTTGGTTTTGCAGCTTTGTTATTGGTTTTGTTTATTGCTGCGCTGCAGCCTTTTGTAGCTATAAAAAATAATCTTATAGCTCTCAAAATTTCGGCGCTAATTAATTTTCTACTCACATCATTTTCGTTTCTCTGCTTAATTTATTGCCACCTCATTTCAGATTTTTCTATCTCCAATGTTTATCAAAATTCTCACACTTTAAAACCAATCATCTATAAAATTTCCGGCACTTGGGGAAATCATGAAGGATCAATGTTGCTGCTGCTTGGCATCTTAAATTTTTATAATGTTGCCTTTGCATTTTTGAGTAAAATTAATGACCGCCAGAAGATTATTACATTGGCAGTTCAATCAATTATTATTTTTGGTTTTGTTGCTTTTATTGCCTTTACCTCCAATCCATTTCTAAAAATTTTTCCAATTCCAACTGAAGGTCTAGGTTTAAATCCGATCCTACAAGATATTGGCTTGGCAATGCATCCGCCAATGCTTTATACCGGCTATATCGGCTTTTCATTAATTTTCTCAATTGCCATCGCTGCGCTTCTGACTGAAAAAATTGACAAAGAATTTGCCAGCAAAATCAAGCCATGGCTGATGTTTTCGTGGAGTTTTTTAACTTTGGGAATTGGGCTTGGCTCTTGGTGGGCTTATCGCGAACTTGGTTGGGGTGGCTTTTGGTTTTGGGATCCGGTTGAAAATGTTTCGTTGATGCCTTGGCTTTGCGCCACAGCTTTGGTGCATTCGATCACGATGCTGGCTAAAAATAATAATTTTAAAATTTGGAGTTGTTTTTTGGCGATACTAACTTTTGTTTTTTGTTTGCTGGGAATTTTTTTGGTGCGCTCAGGAATTATAACTTCAGTTCATTCTTTTGCTAATGATCCGCAAAGAGGAATTTTTATTATCGTTTTATTATTTTTAATTGGCGGCGGCGGATTTTTAATTTTCTTTTTTAAATCTTTAAAACTAAAAATCGTTCAAAATAATTTTAGCTTAAATTCCAAAAGCGGAATGATTTTGATTAATAATTTTTTATTATGCTTAGCCTTATTTATCGTTGCTTTGGGAACTTTATATCCGCTAATTCTGCAATTATTTTTTGACACTTCAATTTCAATCGGCGCTGGCTATTACAACAAATTATTTGCACCAATTGCTATCACATTAATGTGTTTAATGATTTTAGTTCCGTCAGTTCGCCTAAATAAATTTTCTAGCGCGTCAATGTTTTTAGCTCATATCGGAATTTTTATTGTCATTATTGCAATTGCTCTGACATCAATATTTTCTAAAACCACTGAACTGAATATGAAATTTGGCGATCAAACCAAAATTGCCAGCTATGAAATTAATTTTCAAAATATCGAATATCTAAAAGGAAAAAATTATTTAGCGCGACAAGGGAATTTTTTAATCAGTCAAAATAATAAAATAATTACAACTCTAAAACCTCAATCCCGATATTACCCAGAAAACGACCAAACCACAACTGAAGCCGATATAAAGCATTTTATTTTTTCTGATTTATATTTGGTAATGGGCGGAAAAGATCAGCAAGAGGATTATGCGGTGCGAATTTATTATAAACCACTGATGTCGTTTATTTGGCTAGGATGCTTATTAATTTTTATTGGCGGAATTCTTTCGGTGTTAAAGAAGATAAAAATTAAATTAAAAATTACTTGATTTTATTTCCGGGCTTAACTATTTAATGCCTACCCAATATTTTTTTGGGATTTATTTCTACTAACCAATTAAAAAAACTACCATGACAAATAAAAAATTATTAGCAGTTGCAACTATTGCTCTTGTTATTTCTACAACTTCTGCTTTTGCTAAAACAGAAGGTAATTACGCTGGTGTTAATGCCATTAGAAGTGATTCTAGCAATCAGTACAAGGTTGTTGGATTTGATGTCGGTAATGATTTCGATGATAAAGCAATCGGATTCGGTGCTGATTATAGACACGCATTTAACTTGAACAACTTTTTTATTGCGCCAGGTGTTTTTGCTGAGAAAAACGGTACTGAATCAAAAGATCTTGATGGCGATACTGTAAGTATAGATTACAGATATGGCTTAAAGGCTGATATTGGTTACGATATTAATGATGACTTTTCGGTTTATTTCACTAACGGATTCTCCAGAACCAAGTATACAGTAGATTGGAAATCTGTTGATAGTAAAAAATCTGACACTGCATCGGGATATTTCTATGGTGCTGGTGTTTCTTATGCTATTAACAAAGACGTTGCAATCAATCTTGAATACAACACTCAGATGATTGAACTGGATACGCCTGCGAATACAATCAAAGTTGATAGCCAGCTATCAGTGATTAAATTAGGCGCTTCTTACCACTTCTAGTTCTTAAAACTAAATAGTTTTTTTAAATTGGGTTGCTATTCTTTTGGATAGCAACCCTTTTTAATTTCTACTATTTTTCTCATTTAAAATGCTTCAAGAAAATAGCGATCTGCAAAATCTTATTAAATTATTTTCCAAACTTCCTTCTCTGGGGCAAAGATCGGCGCGGCGGATTGTTTTGCATCTTTTGAATAATAAAGATGGTGCAATGTTGCCTTTGATTGACTCAATGCGATCTACTTTAAAAACTACCAAACATTGTCAAATTTGTGGTAATTTGGATAGTTTTGAGGTTTGCGCAATTTGTAAAAATCAGGCGCGGGATAATAATTTAATTTGTGTGGTTGAAGAAGTTTCGGATTTGTGGGCGATTGAGAAAAGTGGAATTTTTAATGGCAAATATCATATTTTGGGTGGAGTTTTATCGGCGATTAATGGCAAAGGACCGGCGGATTTGAATATTGAAAAATTGATTGAGCGCATTAGAGATAATAAACCCAAAGAAATAATTTTAGCCACTAACTCAACAATGGAAGGGCAAACCACGGCTTATTATCTGGTTGAGTTGCTTAAAGAATTTGATGTTAAAATTTCTAAATTAACCGCGGGAATTCCAGTTGGAAGTGAGCTTGATTATTTGGATGAAGGAACTTTAGGAATTGCGTTTAAGACTCGTGGAGTGTTTTAATCAGTCTTTAAAATTATCAACAATAATGACCACTAAAAAAATCCAATCCTACCAATTCGGAATTATTGCTGAATTCATTGCCATAATTTTTTTGCGGCTCAAAGGATATAAAATTCTCAAACGTCGCTATAAAACATTTGTCGGTGAGATTGATATTATTGCTAGCAAGGGCAGGGCGATTGTTGCGGTTGAAGTTAAGGCGCGCAAAAAAAATGTTGTCAAAAATGGATTTTTGATTGATGAAGTTTTGGGTGAAAATCAGAAGCGTAGAATTAAAAGAGCAATAATGGCTTTTATGGCGGCGAATTTTAAAAAATATTATAACTATTCAATACGCTGTGATTTGATCGTAATTTCGCCTTATAAAATACCACTTCATTTGCTTGGATTCTGGGAGTAGAAAATCGCTTTGAAACAGCGCAAAAAATTTCTAAGAATTTCTATAGACAAATTAAGATTTAGGGTTTAAAAACTACATATAGTATTTGTAGTCCAAATATATAACTATATATAGTGTTTAAAGCCTCAGAAATATGACAAAAACAAAACAAGCAAAATCATCAATCAAGTCCTCAAAAATCACCGAAAATACCGATCCTAAACAGCCCAAATTCAAAATTATAATTGATAATAAAAAAGACGAAAGATTGACCGTTTTTGGCAAAGCGGTTTTGAATGATCGTTATTTAATGCCCGATGAATCTTATCAAGATTTATTTGCCAGAGTTGCTTCTTATTATGCTGACGATGAAAAACACGCCAATCGTCTTTATGGCTATATTTCTAATTTGTGGTTTATGCCGGCAACGCCAATTTTGAGCAACGGCGGCACTGAGCGCGGCTTGCCAATTTCTTGTTTTTTAAATGAATCTTCCGATTCACTGCACGGGATTGTTGATTTGTGGAATGAAAATGTTTGGCTAGCATCACGCGGTGGCGGCATTGGCAGCTATTGGGGCAATTTGCGTTCAATTGGCGAAACTGTGCGCGGCAATGGTAAAACTTCGGGAATTATTCCCTTCATTAAAGTTATGGATTCGCAAACTTTGGCTATTTCACAAGGTTCACTCAGAAGAGGAAGTGCGGCGGTTTATTTGCCGATTGATCATCCGGAAATTGAAGAATTTATTGATGTGAGAAGACCAAATGGTGGCGATCCAAATCGTCGTTCATTGAACTTGCACCACGGAATTGCAGTTAGCGACGCCTTTATGAGAGCGGTGGAAAAAGATCAAATTTGGGAATTGAAAAGTCCCCACACTGGCAAGGCGGTTGATAAAGTTAAGGCGCGTGATCTGTGGATAAAATTAATTACCACCAGAGTTGAAACTGGCGAGCCTTATATTTTGTTCATTGACGCTGTGAACCGTGCCATTCCTGAGCATCACAAAAAATTAGGTTTAAAAGTTAAAACTTCCAATTTATGCAGTGAAATCACTTTGCCAACTGGCATTGATCATTTGGGAAAAGATCGCACCGCAGTTTGCTGTCTGTCTTCGCTCAATTTGGAATATTATGAAGAGTGGAAAGATAACAAAGAAATGATTGAAGATGTGATGCGTTTTTTGGATAATGTTTTACAAGATTTTATTGATAACGCTCCAGATTCAATGGTTAAAGCCAAATATTCCGCTATGCGTGAACGCAGTGTTGGATTGGGCGTGATGGGCTTTCATTCGTTTTTGCAAACTAAAAATGTTCCAATGGAATCGGCGATGGCAAAAGTTTGGAATAAAAAAATCTTTCAACAAATTAAAATTGGCGTAGATGCCGCTTCTAAAACTCTAGCCAAAGAACGCGGCGCTTGCCCGGACGCGGCTGAGGTTGGGGTTATGGAGCGCTTTTCTAATAAAATGGCGATTGCGCCAACGGCTTCAATTTCAATTATCGCTGGCAATTCTTCTCCGGGAATAGAGCCTTTTGCAGCCAATAGTTTTACTCAAAAAACTTTGACTGGCTCATTTAATGTTCGTAATAAAAACTTGGTAAAATTATTGGAACAAAAAGGTCGCAACACTGATGATATTTGGTCGTCAATTACTACCAATGAAGGATCAGTTCAGCATTTAGATTTTTTGGATGAACATGAAAAATTAGTGTTCAAAACCGCTCCGGAAATTGATCAAAGATGGATTATTGATTTATCAGCTGAGCGCGGCGAATATATTTGCCAAGCGCAAAGTTTGAATGTTTTTTTGGCGGGAAATATTTCAAAAAAAATCTTACACGAGATTCATTTTAGGGCTTGGCAAAAAGGTCTAAAAAGCCTGTATTATTGCCGCTCAACTTCAGTGCAAAGAGCAGATAAAGTTTCTCATAAAGCGGTGGAGAATCTGATTGATTTTAATAGTAAAACCAATCAGATTAACCAAGAAGATGGCGCAGTTGGAGAAGCTGAGAGTAAGTATGAAGAATGCCTCTCTTGCCAATAAATTTAGTTAGTCAACTTATTTGTTTTTAGATATTGGGGTTTGTAGAAAAAAAATATAATCAACTGAAAAACCTAGCTAACAAACTATTTGGTCAGCAAATTTTTGTGGCTGGGTTTTTTTTGGTTTTTTTTGTCACTCTCGCAACATTTTTATTATCTGATCGGATATTTTCACAAGCTGTTCTTAGTGATTGCACCGGAACTTCTCTACTCAACACAGCCTATCCTCCTAATATTTGCAATCCAATTGCTTGTTCTTCGCCAGCCTTATCTGCTTCTACGGCAAAAAATCCTGATAATAATGCCGGATATAATTGTTATTATGCGCCACTTGGAGTTCCGCTGCGTCCTTGTAAAGCTTTTCTCAATGCGGCGGCGAGTAATCCTCAAAAACCACGCGAAAATTGTGCTGATCTAATTGATTTGCCTTTGTGCTCAGCTCTTCTGCCCAGCAATGTGGTTGCGGGGATCAATTGTGTTGTGGAATCTGCAAATGTGCCCGATCCAAACTCGCTGGCAATTCCAAGAAAAGTTCGCGGCATTGATTATGCGGTTAATAATAAGGACTCAATTCGTTTTTGTGGACAAGTTGAAAATTGCGCCAGCGGTGAAGTTTGTAATCAAAGCCAAATGAGCAGCGCAAGCAACTGCACTACTTTGCCTAAATGTCACCAATTAACCGCAAGTCAAACTCCAAATAACGGTATAAATTGTAATGTTTTAAAGTGTAATTTATTGGCTGTTGATGAGCTCAAAGTTGCGGATAGCAGATTTGATAATGAGCTTAAACAATATTGTGATGGCAGCACCACTAAATGTTATGAGTTTTTTAATAATTCCATCGCCAATCCCAATAACTCTTTTAACCTGCAATATTTGAGATATCGCACTAATAACACTATGTGCCAAATTCACACCTGTCGCCCAGATTCAGCTTTGTGTGGAGCGGATGATACGCAAAATATTCTCAGCAAAGATTCCACCTATCAAACAAATTATATTCAATATATTAACGCTGGAATGCCAATTGAATCGGGTCTGTGTGCGCCAATTTCTTGTCAGCCGGTGGCATTTAGGCAATATCGTTGTTCGCCATTTGCAGATGATGAACCAAGCACTTTGAATAATAATTGTGATGTTTGTGTTAGCTGCGCTCAAGGCGAAGTTTGTCCGGCGGCGAATGGATGTGCTGCTGGTCAAAAACCGCAAAATTGTAGTGGTGGATATTGCAATAAAATAGTTGATTGCAATTCACCGTCTAATGTTAGCCAGCCGGAATGTATAGTTTCAAACCCGGAAAGCCAAGATACTACTGGCGATTTATTCAATGCTTGGTTTTATCGCCCAACTCCTCCGAGCAGAATTACTGATGGCAATGGTTTAATTTTGGCAAATATTAATCCTGAGATTAAAGATACCTTATGCTACTCCTTCGATAATGTGAAATCTAACGGCTGGGGCACACAATATAACACTGTATTATTTGGCACTTATTATTGGCACACTCTGGCTATGGCAACTCGCTCTCCTAAATTGTGTAGCGGTGGCGCAAACGGATTTAGAGCTCCAGGATATGGTAGTTTATGCGGAACTGAATCAAACATTTTCAAAAATCCCAGTGATAATTTGGGATATGTAAGTGGCATTGCCAGCGTTAATTATGAGCTAGAACAGCCGGAATATAAAATTAAAGCCTGTTTAAGATACAGCAATTCCATTTACATAACCGGAGCAACCGGAACACTTTGTGGCGCAAGAGATTGTCGTTTTGATATATCGGATGGTCCGCTTTCTGATCCAACCCAAGCCAATTGGTGCGGCTATGATGTTTGTAAAACAATGACCATTTCTCAAAGTGATATTGATCGATGCTCAATGCAAAAACACTCGGAAATATTTGATACTGACACAACTCCAGATTGTGTTAGCGGCTCTATTGATGGCTTTGTAAGAATGCGTGCCAGAAAATATGGGCGCAGAATTTGTGTTTTTGTTGATCAAAAAGGTGCAGTTGCTTATAGCAAAAAAAATTTTGATGGCACCGAAAAATTAAGTGATGGAACTTGCGTTGATGGTGACGGCGCTTTAGATGCCAATGGCAATTGTGATGGCAAAAATACTAATGATGCTAACGGAGTTGCAAGTGTGTGGAGAACGGTAAAGATGATCAAATATATTGGCAATAATCGTGCTGGCAATCAAAAATCTGGCTATATTGATATGAATGGACGGTTCTTTGCTGAACAAGATTGCGCTAAAATTCCTTTAAGAATTGGGCCGCCAAGATTTTACGGCGTTGCCACTATCGCTAATTCTAAAAACTTATTTGAACCACCTTTATATATTGTTAATGTGCGAACTGCCAGAGGCGGGCAAATTGCTAGTGCTGCAGCTAGTCAACAATTTGGTTTTACGGATTTTTATAATCCAGAAATTGTGGTTGGTTATGGATCGGTGCAGCAAAAAATGAGTCTTGGCGCTGGCTTTTTAGGTAATGACGAAGTTCCAGAAAATTATCCGAATTCGCCATGGAGCACAATAATTAACAACTCAGTTGGACAAACCGCTTACCAAGCCGATGTTTATATTGCCAAAGAATATGACGACACATTATCAGTGCCAACTTTGTGCTTATATCGTAGGGTCAATGACGCAACTGGTGCGCCAACTGATCCGATTAGAATTAGCTGCATTAAAAGAAATAAACCGGAAATTAGCGATGTGTTTAATAATAGAGCAAGAATGAAAGTCTCGATTATTCCTGATCCCAATAATATTTTTGATAATGTTAAATTAAAATTTCGTCTAATTGTTGATCATGGCGCTAATAATCAAAATGATAATTGTGGCGCAGATGATATTTGTAGTGACGAATTTGTTTTTCCAAACTCAACCACCATCGACACCACGGCTGATGATAGCTGCACCAGAAATATTGAGGCATATAAATTATGTTCAAGAAGAGATGTTTGTTCCAAGCTAGTTTATGAATGTGCCGATAATGAAATTGCCTTGCACAACGCGATAGTTAATGGCGCTTCCACTGCCCAATTTGATGCAATCAAGGCCAATTGCAATGGTGCAATATTAAGCAGCTGTAATCGTAAATTAGGAATTATTAATTCTGCTGCTGCCGATTTTTTCAGTCAAATTGATACCAGCGCCAGCGCCGCTAATAACATTGATCCAAATTATCAAAACTTTCAAAGCCTTTTAAATAATAGCGCCAAAGCAACAATTGATCCGCGCCATATTAATGCTTATGGCTGGTTTAACGAAATGTGTATTGTCAAAGGCTTTGAAGATAAATTAAAAACTGTTGTCGCTTATAAAACTGTTGATGGTGTTCTAGGCAAATGTCTGCCTGATGTAATAAAAAGCCTGTATTTAAATGATGGCGATTCTAGCACTAATTGCGATGCCGGCGGCAAAGCGCCATATTGCGTTTGTATTGAAGCGACCGATAACACCGTATTGCCAGATTGCCAAAACACACCAGCAGCTTGTCAAGAAATTAGATTACAAACCCCAAGAGAAGCTGGGCTGTGTATGGATATTATTATACCAAGATTTTGTCAGGCGGTTGATTTTACCTCAGTTAATAACAGCGATCCTAACGATCCTAATTTTGCTATATCTTCAGTTACTAAGTCAGAAATTAATAATATTTTTGGCCCCAACTATTCTGATGCTAACGGTGTTCACACTTCGCATCAATTGCGTCAGGCTAATATAACTTTAAATCCGGCTATATTCGATATTAACAATTCTCCAACCAATTCTAATCACGCTGAATATGGTTCGGTATTGGGTGGAACTAGCTCGGTTTATGGTTTTTGTAATGGTTTTTGGAAACCACAAACCAATTCTTCCGGCACTGTTTTATCGCCAACTCTTAATTGCTCCATTGATGGTAATTGGCAAAAACCAACTCTGAGCAATAGCTGTATTCGCTATTCTTGTTCGGCAATTAATAATGCTCTAATTATTCAATCTGGTGCGCCGGAAAATAATTCTTATCAAAATGATTATGCGGTGGGCGAAACTGGAGATAATAGAGGAGCGAAAAATGGCTATGCTCTTTGGCCAGCAAAACAAAAGACCAACGACTTTTTGGAAAATGTTACGGCAAGTTCCTGTATTATCGGCTATAAATTAGCCCGCGATACAAATAACAATATTCTCAATCCAATCAGAGCCTGCAATCAACTTGGCGTTTGGGAGCCGGTTAACAATTCTTGCACCCGCATTAAATGTTCGGCAATCACAATTGCCAACGGCGCATTACCAGCCACCAGAACCACTCAAGCTCAAATTGATTTATGGAATCAATATGGTGGCGCCGAATTTGCTGAGGGTAAAGCTTCAAGAAGCGATTTATTCGTTCCGGATGAATCAAAAGTGGCTGGTGTTTGTAATCAGAATTTGGGTTTCTTTCCTTCCGGAATCAATGCTCCAACTATGGAATGCGATTATCTTGGTAATTGGACTAATCTACAAAATCCTTGCACTAGATTAAACTGTGATCAACGCAGTGGCGATACCGCCGCAACCCCAAATAATGGTTTTGCTAATTGGCCAACTACTAACATACCAAATAATCAATCAGTAATAGTTTCAGCAACATCTTGTTCGGCTGGCTATTTTAAAAATCCGTATCAGCCAATGCCAACCAGGCAATGCGAATCTATATTCTCAGGCGATGAATGGAAATCGCGGTGGAATCCTGATCTTCCGGTAGTTAATCCTTGCATCAATAAATGTCCGGGCTCCAATATTGACGCCACAATTGGCGTGGGCATAACTTCCCAATTCATTTCCTCAACTTTGACAAAAAAAATCGATATATCCTGGCCGTCAATCACTCCAATTGATGGTCCAATTACCGCTAATTCTTATGCTTATACTGCGGATAATTGTTCTAATATGAATGCCAGCACTTTTACAAAAGAGCGAGTTGATGGCTGTTATCGCTTAAGAAGATTATGTGGAAACGGAACTAATGGTTTTGCCAAAGGGCAGTGGGGACCAGTTGAGTCAATGTGCGTTGCCAATGGTGGCACGGTTGGCAATGCCACATATCTTGCTGACAATGATATCAGCACTACTGGATCTGGCGATTCAGCAATAGTTAATACCGAATTGACCGGGTCTTGTATTCCTGACTATAGTTTTGCAGATGCAGCTTTGCCTCCAAAGATAAAATGCAGCTTTAAGAACTCTTCAAATTTTATAGATCAGACTTATTGGCAACCAAGCTCTGGTCAAGATTGTAAAAAGAATTGCTCTGGCTTGGTGGAAGGTTATTCTGAAGATGTAGTTTTGAATCATGGTGCCAGTGGTAGTAAAACCTGTAATGTTGCCAACTATGTTGGGACCGTGAAATACAGCTGTTCAGATGGCACAATTTCAACTAACCAAAAGTGCACCAGACCCCCTTGCGTAAATGGAGCGCCAATTGATCGGGCAGGTTATCCGGAATATTGTTATCGCAATCGCCATAACAATAATGATGCTTGCTTCATTATCGGTAGCAGAACAAGATCTCAGGTTGAGTGCGGAAATAATGGTGATTATGTCAAAAACTTTATTCCGCCGAATATGAACAATGGTGATTCAATTTCAATGACCCAAGAAATAGATCCTCATTCAATCACAGCTCAATTTCAATGTGTTGACGGAACTTATAAGTTAATAACCAACCCGTGCCAATAGTTAAATGAGCAGCATCGTCAAGGCTTTCAAACTGAGCTCTAATTTTCAACCCGCTGGCGATCAGCCGCAAGCAATTGAAAAATTAGTGGCTGGTTTAAATGCTGGAAAAAAGGAACAAGTTTTACTCGGCGTCACCGGCTCGGGAAAAACTTTTACTATGGCAAATGTGATTGCCAAAACTGGTCGTCCAGCTTTGATTATGGCGCACAATAAAACTCTCGCCGCGCAAATTTATGGCGAGATGAAAGAATTTTTCCCCGAAAATCAAGTTGGCTATTTCGTTTCTTATTACGATTACTATCAGCCCGAAGCTTATATTCCAAAGACCGACACCTTCATCGAAAAAGACAGTTCAATCAACGAAGAAATTGACCGCCTGCGCCACCAAGCCACGCGCGCATTTTTTGAAAATCGTGATTCAATTGTGGTTGCTTCAGTTTCGTGCATTTATGGCATTGGCTCGCCAGAGTTTTATAACACGATGGCGATTCGTTTAAAAGTTGGCGAAGAAATTAATCGCCAAAAACTTTTGAGCCGCTTGGTTGATTTGCAATATCAGCGCAATGAAATCACTTTTGAACGCGGCGATTTTCGTGCTAAAGGTGATTCAGTCGATGTCTTTCCATCGCACTTAGATGATCGCGCTTGGAAGATTGTCATGTTTGGCGATGAGATTGAAGAGATCAACGAGTTTGATCCTTTAACCGGCGAGTTTTTTGGCAAGTTGCAAGATATCGCCATTTATCCCAGCTCGCATTATGTAACGCCCCAAAACACTATCAAAGCTGCGATTGTCAATATCAAAACCGATATGCAAAAACGCATCAAACAATTTGAAGAACAGAAAAAATTAATCGAAGCCCAAAGAATTGAACAGCGCACGGTTTATGATATGGAAATGCTAATTGAAACCGGAACTTGCAAAGGCATTGAAAATTATTCGCGCTATTTAACCGGCCGCCCAGCTGGTTTTGCGCCACCAACTTTATTTGAATATTTGCCGTCAGATGCTTTGCTTTTTGTTGATGAAAGTCACGTTTCAGTTCCCCAAATTGGCGCCATGTATAAAGGCGATTTTGCCCGAAAAACTAACTTGACTGAATATGGCTTTCGCTTGCCCAGCGCCATGGATAATCGCCCATTAAAATTTGAAGAATGGGAAGCATTTAAGCCCCAAACCATTTATGTTTCAGCAACGCCGAGCAAATATGAATTAGAAAAGGCTAGACTATCTTGTTATCCTGAGCGAAGCGAAGGATCTCAGGATGCTGGACGAGATCCTTCGGCTATGCCTCAGGATGACAATGGTGTAATCCAACAAATCATTCGTCCAACTGGCTTGCTTGATCCAGTTTGCGAAATTCGCCCCGCCAAAACTCAAGTGGATGATTTGATGAATGAAATCAAAATCACCAAAGCCAAAGGCTTTCGCACGCTCGCCACAACTTTGACTAAAAAAATGGCAGAATCTTTGAGTGAATATTTAAACGATTGCGGACTCAAAACCGTTTATATGCATTCTGATATTGAAACTTTAGAACGCATCGAAATTATCCGCGATTTGCGCCAAGGAATTTATGATGTTTTAATCGGCGTCAATCTCTTGCGTGAAGGCTTAGATATTCCCGAATGTGCTTTAATGGCAATTCTAGACGCTGATAAAGAAGGCTTCTTGCGCAACGAAACTTCCCTGATTCAAACCATCGGCAGAGCCGCGCGCAACTCCGAATCCAAAGTTATTTTATACGCCGATAAAGAAACCAAATCCATCAAAGCCGCTTTAAGCGAAACAACGCGCAGAAGAAAAATTCAACAAGACCACAACACCAAACACGGCATCACACCAACCACAACCGCCAAATCTTTCTCATCACCTTTGGACAATCTTTACAACAAAAGCAAAGAAGCCAAATTATCACGCAGCAAAAAAACTTTGGGCAATAAAGAAAATTATGACGAAATTTTTGCTGAAGCTAAAACCGGAAATTACAAGGCTTTGGACAAGAAAATTCCTGAGCTGAAAAAAGAAATGCAAGAAGCGGCGGGAAATTTAGATTTTGAAAAAGCCGCGCAGCTGCGCGATGTGATTCGCAAATTAGAAGCGATAAAATTGATTTAGATATTCTGTCATCCTGAGCTATTCTGTCATCCTGAGCTATTCTGTCATCCTGAGTTATTCTGTCATCCTGAGCGTAGCGAAGGATCTCGTGAGCCGCGCCGCGAATAAAACCAAACTCGGTTCCTGAGATCCTTCGCTGCGCTTGGGATGACAGTTTAGTTCTTATATTTTTTAATCAATGCCAGCAAGGTTGCATAGCTTTTTAAATCAATATTTTTGCCAACTAAATCTGGGCAAAAATGTTTTCTAAAAGCATCTAAAACTCCTTTAGTTTGCTCATCCATCGCACCAGTTAAATCAATTTGATAACCATATTTAGCTAAATTTTGTTGCAGTTCTAAAGCGGTTGGAATTTTATCAAGACCTTCAATATCAATAGAATCAACCATCGCACCAATTCCATTTTCATAAAGTTTTCGCCAAGGAAATAAAATACCCGGATCATCTTTTCTCAAAGGTGCAATATCGGAATGACCCAAAACACAATTAGGAGCAATGTTGTGGCGGGCAATAATTTGTTTGCATAACAACATTACCGCTTCAATTTGTTCATCGGGATAAGAATTTTTATTGCCATCCAAATTAACAATTTCAATACCAATTGAACTATCATTCAAATTAGTGCGACCCGCCCAGAAGCTTTCTCCAGCGTGCCAAGCGCGATGATCTTCTGCGACTAATTGAAAAATTTCTACAGGAGGTTCAGAAATTAAATAATGAGCACTAACCTGATTTTTTAAAAGATCTAAAGAAGTTTTAAAATCAACAGCAGTGAAGTGCAAAATCAAAAATTTGATGCGTTCATCAAAAGATTTAGAAGAATATTGGTGGCTGATTGGAAAGTTTTGTTTCATTGTTTTTAGAGCTTTTGCGTGTTATTATCAGGCTTTCATCAAAACACCAAAATCAATTTTTATCAATGAAAACTTATTGCCAACATTGTGGCTTAATCAATAAAAATCCGGAAGAAAAATTTTGCTGCAATGGCTGCGCGGCGGCTTATCGAATTATCAATAATTTGGGTCTGACAAATTATTATCAAACTCGTCTTTTAAGCAATAAAATCAAGGCTTTAAAGCCAGAAGAAAATGGGCAAATTGATGTTAGTGAATTTGCCAATCAAACCGATGAAAATAGTTTTGCCATCAATTTAATGATTGAAGGTTTGCATTGCGCGGCTTGTGTTTGGTTGATTGAGAATGTTTTAAAAAAGCAAGCGGCGGTGAAAAAGGCGCGCATTAATATGTCAACAAAAAGGCTTTATTTGGAATGGTTGGGCGCGAAAGATATTGGTAATGATTTAGTTAAATTAATTTTTAATTTAGGTTATCGATTAGTTCCTTTTGATGCCGAATTTTTGCAAGCTGCTGAAAAAAAATATGATGGCTCAATGCTCAAAGCTCTGGCGGTTGCTGGTTTTGCTTCGGGAAATGTGATGTTAATTTCAGTTGCGCTTTGGGCAAATAGTTCGTTGCAAATGGGAGTTGCAACTCGCAATTTATTATATTGGGTTTCCGCGCTCATCGCTTTGCCGGCCATTATTTATTCCGGTCGTATTTTTGTAATTTCCGCTTTCAAATCCATTGGGGCCAAAAGAATGAATATGGATGTGCCAATTGCGGTGGCAATTTTTTTGGCGAGCATTATCAGCATTTTTGAAGCAATCACTAAGGGCGAACATGCTTATTTTGATTCAGTGATAATGCTGATTTTCTTTTTGTTAATCGGTCGCTATTTAGATTTTTCTGCGCGGCGCAAAGCCTTTTCAATTACTGGCGATTTAATGATGCTAGCGGGAATTTCGGCAACAATAATTTTGGACGGCAAACATAAAATTATCGCTAGTAAAGATTTGCAAAAAGATATGATTTTAAATGTGGCAATGGGCGAAAGAATTGCTGCGGATGGTTTGATAATGCAAGGCGAAAGTGAGATTGATACTTCAGTGATTACTGGAGAATCTAATCCAAAAAATTTTAAAACCGGTGATGAGGTTTTTGCTGGAATGGTTAATTTGGGAAATGCTCTGCAAGTTAAAATTATTAAAGCGCGAGAAGAAACTTTGCTGGCAAAAATTGTGGCAATGGTTGAACAGATTGAAACCAGTAAAAATTATTACACCAAAATTGCTGATGCAGTTTCAAAATATTACACGCCAATTGTTCATTTGATTGCTTTAATCACTTTTATAATTTGGTGCGCAATTGGAATTGGCTGGCATCACGCTTTATTAAATGCCGCCGCAGTTTTAATTATAACTTGCCCTTGCGCTTTGGCTCTGGCAGTTCCGGTGGTGCAAATTGTTGCAGCGGGCAGGTTGCTCAAGCAAGGAATTTTGATTAAAAATGGTGAGGCTTTGGAAAGGCTGAATAAAGTTGATATGATTGTTTTTGATAAGACTGGAACGCTGACAATTGGCAAACCGAGATTAGTCGTGAGTGATGAGTCGTTAGTCGTTAGTGAAGACATTATACAAATTGCAGCTTCAATGGCGGCGAAGAGTAAGCATCCTTTGTCAAGAGCTTTGGCGGAAAATTTTAAAGGTGAATTGTTGGATTTAAAAGTGCAAGAAATTCCGGGAATGGGCTTGGTTGCTGATTATAATAATGAAGAAATTAGGTTAGGAAGTTCTAAGTTTATTAACAACGCTGTCATCCTGAGCGCAGCGAAGGATCTCGTTCAGCCTGACGAGATCCTTCGCTGCGCTCAGGATGACAGCGTTAATGACAATCCACAAATTTATTTCAAATATCAAAACCAAATCACAACTTTTACCTTCCAAGATCAATTACGCAGCGATGCGCAATCAACCATAAAGCAACTTCGTAATTACAATTTAATCCTTCTTTCCGGCGATAAAGAATCGGTTGTAAAATCAACCGCAAAACAGCTGGGCATTGCCGAATATTATTTTGAAAAAACTCCTGATCAAAAATTAGCAATTCTTAAAACCCTCAAAAGCAAAAATAAAAATATTCTAATGGTTGGCGACGGCATTAATGACGCGCCTTCATTGATGCTGGCTGATGTTTCAATTTCACCTTCATCGGCGGCTGACATTAGCAAAAATATTGCCGATATAATTTTTCAAAGTGAAAAGTTGCAACCGATTTTAGAAACCATTCAAACCGCCAAAAAATCAAATCAAATCATTAAACAAAATTTAGCCTTTGCGCTTGTTTATAATTTAATCGCGGTGCCTTTCGCCATAATGGGCTATGTAGTTCCGCTCTTTGCAGCTTTGGCAATGTCTTCTTCTTCAATTGTGGTGGTGGTAAATGCGCTGCGGATTAGAAAATAAAAAATGATTTTTTAAAAAAGTTTTTGGATAGTCGTGTTGATTAAAATATATGGTCGGGGTGATAGGATTTGAACCTACGACCACAAGACCCCCAGCCTTGTGCGCTACCAGACTGCGCTACACCCCGAAAAAACAGGTTCTCAAAAATAATTCCCCAATTTTATTTTGTCCACTTGCAACTTGAGTGACGTGGTTTTATTATCGCGAGTCTTTATTTTGCAGCAAAAATTAGTGTTTTAGCGATGATTATTTTGAGATTAATTTTAATAACTTTTTCCCTATTTTGCAGCTCGCAAATAGCTTTTGCTGCAAGTAACAAAATTATTACAACTAAAATAACCGCCAACTTTATTGATATTAAAAGAAAGTCCCAAACGGTTAATTTGATTGGTAATGTTATTGTTGAAAGAGAGGATCTGAGTATTAAAGCAGATAATATGCTGGTGTATTATTATGATAAATCAAGTCAGCAAAACGATGCCGAGCAGGGTGATACAATTAAAAAAATTGAAGCTAAAGATAATGTTAAAATTTTTAATGGTGAATTTATCGCCACTGGTAAATACGGTTTTTATAACCCAGCGCAAAATAATGTTATTTTGGAAAAAGATGTCATCTTTAATAACGGAACCTCAATTGCCAACGGGCAAAGATTTGTCTATGACTTAAAAACCAAAAAAGGCAATTTGGTAGGAGAAAAGAATTTATCGATAGAAAATCAAACAGTAAAAAATAAACAAAACAATCCCGATGTGCAAACCGATGCCAAAACAGATGGCAGAGTTGTGGTTATTATTGATGATAATGATTTTAAAAAATCTAATCCCAAATCTAATAAAAAATAATTATGAGCAGAATTCTCAGTGCAACTAATTTGAGTAAAAAATATGGTAAAAAAACTGTTGTTCGCGACATTAGTATAGAAATTAAACGCGGTGAAGTGGTTGGTTTGCTTGGACCAAATGGCGCCGGAAAGACCACTTGTTTTTATATGATTGTTGGTTTGATTGATGCTGATTCGGGTAATATTTTTTTGGATGATGTTGATATTAGCGCCACGCAAGTTCATCAAAGAGCCAAGCTGGGAATTGGCTATTTACCTCAAGAAGCTTCAATTTTTCGTGGAATGACTGTTGAAGAAAATATTTATTCAATCTTGGAAATTGTTGAGCCTAATAAAAAAATTCGCCAGGAAAAGTTAGATAGTTTATTGGAAGAATTCTCAATTACTAAAATCAGAAAATCTCACGCTTTATCTTTATCCGGAGGCGAGCGCCGAAGAGTTGAAATTGCCAGAACAATTGCCACTAACCCATCTTTCATTTTGCTTGATGAGCCTTTTGCCGGCGTTGATCCTATTGCAGTTGGGGATATTATGGATATGGTGGCGCATTTAAAAAATCGCGACATTGGCATTTTAATCACTGATCACAATGTACGTGAAACCCTAGAAATTGTTGATCGCGCTTATATTGTTTATGACGGTGTAATTCTAACTTCAGGAAATCGCGAAGAAATTATTTCTAATCCGGATGTAAAAAAAGTTTATCTGGGTGAAAAATTTAAAATATAAAATCGTGTAATGCTCTTAGTAAATGCAAAATAAAATTCACTCCATCAGAGAGTTTTTGAAGAGTCAGGCTTTTGGTGGTTTTTTATTATTCTTTTCTGCGCTCTTTGCGGTTGTTGTTGCCAACTCAAATTTTGCCTCATTATATCACAATCTATTTTCAGTTTCTCTGCCGCTAAATTTATCTTTTTTATCAATTCATAAAGAAATGAATCTTAAATTATGGATTGATGATGGGTTGATGGCGGTGTTTTTTTTATTGGTTGGGCTCGAGTTAAAAAGAGAAATTGTGATTGGGGAATTATCTTCAAAATCAAAAATAATTTTACCATTTTGCGCCGCAATTGGTGGAGTTTTATTGCCAATTTTAATTTATTATTTTATCAATTTTGGCAATACCGAAAACCTGCGCGGAGCAGCAATTCCAGCGGCAACAGACATTGCTTTTGCAATCGGAGTTTTGAGTTTATTTGGTAATAAAATTTCTCATTCCTTAAAAATATTTTTAGTTGCTTTAGCAATAATTGATGATCTGATCGCAATTTTAATTATCGCTTTTTTCTATAGTGATCATCTTGATTTAACTTATCTAACTTACGCCTTATTAACAGTTTTATTGTTGGCTATTTTTAACAAATTCAAAGTTTTTAAATTAGCTCCTTATTTGTTAGTCGCGCCTTTTTTATGGGTTTTTGTTTTAAAATCCGGAATTCATCCAACCATTGCTGGTATGCTTCTAGCGTTATTTATTCCTTTAAATACAACTCAAAATTCTCCAGCCAAATTTCTAGAAAAAATTCTCCATATTCCGATCACCTATTTAGTTTTACCCATTTTTGCTTTTGTTAATAGCGGGATTGTTCTTGATAATTTTTCTCTAGAAATTTTCACCAACAAAATTGTCTTAGGAATTATGTTGGGTTTATTTTTTGGCAAACAATTAGGCATCAGCCTGATAGTTTATTTATTACAAAAATTTAAATTTTGTAAATTTTTTAAAGATGTCAGCTGGCTTGAATTTTATGGCGTTGCGGTCATTGCCGGCATTGGCTTTACTATGAGTTTATTTATCGGCAATTTGGCGTTTTCTTGCCCGGATATAATTGATAAAGTTAGAATTGGTGTAATTTTCGGCTCGCTTTTTTCGGGCTTGTTTGGGTTTTTAATTCTCGCAATCGCAACTAATAATAAAAATGGAAAATTGGCAAGCTAATGACCAGATTATTTTTGATCGCCGCCACTTAAATCCGCTTAAAAAATGGTGGCTGGATATTGATAAGATTAATTTTTTACTAATTATCGCTCTGATTATTTTTGGGCTAATGATGGCTTTTACCTCTAGCCCGGCGGTGGCAAAAAAAATCTCGGTGGAAAAATTATTTTTTGTTAAAAAACAAATTTTCTTTGTTTTTATCGCCATTTTCACCATCACTTTTATCTCCTTTTTCGATAAGCAACAAATCAAAGTAGTTTCTATTTTTGGTATCTTAACTTGCTTGGCTTTGTTGGTTTTGGTTTTGGTTTTTGGCTCAGAAGCTAAAGGCGCCAAAAGGTGGATAATGGTTCTAGGCTTTAATCTCCAGCCATCAGAATTTGCCAAAATATTCTTTTTAGTTTCCAACGCATTTTTATTAGAAAAACTCAAAGAACAAAAATGGGTTATAAAATATGGAACTTCAGCAGCGCTTTATTTTTCAATTGTAATTTTGCTAATTTTGCAACCTGATTTTGGAATGACTTTAATTTTCACCGCCTTGTGGTTGATACAATTATTTATTTTTGGTTTGCCGATATTTTTAATAATTTTATTTATGTGCCTAGGCGTAGTTGGTGGAATCATTGGCTATTGGAGTATGCCCCACGTGGCGGATCGCATTAATAAATTTTTAAATCTTAATGAAAAAAATTATCAAGTTGAAAGAGCGGTTGATGCTTATGTTAATGGCGGATTTTTTGGAGTAGGCCCCGGAAATGGTTTGGTAAAAAAATATATTCCCGATGCGCACACCGATTTTATTTTTGCGGTTGTTGCGGAAGAATTTGGGCTAATTTCTTGTTTATTTTTAATCACAATTTTTATTTTTATTATTAGCCGAGTAATCAAACAAGTTATCAATGAAGAAGATTTATTTTGCAAACTCGCTGTTGTGGGATTGATTTCGCAAATTGCTTTACAAACTTTAGTAAATATTGGGGTCAGTGTTGGAATGTTGCCAACTAAAGGAATGACTTTGCCTTTCATCAGCTATGGAGGCTCTTCAATCATCGCTGTTTCAATTGGCTTTGGAATGATTTTGTCGCTGACTAAGAAAAAATATAACGACAAAATCAATTACGATAATTTGATGATTAATTGATCTAGCTGCTGCCGCGCATAATCTCATCGTGATGTTTTAATTGACTGATGATGGGATAAGGTTGTGGCGGGGCTGTAAGCTGGTGATGCTGTTGCTCAATAACAAGTCGTTGATCTTGAATAACCAATCTCATCACGGCAATTTGATGTAGATCAATAACCATCGCCAGCTCATCTTCTTTTTCTTCCCCTTGTAACTTTTGACAATGTTGCTGCTCAAAATTTCTCCAATCGCGCAAATCTATTTGAGCTTCGCCCAAAATCATCTGAACCATTTCTTCGAGCAATCTTTCTTTAATTGGTAATAAAGCTGCCGGAGATAATTTTAAGCGACCATTATCTTTTAAAATTCTTCTCAAAAATCCTTGCGCTTGTGGGTTTGGTTCCCAAAGCTTGATCTTTTTTTCTTGCACCGCCAATAAAAATTGTGAGCAATCATCAAATTGATAGTGATCGGCTTGGTTATTATTAATTTCAAACTTTTTTTGAACACAAGAAAACCTTGGTCGATCAACGCAAAGCTGCCATTGCGAAAGATTAGCAAACCGCTCTGAATAAATATTCAGATCAATTTCTTTGCCGGCAAATTCTAATTTAATACTCGCTGATTTTTTTGGTGGCGGCGCCATATGAATTTTTCCAATGATAGAAAAAGTTTCGGGCAATAATTTTTTGATTAATTCTTCAAGATCCTTTTTGTTATTAAAATGTTGATCATCAATTACTAAGCACAAATCTAAATCTTGCGGTTCTTGATCTTTTAGCGGAGCATTGCTAAGAATTTGCAGCGCTGGCACATAAGCTTGGCTGCCAATAACATCTAATGTGCTAAAACCGATTTGATTGTTGCGTAAATTTTCTTGCAGAATTCTGGCTATATCACCAAATTCATCTCTAATTTTTTTCAAAATTTGTTGTGCTTTTTCAGCCAAAAGTTGTTCAATATTTTCTGCGCTTAAAGCTTTTGGATTTTGTTGTTGAGACTTTGCCAAATCAAGTTCTGCACGGGTTTTTTGCAGTTCAAGATTAACAGTTTTTAACTGAGTTTCGAGTTTTGAAATTGAAGTTTCTAATTTCGCGCTTTCTGATTTTAGTTTTTCATTTTCAGCAAGTAACAATTCTTTTTGCTTTCCTAATTGAGCATTTTTATTTACCAGCCCATCTCTTTCTTGTTGAACTTTTGGTAGTTTAGAAAGTTTTTCTTTTGACGTTTCTAACTCTCTGGCTAATTTTTCAACTTGTTTATTTTTTTCGCCAACAGCTAATTCACTTTTTTCTAAAGCTTTTTTTGCTCTATCAAACTCAAAATTTAACTCAATAATTTGTTTATCTAGATTTTTGATTTGCAATTCTGCTTTTTCCAGCGGAGTTTTCTTTTCAACTTTTTCTACCGGAATTTCTGGCGCCAAATCTTCAACTGTTTGCTCCACTTCTGTTGTCTGGATAACTATCTGCGGTTTTTCAGCTGGCGGTGCGATTGGAATTTCAGTTTGAACTTCTTGGGCTAGTGTTCGAGCGGCTTTTGGCTTTAGTTTTGATTTTGGTGTTTTTGATTTTAATGTTTGTGGTGCTGGACTTCCTTCAATCAAAAGCGCTAATTCTTCAACCGAAAGTTCACTGTTTTGAGGTTTTTCGGCAGTTTTTCCTGAAGGTTTTTTTAATTCTTTTTGGCGCCGCTTCTTTTCTTGAGAAAGCAACATAATTTTCTGTTTAAGCTCATTCTTGTTACTCAATAATCCTTTTAATTTTTCTAATTGCTGGGCGTCAAAAAGATCAACTAAAAATTTAAGTAGATCATTTTCTTCTATTGCTTTTATAAAAATAGGAAGCTCATCTTCAAATCCACTATTGATTTTATTTTTAAAATATTCTGCTAGTTGATTAGAAAATTTCTCTTTTAAAGCATTAATAATGTCGGAGCCATTTTTTTGATAATTAAAAATTACGATCGCTTGAAATATAGTGGAGATTGGCAGATTTTGATTCTGATAAAATTTACATTCATCTATCGCGCGGTCCAGAAATTCTATACAATTTGATGATAAGCTAAAAGAATTATGTCGATCGTGCAATTGCTCTTCTTTAATTTCTGTAAAAATTAATATTAATTGCTCAAATTCATCAGGTTCATATTTTGTAAATTTAGTATTGGCAAGTTTGTTAATTAAAAATGCAATTGAGTCCTCAGTATGCGGGTAATTATTGCTGATAAATATGACCATAAGCAAAAGATACGACCGCGACTGCAGCGATATTGGACTTTCTGATGATATTAAATAATGACCAAAATCTTCGTAAATTTTTTTAATTTTATTAAGAAAAATATTGTCTTTATCAATAATTAAGTCGGGATTGATTTTGGTATCTTCTATAAAACGTAATAATTGTTTAAATAGATCTTCTGTAGTTTGAGTGGTAAAACTATTTTTTATTCTATGGTGAGCTCTATCAAGAATTAATCCCATAAAACAATAAGCTGCAATGAAAATTATATCGCCAAGAATGGCGTCTGATTCTGGGGTTTTTACCTCTTTGCGTAAATTTACAATGGAAGGTATTGCGCTCGCCAAATCTCGATAAACATCGTCACTTGGTTTTTTACCTACCAATAAGATTTTTGATAATTCTTTAAGTTTTTCACGGATTGCTGCGTTGGCTTTTTGATCGCCATAATCCAATTTGTTAATTCTTTCAGAGATTTGGTTAATGTTTAATTGTGCAGATTCTTCAATGCCAATTATTTTGCGCAAAAGATCGGGAGCGTAATGCGGAGTGGTAAATTCTGGTTTTTTAACAATTTGAGCGTGACTTATGGTAGAAGTTTTTTGAGCGGGTTTTTTATTATTTTTATCAGTAATTTTTTTTATAAGGTCGGTATATTCTGGTTTTTCAAGTTTTAAATAATTAAGCATTTTCTCCCAGAAAACAGTGCTTTGCTTGCTCAAAAGAAAATTTATAAATTGATCATCCTCACGCATTTTTTGAGCCAAAATATCAAACTCATCACCAGGATTTAAGGCATCAAGAAAAATTTTTATCTCATCATAAATAATCTCCCTCAAGATAACATTATGTTTTCCTTGTTGATAAAAAATTGCAATTAGATTGGCGGCGTTGAGAGGTAATCGCTCTTGATAGGATCTGCAATCAGCAATAATATCGTCAAATAATTTTTTTGGTTTAAGATAAATTTTAGGTTTTTCAAAATTATCAATAAAAAATGCTAATTTTTTATCTAAGTCAAGTTGGCTTTGATTTCCCCGAGGCAAGCCTTTGATAATAATTTGGTTGATTAAAAAGTGAATATTCCCTTCTTGATTGGGATCGAAGCGATTAGCCTTAGCGATAAGATTATTGATTATAATGTTATCAGGGTGCCAAACTAATAGACCGGAATATATTGCATATATCTTTTCAGAAAAAAACTTGGATGTTTCTAAATCAACTCCTTGAATAGCAGCAACTTGTTCTGCATCTTCTTCTAGCGCAGCACTTATTTGATCTATTGCTGCAAGCGCTTTTGCTGCTATCTCATCGTTAATAAAAAGTGGTTCGAATTTATGAATTAATAATTCTTTGGTGATTTTTTGCAAAAAAATTACTAAGGTAGCAATTGTAATTTCTTTTAGATCTTTATCTAGCCCGTCTCTTATTTGTCGAAAATTATTAGTAAGATTTTCTATAAAGAAAAAATCAGCTACAGATGTGGTTACGCCTTTTAATTCTGGCAATTCAGTCAATAATAAAGACGACAAATGTAATATTAATCCCTTTTCTACTTGAGAGACATTGGGATATCGGGCATTAATTTTTGCTATTAGTTCTTCTTTTTTAGGATTTTTAGTGATTCCCAAAATTTCTCTTATTTTTTTGAGGCTATCGTTTTGTGTTGATGGTGATTTCATTTTTAATAATTAAATAAAAAATATGAATAATAAAAATTTAAATAAGATCGATTCGAATAATAGTTTCGCTTATCTAGAAAATATAAATAAAATTATTGCCGATGAATATGGTTTTATAAATTCTGCTGAAGCGGGAATTCCGCTTGATAAAAATAAAAATCCGCTGCCACTTTATACTTATCCAGCAATTGAATATCTGAGCTCTTTGGATTTTGCAAATAAAAAGATTTTTGAGTTTGGATCTGGGCAATCAACTCTTTATTGGCTTGGGCAAGGCGCAGATGTTGTTTCGGTGGAAAACAATGTGAAATGGATAGAAAAATTATCTGAGCCTTTGAAAGAATTTTCTAATCACCAATATATTTTTGCCGATCAAAAAGACGACTATATTAATTCAATCCTAAAATTTTCTGATTGCTATTTTGATGTGATAATTATTGATGGCATTTTCAGCCGTTATTTATGCGCTAAAAATGTTATTTCTAAAATTAAAAAAGATGGTTTAGTGATTTTAGATAATTCGGATTGGTATCCAAACACGGCAAAATTTTTGAAGGAAAATTTAGATTTTATTCAAGTTGATTTTTATGGGCTCAGACCTTCCAGACCAGAAGCGGCGGTTACTTCTTTATTTTTTAGTCGAGAATTTAATTTTCAAAATAAATTTGATCGCCAGCCAAATTATGCAATTGGTGGCAAAATTAAACATTCGAGTTTGGATCAATAAATAAGCGTCTGTCATCCTTGAGCGAAGCGAGGGATCTCAGGAGTTAAACTTCGAAGC
>JAZKFV010000018.1:0-71319 GCA_040386195.1 Pseudomonadota bacterium | reverse complement strand
TATTGAGAAAAATTTTGTTAGTTAAAATTTATTAACAAAATAATATCTCTTCCAAACCATATAAATAAAGGCTAAAAATGAGTTATTAACAATTTTATTCACAGTTTTTTATTAAATAATTCTGTGAATAAAATTGTGAATAAGTTTTATAACCAAAAAACTAACGCTAATTAATAATAATAAATTCTATTTAAATGAAAAAATTAATAAGAACACTTGCCGGAGAAAAATTTTCAACTCCACCAATTTGGTTAATGAGACAAGCAGGAAGATATTTACCAGAATATCGCGAGATTAGAGCGAAAGCGAATAATTTTTTAGAACTTTGTTATAATCCAAAATTAGCCAGCGAGATAACTCTACAGCCAATCCGCAGATTTGGTTTTGATGGGGCAATTTTATTTTCCGATATTTTGGTGATTCCCGATGCGCTGGGAGTGAAGGTTGAATTTGTAAAAAACGAAGGGCCAAAATTACAAAAAACCTTAGATGAAAAATCTTTGTTGAATTTAAATTTAAACAACATCGAAAAACATCTTGAGAGGGTTTTTGAGACGATAGATTTAACCAAGTCCAAATTAGATGCAAACACAACTCTAATCGGCTTCTCTGGCTCACCTTGGACTATAGCAACTTATATGGTTGAAGGCGCAGGATCAAAGAATTTTGAGAATGTCAGAAGTTTAGCAATTTCCAATCCGCAATTTTTTTCCAAGCTGATAGAAATTTTAGTTGAAGCAATTTCAATTTATTTAATCAAACAAATTGAAGCCGGAGTTGAAGTTGTGAAATTATTTGATTCTTGGGCCGGAGTTTTACCAGAATCCGAATTTCAAAAATGGGTAATCAATCCCAACAAAAAAATCATCGCAAATATCCGCCAAAAATATCCAAACTTCCCAATAATTCTATTCACCAGAGGCGCCGGCGCTGGATATGAAAATGTGGCTTTGAATATTGAAAATGTTGCTTTGGCGATAGATCAAAATTTACCAAAAAAATGGGCGCAAGAAATTTTACAAAACAAACATCAAAGAATTATTCAAGGAAATTTAGATAATATTTTGTTGGCGTCAGGAAGTTTAGAAGCCATAGAAAAAGAAGTTCTAGAAATAAAAAATTCCTTCGGCAATCACCCATTTATTTTCAATCTCGGACACGGAGTTTTACCGCACACACCAATTGAAAATATTGAAAGAATTCTAAAGATTTTAAGAAGTTAATAAACGAACCAGTTGCGCTGTAGCGAAGCGTAAGCGAATGGTGCTCTCGGCATGATTCGAACATGCGCACATGGTTTAGGAAACCAATGCTCTATCCCCTGAGCTACGAGAGCGTATTTTTGATTGGGTGGGAGATTTAATTTCCGATTCCGAAATATTTGAATCCTAATCCTTTGGCTTTTTTGGCGTCGAGCATATTTCTTAGATCAATTAGCACATTGCTTTTTTGTAATTGTTTTACTTTTTCCAAATCTAAATTTCTAAATTCTTCCCACTCAGTTGCAATAACAGTTGCGTCGGCGGATTTTATGGCTTCATAGGCTCTTGAAAAATATTGAATTGCTCGGTTTTCGCCTAATTCTTTTTTGGTGTTTTCAATCGCTTCTTGGTCGTAGGCGTGAATTTTGGCGCCGCGTTTGATTAATTCTTGGATGATGGTTATTGCTGGGCTGTAGCGAATATCGTCGGTGTTGCCTTTGAAAGCTAGACCCAAAACGGCAATAGTTTTTCCATCAACGCTGCCACCATTAGCAGCGATAATTTTTTCGGCCATTTTGATTTTTCTTTTGCTGTTGGATTTGATGGTGGAATTAATCAAAGACAATTCAATATTGTTTTTTTGGGCAATATTTTCCAAAGCGAGAATATCTTTTGGAAAGCAAGAACCGCCAAATCCTGGGCCCGGATTTAAAAATTTATTACCGATTCTAGAATCAAGACCAATTGCCTGACTTAATTTTCTTACATCTGCTCCAACTTTTTCACATAGATCAGCAATCTCATTGATGAAACAAATTTTCATCGCCAAAAAAGAATTGGCGGCGTATTTGATCATTTCGGCAGTAGTGATGTCGGTAAAAATTAGTGGTGCGGTTCCAGTAAAATAGCCATAAATTTCGGACATAATTTTTCTGGCTTCTTCATCTTCTAAGCCAATCACAATGCGATCAGGTTTTAAAAAATCGTCAATCGCGCAGCCTTCGCGCAGAAATTCTGGGTTAGAAACAATAGAAAAATCAGCATCATCATTAATTTTGCGAATGGTTTTTTTGATTTGCAGATTGGTTCCAACTGGCACGGTGGATTTGGTTATGATAACTTTGTAAGAATTTATATCTTGAGCAATTTGCTCGGCAACTTTAAAAACAAAAGATAAATCAGCATCGCCGGTTTTTTCATCTTGCGGAGTTCCAACCGCGATAAAAATGGCTTGGCAGCTTTGTATCGCGTTTGATAAATCGGTAGTAAAAGTAATTTTTTTATGAGCAATTGCTTCGTCTAAAATTTCTTTTAATCCTGGTTCATAAATTGGAATTATACCATTTTGCAGCTGTTTAATTTTGTCAGAATTGTTATCGACACAAATAACATTATGCCCAATTTTAGCAAAGCAAAGCCCAGAAACTAAGCCCACATAGCCGGTTCCGATAACTGCGATTTTTGTCATAATATTTATTATTTGTTGTTTAAATTATGCAAATTACTCAGTGCTACGCACTTCCGTCATTTGTCATAATAAGTTTTTATTTTTTACTATTGAATTATGCAAATTACTCAGTGCTACGCACTTCCGTCATTTGTCATTTTGATTTTCTATCGATTTAAACTGGTAAAGAGATGATCATTCTCAAGCCTCCTAAACCATTTTCTTTGGGGCTGTCATCAACTTTAATTTTGCCGCCATGTGAGCTGATTACATCCATCACAATGGCCAGACCAAGCCCGGCGCCGCCACTGGCGCTGGTTTTATCAAGATTTCTGGAATTGTCAATGCGGTAGAATGGTCTAAAAATCTCACTGCGCTGGTTTTCTGGAATGCCACAACCATTGTCGTCGACGGTAATTTTTAAAGTTTTATTGCTGATTTTAGCCAAGATTGCCACTTTAGTTCCATAGTGAAAAGAATTGTCGATCAAATTTCTAATTGCTCTTTTTAGAGCATTTCTTTTGATTGGAATTACTAAATCATCAGAAATATCAAGTTGATGATCAATGTCTTTGTGCATTTTTTGATAATAAATCACGATAGTTTCTAGAAAATCTTTAATATTAACATCTTTAGTGCGCTCGCGCTGAACGCCGCCGGATTTAGAAAAATCGAGATATTCATTAATCATTCTTTCCATATCGGCAATATCGGATTTGAGCTCCATAACTGCTTCGTCTTCGTTCATCATTTCTAATTGCAATTTCATACGGGTGAGCGGCGTGCGCAAATCGTGGGAAACGGCGGAAAGCATTTGGGTGCGCTGTGCAATTTGGCGCATAATTCTTTCTTTCATACGAATAAAAGAAATGCCCACTGATCTAATTTCTCTGGCGCCCGATGGCTTAAAATCTGGCGCGTCGCCTCCGCGTCCCAGTTTTTCAGCGGCAATGCTCAAACCTTTAATTGATTTGATTTGGTTTTTAAGAAAAATAATCGCAATCAATGAAGCAAGAATGGAAGTTAGAACCATCCACATTGTAAAAACATATTTGGAAGAGCTGGTGATTCTTTTGGTGGGAACATAAAAATTTAAAACCCCATTATGAAGTTGAATTCTAACAATTAACAAATCTTCATCCCGAGGATGTTGCCTGACAGAAAAAGGGCTGAAGCCGTAACCTTCCAATTCAATTTTAAAACGATTCAGCGGATCAATAATTGGCAAAGGATCAAAGAAAGCTAAAATTTTATTATCTTCAAGCCGTTGCTCGGTTGGTTTGGTTTGTTTTTCTAATCTTTTGCCGGGCTGAAAATAAAATCGCAAATCAACACTGCGGGAAAAGGCGCTGACTAATTGTTTATTGCCTTTAATGTCAATTGAGCTTTTAATGAATGCCATTTCACTCAAAACGCCACGCGCCATATGCTTGCTGATGGTGTCAACATAGCTGTAGAAAAAAACATAAATAGAGACGATTTGAACAACAATTGTGGGCACTACAATCATTAATAAAAATCTGCCAAATATTGATCGGGGAGTTATTTTTTTTAAAAACAAATTTTAATAATGAATAATGATTAATGAGCGATTTAAAATTCTAGTAATTTCGGGAGCGACGGCTAGTGGCAAATCAGCTTTGGCTCTTGAAATTGCCGCACAAAAAAACGGTGTAATTATTAATGCTGATGCGATGCAGCTTTATCCGGAATTACCAATTCTCTCAGCGCAGCCCAATGCTGAGGATTTAAAACTAGCTCCTCATTTTTTGTATTCTGTTTTAAAACACAATGAAAATTCTTCCGTGACGGTTTGGCTGCATTTGGCGGTTGAGAAAATTAATCAAGCATTGAAGCAAAATCAATTGCCAATTGTGGTTGGCGGCACTGGGCTTTACCTTTCTAAATTAATTGACGGCATTAATAAAATTCCTGAAATTGAAGAAAGTTTAAAAATAGAAATTCGTCAAATCTGTGCAAATAACGACAGAAATGAATTGATAAAAATTCTACTTGCTTGGCAAGATAATTTTGAAGAGATTGCCGATCTAGATAAACAAAGGTTGGGCAGAAGATTGGAAGTTTTAAAACAAACCGGCAAAAACCTTTCTTGGTGGCAAAACCAACCTAATCAAATTTTTTATCCGCTGACAGATTTTTATCATCTCAACATTGAATTGCCGCGCGAAAAGCTTTATCAAAATTGTAATCAAAGATTGGCTTTGATGTTTAAAAATGGCGCGCTAGAAGAGGCGCAAGAATTGTTGCGGTTAAATTTAGCGGCAGATTATGGCGCCACTAAGACGATTGGTTTTTTAGAAATTAAAGATTATTTGCAAGGCAGAATTGATCAAGAGCAGGCGATTGAAATTGCCGCGCAGAAAACTAGAAACTATGCCAAGCGGCAATTAACCTGGTTTCGCAACCAGTTCAAAAATAAAGTTGTTATTGCTGATTGCGCAAATTTTAAGCTTTAACTTGGAGCAATTCTTGTAGCTCGCCAGACTCGTACATTTCTTTAACGATGTCGCAGCCGCCAATAAATTCACCCTTCACATAAAGCTGTGGAATAGTTGGCCAATCGGAAAATTCTTTGATTGCTTGGCGCAACTCTGGATCTTTTAAAATATCAATATCTTTAAAATTAACTCCGAGCTTGCTCAAAAGATGACAAACAGTTGCAGAAAATCCGCATTGTGGAAAATCTTTGCTGCCTTTCATATAAAGCACCACATCATTATTTTGGATAGTCGCTTGAATTTCTTCGATGATATTGGTCATAAATTTTCTTGAAGATAAGTTGGTAAAGGAAGCGCAGTCTAATTGGGCGAATGGCAAAAATCAAGCCGAGGTTTTAAGTTGCATAGCGTGAAGAATATCACCCAAATAACCCTTGAGAGCCTCATTCACCATTTTATGTTGGGCGACGCGGCTTTTGCCGGCGAAAGATTGGTCGATAATTTTTACGCTGTAATGATTGTCGTCGCCAACTAAATCAATGATTTCAATTTGCGCCGCAGGAAAAGATTTGCTGATTAGAGCGTGAAGATCGCTTTGGGAAATTGCCATTGAGAAATTATAAATAGGTTTGAGGATTAACGGCTTCGCGACCTTTGCGCAAACCAAAATATAATTGCGCAGATTTAACATTGCCAGTTGAGCCAACGGTAGCAATGTTTTGACCCTTTTTCACTTTTGCTCCTCTTTTGACTTTTGATTTATCAAGATGAGCATAAGCTGAAATCCAGCCGCCGGAATGTTTGATGATAATTAAATTGCCATAGCCGCGCAGCTCATTGCCCACATAAGCAACCACGCCATCTTCAGTGGCTTTAACATTATCACCATTTTTGGCTTTAATGTTGATGCCGTCATTATAAAGACCGCCAGGTTTAGGACCAAATTTAGAAATTATCGCGCCTTTAATTGGCCAGGTGAAGCGATTATTTTTATGAGCGATAGTTGGTTCAGGTTCAGGATTTTTATTAACATTTTTTTGATTCTCAGCTTTTTTATAAGCAACTGAAGATTGAGGATTGTTAGTATTGGCTGCAAGCGAATTATTAACCTTAAGCTTTTGTCCAACCTTTACTGAATATGGCGCTGCTAAATTATTAATTGCGATCAGATTATTAACATTCATTCCATATTTTCTAGAAATGCTATAAAGAGTATCGCCGCTGGCAACTTGATAATATTGGTTGGAAGGTAGATTAATTTTATCGCCAGCTTTTAAAACATATGGCGGAGTTAGATTGTTTTCGTTGATAAGATCACGCAGACTAACATTGTATTTTTTGGCAACACTATAAATGGTTTCACCACCGGTAATGGAAATTATAGTTGGGCTTGCGGAAGTTTTGTTGGCGCTATTTTTAGATTTATTTTTAACAGAGTTGCGATCATAAATAGCATTACCCCGATTAATCACCGGAGCTTTAGGCTGGCTGCACGAAGCCAGTAATAATACCAATAGCAAAAAGGGAGTTGCGATAAACTTTTGCATCTTAAGTTTTAAGTTTTTAAAGTCGGGCAAGTCTATTAATCATAACATAATTATCAAATTTTTAATGCTCATTTTTAACATTGTTTTTGTTGTCATATTCGGACTGTGCTTTGGCAGTTTTATTACTATGGCGAGCTATCGTTTTGCTGATCAAAATATTTCGTTGCGGGATTTTATTTTTCGCAATTCCTTTTGTCCAAGTTGCAATAATCAATTAAAATTTCAACATTTAGTGCCGGTTTTTTCTTGGCTTTTTTGCAAAGGTAAATGCGGTTTTTGCAAAACAAAAATTTCGCTGCGTTATCCATTAATTGAAATTGCCACCGCTTTATTGTTTTTAACAATTTTTTTTACATTAGGAGCCAAATTTGATGTTAAGCTAATATTGATTTTACTGATGGCGGTCGTGTTGATGATTATGGTTGTGGTTGATCTGGAACATTATTTTATTCCCAATTTTACGCAAATTATTTTGGCAATTTTAGCCTTGGCTTATCACTTAATTTTGCCCAATCAAAACGGCATTGCTTATTATATTTTATCAGCAAGCGGATTTTTATTTTTCGGTTTAGTTTTAGATTATGGATTTTTTTTCTTCACCAAAAAACAAGGAATTGGTGAAGATGATTTAAAGTTTTTTGCGGTTGCCGGACTAACGCTGGGCATTGATCAGCTTTTAATTTTTATGATTATCAACGGCGTGCTGGGAACAATTTTTGGAGTTATATGGACGCGTTTTAAAAAAGACAATAGCTTTCCATTTGCTCCAGCATTGGCTGTGGCTTTTTTAAGCTGCATTTTGTTTAAAATTAATTACATAGAAGACCTAGGAATGCTGCTATATTTGTTCCAAAAATACATTACCAGAACCGCTTACTAAAAGGCTCCGCACCATTTTGATTTTAGATATTGCTTTAAGATTTTTAGCATATACTATTGACCGAATTTTGTAAAATGACTCTTCAGCAAAAACCAGCGAAAAAATCAAATAATGGTCAAAGCTTTAATCACTAAATTATTAAAAAATCTCCCATTCTTATTGGCAATTTTGTTGTTGCCCGCTTTGATTTTTGGTTGTGCCCAAGGCAAAGTTGACCCTTTTGATCGCCAAACCGGCGCCACTCAAAAAGAAATCAGAGATGTTTTTTTTGGTGATAAATCCAAAAAAAATGCCGATAAAAAAGCTGCCAACAGCGCTGCAGCTGAAAAATCTAACTCCATTCCCCAAAGCTCGAGAATGATTGCTATTCCTTCTTTGCCAAAAATTAACAGCCAAAAATTAATTTCTTTTTCAGTCACCGACCAAGTTCCACTCAAAGATGTTTTAATTGAATTAGCGAAAGCGGCAAAATTAGATATTGATCTTGATCCAAATATTGAAGGTGGCGTAATCATCAATGCCAAAAATCGCCCGCTGCTGGAAATTTTAGATCGCATTTGTGATATGGGCAATTTGCGCTACACGCTTGTCAATAACCGCCTGCACGTTGAAAGGGATTTGCCTTTTGCAAAAAATTATTCACTAGATTTTTTAATTGACGGCGATTTGTGGGCGTCAGTGGAAAATAATATTTTGGCTTTGATTAATGATAAAACAAACGCCAAATCTGAATCTTCCGGCGGATCGGTGTCTTCGAATAGATTGTCAAATATCATGACAATTTTTGCTAGTCAGAAAAATCATATCAAGGTCGCTAATTATCTTGAGCAAGTTCGCAAAAGCTCTTCAGCCCAAGTTTTGATCGAGGCAAAAGTTGTTGAGGTGACTCTTAACGATAATTATAAAACCGGAATTGATTGGAGCTCTAGCACTAGAGATTTTGGGCAAATCAAAAATAACGGCATCTTATTGACAACTGCCAATTCAACGGGAACTCAATCGACACTCGGCAACGTAGCTTCTTGGGTGATGCCTAGCAAGTTTTTTAGTGGCAATCTAAACGCTACTATCAATGCTTTGGAAGAATTTGGTTCGGTCAAAGCAATTTCCAGCCCAAGAATAAACGCGCTGAACAATCAGAAAGCAACTTTAAATTTTACCAAAAAATTAATTTATTTTACCAACGAAGCATCAACCAATACCACAACTGCCGGCACAACAAGCAATGCGGCGAGCACAGTTACCTCAACTAAAAATGAAGAATTAACCGGAACTGAGTTAACCATAACTCCGGCAATTGACTTAGCGAGCGGCGAAATCACTCTTAATGTTAAACCAAAAATTACTATCCAAACTGATACAGTAACTCAAAAAATATTCGTGCCCTTAACCAGCACTGATTCAACTGGCAAACAAACTACAACAAATCAAGAAATTGATAGCCAAATTCCTATCGTTAATACTAGAGAGCTAAATACTATAGCTAAAATCCAAAGTGGTAGTGTTTTGGTAATTGGTGGTGTGATGACCGAAAGCACTGCTAACAATGATAGCGGAGTGCCGTTTTTAAGCAGAATTCCACTGCTGGGCTATTTATTCAAAAGCGTTTCTAAAGTATCATCAGTTACTGAAACGGTAATCTTTATCAAGGCTACCATTGTTGGAACTGGCGAAGGCGTTAGTAAATATGATCGCACCATTCACAACACTTTCACATCCAGTGACCGACCATTTCTAAACTCCAACTAGTATGTATTCAATTTTAAAATATATCCTTCTCACCGCCGTCAGAGATCGGCTTTATGTTGGATTATTTATCATTTTATTAGCCGCTTTTGGCATCTCATCGGTCGTTGGCAGCACTGCTTTATTGGAGCAAGCTCAAGCCACAACCGTTTATGTTGCCGCCTCTTCACGAATGATTTTTGCAGTAGGAATGATTTTATTCGTCTGTTTTTATGTGCGCAAAACCTTTGAAAATAGAGAGGTAGAATTTGTGCTTTCTAAATCAATTTCCAGACACAGCTTCATTTTTGCTTATCTGCTCGGCTTTATTTTAGTAGCGCTGTTAATAATTTTGCCTTTAGTAATTTTGCTATTTTTTATGAAAGTAAATTTAGTCGGATTATTTTATTGGGCTTTAAGCCTGATTTTTGAAGCTCTAATTATCATTACCTTTTCTTTGCTCGCCGCCTTAATTTTGAGCAGCGCAGTTTCTGCGGTAATGGCGTCTTTAGGGTTTTATATAATTTCACGAATGATGGGATTTTTTGTGCTCACTATTCAAATTCCCAGAAATCCCTCTGATTTTGCAACTCTCGATCGCTTTTTGAAGGCGATTCTTAAAATCATTTCAATAGTTTTTCCGCGTCTTGATCTTTATGGAAAAAGTGAGTGGCTAATCTACGGCGTAGTCAATTCTGCTGATCTTTATATTATTCTTGGCCAATCATTAATTTATATTCCGCTAATGATCTTTATGGCCTTTTACGATTTCAACCGCAAGCAGTTCTAACTTCGTGCCAATGGTCAAATTTAAAATCTACCAAAATCTTCATCACTTTTTCATCATCGGCTTTTTGTTATGTTTTATTTTGCAAATTGGTTTTTGGTTTAAATCCGAACAATTCAAGCCCGATGTCTATATCGTTCCACCCTTGCCCAGCAAAGAATCAGTCGCAGCTTTGTCATTTGGCGACGGGCAGTTTTATTTTCGTCTTGCCGCTTTAAGAATTGAAAATGCCGGCGATAGTTTTGGCAGATTTACTGCTTTGAAAAATTATGATTACACCAAACTTTATGATTGGTTCAAATTGCTTGATAGTTTGGATCATAAATCAAAATATGTTCCCAGCCTGGCCGCCAACTATTATTCGCAAACTCAAAACAAAGAAGACACCAGATACATTATTAAATATTTAGACGAATATGTCGGCGATAATATTAATGAAGATTGGTGGTGGATTTATCAGGCATTTTACATTGCCCACGCCACTTTAAAAGATGATCGGCTGGCGTTAAAATTAGCTTATAAATTAAGCAAAAATAGAAACGAAAAAGCACCAAGCTGGACCAGAGAATTGCCCGCTTTCATTGAAGTTCAACTTGGCGAAGATTGTGAAGCTTTTACCGTCATCAACCAAATGTTAAAAGATAATCAAAGCGGTGTGCAAGAAATTTCACCTGCAGAAATGGAGTTTATACGCTATTTTATCAAGACTAAATTAGGCAATTTGAAGAGCAAAAACTTTAATCCCAATAAATGTGTCAATAAATAAAATTATCGAACAAGGTTTAGACGAAGATCTGGGCGCAATTGGCGATCTTACTTCTAATTGCACCATTGCAATTGATCGTCAAATAAAATTTAGAATCAGCAATCGCGAACCAATTGTTTTATGTGGCGTTGATATTGTCAGGCAAATATTTTTAGCCACTCAAAAACGTTTAAAAGCACCAGAAATTAATCTTAAAATCAATTATCAAGATGGTGATTTTTTGCCTAAAAATTCTTCAATCATTGAAGGCAGCGGCAATGCGCGAGCAATCTTTGCTGCAGAAAGATTGGCGCTAAATTTAATGCAACATTTAAGCGGAATTTCAACCGTCAGTAAGCAATATGTTGACGAGCTGCAAGGCACTAAAGCTAAAATTTTAGATACCAGAAAAACTATTCCCGGTCTTCGTGAACTTCAGAAATATGCAGTTAAAACCGGCGGCGCCACCAATCATCGTATGGCGCTTTATGACGGAATTTTAATCAAAGATAACCACATCGCCGCCGCTGGAAGTATTGCCAAAGCTGTCAAAATGGTGCGGGAGAATTTAACGCAAAAAATGCCAATTGAAGTTGAGTGCGATAATTTGTCGCAAGTTGAGGAAGCTCTGGCAGCAAAGGTTGAAATCATTATGCTGGATAATATGAATCTAAAGCAAATCAAAGCCGCCGTGGCTTTAATTTCCGGCGCAGCCAAAATCGAAGTATCAGGCGGAATCAATTTAAAAGTGGTGGGCAAAATTGCTAAAACGGGAGTTGATTATATTTCGGTTGGCGCACTAACTCATTCAGTGAAGGCTGCTGATATTGGTCTAGATGTGGTCTGATATTTTTTAATTCACGATTTAAAGCCCGCGATCCGGGTAAAATTTTTTCCAACTCCTCCCAAAATTTTCGGCTGTGATTTTTTACTTTAGTGTGCACCAGCTCATGCAAAATCACATAATCAATCAACTCATCTTTCAAGAACACCAAATTAGCATTAAGGCTAATGTTATTTTCTACCGAACAGCTGCCCCACAAAGTTTTTTGGCGGCGCAAAATAATTTTGCGTGGTGAAAAATTATGGATTTGCGCCAATTGTCGACAGCGCAAAATCAAATAATGATTTTTCGCTAAAAATTCTTCTGCACTTAATTTAGGAAAAATTTGTTGTTCTTTTTGATTGTGAATTTTTTGTCGTTGCGCCAGAGTTTGTAAGGAATTATAGGCCCAAATTAGTTTTGATTCAAAAAATGTTTGCGCTTTTTTAAGTGAGCAATAACGCGAAAAGCTAACGGTGATTTGTAAATCAGATTTAATGGCAATGCGAATATTTTTGGTTTTGGTGATTTTAAAAAATACATTCTCAGATTTGGTGCCCAGCTCAGGATATTTTTTAATTACTTTGAGCATAAATAATCTTTGAGCCAATAATTGACGACATCAACAAACAAGCCGCAAAGGCAATGATTGCAGGGCTGGAAGGCAGATTAAAAAATAGCGCAATTAATAAGCCGCCAACCATTACCAATATTGAAAACAATAAAGCCAAAAACAACATTTGCGTTGGGGTTTTAGAAAAATTTCTGGCAATTGCTGCCGGCAAAATCATTAGCGAAGTGATTAAAAAAATCCCAACAATCTTCACCAAGCAAGCCACCACTAAAGCGGTGAGCAGCAAGAATTTTAATTGTAATTTTTTAACGGCAATTCCAGAAATTGTTGCTAAGTCAGAATTGATAGTGGCAAGTAAAAGTTTTTTAAACCACAAAGACATTGCCAAAATGGCAACAGCAGCAATGGCGTAAATCATCAGAATATTTGCGTTAGATAGCTTGACTAAATCGCCAAATAAATATTCTTCTAGGTCAATTTGAGTTGGAAAAATTGCCAGCAAAATCATTCCAAGCGCCAATAAAGTGCAGGAGGTGATGCCAATTATTGAATCAATGGCATAAAGATTTTGTTGATTTAAAAGAAAAATCACCAAGCTAAAAACCAATGCGCAAAAAATAATTCCGTAAATTGGCTCAACGGCAATAATGGTGGCAATGCCCAAACCAAAAATTGCCGAATGTGAAATAGCGTCGCCAAAATAAGCCATTTTTTTCCACAAAACAAAAACCCCAATTGGAGCAGTGGCAAAAGCCACGCCAATTGCGGCGATAATGGCTTTGATAAAAAATGGTGCAAAAAGAAATTCGGACATATTATTTGATTGATTTTTGTGTCTTTAAAAAATTATCACTGCTAATAACTTTTTTACCAGTTTTGCTTTCCAATTCTCCTCTGGCGTTGGCGGCAATTTTTCCGCCAGCTTTGGCAGGAATTTTATTTTCTTCAAAACCTTGCGCTTGAAGGTTTTGAGCGATTTGTCTTGTTGAGAGTTCTGCCAAAGCCGTGAAAATTAATTCCGCCTCACTCATATGGTCGCGCAAATTGTGATTCTTCAAACCCTTGATTCGCTTGTGTTTGCCAATGGTTAGCCCACTCCATTCTTGGTGAATTATGTTGGTTAAAATCGCAAATTCATCACCCGCTTTAACGCCACTTTGTGACCAATAGTCGGTTAATTTATTGCGGGTTTCTTGCCCCATCATTCTTTGCTCAATCCACTTTTGACTGCGCCCATATTTCTGCCAATTTTGACGAGCGCGATCAATCGATTTTTCTGGATCAGCAATTTCTTCAATGCGCTCATAACCAACTTTGGCTAGCCACATTTTAATCGGTTCAGCTTTTTTGCTGGGAATTGATTGAACTAGGCGAAAAATTGTTTCGGTGTCAGCAACGTCGGTAAGGCGCATTTTGCCGTCTTCGGCAATCATTTTCAATTGGTCACAATTTGTGACCACTTCACTTCCCTCTTCTTTTAAGCGGTTCTTGAGGGTTGTCCAATAGCTTTTAGCTTTTTTGTAATCAGTTTGTTCAGTCAAAACCGCAACAATATCAATTACCGAAAAATACCATTTATTAGTTTTAGAATCGAAGTGACGGCGGATTTGGAATTGGTCGAAGAGTGTAATTGTGGTGTTCATATTTTGTGGGTTTTTTTAGGGTTAATAAAATTTGGGTAAAATTTAATTAGCCCACATTATCCAAAACCTGTCTATAAAATTCTATAGTTTTATCCAACATTTTCTGATTAGAAAAATTATCCGCAATATGTTTGACAGCGCTTTGCCCGATCTGCTCTTTTTGGGCTTTTTCCATAGTTAAAACTTGGTCGATAATTTTGGCTAATTTATTAACATTATTCACCTCAACTAAAAAGCCGGTTTTTCCATCCACAACAGTTTCTAAAGACCCGCCAATATTAGTGGCAATAATAATTCTGCCCATCGCGCCAGCTTCAATAGCAATTCTGCCGAAAGCCTCCGGCTTAACGCTGGCAGAAATTACCATATCGGAAACCAAATAGGCGGTGGGCATATCTTTGGTTTCGCCAACGATTTTGATTTTGCCTTCTAAATTATTTTCACGAATTTTTTGCTCAAGTTTTTTAGCAAATTTTTCGTGACCTTTCATACTGCCAACCATAATGCAGAAAAAATTCTGATTTTGCACTTTTGCCAAAGCCGAAATTAGAAATTCATGACCTTTCCAACCGGTGATGCGCGCAGGTAGCATAATGATTTGTTTATCATCGGGCAAATCCCATTGTTCAATCAGCTGAACAATTCTTGATTGCGGAACTTTGCTGTTACAAAAGTAATTTAAATCAACACCGCGATGAATGATGGTGATTTTTTTGTCAGCCAAATTTTCGAGCGTGGAATAATTTTGATAAATATAATTTTTAATGAAGCCAGAAACAGCGATGATGAATTTGGGTTTGAGCATTATGGAGTTATATTTCAATTTCAGTTTTGAAATTTTTTTGCCCAATAAATTGAGAGAATAAGAGCCGTGAACAGTGCTTATCAGCTGAATTTTATTTTGCTGCGCAGAATTTTTGGCGGCTTTTTTAGTAATTTTTTTGTAGGCAAAATATGCCGACCAAGCTGGTGAGCGCGAGCGTAGATGAATTAAGTCGACCTGATACTGATTAATAATTTTGATTAATCTTTGAATGTTTAAATAAATCGTGAAGGGATTTTTGCTGTTCAGCGGCAGGGTGATATGTTTAACTTTTGAGCCGTTAAGTTGTTGAATCATTGCGCCACCACTTGAAACCACGATTGATTCAAAACCAGCTTTAGCAACTGCTTTGCTGACATCAACAACTCCTCTTTCAACTCCGCCACTAATTAAAGCAGGCAGAATTTGCATTATTACTGCGGGCTTTTTTTGAATATTATCTGACATTTTATTTGATAATAATTGTTTCTTCTCTTTTGGCTCCGGTAGAGATGATTTCAACTTTAACTTGGCAAAGCTCTTCAATTCTTTTAACGTAATCCAAAGCCCTTTGAGGTAGTTGATCCAGTGATTTAGCGCCGGCAGTTTGACAATTCCAGCCCGCAAATTCTTCGTAAATTGGTTGAATCTTAGATTGCAAATCAATTGAGAGCGGCAAATAATCATAAATTTTGCCGTCAATATCATAAGCGATACAAATTTTGATGGTTTTTAATTTATCCAAAACATCAAGCTTGGTTAGAGCAATGGTTTTGGCAGATGAAACTAAGATTGATTGACGCACTAAAGCAGCATCAAACCAGCCACATCTTCTGTTTCTGCCGGTCACCGTGCCAACTTCGCCACCCTCAACTCGCAAAAATTCACCAATTTCATCATTTAGTTCAGTTGGAAAAGGCCCCGAGCCAACTCTGGTGGTATAGGCTTTTAAAATGCCCAAAGTTTTATGCAAATCGGAAACGCCCAAACAGCTGCCAGTTGCAACTGCGCCGGCGGTAGTGTTGCTGGAAGTTACAAAAGGATAAGTGCCAAAACTAACATCCAAAAGCGCGCCTTGCGCTCCCTCAAACATTATTTGCCCGTCAACTTCTTGTAATTTTTTGGCAATTTCAAAAGATGGGCGACTGAATTTTTGTAATTGCTCGCGAATTGATTTGAGCTCGTTAAGAATTTTATTAAAGTCGATATCGTCAACACCAATGCCGCGGCGCAGAATGTTGTGATAAAATAACAAACCTTCCAAACGCGATTCTAAAATTTGATCGTCAAATAAATCGCAAATTCGAATTGCTCTTCTACCTACTCGATCTTCATAAGCCGGACCAATGCCGCGCCCAGTGGTGCCAATTTTTTTCTCACCTTTGGCTTCTTCTAAAAACTGATCTAAATCTTTGTGAATGGATAAAATCAAGCAGGCATTATCAGCAATGGCTAAATTATTTTCGTCAACCATCACGCCGTTTTTTGCCACCGCTTCAATCTCGCTGAAAAGTGCGGTTGGGTCAAGAACCACGCCGCTGCCAATTACCGCAAATTTGCCGCGAATAATTCCCGAAGGCAGCAAACTTAATTTATAAACTTTGTCACCAACTTTGATGGTGTGCCCGGCATTATGCCCGCCTTGAAAACGCACTACCGCAGAAAAATGATCCGACAAAAAATCGACAATTTTACCCTTCCCTTCATCGCCCCATTGCAAGCCGATTATTGCTGTATTTACCATAGTTTTACTGAAAATTAATTTTGAAAATTTAAGAGTGATTAGAATTTAGATTGTTGGTTTTGTTATCAGTTTTGATAAAATCACCAGTGGATTTTTTGGTTGTAAAATAGCGGCTGCAATAAGGGCAAATGATATTATCAGCTGCGCCCATATTGAGATAAACCAACGGATGGCTAGACGCGCCTTTGTTCCCATCGCAACTAATTTTTTTGCTGCCCACAACAATAACCTCAACTGGTTGCATAATGAATTCTTGAATTTATTAGATTTGATTAGATAATGAATCTCTTTGTGAAAAGAGCCTTTAAACTATTTGATAATCCCCTTTAATGCAAGTGAGAAAATATATTTCTAAGCTGGTTTTGCCGGCTCTTTTTTTGTTATTTGCAAACAACATTTTTGCGGCTGAAACTGATTTTAAAGCTGCTCAAAATGGTGGTGCAAAAAGCCGAATTATTGCCAGTTTTTATCAAGATAAAAATCAACAAAAATTAATTGCCGGTTTTGAAATTGTCATTGATGAAGGCTGGAAAATTTATGCGCCAGATGATTCGGGTTTTGGTGTGCCACCATCTTTCAATTTTGCCGGCTCTACCAATATTGACGCCGCCAAATTCAATCCACTTTTTCCTAAAGCCACCATCCAAAAAGAACAAATTGGTTCTCAGGAAATTGAATATCACGCCTATAAAGACAAAATAATTATTCCTCTCGAGCTTGAAATTGCTGATTCTACACAAGAAACCAATTTGCAAATTGAGGTCAATTACGGCTTGTGCAAAGATATTTGCATTCCGGTTGCGCAAAAATTTTCTCTCACAATTCCGGCGGCGCAAATTGACGCTGTGAGTTTAAAAAACATTCAACAATATTTAGAAAACAAAACTATCACTGATTCTGAAGCTCCGCAAATTTCTAACCAAACAAAACCAATTGGCATTATCAAGGCTTTAATTATTGCCTTCATCGGCGGCGCAATTTTGAATATTATGCCCTGCGTTTTGCCGGTTTTATCGCTCAAATTACTCAGCGTTATCAATCACCGACAATCAAAAGTTGGTCGCATTCGTTTTGCATTTTTGGCAACTATTTTAGGCATCGTTTTTTCCTTCGCAGTTTTTGCTGGTGTGGCGGTGTTTTTAAAATCAATTGGCAACGCAGTTGGCTGGGGCTTTCAATTCCAAAATCCTTATTTTCTGCTGTTCTTATTAATCATTTTAATGGTTTTTATTGCCAATCTTTTGGGCTTGTTTGAGTTTAATTTTGGCGGTGCTTTAGGTTCAATTTTAAACAAAAAAATTACCAACCAAGAAGCGGGAAAAAATATTTTTATTCCCAATTTTCTTTCAGGAATTTTGGCGGTTTTGCTAGCAACGCCTTGTTCGGCGCCGTTTGTTGGTGTGGCAATTTCTTTTGCGCTTAGCTCAAATACAAAAGAAATTTTCTTAATTTTTGGCTCAATGTCTTTGGGTTTGGCATTGCCTTATTTATTTTTAATCGCCTTTCCCGCTTCAGTAAAATTAATGCCCAAACCCGGAGCTTGGATGTTGCGCGCCAAGCAATTAATGGCAGGTTTTTTAGCGGCAACTGCAATTTGGTTGGTGTATATTTTGATTGATAATATTGGCTTTATCGCGGCAATTGCGGCTGGTTTTTTGGCAATTTTAATTTTGTTATTCTTCAAAATTATTAACAAAATTAACCTATCAAAAACTAAATTTATCTTGTCTTTAATCATCTTTGCGGCCTTAATTGCTGCCACTTTTATTATCCCTAATCGTTTGATGTATTTGGATAAAATGCTCGAAAAAACTCAGCAAGAAAATTGGATCAAATTTGACGAAACCCAAATTGCCAGTTTGGTTGGGCAAGGCAAAATTGTCGTTATTGACATCACCGCTGATTGGTGCATCACTTGTAAAGCCAATAAATTGCTGGTTCTGGATAATTCTGAAGTTAAAGAAAAACTCAAAAATTCCAATATTGTGGCAATGCGCGGCGATTTGACCAAGCCCGACGCAAAGATTTTTAACTTTATGAAAAAATACAATCGCTACGGCATTCCTTTCAATATTGTCTTTGGTGCGGCGGCTCCAAATGGCATTTTAATTTCTGAACTTTTAAGTAAAGATGCTTTGCTGAAAGCCATCGCAGAAGCATCAAAAAAATAATCATAAATATGAAAGATTTAACCAAACTAACTTTAAAACAAACAATTGCCGGTTTAAAAAATAAAGAATTTAAAGCTGTCGAGCTAAATCAGGCTTATATTGACAACGCAATTGCTGGTAGAAATTATAATGCTTTTATCACTGAAACTTTTGATTTGGCGTTAGCGCAGGCGAAAATTGCTGATGAAAATATTGCTAAAAATTCCGCGCGCGAATTAGAGGGAATTCCGCTGGCGATTAAAGATTTGTTTTGTACCAAAGATATTCGCACTACGGCCGCTTCAAAAATATTAGAAAATTTTGTGCCGCAATATGAGTCGACCGTTACCAAAAAACTTTGGCAAGCCGGCGCAACTATGATGGGCAAAACTAATATGGATGAATTTGCGATGGGTTCAGCCAATATTAACAGCTATTTTGGCGCCACAATTAACAATCATAAAAAAAATAACAGCGATGAAAATTTAGTGCCGGGCGGCTCTTCCGGCGGTTCAGCAGTGGCGGTTTCAGCTAATTTGGCAGTGGCGGCAACTGGCTCAGATACTGGTGGTTCAATTCGTCAGCCGGCAAGTTTTACTGGAATTGTTGGCATCAAACCAACTTATGGTCGTTGTTCAAGATATGGAATGGTGGCTTACGCCAGCTCGCTGGATCAGGCGGGAATTTTTGCTAAAGATGTGGTTGATGCCGCAGCGCTTTTGAAGATAATTTCGGGCTATGACGACAAAGATTCAACCTCAATCAAACAAGCGGTTCCTAATTTTGATGCGCTAATCAAAGTTGATATTAAAGGCAAAAAAATTGGTATTCCAAATGAATATCGCTCCGATAAATTGCCGGCAGAAATTGTAGAACTTTGGAACAAAGGCGCTAAATTGCTGCAAGAAAACGGTGCTGAAATTATCGAAATTTCTTTGCCACACACTAAATATGCACCGGCAGTTTATTATATTATTGCACCAGCTGAATGCTCTTCTAACCTATCCAGATATGATGGCGTGCGTTATGGACATAGAACTTCTGAGCAAAATTTATCGCTGGAAGAAATGTATGAAAAAACCCGCAATGAAGGTTTTGGTGAAGAGGTAAAAACCAGAATTATGACCGGCACTTATGTTTTGTCAGCCGGCTATTACGACGCTTATTACAAGAAAGCCCAACAAGTGCGCAACTTAATTTTGCAAGATTTCAAAAATGCCTTCCAAAAAGTTGATGCCATTTTAACCCCAGTTGCGCCAAGTGCGGCGTTTTCAATCAATAATGCTAAAAATCAGGATGCTATAACAATGTATCTTAACGATATTTTCACCATTCCAGCCAGCTTAGCCGGAATGCCCGCAATTTCGGTTCCATTTGGCATTGATCAAGATGGTTTGCCGCTTGGATTACAAATTATTGGCAATCATTTTGACGAGCAAACTATTTTGGATATTGCTTTGAATTTAGAGAGAAAGTAAATCGAGGAAAGATTGAAAAAGATTTAAGAAATAAATCTTTATAGAAGTGAATTTTAGAAAAAAGTAAAGAGACGCGATATTTCGCGTCTCTACCTTGATTAGTTGGCCAATTTAATATTGCCAGCGGCTTTTCTGCCTTTGTTATCCTCAGCATCATAGCTGATTCTTTGTCCTTCATCTAGTCCTTTAAGACCAGCTTCTTGGACAGCTGAAATATGAATAAAAATATCAGCACCACCGTCATCAGGTTTTACAAAACCATATCCTTTAGTACCATTAAACCACTTAACTGTTCCAGTTGCCATAAATAAATAAAAATAAAAAAATAAAATAATAAAAACACTTTTTTAATCTTGCGATTAAAAAGGTTGATTTTGAAAATTCTTCTTGCGAAGAGTGAGCAAAATAAACCAGCTGGTCAGTAAGCCACAACAAATCTCGCTTGTCAATCAAAATTAATTTAATTCCAAAAACGCCACAATGTTCTGGTCAAAATGACACAGATCGCTAAAAAAATCGCGATTAGTGGCGGTTAGAAAACTTTGGCATTCGAGCTTGGCGATCTCTTGCATCAAGTCGCGGCGCTTTTGATTATCAAGGTGAGAAACAATTTCATCTAAAAGCAAAATTGCCATTGGCAAATTGAGTAAGGAGAATAAGCGAATGCGCGCAAAAGTTATGGCGATTAAAATTGATTTTTGCTCGCCGGTTGAGCAGAATTTTGCTTCGATTTTTTTATCCAATAAAATTGCGCTAATATCGCTGCGATGCACGCCAAAATTGGTGCGATTGGTTTTGGCATCTAATTTGCGATTGGCTTTTAATTTTACGATAAACATTTCTTCAACCTCAATTGCCTTGTGATTTGCCGCCAAATCTTCAGTTTCGCCAATAATTTGAATTTGCGCTTTGGTGAAATTATCACTGCCTTGTAAAATAGTTTGATTCAAATAATTCACCGCCTCATTGCGGGCGCTGGCAATGGCGGTGCCAAGTTCGGCGATTTTGCGTTCAATAATTTCTAGCCAATTTTCGCCATTAGCAAAACGGTTTAAAAGACTAATTCTTTCGCGCAGAGAATGGTTATAAGCATTGATTCGGCTGTTGTGAGTGACGTCAATATCGGCAACAATTTTATCTAAAAATTTGCGGCGAATAGTTTTTGACGAGCAAAATAAATTATCCATTTGTGGCGTCAGCCAAATAATGGCGGGGAAGTTTTTGTAGCGTGAAGAGCTGCTTAAAATTTTATTATTAATTTGGAAAATTCTTTTATTTTCCGCAGCTAAATAAGAAGTGCCAATGTTTTCAATTTGGGGATGATTATTGATTTGGCTGTAGATAGTGAAGTTTTGCAGAGAGTTTTTTTGATTGATCATCTCTTCCAGATCGGCGCCTTTTAGACCCGAACCTTTATTTAAAAGGCTAATTGCCTCTAAAATATTGGTTTTGCCCACACCATTTTTGCCAAAAATTGCGATGATTTTTGCAGTAAACTCAAAATTTTTGGATTGGTAATTACGAAAATTATTGAGTTTGAGCTGGGATAAAAATGTGTATGACACTTTTTTAAACTCGGATTGGCATAATCACATATAAACCGTCATTCTCTTCGGTTTTGATCAGTGCTGGCGAGGTTCCGTCTTTGAAGAAGATATTGATTTTTTCTTGATCAATTTGACCAATAATTTCTAAAAAATAACGTGAGTTAAAGCCGGTTTCAATTAAATCGCCGTTAAAATCAACCTCAATTTCTTCGCTGGCATTGCCGTTATCATTGCTTTTAATTTGAAAGCTAATTTTGCCGCTTTCTAAAACTAATTTAATTGATTTGTTTTTATCGGTCGCGATTGTGGAAACGCGGTCCACCGCATCAAAAATTAATTTGCGATCAACCTTAACTAGCTTGTCATTATTTTTTGGAATAACCCGATCATATTCAGGAAATTCGCCATCAATTAATTTAGAAATGACAATTGAATTGCCGGAACTGACGCGAATTTTTGCTTTAGAAAATGCCACTGTTGCCTCTTCATTTCCTTCGGCAATTTTTCTAATTTCGTTGATAGTTTTTTTAGGAATAATAACTCCGGCAACTGCCGCAGTTAGGCTGGAATGAATTGAAGAAGCAAGTGCCAAGCGGTGCCCGTCGGTGGCAATGCCGCGTAGTTCAATATTATCACCAACGGCGATGCTGTGCAAAAATAATCCGTTCAAATAATATCTGGTTTCGTCAGATGGAATAGCGAATCTGGTTTTGTCGATAATTTTGATTAATTCGCTGCTTTTGATGTTGAAATTCACCGTCATTTCACCTTCAGATAAAATTGGGAATTCAGATGGATCAAGGCACGGCAGTGAGAATTTGGATTTGCCGTAACTAATTTTGATGTTGGTATTATTTTCGTCAGCTTCAACATTAATATCGGCAATGTCGGGGATTTTTCTGATAATATCATAAAATAATTGCGCCGGAACAGTTGTGCTGCCTTCGCGACCAATCAAGGCTTCAGCGCTGGAAATTATAACAATATCCATATCGGTTGCAGTCAAATTGAGGCGACCGTTTTTAGCTTCAATTTTAACGTTGAGCAAAACCGGAATAGTGTTGCGTTTTTCGACGGCGCCATTGACATTAGAAAGTGCTTTGGCGATTGCTGATTTGCTGATTTGAAATTGCATATAATTGGGGTTTAAGGTTGAACGGCAAAGTAAATCGCAAATTTTTAATTAAATCAATAGATTTTAGCTGCTCAATTCAGCGGATCTATTGCTAAAAAAATAGTTTCTTTTCTGTAAAAACCATTGTAATTTGTGCCCTTTACGAAACTAATCTACAAAATAAAATGACTCAACCTGAACTTCTAAAATCAACATCAAGCTCAAAAAGTGAATGTTATCAAAAAATCGAGCTTGCCATCGATAATTTTAATAATGATTTGATGCATTTAGTTGAATCTCTAGGTCAAATCAAAACAGAAGAATTTGCCAGCCTAGCTAATAAATTGGAAGCGGTGGGCAAAAATATCGCCTTTATTAACAAATATTTTGCAGAAGTTGTGGCAAAAAAATAATCATTTTGTTGATAATTTTGTTGGTCGTGATGTTTAAATTCCAAATAATCCTTTGTTTTTGCTAGTTTTGCGTAAGCCTAATTTTTAATTTATTTTGCATTTTCTAGTAATGAGAAAACTAAGGTGGTCGTTCCAAAATCATATATTTATTATTCTAATCTTTTTTAATTCCCCTGTTTTGGCGGATGGCAATAAAAAACCTGCCAAGCTTTCCCTTCCTGCAATTCTCAAGGCTGATAAAATTGACGGCGATAGATTTAGCAATGTGCTTAATGCTACTGGCAATGTTGAACTCAACAAAAATGGCAATACTCTTTTTGCTGATCAGCTGGTTTATGATAAAGACGCTGGCACTGTTCAGGCTTTGGGTAATATTAAAATTAAGAATTACGATTTAGGCAATCTTTTGGCGAATCAAGCTGATATGAAAAGTGATTTTAAGTCGGGTAATTTTAGTGATGCGACGATTATTTTTAATGATGGATCTTACATTAAATCGCCCAAAATTATTAGAAACAGTGAGGTGGAAACGGTTTTTAGTCGACCAATTTTTTCCCTTTGTCCGAATGATGAAATTAAAGGTAACAATCTTTTAGCTGGTGCCCAGAGTGATTTGATATCAATTACTTCCAATCAAACCATCATTAATAAAACCACCAACACAATTAAAACCAGTGGCGGAGTTGTTCGTTTATATAATTTTCCAATTTTTTACACCCCTTATTTGAGCACTCCATTGCCTTCTTCGAAAAGAAAAAGTGGGTTTTTGCCGCCATCTTATATTCACAGCACCAAACTTGGCGCCGGCTTAAAAATTCCTTATTATTTTAATATTGCTCCGAATAAAGATCTAACCTCAACCTTGCAATACCATCCTTCCGGAGGGCATTTGGTGCTTGATAATAAATATCGTCATTTACTCAAGAGTGGTCTTTATGATGTAGATTTGGAGCTGGCAAACAATCGACCAAAAACTAATAATTTAGTGGGCTTAAGCGCTGATTCCACTGATAAACAAGTGAGATGGCGCCTTCTTTCAAGTGGTAATTTGATTCTACCGGATAATTTTGGTATTAATTTTGATATTAACAATGTTGGTGATAAAAATTATCTACGTGATTACAACAACCAGTTTGTAGGCAATACAACTTCAGAGATTAATTTTGATTACATCAAAGATCGCGAATATGCCGCAATTAAAACCGTTAAAATTCAAGAGTTAGAAATTGGTGTTGATGGTAAAGAAGCACCATTTGCTTTGCCAATCATCAACTATTCTACAGCCAGCAAGCCACAAGGTGGGCTTTTAAATCAAACTTATTCGGCGCTTTTTAATTCCACAATTATCACCAGAGAAAACGGGCTGCAATATCGTCGTGCCTCAGCTAAGCCTGAGATCACAATTCCTCATAATTTTATGGGTAATTTATTTGAATTTTCAGCCAATGTTCAGGGTGATTTTTATAATTTAGAAAATAATTTTAACTCTACTCCAAAAGATAATAATTTTGCCAGAACCGCTACCAATTACCGCCCAGAAGCTATTTTGAAATGGTCATTGCCGATGGTTGGTAAATATAAAACTAATACCATCATCATTGAGCCTTTAGCTAATATTGCGGTGAGTTCTTATCATAATAATTTTACCACAATTCCCAATGAAGATAGCGTCAACACTGAATTGACACAGAATAATTTATTTTTGAGTGATCGTTTCACCGGTTTTGATCGCAATGAAGATGGGCAAAGAACGACCTATGGTTTTAAATCTTCGTTATTCAATGATAAAATTGGGCAGTTTAATTTTGGCTTAGGACAAAGTTGGCGTGGCAAAAGCAAGACTCAGGATGTTGTAATTCGTGGCTTTAATGATAATAACAAATCAAATATTGTTGGTGAATTAGGCTATAAAGCGCTGCAAATTTTTAACATTGTTTATAATTTTCAACTCAATGAATCAAGCTATCGCAATGATACGAATGAAATTACTACTAGCTTGGATTTTAAAAAGATTGTTGTGGGTAGTAATTTTATTTTTATCAGAAAAACGGTGAATAATATCGATGTGAAAAAGCAACTAGATTTGAATATTGGTTTTCGTATTACCAGCAAATTATTTGCCAGTATGATTGATAGTCACGATTTAATAACTAATCGCAGCATTCTGAGAAAATATGGCTTAAATTATAATGGTTGTTGCATAACTTATGGTGTCTTTGTAAGCGAAAATAATCCAACTGCTCTGACCAAGCCGCAAAGATCTTATAATTTTACTTTTATGATTAAGAATTTGTAATCAAATTGACAATATCGCCCACCCCAATTCCCGCCTGATCTTGCATCACATTAATATTATTTTGTTCTATGAATTCGTCTTTCATAAAAAGTTGACGGAATTTGAAATTGCTTTTTTCCAAATAACCATTCACCGATAATAATTGCATCACCGCGCCGCCAAATCCGCCTGACGCGCCATCTTCTAAAGTGATTAAAAACTGGTGATTTTTTGCTAAATCAAAAATTAATTCTTGGTCAAGAGGTTTGGCAAATCTAGCATCAGCAATAGTGATTTTTATACTGTGATTTTCTTCTAAAATTCTTGAAGCTTTAACGGCATTTTCCAAAATTGTTCCATAGCACAGAACCGCGACCACACTGCCTTTTTGAACGATTTTGCCTTTGCCAATTTCTAAAGGTTGAATATTTTCTAAATCAATATTCAGCGCACTTTCGCCGCGTGGATAACGAATTGCTGACGGGCGATCATTGATATTAACTGCAGTTGCTAACATTTGCGCCAACTCATCACCATTGCTGGGCGCCATCAAAACAAAATGGGGCAGATTAATTAAATAAGCGATATCCCAGCAGCCGGCGTGAGTTGGTCCATCGGCACCAACAAAGCCAGCGCGATCAATAGCAAAACGAACAGGAAGTTTTTGAACCGCAACATCATGAACAATTTGGTCATAAGCTCTTTGCAGAAAGGTTGAGTAAATTGCCGCGAAAGGTTTAATGCCTTCGCAAGCTAAACCGGCGGCGAAAGTTATGGCGTGTTGTTCGGCAATGCCAACATCAAATAATCGAGCTTCTTTACCTGCGCTAGGAAATGCTTTGGCAAAAATATCTAAACCAGTTCCCGAAGGCATTGCTGCGGTGATGGCAACAATTTTATTATCTTTTTTAGCAAGGCTAGTTAAGGCTTTGCCAAAGATTTGGCTGTAAGTTGGATTAACGCTCGATTTTTTATCTTGCACGCCAGTTTCAGGATCAAACTTGGCAACTGCGTGTAGACAATCTTCCGATTTCATCACCTGATTATAACCGTAACCTTTTTGGGTGACGGCGTGAATTAGAATTGGTGTAGTGCTTTGGTCATCACGAATATTTTGCAAAATCGGCACTAAAATATCTAAATTATGACCATCGACCGGACCAATATAATAAAAGCCCATCTCCTCAAAAACATTGCCGCCCATCCACCATTCTTTGGCAGCTTTTTCTAATTTTTTGGGATAGCGGGAAATTACGTCGGGTAATTTATTTAAGACTTTTTTGGAAAGTCCGCGGAATTTTAAGTAAGATTTAGAAGCGGCTAATTTGGAAAGATAATTTGACATTGCACCAACTGGCGGAGCAATTGACATATCATTGTCATTCAAAATTACAATCAAACGATTATGCATTGCGCCGGCGTTATTTAAGGCTTCATAAGCCATACCAGCTGAAATTGCGCCATCGCCAATCACCGCAATAACATTGCGCTTTTCATTTTTTAAATCGCGCGCCACGGCAAAACCAAGCGCCGCCGAAACTGAAGTTGAACTATGCCCGGCGCCAAAAACGTCATACTCACTTTCCGTTCTTTTAGTAAAGCCGCTCAAACCTTCAGGCTGGCGAATGGTGGTGATGCGATCTTTGCGCCCGGTAAGAATTTTGTGCGGATAAGCTTGATGACCAACATCCCAAATTAATTTATCATCAGGAGTGTTAAAAACATAATGCAGCGCAATAGTGATTTCGACCACGCCCAGCCCAGCACCTAAATGTCCGCCAGTTTTAGAAACGGCGTTGATAGTGGCAAGTCGTAATTCGTCAGCTAATTGTTTTAATTGTAGAAGAGAGAGGCTTTTTAAATCGCAGGGAAGGGAAATTTGATCAAGTAAGGACATAAGAAGATAATGACTAATGATTAATGACTAATGATTAATGATAAACGGATATTAATCATTAGTCATTAATCATTAGTCATTATTAGTTAACGTTTTCTATAAGTTTGATCTTTTCTGGCTTTTTTCAAACCATATTTCTTTCTTTCAACAACGCGAGAATCTCTGGTCATAAATCCGCCATCACGGAGAGTTTTATGAGTTTCTGGGTCAAATGCAACTAAGGCTTTGCTGATCCCAAGCAATAAAGCGCCAGCTTGACCACTCATTCCGCCGCCAAGTAAAGTGGCTTTAATGTCGAATTTATCTTGATTTTTAGTAGCAACCAAAGGTTGATTGACAATTACGGCTAAAATTTCTCTGCCAAAATATTCTTGCAGACCTTTGCCGTTAATATCAAATTTGCCGGTGCCTTTTTTGATCCAAACTTTGGCAATTGAGTTTTTTCTTTTACCGGTTGCGTAAGCTCGGCCTAAATTATCAACTATTCTTTCTCTGGTATTAGTTGGAAGGTTTTGAGTAGCTTCGATGATTGCTTCTTTGATAGTTGCCATAATTGTGAGTATAATTAACGTTTAGAATTTTTAGGATTAAGCGCCGCAACATCAAAAGCTTCTGGCTGTTGAGCTTGGTGCGGATGTTCACTGCCTTTATAGATGTGAAGTTTTCTAAGCTGATCTCTGCCCAGTGGAGTTCTGCCGATCATTCTTTCGATGGCGCTTTGCAAAATTCTTTCTGGAAATTTGCCTTCAATAATTTTTTCTGCAGTACGAGATTTGATTCCGCCTGGATAGCCAGTGTGCCAGTAATATTGCTTTTCGGCTAATTTTTTACCGGTTAAATGAATTTTTTCAGCGTTGATGATAATAACGTTATCGCCGCAATCAATGTTGGGAGTAAAGATGACCTTATGTTTGCCTCTTAAAATTTTAGCAACAATTGTTGCCAATCTTCCTAAAACTAAATCAGTTGCATCAATTATTAGCCATTTTTTCTGAACGTCAGCGGGCTTTGCGCTGTAAGTAGTTTGAACCATAAAAGGGAAAAATTAAATAGGAAAAATTCTTTGAAAAAAAATAAGAGCGAGGCAGGCTAAATGAAGACAAATTCAAAGTCAACAAGAATTTACTTTTTCTCAAATTTGATTAAGAGATTATTTTGACTTATCAATCTCAAAAAATTTTGGCAACCAATCTTTAGCAATTTCGCCGCATTCTTTGATGGCCATCTCCATTGCTAAAAGACTTTTTGGATTGGAAGATAAAACTGCAATATCATCGCCCAAGTCAGACAAATCAAGGGACGCTACGATTGAATCGTCATTATATTTTAACAAAAAATGATGATCTAAAGTCGACATTGCCGAAAGCAAATTAAACTCATTATCATTTAACCCAAAAACATTTTTATAATATTCAGTTGGATTTGGATCGGGCAAGAAAATTTGAGTGGCAATGTTGTGATGAATTTTGGTGGTAATATTACTTTGGGAAATATCCTTAATGCTTTCAGTGGCAAATATAACCATACAATTCTTTTTTCTTAAACGAGCTAGCCAGTCATTAATTTTTGGTCCGATAATATAATTATCAAGCAATCTCCAAGCTTCATCAAGCACAATCATAGTTTTGCTGCCATCGAGCATTGATTCAATTTTATAAAATAAATAGCAAGCAACCGGTATAACCAAAGATTTATGATCGGATATTAGATCGATATTAAAAGCATTAACTAAATTATCGGTTAAATCACTTTCTTGCTGATGATCAAAAATAAAAGCATATTTGCCGCTGCCGTGCCAAATTGATAATTTGTGATAAATATTTTTTGTTGCCGGATTGTTAAAAAATTCAATTGCTTCAGAAAGTTTGGTGGTTTTGGCGCGAACAATTTGATCAACTATCTGCGGTATTAAATTTAATTCCTCAACATCGATTAAAACCTTGCCATAATTGACTAAAGATCCAAACCAAATATTTAAAAATTCTCTATTATCTGGATTATCAACTAGAAAAAGCGGGTTGATTCGCAAACGTTTGGGATCGTTTTCTTTCTGATTGATTGATAAATAATTACCTTGAATCGAGTTAATAAAAATCTGTCCGGAACGCTGATAACCAAAATAATATAATTTGTTTTTAAATTTGCGTGATTGGCAGGTTAGAAAATTTAATAGTACGGTTTTGCCAGAGCCAAAAGGACCAGCAATTAAAGTGTGACCATTATCGCCATTATGAAAGTTAAAGAAATAAGGCGTTCCTAAAACAGTCCTAAAAATACTGACCGCATCGCCCCAATGGTTTCCTTCTCTGCTGCCGGCGGGGAAGTTATGTAGCGAAGCAAAACCGGCAATTCGGGTAATTGTGATTGGTCGCTGTCTTTTTAAAAATTGGAAATTTCCAGGTAATTGTGACCAAAAACAATGTTCAGAAAGCATATCTTCACGTACTGAAACCAAGCCTAAATTATGTAATTGATCTAAAGCGGTTTCAATATCTTTTTCTAGACCTTTAATATCGTTATTAATGAGCATAACGGTCATTTGCTGCTCAGCATAATCAGTGTCACTTTTAGTATCGCTATCAATGGTTTTTTCTAAATCAGATAGATAACGAAATTCTTTATCGCCACTAATTTCTAAAATATAGTTTTGATATTCAAAATATGACAAAGCCTTGTTGCGACTGATAAAATCAAGTGATTGAGTGATAATAAATTCTTGAGGAATTTGTAAAAATTTATCCAGCGAAGCAATGGAAACTTCGCGATATTCTTTGATTGAAAACATCGCTGCAAAATTCTTAGTATTATCCTTGGTCACTTCTAAACTTTGATTGCCAAAAGCAATTTTAGAGCGCGATAAATCGCTGGCAATGTCGTTGATATTAAGTAAGAAGCGATCTTCGTTAAGGTTAATAATTTTACCAAAAAACCGCATTGGCTCTGAATATAAAACTCCTTCCCATTCTCTAATACCAATTAATTTTGCGCCATAATCGTCAAGATGATCAGTGATATCGTGAACAATTTTTGATAAGGTTTTGCAGGCCTGTTCAAGCGCTTTAATGTGCAAATCTTGAGTTGAGCGCAGCGAAAGAGAGCGCAGCAAAGCTTTGATATTAACAATTGAAGTGTCATAACCTTGAATAATGACAGTTAAGTAAAGTTCATTAACAAATTGTTTTTGCCAGCCATTCTTTTTATTCCAATCATTATTTAATTGATCAGAAAAATTATCTTCATAAATCCCATTAGGAGCAATGTTTTTGCGCCTTCTGATCGTGTGCAACCATAAGGCAAAATTATTGGTTTTGATATTTTGGGCAATAGCATCCCTAACTGTTTCGCGCAGATTAATTAATTCTGAGCCAATTGCTTCATGGTTAAATCCGGTTATTCTAATTACTTGCAAAAGCTCACCATTTTTAGTGAGAATTGTGTTGGGGTCGTAATGACAAACGAAGGGAATAAAATTTTCATCATAGCTTTTAGCCGCCAATTTGGGCTTAAGATCTTTGTCTTGGCTTTTAGCGTGTCTTAGATGTAATTCGGGCATAAATTAAATAATGGTTAATTATTAATGGTTAATTATTAATGGCTTCATTAACCACTAACCATTAATTTACCTTGTCTTAATGTCTTGATAATCTCTTTTGTCGTATCCGGTGTAAAGCTGTCTTGGGCGACCGATTTTGAAGTTTTTATCTTCAACCATTTCCTTCCATTGTGCAATCCAGCCGGCGGATCTGGCGATGGCAAAAATTACTGTGAAGAGATTGGTTGGAATTCCCAAGGCTTTGTAAATAATGCCGGAATAAAAATCGACATTGGGGAATAATTTTTTCTCGATAAAATATTCATCATTAAGAGCAATTCTTTCCAGCTCAACTGCCATATCCAAAAGTGGATCATGTTTGATGCCCAGCTCTTGCAAAACTTCATCACAAGATTTTTTCAAAACTGCCGCGCGCGGATCATAATTTTTATAAACCCGATGCCCAAAACCCATCAAACGAAATGGATCATTTTTATCTTTAGCGCGTTTGATAAATTCGGGAATACGATCTTTAGTGCCAATTTCTTGCAACATTTCAATCACCTCTTCATTGGCTCCGCCATGAGCTGGTCCCCAAAGTGAAGCAATTCCAGCGCCAATACAAGCGAACGGATTGGCGCCTGAAGAGCCTGCTAATCTAACTGTGGAAGTAGAAGCGTTTTGTTCGTGATCAGCGTGAAGAATTAAAATCTTCTCCATCGCTTTGGCAATAGTTGGGCTAACTTTATATTTTTGCATTGGCGTGGCAAAAAGCATATGCAAGAAATTTTCAGCAAAACCTAAATCATGATTTGGATAAACTGAAGGTTCGCCAATTGAATATTTATAAGCCATTGCTGCCAAAGTTGGCATTTTGGCAATAATTTTATAAACCACATCTTCGCGCCCCTCAACGGTTGTTGGATGCATAGTGTCGTGATAAAATGCTGAAAGCGAAGCAACCGCACCAACCATAATTGCCATTGGATGAGCGCGACGCGGAAAACCACGATATAAAAACTGCAGCTGCTCGTGAGCCATCATATTATTTTTGATGTTTTCAGCAAAATCGTGATTTTGTTTTTGATTAGGCAACTCACCATTTACCAATAAATAACAAGTTTCCAAATAATTACTTTTCTCCGCCAGCTCTTCAATGGAATAACCGCGATGGCGCAAAATTCCTGCTTCGCCGTCAATGTAAGTTATTTTTGATTCGCAAGCAGCAGTGGACATAAATCCAGGATCGAAAGTGAACATTCCACTTTCTTTGAGCAAAGATGAAATGTCGATAACGCTTTGTCCGATTGAAGCTGGTTTAATATCAAACTCAATTTCTTTGCCATTTGGTAAGGTGAGTTTGGCTTTTTGATTAGTCATTTTGAGAATGTTTAATTGAAAGTTTGTGGGAATTTGTTTAGAGTTTCATTTTGGTATATTAACCAGCTAAATTCAATATAAATTAATGCTCAATTCTTTAGAAATAAACAAATCTCCAAGTGATACCAAAGTTGTAGTGGCAATGTCTGGCGGTGTTGATTCTTCAACGGTTGCAGCTTTGTTGAAAGAGCAAGGCTATGATGTGATTGGCATTACTTTGCAGCTCTATGATCACGGCAAAATAATTGCTAAAGGAAATAAAACTTGCTGCGCCGGTGTTGATATTATGGACGCCAAACAAGTTGCCGAAAAATTTGGTTTTCCGCATTATGTTTTGAATTATGAAAGTTTGTTTAGAGAATCGGTAATTGATGATTTTGCCGATAGCTATTTGCGTGGCGAAACGCCGATTCCTTGTGTTCGTTGTAATCAATCGGTCAAATTCAAAGATTTACTGCGCGTTGCTAAAGATTTAAATGCTGATGTTTTGGTAACTGGGCATTATGTGCAAAGAAAATTAGGCAAAAACGGATCTGAATTGCACAAGGCTTTTGATGAAGGCAAAGATCAAAGTTATTTTTTATTCACCACCACCAAAGAACAGCTCGATTTTCTCAGATTTCCTTTGGGCGGTTGGAGCAAAGAACAAACTAGAAAAGAAGCGATTCGGCTTGGCTTAGAAATTGCTGACAAACCCGACAGCCAAGATATTTGTTTTGTGCCCGATGGTGATTATGCCAAAGTGATTGCCAAACTTCGTCCTTCAGCTTTTAAAAGCGGCGAAATTGTTGATCTGCAAGGTAAGGTTTTGGGTAATCACAATGGAATAATTAATTACACGATTGGACAAAGAAGAGGTCTTGGAATTTCTAGTGCTGATCCGCTTTATGTAGTCAAACTTGATGCGGTGAAGAACCAAGTCATAGTTGGGGCGGAAGAAGATTTGCAAAAACAAAAATTAACCATCAAAGATTTAAATTGGCTGGCAGATGAAGATATGTTGAATCAGCCAATCCTAGCCAGTGTTCGTTTGCGCTCCAGCCAAAGAGAAGTTGAGGCAAAGATTTTTATTGGCAAAGATAAAGATAAAGCTGAAATTGAATTGTTTAATCCAACCAGATCAATCACTCCAGGGCAAGCTTGTGTGATTTATCAAGGTGATGTTGTTTTGGGTGGCGGATGGATTGTAAATTCTGACTTGTCATCCTGAGTGAAACGAAGGATCTCAGGAGACAAGAGAAATTTTAATTGACCAAATGTGCCGCATGGGATCCTTCGCTGTGCTCAGGATGACACATTGTTGTTAAGCCTTATCAGCAACTTTTTTTCTGCTTTTAACTTTCACTGCTTCAAACTGACCTTTTTTGATCAAGGCTTTTTTGATTCTGCTTCTTAGTGAAATTGCTTCGTCAGATAATTGATTGTGACGATAATTGATCAAAAAATTATCAATATTGCCATATTTATTGATGGTTCTAAGAGTTGAAGCAGCAACTTTCAAATTGACACTAACTCCCAAAGCTTCACTAGCGAAAGACGCTTGGCAAAGGTTAGGCAAAAACCTTCTGCGGGTTTTTCTATTTGAGTGAGAAACGTTGTTACCACTCATAACGCCAATTTTGGCGATTAAATCACATCTTCTAGACATAAATAAATTTACAATATTAATAAGACAAGAAAACCTCCATCGCGGTTAAACGATGGAGGTGGAAAAATAAAACTTAATTATAACTCAATAATTATGACGCGGCACAATCCAGAGCGTTACCACCAGAGATAGCGGCAACAATAGTTGGAGCACCAAACATCGCAGCGATACCAGCAGTAATACCGATCATCAAACCCCAAGAGATTTTACCGGTGAAGAAACCAATACCACAAGAAATGATTGCGAAAGCAGCAAAAGCTTTACCACCATTACCAGTTACAATTTTCAGTGCGTTGCAAAGAGTAGTGACAAAAGCGTTTTGGTTGGCGTTGCCAACAGAAACCCAGCTACAGCCACTGATTGCATTACAAATTCCAGCTGAAGTAATTCCAGCGCAAGTTCCAGCTACTGCAAATGAGCAGACGTTAGTGCCAATTGTCCAAGTGCAGCCACCATTAGTAGCTGTTCCAGCAACTGTAGATGTTCCATTGCTTCCATTACAATTAAGCGCACTTTGTCTAGGTTGGTCGATGCAAGATCCAATAATGTTGCCTGAGCAGCCAACTGTTTGAGCAAAAGAATTTGAAGAAAGTGAAATCAAAAACAAAAACAAAAGCGAGAAAAGTATTTTTTTCATAGTTTTTAATGATTAGGTTTTGAGAGATTTGGAAAACACCAAAAGTGAATTCGCGCAATTCTGAATATTAAAAGTTTTATTGCAAGAAAATATTTGTCCTTCAATTAACAAAATTTGTTCATTATCAAATCAAGCGCAACCTCTTGTTTTACGCCGGTTTTGCGGTTTTTGATTTCAACCAAATTATTTGCCGCACTTTTAGGCCCAACAATAATTTGGGTAGGAATTCCAATTAAATCCATATTAGCAAATTTCTGCCCAGCGCCGCTTTTAGTATCGTCGTAAAGCACTTCAATATTTTTAGCTTGTAGTTTTTGATATAAATCTTCGCAAATTTTATCGCATAATTCATCGCCATTTTTCAAATTGATCAAAGCAACTTGAAATGGCGCAACCGCTTTGTTCCAAATGATTCCGCGCTCATCAAAACTCGATTCAATTATTGCCGCAACTAATCTGGAAACCCCAATTCCGTAAGAGCCCATTTGTGGGAAAATTGCCTTGCCTTCATTGTTAGTTATCGTTGCATTCATCGCTTTGGAATATTTATCACCAAAGTGAAAAATATGCCCAATTTCAATACCGCGACGCGACGCGATTTGGTCTTGTGCAATTGGACAATTTTCCGGTTTATGCATTTCATCAGCAGCGGTATAAAGTTTTTGCATTGCCTCTATATCAACAATTTCAGCCTTTCTGAGCTCATCAAATTTTTTGTCATAAAAAACCTCACTCTCGCCAGTATCGGCCAAAATATGAAATTCGTGAGATAAATCGCCACCAATCGCACCAGTATCAGCCTTCACCGCCATTGCGTCCAAACCCATTCTTTTGAAAATTTTGAAATAAGTTGCATACATTAAATCGTAAGATTTTTTGGCGGATTCAAAATCAACATCAAATGAATAACCATCTTTCATCAAGAACTCACGACCACGCATCACGCCAAAACGCGGGCGAATCTCATCGCGAAATTTCCATTGAATTTGATAAAAGTTTTTCGGTAAATCTTTATAGCTGGAAACATTTTTGCGAAAAATATCGGTAACAACTTCTTCATGAGTTGGCCCGTAAAGCAAATCGCGCTCGTGGCGATCTTTAATACGGAGCATTTCTTTGCCATAATCATTATAACGACCAGATTCCAACCACAAATCTGCTGGTTGAATAGTGGGCATCAAAATTTCTAAACAGCCAGATTTATCAATTTCATCACGAATAATATTGGAGATTTTGTTCAATACTTTTAAGCCCAAAGGCAACCAAGAATAAATGCCCAAACTAGTTTGACGAATCATTCCAGCGCGAATCATTAATTGGTGCGAAACGATTTTAGCATCGATAGGATTTTCTTTTAAAGTTGGCAGAAAATAGTTGGATAATCTCATATATTATTTAGTTATTTATTTTTTTACTCTGTCATCCTGAGCAGAGCGAAGGATCTCGTGAAACGCGCCGTGAATTAAACCGAGCCCTGGCTCACGAGATCCTTCGCTTTGCTCAGGATGACAGAGTAATGTTGCATTATTTATAAATCGTTTGCGCCCTATTTTCAAAAGCGTCGATCATTTTATCGGTGGCTTTTTCAAAAATCATGCCAATCATTTTGCCTAAAATCATCGACTTAAATTCAAAATCGATAAAAAATTCGACCTGACAGCCACCCGCAATATTCCTGAATTGCCAGCGATTTGTCAAATTTTTAAATGGGCCGTCAATGGCGGAAACATTAATTAAAAATTCGCTGTTATTATTTTGACTGGCTTGAATATTAGAAGAATATTTTTGCGTGAAGCCTTTAAAATTAATCGCCAAATCTGCTTCAAAATTTTCAGCATCAAGCTTTTTGGTGATTTTTGCCGCCAAACACCAAGGCAAAAATTCAGGATATTTTTCAACATCCAAAACCAAATCAAACATCTGTTTGGCGCTGTAAGGCAGATTTTTAATTTCGCTATGTGAAGGCATTTTATTAATGACTAATGACTAAAGACTAATGACTAACGACTAATTCCCCTTATCAAATTTATTCATCATATTTTTGATTGAATCTTGATCCATTTTTCCAACTTTTCCCATCATTTTTTGCATCTGTTTGAATTTTTTCAAAAGGCTGTTCACATCTTGAATGGTGGCGCCGGCGCCAAGGGCGATGCGTTTTTTGCGTGAAGAATTTAGGATATCAGGTTTGGTGCGTTCTTTGGGAGTCATTGAATTTATTAGCGCTTCTTGCTTTTTAATTTCTTTTTCAACTTTGGGGTTGCTGAGCTGCTCTTTGATTTGTCCGGCACCGGGTAAGAATTTTAAAATGCCGCCAAGCCCGCCCATTTTTTTCATATTTTTAATTTGCGCCAGCAAATCATTTAAATCAAATTGTCCTTTGCGGAATTTTTTCTCAGCTTTTTGTAACTCTTCTTCATCAAGCATTTCCGCGGCTTTCTCAACTAGCGAAACCACATCGCCCATTCCTAAAATTCGACCGGCAATTCGCTCTGGATCAAAAATTTCTAACTCGGAAATTTTCTCGCCGCTACCTAAAAATTTAATCGGACAGCCAGTTGCCATTTTCATGGTAATTGCCGCGCCGCCGCGAGAATCGCCGTCAATTCTGGTTAAAATAATTCCATCAACACCAACTTTATCTTTAAAATTATTAGCGACATTAATGGCGTCTTGCCCAATCAAAGCATCAACCACTAAAATTGTTTCGCTGGGATTGGCGATCTTTTTCACCTCTTGAACTTCTGCCATCAATTCTTCATCAATATGAATTCGTCCGGCAGTATCTAAAATTAAAATGTCATAATTATATTCTTTGGCGTGCGCAACCGCTCTTTTGGTGATGTCAGTTGGTTTTTGTCCGGCAATAATTTCTAAACTATCCACCCCAACTTTTTTGGCTAAAATTTCTAATTGCTGTTGCGCCGCGGGGCGATTGGTGTCGAGTGAGGCGAGAAGAATTCTTTTTTTGCCCAGCTTGTTTAAAAAATGATAAGCTAGTTTACCAGCGGTAGTGGTTTTGCCAGCGCCTTGCAAACCAACCATCATTAAAATTACTGGCGGTTTGGTATTTAAATTAATCTCCGCGCGCTCGCTGCCCAATAATTTTACCATCTCGTCATAGACGATTTTGACAATCATCTGTCCAGGAGAAACGGTTTTAATCACTTCTTTTCCAACTGCTTCAGCTTTAATTTTATTGATAAATTCTTTAGCGATTGACAATGAAACATCAGCCTCCAAAAGCGCAATACGAATCTCGCGCATGGCGTCATTGAGATTTTCTTCAGAGATAAATTTTTTGCCGGAAAAGCTGCTGAAGACTTTAGAAAGGCTGTTGGTGATATTGTCGAACATAAGGTAATTGTTATCTAAAAATTCTTGACATTAAAATTGGTGCGTTTACATTGCACAAACAAATTGGGGTAACCCACACGCAACCTCTTAGAAATAGGAGGTTGACTAAATCATCTCTTTTACCTTCTTCCTGATTACTTCAAATTCTTCTTCATTTATTTCCCCCATCTTGTGGCTTAGTCTCCTGCTTTCCCACACTCTTATTTGTGACAACATTGCGCTCTGATTTTTATCCTTAAAACTAATGGTATGATAAAACTTATTGTCCTTGATTTTAGTAGTTAAAGGCACACCCAGAAAAATATGATTATTAAATTTTCTAACTATCAAAACTGGGCGATTAAAAAATTTGTTTTTGCCGTTTTCTTCATGTCCAATATTTAGTCCAATGCTGCACCACCATATTTCTTTTTGTTTGAAGGTGGGAATTCTGTGTTCTGTATCTAAACGTTGTTTTAATACATTCCATTCGTCAAAATATTTTTCCATTTTTGTTGTAATTTAAGTGGTGATTAAAAAACGATAATTAAACTAGCGCCGCTAGCCTCAATCCCTCCAATGTTAAATCAGGTTGAATATGATCTTTATTTGTTAGAGCGGCACCAAAAAGTGTTGATAATCCGCCAGTAATTATGACTTGCATTTCATTACCATACTCAGCTTTAATTTTAGCAATTAATCCTTCCGCTAAACTGATATAACCAAAATAAATGCCTGAATTCATTGCTTCAACGGTGGATTTGCCGATGACATTTTTTTGGGCTTTAACTTGAATTTTTGGTAATTGCGCAGTCATATCATGCAAAGCTTTGATGGAAAGATTCACTCCCGGAGCAATCACGCCGCCAAGATATTCGCCATTGGTGCCCACTACATCAAAAGTTGTTGCTGTGCCAAAATCAATGATAATTAAATTGCCACCAAATTTTTTATAGCCGGCAATAGCGTTGATCAAGCGATCAAAACCAACTTCTTGTTTGTTTTTGATGGCAATTTCAATATTTAATTTGAGATTTTTGCCAACCACTAAAGCATCGCCATTATAGAATTTTTTAACGGCTTTTTCGATAATATTGGTAAGGTTTGGAACTACGGATGCAATGACCACGGAAGCGATTTTTAAACAATCAATTTTGCTGTTCAAAAACAACTCAACAATATCAATTGCGTAATCTTCTTCTGATTTTTGGCTGTTGGTTTCGAGGCGAAATTTGTGGATCAATTTTTCACCCACAAACAACCCAAGCACAATGTTGGTATTGCCTATATCGATTGCTAAAAGCATAGATTTTAGTTGTTAGTTGTAAGTCGTAAGTCGTAAGTCGTAAGTTGCTCCGAGATCGGTTTGACTTACGACTTACGACTTACGACTTATGACTGCAACTGCCCACAGGCAGTTGCGATTCTTTGCATCGCATTATTCAAAAACTCTTCTGAAGCAGCGTAGGAAATTCTAAAAAATCCTTCAGTGCCAAAAGCAATTCCCGGAACAACCGCAACTAAAGCGTCTTCCAATAAATAGCTGGCGAAATCGTTAGAATCTTTAATGATTTTTCCATCCGGAGTTTTTTTGCCAAATAAACCGGCACAAGATGGGAAAACATAGAATGCGCCGTTGGGATTATTGCAATCAATTCCGTCAATTTCATTTAACATTTTGACCACCATATCGCGGCGGGTTTGGAAAATTTTGTTGGAATTAACCACATAACTTTGATCGCCATTCATTGCCTCAACTGCTGCAGCTTGACCTATGGAAGTTGTTGCCGAAGTGCTTTGGGATTGAATCATTGACATTGCTTTAATCAAATTTACATCACCAGCGCCATAGCCAATTCTCCAGCCAGTCATTGAATAAGCTTTAGAAACGCCATTGACCACCAAAGTGCGATCTTTTAATTTTGGTTCAATTTCAGCGATATTGGCAAATTTCAAACCGTCGAAAATTAAATATTCATAAATATCGTCAGACATAATGTGAACTTGTGGATGCTTTAATAAAACATCGGCAAGACCTCTTAAATCTTCTGCAGTATAGCATCCGCCAGTTGGATTGCTTGGTGAATTTAGAATTATCCATTTGGTTTTTGGAGTGATTGCTCTTTGCAAATCCGCTGGCAAAATTTTGAAATTATTTTGCGCTGATCCTTCAACTACAACCGGAACGCCCTGCCCAAGCAAAACCATATCTGGATAAGAAACCCAATATGGAGCTGGAATTATAACTTCGTCACCAGGATTTAAAGTTGCCATTAAAGCGTTATAAATCACCTGTTTTGCACCAGTTGAAACCATGATTTGATTGGCATTATATTCTAAACCATTGTCTCTTTTTAGCTTGGCAATGATGGCTTTTTTCAAAGAAGCAGTTCCATCAACCGCAGTATATTTAGTATCGCCTTTTCTAATTGCAGCAATGCCCGCTTCTTTAATATTATCAGGAGTATCAAAATCCGGCTCGCCCATTCCAAGGCTAATAATATCTTTGCCCTGCGCTTTTAATTCCGCAGCTTTCATGCTAACGGCAATTGTTGGTGAAGGTTTAATGTTGGCTAAATTTTTTGCGAGAAAAGACATAGAAATAATGATTAATGGTTAATGGTTAATGATTAATGTTGTGAACTAAGCATTGACTTAATTAGGGATGGCAGTTTATATTTTGCCGCATTCCAATTGTCAATTTTAAAATCCTTAATTAATCATTAACAATTAACCATTAATCATTACTGCTTATGTCCGGATCAATTGGCACCGACTCCTTATTTCTTGGGTTGACAAGACCACCAATGCTTTTTGGAGTAAGCTATACATTAGCAACTCTCAATCTGATGATCTCGTTGATGGCTTTTATTATTACTAGCAAGTTCATTTACCTTTTAGTGATTTTGCCAGCGGTGCATGGAATGTTTTGGCTCCTTTGTTTAAAAGAGCCCAGAGCGATGGAATTATTTTTAATCCGCAATTCCAAATGCCGCATCTGCCGCAACCGTATGTATCACGGCGGCACTAACTCTTATGATGTTTATTAACAACTAACTTGTCATCAGTGTAGCGAAGGATCTCTTCCAATATAATGAGATCCTTCGCTACGCTTAAGGATGACATTAATTTTTAAATCTCCAAAATGCACAAATATCGCAGCCATAATTGTGGCGAATTGACTAAATTAAATATCAACCAAATCGTTAAATTATCCGGCTGGGTTCATTCTAAACGCGATCATGGCAGTTTAATTTTTATTGATTTAAGAGATCATTTTGGAATTACTCAATGCGTGATTGACAGCGCGAATACTGGCTTAAACATTGATCAAATCGCCAGCATTAAGCTTGAATCAGTAATTACAATTATTGGCAATGTTGTTGCTAGAGATGCTGAAGCAGTCAATGCCAATATCAAAACTGGCGAAATTGAAATTAAAATTTCTGAGTTAAATATTGAATCACTCGCCGAACAAATTCCTTTTCCAATCAACGATAAAGGCGAATCTTATCCGGAAGAAATCCGTTTGAAATTTCGCTTTTTGGATTTACGCCGTGAAAAAGTTCACAATAATATAATCTTACGCAGCCAGGTAATTAGCTTTATCAGAGCTGAAATGACCAAGATGGATTTTCTGGAAATTCAAACCCCAATTCTAACTGCCTCATCACCAGAAGGCGCCAGAGATTATTTAGTTCCAGCTCGTTTGCATCCCGGAAAATTCTACGCCCTGCCCCAAGCTCCACAACAATTCAAGCAGCTTTTAATGGTTTCGGGTTTTAACCGTTATTTCCAAATTGCGCCGTGTTTTCGTGATGAAGATTTACGCGCCGATCGCGCGCCGGAATTTTATCAGCTCGATTTAGAAATGTCGTTCGCAACTCAGGAAGATGTGTTTGGCGTGGTTGAGCCGTTGATGAAAAAAGTTTTTGAAAAGTTTGGTTGTAAAAAAGTTGCAGATAATGGCGTTGGGGAAAACTTCCCGCACATAACTTATAAAGATGCGATTTTAAAATATGGAATCGACAAACCAGATTTAAGAAATCCAATTATAATTTCCGAAGCTAGCGATATTTTTGTTGGTTCAGGCTTTTCAATTTTCACTAACGCAATTGCTTCTGGCTCTATAATCCGCGCTATTCCAGCACCAAAATGCGCAGCGCAACCAAGATCATTTTTTGACAAAACAATTGAATTTGCACAGCAAAATGGCGCCAAAGGTTTGGCTTATATTATTTTCGATGAAAATGGTGAAGCTAAAGGCCCGATTGCTAAATTTTTATCAGCAGAAAAACTGGCGCAGTTAAAACAAATTGCTGGCTTGAATAATGGCGATGCGGTTTTCTTCTCTTGCGGAAAAACCTCAGAAGCCGCTAAAATCGCTGGCTTGGTTCGAATTAAACTTGGTCAAGATTTGGGATTGATTGAAGAAGGCGTTTATAAATTCTGCTGGATTACTGATTTTCCAATGTATGAATTAAACGAAGACACCGGCAAACCAGAATTTTCTCACAACCCATTTTCAATGCCGCAAGGTGGCTTAGAAGCCTTGAATTCACAAGATCCACTCACTATCAACGCCTTTCAATATGATGTAGTTTGTAACGGTGTGGAACTTTCATCTGGCGCAATTCGTAATCACAAACCCGAAATTATGTATCGCGCTTTTGAAATTGCTGGCTATGGAAAAGAAGTGGTTGAAAAACAATTCGGCGCTATGTTAAACGCTTTCAAATACGGCGCACCACCCCATGGCGGAATCGCTCCGGGAATTGATCGCATTATTATGCTTTTAGCCGACGAACCAAACATCCGCGAAATCATCCCTTTCCCAATGAACGGCAAAGCCCAAGACCTAATGATGAACGCCCCAGCCAATGTTTCGGAAAGACAGTTAAAAGAATTGAATGTAGAACTAAGCCGGAAGGCAAAAGAGAATTTGAACTAATCGAATCGCGCTGTAGCGCAGCGTAAGCGGATGGTGTGCCCTAGACGATTCGAACGTCTGACCTACAGCTTAGAAGGCTGTTGCTCTATCCAGCTGAGCTAAGGGCACGAAAAACAAGAGCGGGCATTTAATATCACGGCGTCCAAAAAATCAAGAAAATTCTTGTCTTCAAGGAAAAAGACAATAACATTTCCCATCGAAAATCCAATCTCTAATCAACAATCACTTATGTCATCATTAAATGTATCAAAACTAGCTTCCAAAAGAGAAGAAGCCAGAATGGGCGGCGGTCAAAAGCGTATTGATATTCAACATTCCAAAGGCAAATTAACCGCTCGGGAAAGAGTTGAAGTTTTGCTTGATACTGATTCATTTGAAGAATATGGACTTTATGTTGAGCATCGTTGCCATGATTTTGGTATGGGTGATAAAAAACAAGCTGGCGATGGAGTTGTAACCGGACAAGGAACAATCAATGGTCGTTTGGTTTTTGTTTATAGCCAAGATTTCACCGTGATGGGCGGCTCGCTGGGCGAAGCTCACGCTAAAAAAATCTGCCAAATTATGGATAAAGCCATGCAAGTTGGTGCGCCGGTGATTGGCATTAATGATTCGGGCGGAGCTAGAATTCAAGAAGGTGTTGATTCTCTTGGTGGTTATGGCGAGATTTTTCAACGCAATGTTGATGCTTCAGGTGTGATTCCACAAATTTCTTTAATCATGGGGCCATGCGCTGGTGGCGCGGTTTATTCTCCGGCATTAACAGATTTCACCATTATGGTGGAAAACAGTTCTTACATGTTTGTAACTGGCCCAGAAGTGGTTAAAACTGTTACTCACGAAAATGTAACTCAAGAAGAATTAGGCGGCGCAAAGGTTCACGCCACCAAAAGCGGCGTGGCGCATTTGACTTTCAAAAATGATGTTGACGCGCTTTTACAAACTCGCAGATTGGTCAATTTCTTGCCGCTTTCCAACAAAGCTGGCGTTCCAAAAATTCCCACCGACGATAAATTTGATCGTGTCGATGTTTCACTCAACACTCTTGTTCCTGAAAACTCCAACCAACCTTATGATATGAGCGAGTTGGTGGAAAAAATTGTTGATGAAGGCGATTTTTTTGAAATCCAACCAACTTACGCAACCAACATTATTGTTGGTTTTGGGCGAATGGAAGGCGAAACTATTGGTATCGTCGCTAATCAACCAATGAGTTTGGCGGGTTGTTTGAATATTGAAGCCTCAGAAAAAGCGGCGCGCTTCATTCGTTTTTGTGATGCGTTTAACATCCCAATTTTAACTTTTGTTGACGTTCCCGGATTTTTGCCTGGAACTGATCAAGAACATAATGGCATTATTCGCCACGGCGCTAAATTGCTTTACGCTTACGCCGAAGCCACAGTTCCAAAAATCACTGTCATTGCCAGAAAAGCATATGGTGGCGCTTATATTGTGATGAATTCTAAACATTTAAAAGGCGATATAAATTACGCTTGGTCAAATGCTGAAATTGCCGTGATGGGCCCGGAAGGCGCGGTGGAAATTATTTTTAGAGAAGATATGTCTGACCCACAAAGACGCAAAGACAGAGTTGAAGAATATCGCCAAAAATTCGCTTCACCTTTCGTTGCAGCTTCGCGCGGGTTTATCGACGAAGTAATTCGCCCACAAAATACCAGAAAAAGAATTTGCAAAATGTTGCAAATTCTTAAACACAAAAAAGTGGAAAAACCGTGGAAAAAACACGATAATTTACCATTATAAAATAGTCGTAAGTCGTAAGTCGTAAGTGGTAATTACTTATGACTTACGACTTACGACTTACGACTAATTTTTTATGCCCCATACAATAATTGAACATTCATTTGCAATTGCCAAACCGCAAATTGATTCTCTACTTTTAAAGCTCAATCAAAATATTGCTAAAAACGAAGGTAATTTTGATATTTCGCAATGCAAAGCTCGCAATGTTTTTTGTGCTAATGCTGTGGTTGCCGATGGTTCTGGTTCGCAGGATTTTATGCATATTACCGTTAAAATTATGCAAGGTAGAAGTTTGGAGATTCGAAAAAATCTGGCGGCAAACCTTGTAAAAATTGCTAGTAATTTTTTAACTGAAAATAATTTATCTAAAAACCCAATCGCTCTAAGCCTTGATATTGTTGAAATAGAAAGAGAAATTTATCAAAAAACTGTGGTTAACACCAATTCATAGATGTCAAAATTATCATTCTATTTTCTCGCCATTCTTCTTCTGATTGCTGCTCCAGCCAATGTTTTTGCCGCCAAAAAATCCAGCTTAGAAATTGTAATTAAAGGCAATCAAAGAGTTGATCCGCAAACCATTGACAGTTATTTAGAAATTGACGGTCTCAAACAAGGCAGCCAAAAGGCGATCAATCAATCAATCAAAAAATTATTTGCTAGTGAATTGTTTTTAGAAGCCAAAATTTATCGGCAGGAAAATCAAATGATTGTTGAGGTTCAAGAAAATCCGATCATTAATGAGATTGAATTTCGGGGTAATAAAAAAATTGAAAATGACGCGCTGCAAGCAGAAATTCAGCTGAAAAAAAGAGCGGTTTATACTAAAGCAAAATTGCAAACCGATATCAAAAGAATTAACGATATTTATATTAAAAGCGGTCGCTTTTTAACTAGAATTGAACCAAAGATTGTTAAAAGAGATCAGAATCGTGTTGATTTAATTTTTGATATTAAAGAAGGCGCCAAAGCTGCAATCACGGATATTTCTTTTATTGGCAATCAAGTTTTTTCCGACTCGGCTTTAACCGATGAAATTACCACTAAAAAATCGCAATGGTATAAATTTTTAAGTAGCTCGGATACCTACGATTCTGATCGTATTGAGTTTGATAAAGAAAAGTTGCGCCGTTTTTATGGTTCTAAAGGCTATCCTGATTTTGCGGTTTTGTCGGCAATTGCGCAAATTGCTCCGACCAAAGATAAATTCTTCATCAACTTTCTTTTGGAAGAAGGGATCAAATATAATTTTGGTGAAATTAAGATTGTTAATAAGGTTAAAAAATTTGATGAAACCCTTTTAAATAAAGCGATCAAGACCAAAAAAGGTAAGGTTTATAATGGCGATTATTTGGATGAAACCGTTGATGAGATGGTCAAAATTATGTCAGAAAAAGGTTATGCTTTTGCACATATTGAGCCAGTTTTGAAGCGCGATCGCGATAAGCAAATTATGGATATTGATTATGTGATTGAAGAAACGCCACGAATTTATATCAATCAAATCACCATTAAGGGCAACACCAGAACTATGGATGAAGTTTTGCGAAGAGAATTGCGGGTTCGTGAAGGTGATGCTTATAACATTACTAAAATCAACCGTTCCAAGCAGAGACTGCAGAATCTGGGATTTTTTGATAAGGTTGAATTTAATACCAAAAGAATTGGCCAAGGGGATAATGTTACGAATCTGATCGATTTAGAAGTTGAGGTGAAAGAGAAAAAAACTGGCGAATTAAATTTTGGGATTGGCTATTCAACAGTCGATAAAGCAACTGGCAGTATTGGGCTTAAAGAGCGCAATTTGTTTGGAACTGGGCAAGAGTTGGGGGTTAATTTTCAGAAATCTTCTTTGCGATTCAGCAATGAAATTAATTATACCAAACCTTATTTTGCCGGCAGAGAGATTGCCGCCGGGATTGATTTGTTTAATTATCAACTCAGCAAAAGAAACACTTTGGTTTATGATCAAAAATCCAATGGCGGAACTTTAAGAGGCGATTACTCAATCACTGAACATTTGAGCCATCAAATTCGTTATTCCTTAAAAAGTGAAAGCATTAGCAATGTTGATAGCACTGCTTCAATCGCCATTCAAAATTTAGTTGGTCAATATGTTAGCTCCGGCGTTGGACAAACTTTTCTTTATGATCAAAGAGATAATCGTTTGGATCCAAGAGATGGATATTATCTAACTTTTTCGCAAGATTATGCCGGAATTGGTGGCGATAGAAAATATGTCAAAAATGAAGGTAGTGGCGGATATTACATTCCAGTTTTAGGTAATACTGATTTTGTGCTCAAATTCTCAGGTCGTTTTGGATTTATTGATGGCGTTGGGCAAGATATTAGAAGTAACGATAATTTCTTTTTGGGAGGCAATAATTTTCGTGGTTTCCAATATGCTGGGATTGGACCTCGGGCTCAGGTCAATGGAACTTTCAAAGGCGGCGATGCGATTGGTGGAAAAACCTATTATGTGAGCACTACTGAATTTCGTTTTCCGCTGGGCTTGCCTAAAGATTTAGGCATTAGTGGTTCTTTATTTTCTGATATTGGAACTCTCAAAGGCGTTGATGAAATTAATAAAAGAAATAGCTTAGTTGCTGATACTGGATCGCTGCGCTCTTCATACGGGCTCAGCTTTGGCTGGGCTTCGCCACTTGGTCCAATTCGTTTGGATTTTTCTAAAGTTGCTAAAAAAGAAGATTTTGACCGCGTTGAAACTTTCCGTTTCAGCTTTGGCACTAACTTTTAATCTCATCTAAAAATAATTAATGCAGTTAGAAACTAAAAAAATCATCGATAATAAAGATCTAATGGGCTTTGCCGAAAAAGCGCCCAAAGAACAAATGCAACGCAAGCCCGATTGGATCCGCGTTAAAGCGCCAACCTCAAGTGGTTTTTCTGATACTGCTGATTTAATGCGTAAATATAAATTAAACACGGTCTGTGAAGAGGCCGCCTGCCCTAATATTGGCGAATGTTGGAGCCAAAAACATGCGACTGTGATGATTTTAGGTTCAGTTTGCACCAGAGCTTGTTCATTTTGTAATATTCAAACTGGCAAGCCCGATCAGCTTGATCCGCACGAGCCGGATAATTTGGCTGAAGCAGTTGGCAAATTGGGTTTGCACCATATTGTCATCACTTCAGTTGATCGTGATGATCTTGATGATGGTGGTGCCGAGCATTTTGTGCGCTGCATTCAAAGACTCAGAGAAACTGCGCCAACTACCACAATTGAAATTTTAACTCCCGATTTTTTAAGAAAAGATGGCGCGATTGAAAAAGTTGCCCGAGCTAAACCTGATGTTTTTAATCACAATATCGAAACAGTTCCGGGGCTTTATAACTCAATTCGTCCAGGCGCTAGATATTTCCATTCGCTTTCCTTGTTAAAAAAAGTTAAAGAAATTGATCCGTTAATTTTCACTAAATCCGGTTTGATGGTGGGTTTGGGAGAAAAGAAGGAAGAAGTTTTGCAAGTGATGGATGATTTAAGAACTGCAGATGTAGATTTTTTAACTATCGGTCAATATTTGCGCCCCACTGTGCGTCACGCTCCGGTTGATCGCTATGTTCATCCCGATGAATTTGAATTCTACAAAAAAGCCGCTTATAACAAAGGCTTTCTAATGGTCGCCTCCAGCCCCCTAACCCGCTCCTCTTATCATGCCGGCGATGATTTTGTAAAGATGCGCAAAGAGCGGGAAAAAAGATTAGGTAAGAATTTTTAGTATAAAACTTCTGGATTATTTTTATCCCCCAAATTGGCGTTTACAATCTATGATTTGTCATATCTGTTTCTAGTTTTGAACCGTTAGGATTTTTTGCTCTAGTCTTTTTTAGTTGTCTAAGTGCAAGTGCCCCAGCGACAACGCCAGCTGTTCCTCCAACCGCTGCTGCTGCGGCGGTTGCGCCAAGTGACTCATTGTTTCTCTTTTTACCTCGTGAAGTTTCTGGCGAAGGGCTTGGTTCTGCCGAAACAGAAGAGCTTTTGGAGCTTGATGGAGTTTGTGAAGACGTTCTAGATCTGGTTAATGGTCCACTATATGAAGGAGTTGTTGAAGTGCTCGCTGAATCAGTGTTTGTCTGTGTGGTGGTTATTGACGAAGTTTTAGATTTTGGACTACTTTGTGATGTCGAAGGAGTTCTTGTTGTTGTGGTCGATCCTGATGAAGTCGTCGATCCTGAATTGCTTCGTGATTTTGACGGAGTTCGCGTCGTTGATCTTGAATTGCTTTGAGATAATGAGTTGGTTTGTGATATTGACGGGGTTTGAGATGGTTTGGTTAAAAATTGCTCAGTGGCTCGGCACTGATTATTTTCAATCACGAAGGTTTTGGAGGTCTGCTCTCCATTGGCACCACGTAAGGTTGCTTGAAATTGGTTAGGCTCGTAATCAACCCCATCTTGTCTGGTAGTAGGCAATTCTATGCTCACGCTTGCTGGAGTGAATGGTATATTGCCAAAAAAATCTGGAACCAATTTTGATTCTGTGCGAGTCAGATTGCCATTAGTGGTAATATTTAATTTTGATTGATTACTAAGATTAACCACATTCATTATTGGCAATGTTGTTCCATTAAAATTTGGATCATTGCTTACGCCGACAATAACAGCAAATTCGTCCGAAACAATTTCCCAATCCTGAGCTTCTTGCTTGCCGGCGTGATCTTCGTTAAGGGTGGTATTAACCGCCGTTCCATTGGGAAATGTTGTTTTTAATACGATTTCCAAACCATTAGGTGGAATAATTGTATTTAATATTTGATATGTAGCGCCATTAATTGTGTGGCTAGGTAGCTCGCTAAAGATTTGTTTTGGTTCGAGTGCGCTTGTTATTCTTGAGCGCTTTAATGGTTGTTTAATCGAATCATCATCTGCTTCTGCCGGAGAAGAATCAACTTCCTCAGCGGCTCTTTTTCCCAAAATCCTACCAGTTAAGTTTCCAGCCCACTCAGAAAATCTATTGACCACAGAAGTTAATGGTGTTGGTTGTTCTGAAGCAAAAAAAGCAGTTGTTCCAGCTGTTAATAGGGCCGAAACAGCAACTTGTGTTGCCTTAGACATAACTAAACTATTTGATGAATCGTCTGTTAAATCCATTTGATTCTCTTGGCTGTCTTTCTGAGATTCTTGGGCAACCGTGGCTGCCAGCATAGAAGCTGCTAAAGCCAATCTCAACATACTGTTGCGTTCGTTTGTGCGTTTCATTGTAAGTGATATTGAATTAATAATTTTTTAATTGATCTGGCGCAGATGTAACAAAATTCTGAATATCGGCGTCACTTTTTAAATTTAATTCTTTTTTCAAGAATTCTTTCAAAGATTCCACATTTCCGTTATTTTTGGCGGCAAATAAAAAATCGTCAATTTTTTTGAGCATAGTTTGTACTATTTGCGCGGAATTAGATTGCGATTTATCATTATCCAACATTGCTTCAAACTCTCTACTTAGCACGTCTAACTGCGGTTTAAAATTATTATTCATAAAATTTATTAATTTGTTTTAATACCAATTTGAGCTTATAACCAAAGGATTCTGCTACATATATCTAATAGTTGCAATCAAAAAGCAACACCATTAATATGCTCTTCCCACTGAACTTGATATGATTTGGTTTGATGATTGTTTTTAATAAATTTGATAAGTCTATGGCTCGTAATATTTTTTCTACCAATAAGTACAAAATAATAATTTTTACTTTGGTAATTATTCTAGGCAATTTTAATTTTGCCAAAGCAGACACGGTAAAAATTGGTGATGACGCAACAGCTGGAACTACTGCTTCTAATGGTAAATCTGTTCTATTTACTGGAACCGAGGTTGATTCTCACGAAGGCGTTCTTATTCATGATGCCGCACCTTCTTCTTCGCTTAGCATAAGCGATATTAGTACTGATCACGATGGAGTTGGAATTTTTCGTATCACTAATTCTGATACTTTGATCATTAATGGAGATGTTGGTTCTGCGGCAAAAAGAATTGACACTATCGACTTTCAGAATTCAACAATTTTAGCAATATATGGAAGTATATATACCAAAAATGGCATTATTACATCCACAACTTCACAAGGAGATATTGATTTTTTTGGTAGATCAACTGTAGTTAACTCCAAAATTGGCGCTAGTGATAAACATTTAGTCTTCATCAAAATCGCTAATTCTGCTGGTGTAACTTTTAGTGGCGGCGATATTTTTGTAGATAGTTTTGTCACTCAAGGTAACAGCTTTGCAACAATTAATGGATCTGGAACTAACAGCCTTGGATCCACAACTTTACAAACAAACTCAACTTTAAATTTAAATCAAAACACATTAGTAACACTTTTATCAATGGCAAATTCAAGCACCATCAATATCGCTGCTGGAAAAACACTTACTGGCTCTGGAGCTCTAAGTTTTGATGGTAATTTGCGACTTGGTATTATTGAATCTGACAGCTCCACACCATCAATTTTATCAACTGATAATATCAATCTGGCAAATGGTTTAAAAATCAATTTTGATTATTCTCAGGCTACCTATTTAAAACAAAATGACCAATCCAGCATTATCGTTGTTGATTCGCCAACAAATCATTTGAATGTAACCACAGACAACCTAGGAACTATCACTGATAACTCAATTTTATTAAAAGAATCAGTTGAAAAAATCATTAACGCTGGATCTGACGAATCTTTAGTGGTGACCTACAGCATTGATAGCGCCACAACCTCTGCATTAAATAAACAGAATTTAGCAACGGTGAATTTTCTACTCGACAACACAACCGCCACTGGCATTGATTCAGCAAGAACGGCATTGTTAAAAATCTCTACTCAATCAGAGTTAGAAAATACCCTAAAAACTTTGCAAGTTGAGAAAAATAACATGACTCAAAAAACCTCATTAGATATTGCTAATGCTGTGGATAATGTGATTGGTTATCGTGTTCAATCTTTAAACTATGATCAATTTGTAGCCTTTGATAAAAAAGACCCAAAGGGCAATCCGCTTGCAATCAATAATAAAGGCTTGTGGGGTCAAGTTTTTGGCAACGCATCTAAACAAAATGATGTTAATACAACCAAAGGATATGATGCTAATTTTGGTGGGGTGAGTTTTGGTTTGGATAAAGTTGTTAAGAATAGCAACTCCAATTCAATTTGGGGCGGCGCCTTGTCTTACGCCAAAGCCAACGCCAATAGCAGAGAATTGTCAGATCAAAAAACTGACATCAACTCGTATCAATTCTCGTTATATAACTACAACGTCGCCAAAAATGGCTTAGGTTTTTTCAATGAAAACTCAGCCAGCGTTGCTTATAATCAATATGACACAAATAAAAATATTGTAATTGGTTCTTACCAATCAAGGGTAAAAGCAAATTTCTCGGGCACCGGATATGGCGCTAAAATTGGTTTTGGTTATAATTATAAAATTGGGGATAAAACTTTATTTGCTCCAATTGCAGGCATTAAATATTCCGGTCTTTCTCTTTCTAGCTACAAGGAAAAAAATGATGATGGCTTGGGTTTAAAGGTTCAAAATGATTCTTTCAATTTATTTACTTCTGAACTTGGTTTTAAAGTGATTAGCGGCGCTGGATCAAAAGTTCAGCCACAGCTTAATATTTCTTGGTTGCGCAACTTGAATGTTAGCGGCGCTAAGTCGCATAGCACCTTTATCAACGGCGCTAACAATCAAGCTAATATCCAAAATAGAGGAATTGATCTGGATGCGAACATCTTAAATGCTGGTGCGCAACTAAATTTCAAAACCAGTCAAAACACATCAATGTTTTTAAAATATGATCTACAAAAAAGTTCTAATTTCACCAGCCACTTAGGATCTGTGCAATTTAACCTAGCTTTCTAGCTTTTCTTTTAATTGCGGTTAAATAAAATTAGCCGCAATCAAAAGTTCATCCCCAACCCCAAATATGAAAAAACCAATCATTGGCTTAATTCCAGACTATAAAATCGGTGGCGAAAATTCTTATTCAAAAAGCCCATTTTATGCGATTAGAAAAAATTATGCTGAGGCAATTAGCAACGCCGGAGCTGTTCCAATATTCTTTGCGTATGATCACAATGCAATTGATGAATATTTAAATTTAATCGACGGACTTCTTTTTATCGGCGGCGGTTTTGATGTGAATCCGAAAAGATATGGGCAAAAAATTCACCCTTCAGTCACTCTCAACGAAGCGCGTGACAATTTTGAATTTGAAGTGTTTTTGCGCGCCGTCAAACAAAAACCCGAAATGCCAATTTTAGGAATTTGTAACGGAATGCAATTAATGAATATTATTTTTGGTGGCGATTGCATCCAGCATATTCCTGATCATTCTAGCTATATGAATCACGAACAAAGTAAAAATCCGGAATTTATCGAAGCCGGCAAAGCTTATCACGATGTTGAAATTAATCAAAAAAGCCAATTGTTTGAAATTGCTCAAACCAAAAATATCAAAACCAACTCTTCTCATCATCAAGCGGTGGGAAATTTGGGCAAAAATATTATTGTTAGTGCCAAAGCCAAAGATGGAATTATTGAAGCAATTGAACATCAGGCGCATCCATTTTGTCTAGGCGTGCAATGGCATCCAGAGTTTGGTTCTAATGAAGCCGATGCCAAAATATTTGCTGCTTTTATCAAACAGTGCCAACAGAATAATTAAAATTTATGGATAATATTAAAGGACAAAGAGTTGCTAAAGTGATTGCCAGAAGCGGCTTTTGTTCACGGCGTGAGGCGGAAGTTTTAATTGAAGAAGGTCGAGTTAAAGTCAACGGCGTGGTTATTGAAACGCCAGCCACCATCATCACCGATCATTCAATTAAAATTGATGACAAATTATTGATGGAAAAAAAGCCACCAAAAGTTTGGGTTTTCCATAAACCGCGCGGCTTCATCACCACCAACAAAGATCCTAAAGCGCGCAAAACTATTTTTGAAATTCTACCAAAAGCCCTGCCCCGCGTTGTAACTGTTGGTCGCTTAGATATTAACACTGAAGGCTTATTGCTTCTAACCAATGACGGCGAGGTGGCAAGATATATTGAACTGCCTTCCAGCAAATGGACCAGAGTTTATCGCGCCCGAGTTTTTGGCATTATTGATATGGAAAGATTAAAGAAATTACAGAAAGGAATTGTCATTGACGGCATCAAATATGACGGCATCAAAGTTGAAATGGAACAAGAAAGAGATTTCAATTCTTGGTTAAAAATTTCTTTAACTGAAGGAAAAAATCGTGAGATTAAAAAAGTTTTAGAATATTTTGGCTTAAAAGTTAGCCGCCTAATCAGAATTTCCTTTGGCCCATTCCACCTAGGCAAAATGCCAGTCGGCGAAGTTAAAGAAGTTCCTAAATCAGTTTTAAACGAAGCCATCCCTCGCGAATTTCTAAATAATTAATCATTAATAATTAACCATTAACCATTGCCTTATGATTCCTAGATATTCCCGAAAAGAAATGGCCAATATTTGGTCAGAACAAAATAAATACCAAATTTGGTTAGAGATCGAAGCTTATGCGGTGGAAGCCATGGAGCAGCTGGGAATTGTTCCTAAAGGCGTTGCAGCGGAAATTTTGGCGAAAGGCAAAGTTGATGCCGATAAAATTTTGGAAATTGAAAATGTAACCAAGCATGATGTGATAGCATTTTTAACCAATTTAGCTGAATCAATTGGCGAAAATTCACGATTCGTCCATATGGGAATGACTAGTTCAGATGTTCTAGACACTTGCCTTTCTAAGCAATTAACTCAAGCAGCAGATATTTTACTAGACGATATTGACAGACTTTTAAAAGCTCTCAAAGACAAATCTCTGACTCATAAAAATACCTTATGCGTGGGCAGATCGCACGGAATTCACGCTGAGCCAACAACTTTTGGTTTAAAAATGGCGCGGTTTTATGCTGAGTTTAAAAGAAACAAAGAAAGATTAATTGCCGCTAGAAAAGAAATTGCCGTTTGTGCTATATCTGGCGCGGTTGGAACTCATGCAACAATTGATCCTTCGGTTCAAAAACATGTTGCCAAAAAATTAGGTTTAGAGGAAGAAGAAATTTCTAGCCAAGTAATTCCTCGAGATCGTCATGCACAATTTTTTGCCACGCTGGGCGTGATTGCTTCTTCAATTGAAAATATTGCAATTGAAATTCGCCATTTGCAAAGAACTGAAGTTTTGGAAGTTGAAGAATTTTTCTCAGCCGGTCAAAAAGGTTCTTCCGCAATGCCGCACAAACGCAATCCAGTTCTATCTGAAAATCTCACCGGCCTTGCCCGAGTTGTGCGTAGCGCCGTTATGCCCATGATGGAAAATGTTGCTTTGTGGCACGAGCGCGATATTTCTCACTCATCGGTGGAAAGAATGTTGGCGCCAGATGCAACTGTGGTTTTGGATTTTGCCTTAAATCGTTTGGTTGGACTCATCGAAAATCTTCTGGTTTATCCAGAAAATATGATGAAAAATCTTAATAAATTAAACGGCTTAGTTTTTTCTCAAAGAGTTTTAATCACTCTAATTGACGAAGCAAAAATCTCCCGCGAAGATGCTTATAAAATTGTGCAAACCAATGCTATGAAGGTTTGGCAAGATAATAGCGATTTTTATGAATTGTTAAGTCAAGATGAAAAAATTATGCAATCTTTAGGAAAAGAAAAGTTAAAAGCAATTTTCGACTATTCTTTCTATACCAAAAATATTGACCAAATTTTTAGCCGAGTTTTCTAGAAAATTATTTGAACTGTCATCCTGAGCGCAGCGAAGGATCTTATGATTCGCGCCGCGAACCAAATCGGAACTCGTCTCATGAGATCCTTCGCTTTGCTCAGGATGACAGCTATGTATTTCCAAAATAAGCAATTTACTTTTAAATTTTCCGCCAGTAGAATGCACCCCCGAACTACAAATCGGTTGGGTTTTTGAATTTTATAATCAATTTTTTCAAAGTTGAATTTCAAAGTCACTCGCCGGATAACAATCTCAAAAAAATAATCAAAAATGACTAAAAATAGCAATGGCTCAGCCAATGTTCTTGCCAATTCTGTTGCGGATATTTTTGAGTTGGTCAAAAATAACGACATCAAATTCATCGATTTCCGTTTCAGCGATTATCGCGGCAAATGGTTGCACATCACTCATTGTGCCGATGCGGTTGGTGAAGAAGAGCTAAAAAACGGTGTTGCTTTTGATGGCTCATCAGTTCCGGCTTGGAAAGAAATTAACGAATCAGATATGATCTTGATTCCACAATTAGACACTGCTTTTATCGACCCATTTTCTACCCTTCCAACTCTAGTTTTAATTTGCGACGTTTTAGAGCCAAAAACCGGCGAAGGCTACGATCGCGATCCGCGCCACACTGCGAAATTAGCTGAAAAATATTTGCAAACCACTGGCATTGGCGATGCGGCTTATTTTGGTCCAGAACCAGAGTTTTTTGTTTTTGACAATATTCAATTCCACACTAAATCCAACGGATGTGGCTACGAAATCGACTCTTGCGAAGGTCCTTATAATAATGGCAAACATTATGAAGCCGGCAATATGGGTCACAGATCACCAATCAAAGGCGCTTATTTTGATTTATCACCTTTAGATAGTGGCAACGATATTCGCGGTGAAATGTTAGAAGTTTTGCGTGAAGTTGGCATCGTTCCAGTCTTGCATCATCACGAAGTTGCCAATTCTCAATATGAATTAGGCTTCAAATATAGCACTTTAACCAGCACGGCAGATAATATTCAAAAATTTAAATATGTTATCCACAATGTCTGCGATTCTTACGGCAAAACCGCAACCTTTATGCCAAAACCAATTTTTGGCGATAACGGCTCAGGAATGCACGTTCACCAATCAATTTGGAAAGACGGCAAACCTTTATTTTTAGGAAATGGCGAAGCTGGGCTTTCAGAACTAGCAATTTATTACATTGGCGGCATCATCAAACATGCTAGAGCTATTAACGCCTTCACCAACCCATCAACTAATAGCTATAAAAGATTAGTTCCGGGTTATGAAGCGCCAGTTTTATTGGCTTATTCTTCTAAAAATCGCTCAGCATCAATTCGTATTCCGCATGTTACTAATGAAAAAGCGCGTCGAATTGAAGCTAGATTCCCTGATCCAGTTGCTAATCCTTATCTTGGTTTTGCAGCAATGTTGATGGCTGGTCTTGATGGAATTATCAACAAAATCCATCCAGGAAAAGCCGATAATCGTGATCTTTATGAGCTTTCAGAAAAGGAATTAAAGAAAATTCCAACTGTGGCTAGAAGCTTGAGAGAAGCCCTTGCTGCTCTTGATAAAGATCGTGAATTCTTGAAAAAAGGCGGCGTATTTAGTGACGATCAAATTGACGCTTACATCAAGCTCAAATTGAAAGAAGCCGAAAGATGCGACCAAGTTCCTCATCCAGTAGAATTTGAAATGTACTATAATTCTTAATTTTCAACATCTTGTCATCCTGAGCGCAGCAAAGAATCTCTTCAGCTTACATCAGGATGGCAAGATGCTAAACAACCACGATCAAAAAACCAAAAATCATTTGACAAATTCCATTTCTAAAACTCTAATTGTTCCACGTGGAACAATTTAACTATTTCTTACCGGAACATATGGAAAAACCTGCCAAAATCATTGCTGTAGTTAATCAAAAAGGTGGAGTTGGAAAAACCACTACCGTGATTAATCTTGCCACCGCTTTTGCTGCTTTAAAAAAGAAAGTTCTAGTCATCGATTTCGATCCGCAAGGCAATGCCAGCACTGGTCTTGGGCTTTATCACCAAGATCGCACTCATAGCATTTATGATGTTATGATTGATAATTGCGCTATCGAAGATGCTATCTTTAAAACCTCAATCAAAAACCTCTTTTTAATTCCTGCCACCGTTGATTTATCAGCTTGTGAAGTAGAATTAACTAATGTTGAAAAAAGAGAATTTATTCTCAAAGATAAACTAAAGTCAATCGTCAATAATTACGATTGCATAATTATCGATTGCCCACCTTCTCTTGGGCTTCTAACTGTTAATGCTTTAACTGCGATTAATTTAATTTTAATCCCAATGCAGTGTGAATTTTTTGCCTTAGAAGGTTTAAGCCATCTTTTAACAACATTAGATTTGGTGAAAACCAACCTGAATTCTGATTTAAGAATTAGTGGAATTGTCTTAACGATGCATGATCGTCGCAATAAGCTGACCGAACAAGTTGAAAATGATGTGCGAGAATTTTTAGAGACCATGGTTTATCAAACAATAGTGCCCAGAAATGTTAAATTATCGGAAGCCCCTTCATACGGACTTCCAGCTTTAATTTATGATCCAAAATGCCCGGGATCAATTGCTTATGTGAAGTTAGCTAAAGAAATAATTATTAAAGAAAACTTATAATTGTTCCACGTGGAACAATTTAAACTTAATGAATAAAGATATGGAAATTAATAATGATAAAAAACTCGGCCGCGGGCTCTCTGCTTTACTTGGCGACTCCAATAAAACTAGAGATTCAAGCAAAGCAAATGTTGCGTCAAACAATAATGATAATTCAGTTCAGCTTATATCAGTTGGCAACCTTATTGCTGGCGTTTATCAGCCAAGAAAATCTTTTGATCAAAATCAATTATTAGAATTAAGTAACTCAATTCGTGAAAATGGAATTATCCAGCCAATAATTGTCAGAAAGGCTGATGAGCGCGGAACCTTTGAAATTATTGCTGGTGAGCGTAGATTTAAAGCAGCAAAAATGGCGGGGTTAAATCAGGTTCCAGTGATCGTCAAAGACATTGATAATACTCAAGCTTTAGAATTTGCTATTATTGAAAACGTGCAAAGAGCTGATTTGTCACCAATCGAAGAAGCGCACGGCTATAAACAATTGATAAGCGAATTTGATTATACTCAAGATCAGGTCGCTAAAAAAATTGGCTGCAGCAGAAGTCATATTGCTAATATTTTAAGACTTCTATCTTTACCAAAAGAAGTTCAAGATTTGTTAGATCAAGGCAAGATAAGCTTTGGTCACGCCAAGGTAATTATGAATAGCGATAATGCTGTGGAGATTGCCAGACAAATTGTTGAAAATAATTGGACAGTAAGAGATGTGGAAACGATGTTTAAGAATGATGAATTGGAAGTGGAAATTAAATCGAGTGTAGTAAAAAAGATTAGCCCAGCAGCAAAAAGTAAAAAAATTAAAAGCCAATCGATTAAAAATATTGAGTTAAAATTAAAAAAATTATTTGCAGAGAATCTTGTGAAAGCTGAATATAGTCAGCAGAAACATAAAGGTAAAATTACTATCTTTTTTAAAGATTTAAAAGAAATTGAAGAGTTAGTGGACAGTTTGTAATCAATCGTATGGGCGTATTGCATACGCCCATACGATTATGATTTGAAATAATACAACAAGAAATGTTCCACGTGGAACATTTGGTAATCAAGAATCAAAATATGATTAAAGCAAAAGAATATATATTGGAAATCGAACCATATAAACCGGGTAAATCCAAAACAGGAAATAATAACCAAGTCATTAAATTATCTTCAAACGAGAATGCCTTGGGTGCAAGTCCAAAAGCAATTTTGGCTTACCAAAAGCATAGCGATAAAGTTTTTCGCTATGCTGATGGCGGGTGCATCGAGCTTAGAGGGGCTTTGGCAAAAAAATATAAAATTGACATCAATCAAATTGTTTGTGGCGCCGGATCGGATGAGATTATTGCTCTTATAACTCATTCTTTTTGTGGTGTGGGTGACGAAGTTTTATATAGCGAATACGGATTCTTAATGTATCCAATTTCAGCCAAAAGAGTCGGTGCTCAAGGAGTTATTGCTAAAGAAACTAACTTAACTGCTAATGTTGATAATATTCTTGCAGCAATTACTAGTAAAACTAAGATGATTTTTCTAGCCAACCCAAACAATCCCACCGGATCTTATTTAAGTGGCGATGAAATTGAAAGATTAATTAAAAATGTGCCTAATAATATAATCATAGTATTGGATCTAGCCTATGCTGAGTTTGTTGATAATCTGGATTATCCAGACGCAATTGAGTTAGTTAATAAATACCATAATGTGGTCATGATGCGAACTTTTTCCAAAATTTATGGCCTAGCGTCTCTTCGTTTAGGTTGGTCATATTCATCCTTGTATATTGCTGATATATTAAATCGCGCCCGTGGTCCGTTCAATGTTTCTGGTGCTGCTCAATATGCTGGTATTGCGGCAATTAATGATAGTGAATTTGTAGAAAAATCCAAAGCACATAATAAAAAGTGGCTAGGAATTTTGGCGGCAGAGTTTGATAAAATCGGGATCAAACATTATCCATCAGTGGCCAATTTTATTTTATTAGATTTTCTCTCCATAGAAAAATGTCAAAAAATCAACCAGTTTTTGCTGGATAATGGTGTGATTTTAAGAGATATGTCCGCCTATAATTTGCCTAGCTGTTTGAGGATGAGTATCGGCAAAGAAGAAGAAAATTTGATCGTGATAGATTTGTTGAAGAAAATATAAATGTTCCACGTGGAACATTTTTAAAATTAACATTTTACCAAATGAATTTTGTATATAAAAATAACCAGCTATTTGCCGAGAATTTGGCAATTTCTCAAATTGCCAAAGAGGTGGGAACGCCATTTTATTGCTACTCTAAATCGAGCTTGATAGAAAATTACCAGAATTTTTCTCAGGCTTTTCAAGGAATTGATCATAAAATTTGTTACGCCATTAAAGCTAATCCGAATATTAATATTGCTAAAATTTTTGCCGGCTTCGGTGCTGGTATTGATGCGGTATCAATGGGAGAAATTTATCGGGCTTTACAAGCTGGAATTGATCCAAAAAAAATCGTTTTTGCTGGAGTTGGCAAAACTAAAGCTGAGATGGAATTTGCTTTGAAAAATGGAGTTGAGGAATTTTCAATTGAGTCTGAGCCAGAATTATCTTTATTAAGCGAAGTGGCGCAAAGCCTTAATCTAAAGGCTAAAATTGCGCTTCGAGTTAATCCAAATGTTGATGCAAAAACTCATAGTAAAATTTCAACTGGTAAAAAAGGTGATAAATTTGGTATTGATATTGAAGAAGCGCCAAGAATTTATCAATTAGCGCGCAGTCTCGCTGGCATTGAAGTTTTTGGAATCTCAACCCACATTGGTTCGCAAATAACCTCGCTAGAACCTTTCTCTAAAGCATTTACCAAAATTAAAGATTTGTGTTTGGAGCTGCGTAATCAAGGATTTAAAATTGATAATCTGGATTTGGGTGGCGGAATTGGTATTTTGTATAATGAAGAGACGCCAATTTTGATCCAAGATTATGCGGATTTAATTAAAGAAATAATCAAAGATTTAAATGTTAGCCTAACTATTGCTCCAGGCAGGGCTTTGGTTGGAAGTTCTGGTATTTTGGTTTCCGAGATTATTTATGTTAAAAAAACTGCTGATCGAGATTTTTTAGTTATTGATGCAGCGATGAATGATTTAATGCGTCCAGGGCTTTATGATTCTTACCATAAAGTCATTCTTGTTACTCCAAAAGTTGGTGAAGAAAGTAAATTTGATATAGCAGGACCAGTTTGTGAGAGCACGGATATTTTAGCTAAAAATCGTCATTTGGTTAATCCGCAAGCTGGTGATTTGATTGCCTTTTTATCTGCCGGAGCTTATGGGGCTTCAATGTCCAACGAATATAATTCTCGTCCGTTGATTCCAGAAGTTTTGGTTGATGACAATAAATTTGAGATTATCAGAAGAAGACCAAGCTATGAAGAGATGATAGCTTTAGAAAAAATTATTTAGCTTGAGCAGATCTTTTTTGATATAAGTCAGCAAAGTCAATTGGTTCAAGCATTAAAGGCGGAAAGCCACCGTCAATTGTGCAGCCAGCAATGATTTTTCTGGCAAAAGGGAAGAGAATATTTGGGCAGTAAATTAATAAAATTTCTTCAACTTCTTTTTGGTCTTGAATTTTTTCATCCAAAGTAAAAACGCCAGCATAGCTGAGTTCACAGATAAAAATAATTTTATCATTTCCCACCGCTTGGGCAGTCACTTTTAAAATCACTTCAAAAGCATTCACTGATAATCTTTTAGCATCAATATCAATTGATAGGGTGATGTCAGGTTTAAGAGTTGGGGTTAGAAAGATTTCTGGTGCGTTTGGCACTTCAAATGATAAATCTTTCACATATTGTGAATTGATGCGGACGTTGCTCATAAAAATGGCTATAGATAATAAGAAGAAAGGATTTTTTTAACTGATTTTTCGGCAGAATTCATGATTAGAGAATTGACGATGATTTTGTTAGTAGATTTTTTTACCCCATCCAGCATGGCGCCATCAGTCACACCAGAAGCGATGAAAAGAGTTTCGCCTTGAGCCATTTCTTCAGTTAAATATTTTTTGTTGAGATCAATAATTCCCATTTCTTTAGCTCTTGCAGCTTGTTTGTCTTCGCCTTTAAATAAAAGTCTGCCCATCATTTGTCCACCAACGGTTCGAAGTGCAGCGGCAGCCAAAACGCCTTCAGGTGCGCCACCAATTCCTAAATAAAGATCAACACCAGTTTTTTCTGGATCGGCAGTCGCGATAACCGCGGCAACATCGCCATCGGAAATTAATTTTACTCGTGCGCCAGCTTCGCGGCATTTGGCGATGATTTCTTCGTGACGATCTCTTTTAAGAATCATTACTTGCAAATCACTAATTGCACATTTTTTGGCTAAAGCTAAATTTTTTAAATTATTTTGAACAGAATTATCAAGATCAACAACGCCAATTGGCAAACCGCCACCAACGGCAATTTTATCCATATAAACATCAGGAGCGTGCAAAAATCCGCCTTTATTAGCAAAAGCAATTACGGCTAGAGAATTAGGATTGGCAGTTGCGCAAATTGTAGTTCCTTCTAGCGGATCAAGAGCAATATCAACTTCAATTCCACCGATTCCAACTTTTTCACCAATATAAAGCATTGGCGCTTCATCTCTTTCGCCTTCACCAATAACCACTGTTCCGGTGATATTCATTTGGTTAAGTTCATCACGCATAGCGTTGACTGCGGCTTGGTCGGCAAGTTTTTCATTGCCTTTACCAATCCAATCATAGCAAGCAATAGCGGCTTGTTCCGCCACTTTAGTTGCTGCAATTGCGATGTTGCTAAGAGAATTATTTTTCAACTATGAAGTCAATTTTTGTTCTTTGAATTCCACGTGCTTTCTAGCAACTGGATCATATTTGCTGAAAACCATTTTTTCAGGTTTTTGCTTAGGATTTCTTCTTGCAGTGTAGAAAAAACCAGTGCCAGCGGTGCTGACCATTTTGAAAAGAATTGCACTTCTTTTTGCTTTAGAAGATTTTGGTTTTGGAGCCATCTTAAATTACAAGGATTGTTGGTAAGAGAAAAAAGAGGGTGGATAATATTTTTAATCAGTGCAAAGTCAAGAAAAATTACCATTCATAGCAAGTTTTTTGCTGATATTTTGGATTAGATGAGCAAAATTTCAAATTCCATTCAAGCAATAAATATCTTACCCGATGAAATTTCCATTTTTTTTCTGCGCCAAAACTAATCAAGATACACAAGCTGACAAGCCAATTAACAACTCGCCGGAAAGCATTATTTTATCTGCAGCATATTCAGAAAACGACAAACTACTTTCTTCGTTCAACAGCTCAATTGATGGAATTTCTGATGATGAAGCTTTGCTCAGACAAGAAAAATATGGCGCAAATCAAGTTGTGCAAATTGAAAAAAATTCCCTCTTTGCGTTGCTGTTTAAGTCAATCAATCCGCTGAATATTTTGCTTTTAACTTTAGCATTAGTTTCATTTTTTATTGGCGATTTTAAAGCGGCAATTGTTATCACCGTGATGGTTTTGCTCAGTATTATTCTCACTTCTTTTCAAGAATTTCGCTCTGGAAAAGCGGTAGAAAAATTGCGTTTAATGGTGCGCACCACTGCAACGGTGATTCGCAAAAATGAAGTGGAGGAAAATGAAGATGAAGAACAATTTTTCCCGCGAACTAATGTTGAAAAACGCGAAATTGAAATTGAACAATTAGTTCCCGGAGATGTAATTCAACTGGCGGCTGGCGATATTATTCCTGCTGATGTGCGTTTAATTTTTGCTAAAGACTTATTCGTTAATCAATCAAGTTTAACTGGTGAATCTTTGCCGGTCGAAAAATCTTCTAATCTTGAAACTAAAAAAACCAGCAACTCTTTAGAGCTTAGCAACATTTGCCATATGGGCAGCAACGTGGTCAGCGGAACTGCGATGGCATTGGTTTTGCTCACCGGCAAAAACACTTTTTTTGGGCGCATTGCCAGCAAAATTACCGCCAAAAAATCCAAGACCAATTTTGATTTAGGCATCAAACAATATACTTGGTTGATGATTCGTTTTATGTTGGTGATGGTGCCAATTGTCTTTATGCTCAACGGTTTTGGCAAGGGTGATTGGTTCTCGGCATTTTTATTTGCAGTTGCAGTTGCAGTTGGTTTAACGCCGGAAGTTTTGCCGATGATTGTCACTATTAATCTGGCGCGCGGCGCCATTTCAATGTCGCGCAATAAAGTTATTGTTAAGCATTTAAGCTCAATTCAAAATTTTGGCGCGATGGATGTTTTGTGCTCCGACAAAACTGGAACGCTAACCCAAGATAAAGTTATCTTAGAAAAATATGTCAATTTAAACGGCGAAGAAAGTGAGTTGGTATTAAGCTACGCTTATCTAAACAGCTTTTATCAAACCGGTTTAAAAAACCTTTTAGATCGCGCAATTCTAGATCACGGTGATCAAAATTATGACGCATTTTTAGATCGCAAATATCAAAAAATTGACGAAATTCCTTTTGATTTCAACCGGCGCAGAATGTCAGTAGTTTTGGAAGATAATCAAAAACAGCATTTAGTAATTTGCAAGGGCGCGGTGGAAGAGATGTTGAATATCAGCTCTTCGGCTTTGATTAACGGCGAGATTGTTGATTTGAACAATATTGAAAGAACTCGATTAAATACTCTTGCTAATGATTTTAGCGAAGATGGTTTTCGGGTAATTGCGGTGGCGATCAAAGAAATTAAAGATAATAAAGTTCAATACGCAGTTGCTGATGAACAAGGTTTAACTTTGATTGGTTTTATGGCGTTTTTAGATCCACCAAAAGAAACCACAGCTGAGGCAATTGCTTTGCTCAATAAGCAAGGTGTGAGTGTAAAAATTCTCACTGGTGATGCCATGGCGGTGACTAAAAAAATCTGCAAAGAAGTTGGAATTGATGTGAAAAATGTAATGTTGGGAACGCAGTTGGATAAACTCAGCGATAGAGAATTAGAAAAAATTGCCAAAGACACAACAATCTTTGCCAAGCTTTCACCTTTACACAAAGAAAGAATTGTTAAAGCCTTACAAAATAGCGGTTTTGTGGTTGGATTTTTAGGCGATGGAATTAACGATGCGGCAGCACTCAAAGCGGCAGATGTTGGAATTTCGGTGGATAGCGCGGTGGATGTTGCTAAAGAATCGGCTGATATTGTTTTGCTTGAAAAATCTTTATTGGTGCTTGAAAAGGGCATCATCAAAGGTCGCACCGTGTTTGGCAATATTATCAAATATATCAAAATGGGCTCATCATCTAATTTTGGTAATATGTTTTCAGTGATGGGCGCCAGCTGTTTCTTGCCATTTTTGCCAATGCTACCAATCCAAATTTTAACCAATAATTTGCTCTACGATTTTTCGCAAGCTTCAGTGGCGACAGATAATGTTGACGAAGAATATCTCGAAAAGCCTAGAAAATGGGACATGAAAGAGATCAGCAAATTTATGTTTATTTTAGGACCAATCAGTTCAATTTTTGATTATGTGATGTTCGCAATTTTAATTTTTGCCTTCGGCGCGTGGCACAATCCAGCCTTGTTCCAAACTGGTTGGTTCGTTCATTCGCTAGTTTCGCAAACCATCATCATTCATGTAATTCGCACCAATAAAATTCCCTTCCTGCAAAGCCGCGCCAGCTGGACAATGATTATTTCTTCAATCGTGATTATTATGATTGGTTTATATTTACCGTTCTCGCCACTTGCAGATAGTTTGGGCTTGGTGCAATTGCCAGCAAAATATTTTGGCTTTTTAGCAATTGTCATTATAAGCTACGCCGCTTTAGTGCAGCTCGTTAAGAAACACTACTTCAAAAAGACTTGCGCAAAACTTCGTCTCGCTTCGATATTTTAAAGTTTTTTAATTTTTTAAAACGCACCTACGTTTGGTAGGCTTACCTTTTAAAAAATTAAAAAACTTTAAAATCTCTTTGCGATACTCGCTTTGCGTAAGTCTTTAACTACCAATCAAAATCATAAAATAATGTCTTTCAAATGCGGTATTGTTGGCTTGCCCAATGTTGGCAAATCAACTCTTTTTAATGCTTTAACTCAAACCGCTTCTGCTGAAGCTGCCAATTATCCATTTTGCACAATTGAACCTAATATTGGCAAGGTTGCAGTTCCTGATGAGCGCTTGCAAAAATTAACTAAAATTGCTGGCAGCGCAGTAATAATTCCAACTCAAATTGAGTTTGTTGATATTGCCGGATTAGTCAAAGGAGCCAGCAAAGGCGAGGGCTTGGGCAATCAATTTTTATCACATATTCGTGAGGTTGATGCAATTGTCAATGTGGTGCGTTGTTTTGAAGATGAAAATATTGTCCATGTGGAAGGCGCAATTGATCCGGTGCGCGATGCCGAATTAATTCAGCTCGAATTGATTTTAGCTGATTTAGAATCTTTGCAAAAACGCATTTCTAATCTAGAAAAAAAAGCCAAACATGCTGATAAAGAAACTTTGTTGCAAATTGTAGTTGGCAAAAAAGCTTTAGAAATTTTAGGACAAGAAAAACCGGCGCGCTTATTGGAATTAAAGGACGAAGACGAAAGACGAGTTTTCAATAATTTGCAATTAATCACCGCCAAACCACAACTTTTTGTTTGTAATTTAAGTGAAGCAGAAGTTTTAAAAGGAAATAAATATTCTGATTTAGTTGCCGAACTTGGCAAAAAAAATAGCTTTCCAGTTTTGAAAATTTCTGCGCAAGTTGAATCAGAAATTGCCGCGCTGAGCAGCGAAGAGGAAAAGAAAGAATTTTTAGAAGCAGTTGGTTTGCAAGAAACCGGTTTAGCCCAAATTATCCGCGCTGGCTATGGCTTGCTCAATCTAATAACTTTCTTCACCGTTGGCCCCAAAGAATGTCACGCTTGGCAAATGAGTCAAGGCGGCACCGCACCAAAAGCGGCGGGGGTTATTCACACTGATTTTGAAAAAGGTTTCATCCGCGCCGAAACAATCGCTTATCAAGATTATGTTCAATTTAACGGCGAAGAAGGTTGTAAGAATGCTGGAAAATTAAGGCTGGAAGGTAAAGATTATATTGTTCAAGATGGCGATGTTTTTCACTTTAGATTTAATGTTTAAAATAGTCGTAAGTCATAAGTCGTAAGTCGTAAGTATTAAAATTGCTAGCGACTTACGACTCACGACTTACGACTTACGACTATTTAATTTATGATCAAATATCATTTCTTCGGCAAAGAATGCGTAATTAATCGCGCTTTGACTGATTATTCAGACCTAGAAAAAAACCTCGCTAAACAGAATTTTATTTCTTCGCGCCCTGTTGTTTTAATTGATCAGATTCATAGTGCGGATGTGGTGGTAATTGACGATGAATCCAAAATTCCATCAGCCACAAATCGCCCAAAGGCCGACGCAATTGTCACCAATCTCAAAAATTTAATCATTGGATTATTCACCGCTGATTGCACGCCAATTTTATTTTTTGATGAAAAAAATTCAGTGATTGGAGCTGCGCACGCTGGCTGGCCGGGAGCTTTTAAAAATATTACTGATAACACAATTTCTAAAATGTTGGAAATTGGGGCGCAAATTGAAAATATAAAAGTTGTGATTGGCCCAACTATTCGCCAAAAATCCTATGAAATTTCGCAAGAATTTTATGATCGTTTTGTGGCTGAAAATTCTGCAAATAAAAAGTTTTTTATTGATGGTAAAAGAGCGGGGCACTATATGTTTGACTTGCCGGGATATGTAAAAGAAAAATTACAAAATGCGGGAATAAAGAATATTTTTGATGAAGAAATTGATACTTACAGCCAGCCTGAAAAGTTATTTAGCTATCGGCGCAGCACTCATTTGCAAGAGGCGGATTGTGGGCGCAATATTTCTGTGATTCAAATTAGCTAAAAACTTCTCCCGAAGCAATTAATCTAATTTGATTATTTACTTCTAGAACCAAATTTCCCTTCTCATCTAAATTTCTAAAAATTCCTCGGAGCGACTGATTTGGCAGATTCACAGCAATTTCTTGATTCAAATTAAAAGCTTTTTCTAACCACAAATTTCTAATTGGTGTAAAACCAAAATCTAACCATTTTTGATGAAGATTAATAAAGCGATCCAGAAATTTTTTGAGTAAATCAATTTTATCATCAACCTTAAAACCTTGCTCTTCAAGGTTGCAAGCCGGATAATTGGTATTTTTAGGATGAGAATTGATATTAACGCCAACGCCCAAAATTACAAAATCGGCATCTTTTTCCAATAAAATTCCCGCCACTTTTTTATCATCAACCAAAATATCATTTGGCCATTTATAATTAATTTTTTTGTTATCCTCAGAAAATTCATCCAGCGCTAAACCAAGCGCTACCGCGGTTAGAAATGAAAGCTCGGAAATTTCAGTAGCTGATTTTTGCGTTTTTAAAACTAGTGAAAAATAAAGATTTCCCAGCGGCGAAACCCAATTGCGATCCATTCGCCCGCGACCATTAGTTTGTTGATCAGCTAAAATTATATGGTTGGAATTGATCTGGTAAGATTTGGCAAGTTCTAAAGCAAGAGAGTTGGTGCTGATAAGCTCTGGGTAATGATCGATTGAGAAATTTTGGTGATAAGATCTGATAAACATATATGAGCTATAAAAAAACCGGACTAACCAAATTTGGCTAGCCCGGTTTTTAAAATAGAATAAAGATAAACTATTTTTTAGCAGCAGCGTCAACAGCTGGAGCAGCAGCGTCAGCTTTAACTTCAGCAGCTTTTTTAGCTTTTTTGTGAGCTTTTTTAGCTTTAGGAGCTTCAGCAGCAGCTTCAGTTTTAACTTCAGCTTTAGCTTCAGTTTTAACTTCAGCTTTAGGAGCAGCTTTAACTTCAGCAGTTTTAGCAACTGGAGCAGCTTTCATTTCAGCTTTAGGAGCTTCTGCGAAAGCAGAATTTGCTGCAAGAGTCAAAGCAGCAACTAAGATTAATTTTTTCATAGTATTTAAGTAAAATTGATTTTTTAAAAGTGTAATTAAATGTTTCTGCAAGGGCTTAAATGGCGAATACAGAACCATAAACTACCCTAAAATAAACTCTTAAGGTAATTTAAAGTGGGGCTAAAAATATCTTTGCCGCTTTATTTGTCAATTAAGATTTTTAACTTTTTTGTTAAAAATGCACAACTTTGCCAAAAGCGTCCAAAACTGCTTCATGCATCATTTCTGATAAAGTTGGGTGCGGGAAAATAGTGTGCATAAAATCTAATTCGGTTAATTCGGCTTGTTTGCCAATAATATAACCTTGAATCATTTCAGTTACTTCAGCGCCAATTAAGTGCGCACCCAGAAGCTCGCCGGTTTTTTCATCAAAAATAGTTTTAACCAAACCTTCAGTTTCGCCCATCGCAATGGCTTTGCCATTTGCCATATAAGGGAATCTGCCAACTTTAATTTTTAAACCCAATTCTTTAGCTTTTTTCTCAGTTAAGCCAACCGAAGCAATTTGTGGCATTGAATAAGTGCAACCCGGAATGTTCTCGCGTTTGATTGGGTGAGTATCTTTAGCGTTATATTTTTTCAGTTTTTCAGCAATTTTTTCTGCCGCAATAACGCCTTCGTGAGAAGCTTTATGCGCTAACCAAGGCCCCGCAACAACATCGCCAATAGCATAAATGTTGGGCTCAAAGCTTTGGCAATAACCATCAACTTTAATGATACCTTTTTCTAATTTAACTTTAGTTTTATCTAAACCTAAATTTTCAATATTAGCGACCACGCCTACAGCCATAATAACTCGATCGGCTTTAATTTCTTCAATTTTACCATCAATTTCAACTTGTGCAGTCACATCATTTTTACCTTTTTTAAGTGCTTTCAAACCAGCTTTGGTTTGAATTTTAATGCCTTGTTTTTCAAAAGATTTGCGTGCCAATTTCGAAATTTCTTCATCTTCAACCGGCAAAATATTTTCCGCCATTTCAACAATAGTAACTTCGGCGCCCATATTTTTATAGAATGAAGCAAACTCAACTCCAATTGCGCCAGAGCCAACCACCAAAATTGATTTGGGCATTTCTTTTGGAGTCATTGCGGTGCGATAATTCCAAATTAATTCGCCGTCAGCTTCCATGCCAGCAATGTCTCGAGCGCGTGCGCCAGTTGCAACGATGAAATAATTTGCTTCAACTTGTTCAATTTCTTTGCCGTCTTTTTTGATAGAAATTTTATCTTTATTGATAAAGCTGGCAAAACCGTCAATCACCTCAACTTGGTTTTTCTTCAATAAACCAGCGATTCCACCGCTTAATTTTTTAGCAACGCCGCGAGATCTTTCAATTATTTTATTAAAATCAAATTTGACATTTTCCGCTGAAAAACCGAATTGATCTAGATTGTGCAAAAGATGATTAATCTCAGAACAACGCAGCAGCGCTTTAGTTGGAATGCAACCCCAATTCAAACAAATTCCACCCAAATGATTTGCTTCCACAACTACAACTTTGAGTCCAAGCTGCGCCGCTCTAATTGCCGCAACATATCCACCTGGACCAGCGCCTATAACACAAAGATCAAATTTTTTCGACATAATGATTTAAAATTATTAGTAAATTAACGAACAAAACGCTAAATTAGCCGCCTTTCTTCATAAACTCAAACTGTTTTTGCCTTGCAACTTAGCTTCAACTTTCCATTTCAAGAAAAATATTTAGCAGAAGATTTTGTAGTTTCGCCTTGTAATGAAGCGGCTTTTGAGTTTATTCAAAATTATGATTTGCAAAATGAATCGGCGCCAAAAACTTTTGCTATTCTAGCGCCAAAATTGGCGGGGAAAAGCTATTTGGCGAATATTTGGAGCAAAAAAGTTGAGGCAGAATTTTTGCATTTGACAGATTTAAAAAATGTCAATTTGATCAAATTTATCAAAGCCAAAAAATTTTATATTATTGAAGATATTGATGAGATTAAGAACCCAGAATTATTGTTGCAGATTTTTAATTTGATTCAGGAAAAACTTGGTTATTTGCTGATTACTTCTTCGGTGAATTTGAGTTTGGTTGGACTCAAAATCAAAGATCTAAATTCGCGCCTAAAAAATGTCTTTCAGCTAGAAATTGAAAGACCTGATGACGAGTTAATAAAAATGCTTTTAACCAAAAATTTTGCCGCCAAACAATTAAAAGTTGAGGGCAGGGTGATTGATTTTTTAACTCAAAATCTCAATCGCGATTTTGCGAGCATTTATGATATTGTTCGTTTGCTCGAATTTTATTCTTTGGAAAAAAAGCGCAATATCACCGTTCCACTCGCTAAAGAAATTCTGGCGCGGAAGTTTTAATTCGCTGTTGATTGACTTATAAAGTTTTTTACTTTAAAACCCACCCCTCACTTTTTAATCAAGTGAAACTTAAGGAGAGGTGGCCGAGTGGTCAATGGCAACAGACTGTAAATCTGTCCGCGCAAGCGTTCGCA
>JAZKFV010000017.1:15229-36953 GCA_040386195.1 Pseudomonadota bacterium | reverse complement strand
GCGTGTATAACATTTTGAACTTTAAATACCTTGTTATGAGGGGATATTTACCTAATTTAATCAAAAATATGAAAAAAAACGTTCTTTTAATTATCACCGGATCAGTTGCGGCTTATAAAAGTTTGGATTTGATTCGGCTTTTAATTAAGGCTGATTATCACATCACGCCAGTGATGACCAAAGGCGCGGAGGAATTTATTACGCCGCTTTTAGTTTCGTCAATTGCGCAGGAAAAGGTTTTGGATCGTTTGTTTTCTGTCGAAGATGAAAGCAAAATTGGTCATATAAATTTATCGCGCCAAAATGATTTGATTGTGATTGCGCCAGCAACGGCGGATTTTATTGCCAAAATGGCCAATGGTTTGGCGGATGATTTGGCGAGCAATATTGTTCTGGCTGCCAACAAGCCCATTTTTATTGCGCCGGCGATGAATGAAAAAATGTGGCTCAATTCTCAAACTCAAAAAAATCTCCAAACTTTGCGCGAGAATGGGGTTAAAATTTTAGAACCAATTTCCGATCTTTTGGCTTGCGGCGAATATGGTGTGGGCAAGATGGTTGAGCCTTTGGAAATTTTTTCGCAATTGCAAAACTTTTTTAATAATAAAGAAATATTAAGCGGCAAAAAAATAATTATCACTGCTGGCGCAACTTATGAGCCGATTGATCCGGTGCGTTTTATTGGTAATTATTCTTCAGGAAAACAAGGAATTGCCATTGCTGAGTTATGTTATGATTTGGGCGCCGAAGTTGTTTTGGTGGCGGGAAATATTCGCGAAAATATTAATTTGCCCAAGAAAAATATTATCCGCGTCAAAACTGCTGGGGATATGCTCCAAGCGGTTGAAGATAATTTAAAGGGTGCGAAAATTTTTATTGCCACTGCGGCAGTTGCTGATTTTCGTCCGAAGAAAATTGCTAAAGAAAAAATCAAAAAATCGGATAAAAATTCGCTAAAAAATTTGGAGCTAGTTGAAAATGTTGATATTCTAAAAACCGTTAGCAGCCATAAAAACCGCCCTGCAATTGTGGTTGGTTTTGCCGCAGAAAGTTCGGATTTAATTAAAAATGCTAAAGCAAAATTGAAGGCAAAAAATTGCGATTTAGTTTTGGCAAATAATGTTGAAAACGGCGCGGTGTTTGGATCAAATTATAATCAGATAACTTTTTTGGATAAAAAAGGCAAAGCAGAAAAATGGGAAAAAATGACTAAAAAAGAAGTGGCTGAAGAGTTAATAAAAAAACTTACGACTTACGACTTATAACTTACGACTATTTTGGAGGCCAGGGACGGAATCGAACCGACGGTAAAGGCTTTGCAGGCCTCTGCATTACCACTTTGCTACCCGGCCAAGGGAGGAAAGATTTGAAAGATCGGACAATATAGTGATAAAAAATTTTATTACAACTAACTAAAATAAAACGCCTCATAAAATGCTTTATACTCAAAATATCAAAAACTTACCCGAGCTTGATTCTGTAGAGATGAAACCTTATTGGAAAAATATTGAGGAGGCTAAAAATGCGATTGTTTTGGAATTGAAAAATAATCAAATTGCGCCGCTTAATATTGCTCTGCAAAAAGCTGATTTAAAAGAGATTCAAGATTTGGCTAATAAAATTAATCAGCAATTTGAAAAGATTGTGGTGCTTGGCGTTGGTGGATCAAGCCTTGGCGGCAAAACTTTAACGGTGATTGCTAAAAATTCTGCAGCCAAAATTACTTTTATGGAATCAATTGATAGCTGCTCAATTGCTGGAGATCTAGAAAATTTGAATTTACAAAAAACTTGTTTTTTAGTTATTAGTAAATCCGGCGAAACCATTGAAACTATTTGCCAAACATTGATTTTGATTGAGAAATTTCGCCAAGAAAATATTAAAGATTTCAGCCAGAATTTTATTTTCATTACTCAAAATCAGCAAAATTCAATTGCCAAAATTGCTTTGGATATTGGCTCAGAAATCTATTCTCACCCGCAAAATATTGGTGGACGCTTTTCTTATCTAAGCATTGTTGGCTTGCTGCCGGCGGCAATTTGTGGTTTGGATATTTTGGCAATTCGAAATGGTGCTGGGCAAATTTTGGAGAATTTTATCAATCAAGAAATCAATCAAAATAAAGTGGCGCAAATTGCCGCTTATCAACTTTATTTATTCGATCGAGGTTTTCGCAGCAATGTGATTATGCCTTATATTGATCGCTTGAAAGATTTTACCGATTGGTATCGCCAGCTTTGGGCGGAATCTTTGGGCAAAAATGGTTTTGGTTCCACGCCAATCACTTCAATGGGAACGGTTGATCAGCACAGTCAGCTTCAGCTTTATTTGGATGGGCCAAAAGATAAATTTTTCACTTTTATCACCAATCAAAATCCACAAAGTAATTTTTCAGTTTTAGATTTGCCAAATTGCCCAACTTTATTTGGCGGCAAAGATTTAAATGAAATTGTTCGCGTTGAGCAGGAAAGCACTATTGAAGTTTTGAATCAAAAACATTTGCCAATCAGAGTTTTAGAATTAAATCAGCTTGATGAAAAAACTTTGAGCGCGTTGATGATGCAGATGTTTTTGGAAACTATAATTATTGCCAAAGCCAAAAATATTAATCCTTTTGATCAGCCAGCTGTTGAGCTTAGAAAGGATTTGGCAAAACAATATTTGCAAAATTAATGATTACTAAAAAATTTACTTATCAAAATTTACTTTTTTTTCTGCTTCTAACTTCCATTTTCGCTCTTCTTGGTGCTTATATCAGCCAATATATTTTTGGAATGCAGCCTTGTCAATTGTGCTTTTGGCAGCGTAAGCCGTTTTTTGCAATTATCATTTTGGCGGTTTTGTTTTTAATGATTTCGAGTTTAAAAAATTATCAAAAATTAGCAATCTGGCTAGCAATTTTATTATTGCTAATCAACGCCGCAATCGCCTTTTATCACAGCGGCGTTGAACAAAAATGGTTTGCAGGTTTGGATTCTTGTTCAATGCCTGAAATGCAAATCAACAATGTTGAAGATCTAAAATTAGCTTTAGAGCAAACCAAAGCCGTGCGCTGCGATCAGCCGCAATTTATGTTTCTAAAACTTTCAATGGCAAGTTGGAATTTTATTTATTGTTTGCTTGCCGCTTCCTTCTCCTATTGCGCTTTGCGAATAATTAAAAATAAAAATGATTAGCCAATATTTCCAAAAACGCGAAAAAACTTATCCGCAAAATGTGCAAGGAAAATTTCGCAGCATCAAAAATTTGACCAATTTAATTTGTTTGGCGATTTTTTTTGCTGCGCCTTTTTTAAGATGGGATCGTGGTGCGGCGGCTTCAAATCAGGCGATTTTAATCGATATTCCTAATTCACGCGGTTACTTTTTCTTCATCGAAATGTGGCCGGAAGAAGTTTATTATCTGGCGGCAATTTTAATTTTTGCGGCAGTTGCGTTGTTTTTTATCACCTCATTATTTGGTCGGGTTTGGTGCGGATATTCTTGCCCGCAAACAGTGTGGACGGATATTTTTGTTAAGGTCGAAAGATTTTTTCAAGGCGATCGCAACGACCGAATCAAGCTCGATCGCAAGGGTTTTTCCTTCCAAAACATTTGGCGCAAAACTGCCACTCATTTAGTTTGGGTATTAGTTTCATTAATCACCGGGCTGGGGTTCATTAATTATTTTAGCGATGCGCCAACAGTTTTAAGAAATATTCTCGATCTAAATTTAACTATAAATCAATGGGGTTGGGCTGTGGGAATTGCGGCTTCAACCTATATTATGGCCGGCTTTGCTCGCGAGCAAGTTTGCAATTATATGTGCCCTTATGCCAGGTTCCAATCGGCAATGTTTGATCCGGCAACTTTGATAATCTCTTATGATGAAAAACGCGGCGAGCCACGCGGAAAGTATAAGCAAGGCAGTTCTTGGGAAAATCGTGGACATTGTATTGACTGCCGTCAATGCGTGGTGGTTTGCCCGCAAAATATTGATATTAGAAATGGTTTGCAGATGGAATGTATTGCTTGCGGCTTGTGCATTGACGCTTGCGATAATGTGATGGCGCAAATGAATTTGCCCAAAGGTTTGATTCGCTATGACACTGAAATTAATTTGCAAAATACTGATATAAACAAAAAAACCCAGTTCAAATTTTTGCGCCCTAGAACATTTTATTATTCAGCAATTTTGTTGATTGTTGGCAGTTTAATTGCGGTTAATTTATCCAACAAATTGCCATTAAAAGTTGATGTTCTGGCGGATCGCAACCCAATGTTTGTAATGCTTTCCAACGGCAATTTTAGAAATGGCTACATTATTAAAATTTCTAACAAAACTTTTGAAGACAAATCTTATCGACTCAAAGTTGAAGATATAAAATATGCCGCAGTTAAAGTTGAAGGCACTGAAGATTTAAGCCTTGAAAATTTGCCAGTGAAGGCCGGAGAAGTTGCGAGTTTCAGAATTTATTTAAGTGTTGCCGGTGAAAATTTAGAAAATTCTCAAGGAAGAAATGAGGTTGAATTTGTGATTATTGATAATAAAAATAATCAGGAAGTTGAGGTGGAAACTGTGTTTATGAGTAAATAATCCGCTTGCGCTTCGCTACAGCGCGACTATGTAAGTAAAAAAATAAAATTAATTATGAAAAATATTCTAACTTATCGTGGCATAACGCCAATCATTGATTCATCAGCTTTCATTGCGCCCAATGCTATTGTTTCTGGCGATACGGTGATTGGGAAAAATGTTGGTGTGTGGTTTGGTTGTGTGATTCGTGGTGATGTGGCAAAAATTAGAATTGGTGATGATACTAATATTCAAGACAACACCGTGATTCACGTTACCCGCCCGCATCACGCTCAAAACAAAACTGCCAATGATGGCGGGCCAACTATAATTGGTAAAGGTGTGACCATCGGGCATTCCGCCATTATTCACGCTTGTATAATTGAAGATTATGCATTTATCGGCATGGGCTCAATTGTGATGGATTTGGCGCGAGTGGAAAGTTATGGAATGTTAGCGGCTGGCGCGGTTTTAACTCCGGGGAAAGTTGTAAAATCCGGACAAATTTGGGCAGGAAACCCAGCAAAATATTTTCGTGATTTAACTCAAGTTGAAAAAGATTATATCAAAATTTCGGCTCAGAATTATATTGAGTTGATGAGAGAGTATCATATCAAATTAGGCTAGGGGAATTAATGTCTCTATCTATGATTTGATTGGGTTTATAATTATAAATTAAAAATAAATATGACAAAACAACATCCTGAAGATTTTTTAGAAACTTTTACCTTGGCGGAAACTAAAACTCTGGAAAAAATAACTGAACAAACCCAAGATTTAAGAGCGAGACTTAATATTCCGGGCTCAACTGGTATCATATTTTATGGTAGCCCTGTTTATGAAACTCTTCTTGAGCCATTTACCTCAGAAGGAAAGCCTCTATTACAATTCACAAGAGTTCCAAAAGATCTTAATTGTTGCTTAAAAATAGCACATTTTGATCCTCAAAAACCAACCGCAGCAATGAAGGATATTGCAAACATATTCCGCGACACAACGAAATATAGAATTGATAAATCTGCAACTTATAAAAAAAGCACATCTGGTAAAAAAAGATCCATCACTTTTGAAGTTTTAGATAAAACAACAAATACGATGCTAAAAATTAATGTCTACGATACCGATTCTTTTGAGCCGATGCATCAATGGAATTTGGGTGTTGATCGTCTGGAAGTTTCTTTTGTCAGGGAAGAAAAAACAAAAGTTTGGGGTCAAGCAAAATTATCTGTTAATAGGCTAGAAGAAACGGATCATGATGAGGTAATAAGTTTTGTTGCTGAGCTTTGCCAAAACAAAGATAAACTTTTTGAATATAATCCAGAATCAAGAACTTTATTGTTACAATTATTAACGAGCTGCGTTGAGGTTGACGCTAAATATGCTCAAAGAATTGACCCTCAAAAAATTCGAGGCGAACTAAATACATATATCAAAAATTACCAGAAAAATGTTCCCACTGGAACTCCAACTCCTAGCGTGCAAGAATTTAAAAAAATGTTCTCAGAAAAACATGGGGACAATCCTTTATATTCTGTGCTAAAAGTAGATGAAATATTAGATCAAATAATTGCCAATGAAGCTTCATTAAAAAATCAGCCATCAACCAGTGAAGAAGTTTCAACATCAGATGAATTGATGCCATCAAAGGAAGTAAAGGTTAGATTTGCTGAAGTTAATCCAGAACCTTTAGGTGAAAAATCGAAGCTAAAACAACAGTAGTTGTAAATTTAGGTTTAATAATGATTTGAAATTGAGTCACCACCAAAGTTTTTTGGCAGTATCCTTATACCATTTCCACTCTTAAATGATGAATGCGAATTTCGCGGGTCTCGGCTTTGCGCACCTATGTTTAATAGGCTTACGCAGCCTCGCCCTAAAATTCACATCCCTCATTTAAGATTGGAAATGGTATTACTTAAAAAACCCACTCATTTTATCAAAAAATCCTTCTGATTTTGGATTAGATTTATTGCCGATAGATTTGTTTAACTGTTCCATTAAAGCTTTTTGCTCAGCGTTTAATTTCACCGGGGTTTCGACAAAAATTTTCACATACATATCTGCTCTTCTGCCGCCGCTGTTCAAAACCGTCATGCCTTTAGATTTAAGGCGAAATTGATCGTTGGTTTGGGTGCCTTCGGGAATTATGAGTTTGGTAATTGTGCCGTCAATGGTTGGAATTTCTACTGAGCCGCCAAGTGCAGCGGTGGTCATTTTGATAGGAATTTCGCAATAAATATCGTCGCTTTTGCGGTCAAAAAATTTGTGATTTTTAATTGAGATAAATACATATAAATCTCCCGCCTGTCCGCCCCGTGCGCCGGCTTCGCCTTCGCCAGCTAGTCTGATGCGATTGCCATCTTCAACGCCGGCAGGAATTTTTACTGATAAAACTTTTTCGCGATCAACTCTGCCTTGCCCGCCGCAAGTTTTGCATTTGTTTTTAATGATTTGCCCAACGCCGTTGCAAGTTGTGCAAGTGCGCTCAACAATGAAAAAACCTTGTTGCGCGCGGATTTTGCCTGAGCCGCGACAAGTTGTGCAATCTTCTGGTTTGCTATTTCCTTCCGCGCCAGAGCCGCTGCAAGTGCCGCAAGTGCTGGCAATGTTGAAGCTAATTTTTTTGCTCACGCCCGCAAATGCTTCTTCTAAACTAATTTCTAAATTGTAACGAATATCGGAGCCGCGCAAAGCTGAGCTGCGCTTCTTTTTTCCACCACCCAAATCACCAAAAATATCACCAAAGCTGCTGAAAATATCGGCAAAATCATTAAAGCCGCCTTGAGATTGTCCACCAAATCCGCCGCCTTGTCCACCTTGCTCAAAAGCGCTGTGACCATATTGATCAAAAGCGGCGCGTTTTTGTTCATCTTTCAAAACTTCATAAGCCTCAGTCGCTTCTTTAAATTTTTTCTCCGCCTCTTTATTTCCCGGATTACGATCCGGATGATATTGCATCGCCAATTTGCGATAGGCTTTTTTTATTTCATCAGCGTTAGCGGATTTAGAGATTCCGAGGGTTTGGTAATAATCTTGTTTCATAAGAATTAATGTGAGTCGTGAGTCGTAAGTCGTGAGTCGTAAGTCATAGGTCGTAAGTTGTGAGTGTTTGTGGCTTTTTGGTTAGGGATTTGATTAGACCTCTTATCATTTTAGATATTTCATTACTGCTTTTGATAAAGTTAATTTTTTGCTCGTTTGACAGATAGTGTAATTTTTCTGCAAGATAAATCATTGACCTTACTTCGCTACAAGAGCTGATTGCTATATATAGAAACCTGCTAAAATCAGCGTCAGAGCTTCTGTCAAATCCTTCAGCAATATTGCTTGAAATAGATACTACAGCACGAAGAATCTGGTCTTTAAAACCAAAATCCTTCATACCACCAAAAACTGCATAAATTTCTACAGCAAAACCCTGAGATTTTTGCCAAACCAAAATATCCTCAAATTTACGAATTATCATCCAACTTACGACTTATGACTTACGACTTACGACTATTTTTATTTTACAATTTGTCAGAATTTTTTGCTAAATATTCCGCCACACCTCTAGCATCAGCTCTCATTCCGTCTTTGCCTTTGTTCCATCCAGCTGGGCAAACTTCGCCGTTTTCTTGGAAGAATTTTAGAGCGTCAACCATTCTGATTGCTTCATCAATATTTCTGCCCAGTGGCAAATCGTTGATAACTTGGTGGCGAACTACGCCTTGTTGGTCGATCAAGAAAGTGCCTCTTAGAGCTACAGCTTCGTTGATTAAAACATCATAATCACGAGCAATTTGTTTGGTTAAATCGGCAACCAATGGAAATTGCACTTGACCAATTCCGCCATCATTAACGGCAGTATTTTTCCAAGCGATATGAGAAAAATGTGAGTCAACTGAAACGCCAATCACTTCGGCGCCGCGGTCTTTGAATTCTTTCAAACGGTGGTTAAAAGCGATAATTTCAGAAGGGCAAACGAAAGTAAAATCCAAAGGATAAAAGAACAAAACTCCAATTTTGCCTTTTAAAAAAGAGTGCAAATTAAATTTATCATTAACTTGATTATCGGCCATCACCGCAGCTGCAGTGAAATCTGGCGCAGTTTTTCCAACTAGAACTGACATAGGTTTATATTTTTTAAGATTGATAAGATAGAAAAGTAAAGAGGCTCGTAATCTAATAATCAGGGTCAAAAAATCAACTGAATAAAATATTGACATTATGCTGTAAATACTAAAAGCTGTATTGCTGTAATTACTAACATTTTTTTAAAATTTTATGACCAAAATGACTATAGAAATTCCTGAAGACGAATATAAAAAACTCAAAATAACCGCCATTCATCTTGGTGTTTCTATTAAAGATTATGTGCTTGAAGCCTTGCGCCTTAAGGCTAAAATATTGATTCGTGATGATGGTGTGATTAGAATTTTAAACAACGACACTATTGCGGCGCTTGAAGAATCGAGAAATAAAGAACATAAACTTCCATCTTTTGATACTACCGAAGCAGCCTTTGCCTACCTTGATAAAGCCATAAAAAAATAACCAAAATTTCAATCACCAATGAAAAAAATAATTTTTACAAACAAGTTCAGCAAGGAATATGCTTTGATGCATAAAAGAGGGAAGAATGTTGACAAAATAAAACATATTATTGAGTTGTTAAAACAAGACAAACTGCTACCAGCAAAATTCAAAGACCATAAATTAATTGGCAGTTACGAAGGCTCAAGAGAGTTGCACATTGAGCCAGATTGGCTTTTGGTTTATAAAGTTTCTGAAGAATCAATCGTTTTTGAAAGAACCGGAACCCACTCCGATTTATTCAAGTAAATTTCCCAATTTTCCCTTGCAAAAAAACTTTCCCAAATCTAACTTATAACACAATATGTTGTGCCAAAAATTCGCTTACCATACTAAATATAGTGTTCATCTACATCATTAATCATTAATAATTAATCATTAAAATTTATGTCCTTACTCGATTCCAAACCAATCTACAAACCATTCAAATATCCTTGGGCTTATGAAGCATGGCTCAAGCAGCAGCAAATTCATTGGCTTCCCGAAGAAGTTCCTTTGGCGGATGATGTGCGCGACTGGAAACATAATTTAACTCAGGGTGAAAAAAACTTGCTGACCCAAATTTTCCGCTTCTTCACTCAGGCGGATATTGAGGTCAATAATTGTTATATGAAACATTACGCCCAAGTGTTTCAGCCCACTGAAGTGCAAATGATGTTGGCGGCATTTTCAAATATGGAAACGGTGCACATTGCTGCTTATTCACATTTGCTCGATACCATTGGAATGCCTGAAGAAGAATATAGCGCCTTTATGAAATATAAGGAGATGAAGGATAAATATGATTATATGCACAAATTTGGCGTGAAAACCAAGAAGGATATTGCCACCACTTTAGCGGTGTTTGGCGGCTTCACCGAAGGTTTGCAGCTTTTTGCCTCTTTTGCTATTTTGCTTAATTTTCAAAGATTTGGCAAAATGAAAGGAATGGGACAAATCGTCACCTGGTCAGTTCGCGATGAAAGTTTGCACACTAATTCGATCATCAAATTATTTAGAACTTTCGTGCAAGAAAACCCCGAAGTTTGGGACGAGGAACTGCGCGGTCACCTTTACGAAGCCTGCGCCACCATCGTTCACTTTGAAGATGCCTTTATCGATTTAGCTTTTGAAATGGGCAATATTGAAGGCTTAACTGCCAGAGAAGTGAAACGCTACATTCGCTACATCGCCGACCGCCGTTTGAATCAGCTTGGTTTAAAAGATATTTATATGATCGACAACAACCCGCTACCTTGGCTCGATGAAATTCTTAACGGCGTTGAACACACCAACTTCTTCGAAAACCGCGTCACTGAATATTCCAAAGCTTCAACAACCGGAACTTGGGAAGATGTTTTTTCTGAAATTGACGCTAAAAAAGAAGAGATGTTGAATGTTTGATGATTTGTTTGTAAGAGCCAAAATAATCTTGACTTTTTTATTTATTTAAAAGAGCTTGCTTTGCATCCCTACTATCTTTGGGAGATATAAACATATTATTATCAATCAAAAATTATTAAAATAATTATGAGACCTCAGCAAAATTTAATTTTACCTAATGAAGAATTATTATACATTAAAACACAAATAGAAGAGAGTAAATTTGATGATTTAATTCGATATTTCGGAGATAAATTTTATCAATATAATCCGAATACAGGTGGATATTTATTGGAAACAGAACAAAGAAGAGATGCTGTATTTTCCAATATTGCTGCTGCTATAGGAGGTCAAGATTTATACGGTGGTGCGCTACAATTTGAAGGATGGGGTATAGAACCAACTGAATTATTGGATGCAAAAGATATAAGCGGCATTGGAACTCATATAAGAAATGCGTTACTTGCAGCACATCTTAGTAAGATTGAAAGCGAAATACAAAGTGATACAAAAAGTGCAATGCAAATCTTTTTTAAAATCAATTATGTGGTGAGTAAAAAACTACACCCAGATGTACTTAGAGATATTATTGACATTATTGAACACCAAGAACCCAAGTTGAATCAGCAAACTATTGATCAAATTGTCCAAGAAATTATTAAAGTCCCAGCACATCTCAATAGATTTCAATTAGCAATTGAAACGATGAAAAAAGGCATAAAGCAAGAAGCTGACCAGCAAGAATTGGATGAGGATCAGCGATATAAAGCTTTGCTCACACTGGATCCTCAATTACTTAAAACAAGATTTTTAGCTTTAACAACTTTTAGTCCGGAAAAAGAAAAAGTATTGGCAGAGGCGACTCAAAAGCTAAGACAAGAAATCATCACAGAAAAACTTGCTGATTTTAACAAAAATCCACTTGTTAGAACTTTAACTGCAAGAATTAATTTGATCGAAAAATTTGGCACTGATTTTGCGCAACAATTTAAAACTAATCAGCTGAATATAGCTGAAATTATAAACTTTACCACGCGAGCCAAAGTTGATGAAATTCCTGATGCATTAATTATTGATGCAATTGTTAAGGGAATAGAAAATATTGATACTCTGGCTGCTTTTAATAAACTAGCAGAACAGTCTAATGCTGATCCAGAAATTTTAATTTTATTAAAAAAAGCTGGAAAAACAAAAGAACAAAAATTATCAGAAAAAATTGATGATACCAAAAGATCATTTCAAAATAATCAAGATGCTGAAGCTTTCTTAACTGCTCTTAGAAAATTGGATCCAAATCTACGAGAATTATCTAGCTATATTCAAAATGCAGAATTGGCGGCCGTAATAATTGAACATTTAAAAGAATCAACTACTCCAGAAGATAGTAGAATAGTTGCAACTGCCAAAATTGTTATAACCAACGATCTAAAGGCAGCGCTCAAAAAAGATGGTGAAATTATAGTTAATAAAGCCAATATTTTTTCTAAATATCATTCAGAAGCAGAATTGCGAGATGTTATAACGGAAGTGATGAATAATAATTTAGAGCTTGCGGCAACATTTGACCCACAAATTCTTGCTCAAGATCAGAATTTAATGCAAATCACCCAAGCGATTGTTGAGTCAGTTTTGGATCAAAGATTTGCAGGTTTGCAAGGTCAGATTTCAAACTTATTCCAAAGACACTATTCTGATAATCCTTATGATGCTGAGAATATTACAGCGGCAGTTGAATTTATGGTTGATTTTTTAGACACATTAAAATCCTTGTCTAAAAAAGATGCTCAAAGAACTCAAGCGGCAATAAAAAATATTTCCGGGGGCGTTTTATTTCAAAGCGATCCAAATCGTGAATTGTGGTTTCAGCAATCACTACTTTTTGCTAGTAATGATATTGAAACACAAAGACTTGGACAAGCTCTTATGGCCAATTTATACCAATCTTCAGAATCTAAATTGGTGGCGGCATTAAATTTATATAAACTATCCGTAGGCAACTCAGAAGATTTGCGCTTATTAACGTCTGTCTTAGAAGGTTCGCCATTAGATTTGAATCAAAAGAAGAGTTATTATGATTATTTTTTAAAGCTTCAGCCAGATGTTGTCTTGCAAAAATTTATTCTTGTAGCTGATAATAATAAACCTCTTTCCGGTGCTGCTCTGGAAGTTTTGAATGCTAGAAAGAGAGATTTAAAAAACGATGGAATTTCAACCCAGGTTGGTTTGACTTCGCAAGAAAGTAATTTTAAGAATGATTTTAAAAATAATTCTGATCACCAATATTCAGATGAGCAAAATAAGGAGATATTAAAAAAATATACATCATATATTAAAAATAATAATATTGAAAACATCGGTCAATTCATAAGACATATGGCTGATCATGTTGTTATGGATCTTCCATCTCTGGTCTTACTTTTAAATGAAATTAGCAATAGTGACAAGTTTAACACTGGGCATTTAGAGCTTTTAGAAGAATATATAAAAGACTTTGGAGAGCGAGCTACAAATTCAAATTGGTTAGATATAGCTACTCAATTTTGCAGCACTAAAAAAGCAATTTCTCCACAGATCAGATTGGAAGCTATTCGGATAATTCTTGACCGGGCTCCAAGTCTTCTTGCAATAACTACTGTTGGCTATGATCATTCTCTACCCACAAAAGGAATTAAAACCCTTGTTGATATTGCGGTTGAATCTCAAGATCCTTCAATTGCTAAATTGGTCTTAGAAAAATTGTCGGCATCTAATTCAACACTAAAAAATTTTGATGATTTGCTTGTTAATGCGGCCAAAGCAGCTAACGCAGTAGAAAATCTAAATTCAAGAAGACAAATAAGGGAGTCATTATTTTCTCGGACATCACCTTTGTTTAAGTCTCAGCATCCAGAGCCAGAATCAGAGCCGAAGCCAGAGGCGAGAAAGAAATCTGTATTTGATAAAATTGGTTTAACGCCTAGATCAAAAAAGCCATCACTTCAAGAAGAGCAAGGTGAAAGCTCTAGCCCAAGATATGTTGGAACAGGAGAATTTTCTTTTATTGGAGTACATACAAAACCAGTTTCTGATAAGGATTTGCCGAAAAAATATGAGGAAGCAAAAAGTAAGTTAGCAAAAGCAGTTAAAAATAAAAAAACGCCTCCTGAAGAAATAGTTAAAGAAACCATTAAAGTTCTGGATAGGGGAGAGAGATTAGTTCAAAAAGATAAAAACAATACAAAATCCATTTCTAGTACAGCTAAACAACTTGAAACGGAAGTGTTGGAAGCAAAAAATGCTTTTGTTCAATATGCGAGGGATAATATTTTTTATGGAAGTGCTCAAGAAATCGGAGCTAAGAGGGCTAAAATTATTACATATCTCACCTCTGAAAATGTAGCTCCGAAAGATGCCGGGGCTATAATGAATTTTCTGGAAACTGAGGTTGAAAAATTAAAAATGCCTTCTACGCCAAGGGGAAATCGTTTAGGTTCGCAGCAATCAAATCTATCAGGTTCTTTGGATACTCCTCGCGAAAGCACTCCTCGAGAAGACAGCCCAAGAGTTGATGCGCCGCAATCTCCAAATTTAGAAGTTGTTGATCGCGATTCTTCGGAAGAATCAGATTCTGATCACGATCAAGATCCAAAACCAACCCAACCAAGACAAGGTGTGCCAGCGATAAACCTAAATCTTTTGAGTCAACCAACTCAAACAAGACAAGGCGCATCAGCATTCAACCCAAATCTTTTGAATCTAGCTGAATTAATTAGAGCAGCTCCTCCTGTAGTTAGAACAACACCTTCTGTAGCAACAAGTGCCAATTTTGCATCCAGCACTAGCACTGGTCAAGAGGTGGAGTTGGGATCTACAAGCCATAGAAGCAATAGCTCTGGTGGCAGCCGTCAATAAAGTTTGGTGTATTTCTAGGTAGTTTTGGCACAATCAAATCTATCTGAATTGTATAAAATCAAATAATATTAACGCTAATTTAATTGTTCAACCACTTGAATTAGCGTTAATATTAACCACCAAAATTTTTCACCAACTTCCAATCCCCAACTCAAACCAACAAAACCCCAATATCCTTTTGACTTTTAGAGCTACGCCAATTATTTTCACAAACTCGGACAATCCGAAGCAATCCACATCTATAAACCGGTTTAATTAAGATTTAAAAATGAAGACACAAGGGCTAAAAACACAAAATAAGACTGATCAAGATCATGTCCAAAGTGCAATTAGATATATTGTTGAAAATTCATCTACTAGAAGTGTTTTTGTTACAATTTTGCAAGAAACTTCAGATCAGCAAGAGCGCTTACAAAACCTAATGGAAATTGCTGGTATGGAGTTGGGTTGTGGAGAAGAGGCTATTGCGTCATTGCGGGAAGAGGCGCTAAAAAAAGATGAATTGATAGGAAAATTATTAAAAAATTACCGTCAATATTTTGTTAGAATTAAGGAATCAGTAGCTCAAAATGATTATCAAGAGCTTGTTAAGAGGTTGGAAATAAAAAATCCTGAATTGGATGATTATTTACAAATTGTCGAGTCTTTTTTTCAGCACAATCAACATGCAATCACAATTGATCAAATTATAAGAGATACTAAAAATCCTCATAAAAGATTTTTTCTATTAGAAGGTTTTGTTAGACCTCTATTGTCTGAAGAGTTGAAAGTGGCTACTAACAAAACTGCAAATGGTGCTGCGCCAACAAGGTTGAGAGCTGTAATTTCACACGCTCAATTTGAGCGTTTTTCTTCGGAAGATGATTTTGATCATCGTGAAGAAATCTCCAAATTGATTAGATTATCAACCATGCTTTGGTCGGTTCGTCATCAGCATATTGATGATCTAAAAGTCAAAATGGCAAAAACAAAAGAAATCTCGGGAAAAGATATTAGTGAATCTAGGCTATATTTGGAGGCGCACAAAAAAGTAGTTCGACAAGGTGTCGTGCAGGCTCAAAGTGATAGTGATGACGATGTGCCATTAGATAGAAAAGCGCAACGACTTAAAGATATAGAAAGGGCTGAACAACTTAATAAGGCTGCAGATGGTGTGCCAGATTTTGCCGATAAAAATCTTCAACAATCTTGGGCTGAACAACTTAATAAGGCTGTAGATGGTATACCAGAGGATGATTCGCAATTAAAAATTTTGGAAAGTTGTGTTCAGTATTTAGAAGATAACAAGCTGAGTCTGGAAGATTTATCTGTTGATCAAATGGATAAATTACCTGAACAAAAGCGAGGAATATTTGGGCATCTTGTAAGCCAAACAACTCAACAAAATATTGATCTAGAGCCAGCACAAGAAGAGCCAAAGAAAAAAAAGCTATTCTCCATAAAAGACAGATTAACGCAAATTATAGAATCTGAAGATTTAGATTTAGAAAAACAGAGTGATTTACTGGTTTTAATGCGAGATCGAAAGATGGCAGAATTTCTGTCTGTCTCGCAAAGCAATAAGATGTCTATTCGAGATGGTGAAACTCAAGAAATGTTTATGTCGAGAGTGGCAATGTATGTTTTGCAAGAGGGGAAAAAAGAATCTTCGATCTTGTGGTCTGATGCAGTAAAAGTTGCAATAGAAACGACAGCTAGTGACGAAAATCAAGAACAAATTCATGGGTTAATTAGAAAAGTATCGCCGGATGGTTCTATTTTAAAAGGATTTACCAATAGTAATGTTTCTATTAATAACAAAGCTGCTGTAATCAAAGCTCTTCAACAATTTGTCGAAAGAGGTGGTGTAACAATTACACCGTTACAAAGCCCTTTGAAACTCACCCCAAATCAAAAAACCCAATCGGATTTGGCAATAAAACAAAAAGAATTATTACGAGATATAGCAAATAAGTTACAAGAATCTATAGATGAAGACCAGAGACTGAGTGCTGATGCTAATGATGAGCAAATTCTAGGATTTATAAAAAATTTATTCACAGGTCAAATTGCAAGTGTTGCGTTTGTAAAAGCTGAAGAGATTTCTAAGGATGGTAAAGCTAAAAGGCAGTTTACAGAAAAACTTTCGCCACAACTAAGAGAAAAATTAGTTGTCGAACTCATAAAAACAAACCTTCCAAGCGCTCCAGCAATATTTACAGAAATAGTTGGTCCATATATTAATCCTCAAATATTCGTAGAAAATTTACAAACTTCAGAAGAACAAGCTGCGCCAGAACTTAAAAGATCTAATAGTATTGCACCAATGCGTTCTGATAATTTTGTTCCGCCACTTGTTTTGCCATCACCAAGAAGATCTGTCTCCGATGAATCGGTAATGACGCCAAGAACTGCAAGAACGCAAGTTCTGCCAGAAGAGCCACCGGCTACACAAGCGCCAGAAGCGCAGACTTCAGAAGAAGCAGTCCCCCAAATGTCATTTGCAGGACTCAGAAGAATGTCTAGTAGTAGGTCATCTTTTAATGGCAACCCATCACCAAGAGAACTCAGACCTCAAAAACCTCCATCTTTGGTAAGGTCTCTTAGTAGTATAGAAAATTCTCAATCAGATTCGGATGGTGATCAATCAGATCATCAAGTAATCAACGCAATTATCTCTCGTGACTTGGGTCGGGTTGTTAACAAGGGTATACGTATTTTAAAAAAACGATTTAACAGCGAGGATGGCAAAACCTTGTCAGACTTATTAAATATCTTGGTAACTAAAAATCGGATTGATGATTTAGCATCACTTACAGGGGATAAAGTTTTGAAGAGACCAGATTTGGTTTTTACTCCAGAAAAAGCGATAATTTTTTTGGCGGTTAATGCTCGCAGAGATGAAGGTGCGGACACAAAATTCACACACCAACCATCATTTGATGCGAGCGGCAACAATGTTAAAATAATGCCTCGATTAACTGATCAAGATTATTCCCAAGCTCTATCACAAACAGTCACTCAGATTTTTCAAAAAGAAGCCAAAGATCAGCACGGAAAGACGGTTCCAGCAGTATCGTCAGATCTACAACGTGCATTTATTCACGAATTCGCACCTGGAGTTGTGCCAAAGGCAATTGAGTTGATTATTGAAGTTAACTATTTGATTGGGTCAGTAGTTGAGAATAACGCAGAGCTAGTTCAAAAAATGTTGGATTTGAAGAAAATTTTAGCAGCGAATAGAAAGGATGAACAGCTGCTGCTTGATGCTTTGCAGTTAATGCAAAAAAATCCACGAGATCCGCTAAATAAGAATTCTCTGCCAATTTGCGATAAATTGACTTTTGATGATAGAAGAGCGCTATTTCTGGCTGTTGCCTCAGCGAGTTATGAATTAGTTGGTGACAAGGTGCAGAAATCTCAAAACCAAAGTGATGAGAGAAGTTATTCTGTTAACGCTAATAATTTATTAGAACAAACTAGCCCTAAGCTACGAGCTGCTTTGGTAGAAGTTGCGCCAGATATTTTTTCAGAGCCAGTGAATGTTAAGCCATTTTCAGATGCTTTAACCAGTATTCACGAGGTAAATGATACTTTGGGCCCACAAAAAGCTAATCTTGCGAGTCTCAAAGTTCCGTCAAATCAAAACGAAGTAAAGGAATTTTATGCACAATTGCAAATAAAGTTGAGAGAGCTTTTTATTGTGAACGCAACTTTAACGCTAGATAAGTTTCATTTTATAATAAACCCTCATTCTAGATTCATTAACAACTTATCTGCGGCATTAAATTCTCTTGATCAACCCCAAACTAAAGATTTTGTCACTTTTCTTCAATCTCCAGAAGTTGTAAAAAAACTATTAGAACAAGAGTTGGATTTGCAAGAGAGAATGCTTTTAAGAAACTTAGAAGCTTTTAATAAAAAAGACCCAAAAGAATTATCAAGTGAAGAGCTTTCGTCGGTAACGAATTCAGTCGATAATTTATTTCGAGAAAGAGGAGAATTTATTTTTGTGACATTAGGACAAGCCCTCAGTTTGTTTGCAGTTAGAGTAAAAAATCTTAATCCGGATCCAAGAGATAGTAGTGCGCTTATAAAGCAGAGAGAACTTTTTTTGAAACTTATTAAAGAAACGCAGCCGCAAATTCTGGAAGAACCAAAACCAGGTATTCGAACTCCTTATACTACTCCCGCTTCTATAAAGCCAGCACAGGAAACTCCTGAACAATCCGTTACGGTTTCCAAATTCAGAAAAAAGACAGACAAAATTGAGAAAGCTTTTAAAGAATTAACAGAATCATTGATTAAAGTTAAGACAACTTATGCTGTAACAGGAGTCTTTCCGGAAGAAGTTAGTAGTAAGTTAGCTGAGATATATTCTGCTATAACAGAATCCGCTTTTGAATCTGAAGATGAAGATCAGATATTGGCAAGAGTGAATAAAATGATTACTTCAACAACTAAAGAATCCCAAATAAATTTTGCTAAACATTTACTATCAAGTACTAAAAAATTAAAAACAGATTACGAATTAGATGATACGCAGCAAGTTGTTAAAAAATTAGATTTTGGCGATTCTCCAAGTGCTATTGATGAAGAAGAAGTTCCTCGGGAGATTCTTGAGATAGATCCCCAAGAAATTGTTGTGATTATGGATGTTATTCTGCAGGATGATGAATTAAAACAATTGCTAAACGGTAAAGAGCGATTTATTTTTCAACTAGATTCTTTTACTAAAGAATTGCAGAGCATTTTGCTACAAAGAGCCAAAACCTCTTCAATAGCTCAAACTTTATCTGCAACACCACAACCTGCAAAAGTGGAGCAAAGACCAATTATTAACAATACTGATCAAAAAAAAGAAAATATGAAAAGAGCTAAAGCATTCTTCACCGGTGTAAGACGTACCTTTGTTTCTGACAAAGAAATACTGGAAACAGCACCAGAAGTTGAGTTGGGAAATAATGGCGCTGGCGCTTCGACTGATAATCAACCCCAACTTAGGAGTGCTGAGCAAGTAAAAGAAATTCAAGATGAAGTTAAGGCAAAATTATCACAAACTTTGAGACTATTGCAAGAGGTGGATGTGACTGCTAATGCTTTAGAAAAAGCAGGTGCTGATCAAAAAGAAGTCTGTAAAAGATTAGTTGATATTTTTAATTTTCTAAAGCCGCTGTCAGCTACAACTGATAGTGAATTTTTGTCTAATTTAGAACTAGTAAGCGTTGATGACATAATGTCGTATCGCAAGGCTCTTGATAAATTTATTAACAACTTTATTGATAACTTGAATTCACAAGATCAAACTTTGGCTCCTGGGTTGGTGAGCGCAATTGATAATTTGAATGCTACATTAGATAGAGCGCAAAGAAGGGTTGTAATGTTACCAGCTTTGGATGATATCACCAAAACGATTGATTCTATGCGTGATCATCAACAAAATGATGTTGTGGGTGTTTTAAATAAAATTCGCAATTTGATTTATCTTGAATTACCTCAGGTTAAAAAGGCTCAAAAACCTCTAGATCAAAATCTAGAAGTTGGTCATCAAGAATTGGCAAAAGAATATGCTACGGCGATTTCGGCGCGTATTAAAGAAATTAGGAGTAACAATCTAGCTCTGAGGGATTTAAGGGCTAAGCTGGGTGAGTTGATAAATTTAAATTTGGAGCTGAATCGTGCTATTCACGCCGTATCACAAGACCAATCCCGTTCTTCAACTCAAACTACAACTTCTCCGGTTGCCAGGGGAACATTGGGGAGAAAGGCGGTTGGTCGGCCACAATCAACTGGTGAAGCCGGAAATTCTGATGAAGAAATTTTTGATCAAGATGCTAAATTAGCAGCAACTTCTAGATCAGTTGTTTTGCCTGTTGATGAGATGTCAAGCGTTGATATGCTTTCTATGCCAAATCCAGAAGATCAAACTTCAGGTTTCTCTCAACCTCAAGTTCAAACTCAGAATTTGCCGAAGCCAACTCAACCTGTGGATTCAGGGCGATCCTCACAAGACGGATCACAAATGTCACACGTTCAGCCTTCGGTCGAAGGTAAGGTGGAAGAATTTCAAGATTCAGAATCTGATCATGGTGACCAAAATCAAAATCGAGTTCCGGAAGCTGAAGATTCTGGCTCTGAAGAAGAGCTTGATGATCGTGGTCCCAAACGAACAGAATCAATTTCTCAGGATTCTGTTGGAAAAGATACTGATCAAAATCCATTTATTGCTGATGAAGGAAGTTCTGCACAGCCTAAAAACCCAGATCAATTGTCAACAACAGCTCCTCAAGTTCAAAATGTGTCAAATAATGAATCCGCACAAACTTTGCTAAAGGATCTAATGTCGAAATTTACTAGATCATCAGATAGTGAGAGAGTTGGTGTTTTTGAAGAAATGTTTACAAAATTCGGTGCAATTAACGAACAAGATCTTGGCATTGGAATTGGTGAGATTGGAGTGGCAGACCTAGGAAGATTTAATGTTTTACTAGCTCGATTCCCTGCGCAAGGTGAGTTACTTACTCATCAACAAACAGGTTTTAAAACAAATCTTGAAAGGGTGGTAAAAAATAAAATACCTTCTCAAAGTAGTAATCTGGGCGGTGATATATTGTTACCAAGACAAGATCCTATCTCTAATCCTACACAGGTTCAACGCGGAACTTTGGGAGCCGGAGTGGTTAGAACAGAATCCGCTCCAAATCTTTTGGGTTCAAAACCAAAAACAACATCTCGGGCTTTACCAGTAATAGAACAAGGAGATGAGGATAATTCTGATGATGAATATGCCCCTGAGAGTTTTCCAAAGCAAGAACCGTCTTTAGGGCTTGGAGGGCAAACAGGCGCTTCACATCAACAGACTTTGAGTTCGCCTGGGGCAAAACCGAGTCAAACTCAACCAGATCAAGAAGCGCAAATTGATGCTGCTCTTAATATTTTAAAATGGATTGGTGAAGGTCATAAGAAAAATCCTCAAGCTGTTGAGGTTATTTTAAATGCCGTTTTAGATCAAAATTCCATTCCTAATGATCAAACTACTAGACTCTTAAATTTTGTTGCGCGTCACTATAATCGGAAAGAAAATGTTAATTTATTACGATTTGTTGTTGACAACACAAAAGAATTAGCCTTGAAAGCGTTAGTGGAAATTGCCACAATTTACGCAGAAAAAGATCCTCAATTAGCTCTACGTACGGCTTTGAAAGACGATTCTGAGTGGAGCCAATATATTGCAACTCTTAACAAAATTGACGCAAGGTGGTTAGCTGAAGTTCGTGCATATAATGCAAAAAATGTAATGCCACCTCAACCTCAACCTCAACCTCAACCTCAACCTCAACCTCAACCTCAACCTCAACCTCAA